>NZ_JAGXJJ010000001.1:0-540825 GCF_019091465.1 Microbacterium sp. GbtcB4
CGGCGTCGCATACGACGTGCCGGTGAGGAGGACCTGCTCGTCCCAGGAGTTCTCGCTGCCCTGCCCGAGCACACCCATCCCCGGCGCAGCGACGATCACGTCGTCGCTCTGATTCGGCGAAGGCTCGCCCACGCCCTCGATGGTGGTGGAGCTCTGGATCTTCCCATCGGCACCGAACGACTGCACTGCGACGACGCCGTTGCCCGACGCAGGCTGCGAGGCCACCCCGGAGTTGTTCGGAAGAGCCGCCACCACGATCACGCCGGCGGCCTCCGCCTTGGCGAGGGCGTCGGTCAGATCGAAGCCCCCGAGGGAGATGGAGATGATGTCGGCGCCATCCTCTACCGCATCCTCGATCGCACGCGACACCCCGGTCGTCCCATCAGCCATGACCGTGCTGCCGTCTTCGAGCAGACACTGCTCGTCGAACTTCTCCCCCATCGCGGTGTCGAACACCCCATCGGTGACGATCGCCGGGTAGTAGAGGATCTTCGCACCAGGCGCGGCCCCGGTGACGGGAACGCCGCCTGCCGGGGCATCTCCGGTCCCCGCGATCATCGAGACGACGTGCGTCCCGTGCGATGCCGCCACATAATCGGTCGACGTTGCCGGCACCGGGTCTCCCGCGGCGTCGCGACAGTAGGAGTCCTTCACCTCGAGATCCGCGCCGCGGAGACCGACGATGTCGGGATTGATCTGACCGTCGATGACCGCGACGGTGACACCCGTCCCGTCGAAGCCCGCATCGTGCGCTGCCTGCACCTTGCCGCGATCGAACCACCACAGACCTGACTCCAGCGTCGCTGCGTGAGCTGCCGCGGGCGCGACCAATGCCATCACCGTTCCCAGCGTTCCCATCCACACGAGCAGCCGCCGCACGCCGCGGACACGTCCAACCTGCATGATCCCCTCCGTTACCCTCCGCCGCGCGAGACCGTCGCCCCTGCCCGCGCGTGCGCAACAGATAGTATCTGGCCTGTCAACTAGAGTGAGTCCGGGCCGGACCCCCGCAATGCCTGCGGCGGGAGAGCATCACACACGTGGGGGGACACCACCGATATGAGCCAGAGCGGCACCGTGGCAGGAACCGTGCTGCGGATCTCCGTGGTCAGCGACGACCGCAGGCTCGACGTGGGGGTGCCGTCGCAGGTCCCCCTGGTCGAGATCATCCCCGGCTTCGCCCGCAGTCTCGGCGTGCTGGACCCGACCCTCACGCACGGCGGATACGCGCTGCAGCGGGCGGACGGCACGCCCCTCGACCCCGCTCGTGGCGCCGCGGCCCAGGGCGTGCACGACGGCGAGCTGCTGACCCTGGTGCGCGGCGGACTCATGCGCGAGCCGCGCATCTACGACGACGTCGTGGAAGCCGTGATCGACGCGACCGCGGAGCAGCACAACTCCTGGACCCCCGCGGACAGCTCCCGCACCGCCCTCTTCGTCAGCCTCACCTTCCTCGCCCTCTGCGCCGTGCTCCTCGTCGCGACGCCGCCGACGTCTCTGCTCCCGGCGATCATCGCGGGATCGGGCGCGGTCGTGCTCAGCGTGGCCGCCGCCGTGCTGATGCGGCTGCGGCAGCCCGAGGCCGGTCATGCGCTCGGACTCACCGCCGCAGCGTACGGCGGGCTCGCGGGCTACCTCGCGGTCCCCGCGCAGAGCATCTGGGGCTGGCCGCTCGCGGCTCTCGGGCTCGGACTCGTCGTCGTCGGGGGCCTCAGCCTGGCCGTCACCCAGGACAAGCCCGAGATCCACCTCGTGCCCGTCGCCCTCGGCGCCTCGATCGGGATCACGGCCACGGCGGCCGCGGTCTTCGGCGACCCGCTCGCCTCCTACGCGCTGATGCTCGCGACCACGGCGCTGCTCGCGAACGGCATCCCCTGGCTGGCTCTGAGCTCCACCCGCATCCGGGTGATCTCGCCGCAGAGCGACGCGGACATGTTCTCCGCGCCGCAGCCCATCGACGCCGAGGAGGTGAAGCGTCGCGCCGCCGCCGGCACCCGCACGCTCATCGCGCTCCGTGCCGCGCTCGGCCTCGCCGCCCTCATCGCGACCCCGCTCGTCGCCGCCAGCGGCGTCACGGGCGCTGTGCTGTGCGTGCTCGCCTTCGTCGGCATGATGTTCCAGTCGCGGCAGATGCACGCCCGCCTCGGGGTGCTCGTGCTGATGGCGATCGGGGCGATCGGCCTCGCCGCGACCGGTGTGACCGTCGCGCTCGCCCTCCCCGACGTGCGCACCTGGATGCTGCTCATCCTCGTGGTCGCCACCGTGGTGCTCATCGGACTCACGCTGCTCACGCCAAAGGCCCGCCTCCGCCTCACGCGGCTCGGCGACACGGTCGAGGTCGTCGCGCTCGCCCTCCTGCTCCCGCTCGGGGTCATCACGGCGGGGCTCGTCTGACCGATGGCGACCAAGAAGGACCTGATCGAGGCCCAGGGCTTCAGCCGACGACGTCTCCTCTCCGCCTTCACCGGCGGCGCCCCCGGCGGCAAGGAGCTCGAACCGGCCAAGCCGCTGCGCGCCGTCATCGCGGGCATCGCCCTCACCGTCGGCGTGATCCTCGTCGGCGTGTTCTGGGGCATCATGCAGCCGGGCCTCCCCGGCGACTGGCAGAACAACCGCCTCATCGTCGCCACCGACACGGGCGCCCGTTACGTCTCGGTCGAGGGGACGCTGTACCCCGTCATCAACACCGCGAGCGCCCGCCTGCTCATCCCCGCCGGCGAGTTCAAGGTCGTGCGCACGGATCAGGCAGCCCTCGACGGCATCCCGGTCGGCGGTTCGATCGGCATCCTCGGCGCCCCTGACGACCTGCCCACCCCGAGCGCCCTCATCAACACGGCATGGACCGCGTGCATCGACGACTCCGCCGGGACCGCCGTCTCGCTGTCAGGGGCGCCGATCGCGGAGCCGTCGGCGGGTACCGGCGCCGTGGTGCAGCGCGGTGACGAGCTCTTCGTGATCGCCGACGGCCTCCGCTACGCCGTCCCCGCCGACGACGCCAACGCGGTGCTGCGCGCGGTCGGCCTCGGCACCAGCGACGTCATCGAGGTCGACGGACGCTGGCTCAACCTCTTCGAGAGCGGCGCCGACCTCGAGCCGATCCGTCTGAACGCCGTCGGCGCCCGGGTGCCGGGGACCGACCTGACGGCGGGCACGATCGTGCACGTGCAGGGCAGCCCCGCGGACGAGCGCTACGTGGCGCTCGCGACCGGGGAGCTCGCGCGCCTCAGCCCGCTCGCGTACCAGCTCTACCTGCTCGGCAGCGCGCAGGAGGCCGGCGCGGATGAGGAAGAGGTGTCTCCGGCGGAGGTGGCCGACGTTCCCACCGTTCCGAACGCCGGTGGCGACGACTGGCCCACGCTTCCGCTGACGCCGCTCGCCTCCGGCGAGACCCCGTGCGCGGTCCTGGGCGACGACGCCCGCACCGTCCTCGGGTCCACGAGCACCGAGCTGCCGGAGGACCGCGACCGTGTCGCCGTCACCGTCGGCGGTGGGGCCCTCGTGCAGACGAGCGGCCCGTCGGACGAGGCGGTGGGCATGGCCGTGCTCGTCGACGAGTCCGGTACCGCGTACGCCATCCCGGGCGCCGTGCCGGACGAGTCGGCGGAAGACGCCGCCAGCGGACCGCTCGCCCAGCTCGGTTACACCCCCGGCGACGTCGGGCGGGTGCCGAGCGCGTGGATCGACTTCTTCGCCGCCGGGCCGGCGCTGACCACAGAGGCCGCGAGAGAGTCGCCCGGCTCCGAGGACGAGTGATGCGCCGCCGCGCCGCTCTCGCCACCCTCGTGGTGGGTGCTGCCGTATGGGGGACGCCGGCCGCCGCGGTGGCCGCGCCGACCGCCCCCACGACGATCGTGTCGATGGCGACCGGCGCCTGCGAGCCCGGCACCGTGGTGTTCGCTCCCGAGGCGCCGTCGGCACTCGCGGCCCTCGGGGCGGAGGATGCGAACCGTCTCGCCACCGGGAAGGGCGTGGTCGTGGCGGTCGTCGACTCCGGGATCGACGCCGGCAACCCGCACCTCGCCGGCGTCGTCGTCGGGGGCGTGAACCTCGTCGGCGACGGCGAACGCGGCGACGGCCTGAGCGATCTGACCGGGCACGGCACCGCCATCGCCGGGCAGATCGCGGCGCAGCCCGTCTCCGGCTCCGGCGTGGTGGGGCTCGCCCCCGATGCGCGCCTGCTGTCGGTGCGCGCGTTCCGCAGCGACTCGCCGCAGGACATCGACAAGGGGTGGGGACCGAGCGCCCAGCGCCTCGCCGACGGCATCAACTGGGCGGCGGACAACGGCGCGGACATCATCAACGTCTCGTCGTCGCAGGAGACGGACTCGCCTGCGCTGCGCGCGGCGGTGGAGCACGCGGCCGCCGTCGGAGCGCTCGTCGTCGCCAGCGGCGGCAACAGGATCTCCGACCCCGAGGCGGAGGACGGAGCCCGGTATCCCGCCGCCTACGAACAGGCGCTCGGCGTCAGCGCGGCCGACGCGACGGGGCTCGCGACCGACAGCTCGATCCACGGTCCGCAGGTCGGGGTCACGGCCCCCGGCGCGAACGTGCTCACCGCGGCGACGGGCGGCGGGGACTGCCTGTTCGCCTCCGATGCCCCGGCATCGAGCTACGCGACGGGCTATGTGAGCGCGGCGGCGGCTCTGGTCGCCCAGGCGCACCCGGACGATCCCCCGGCGGGGTGGGCGTATCGGCTGACGGCCACGGCGCTCCGTGCGGATGCCGACAACCGCGATGACGTGAACGGCTGGGGCTTCATCCGGCCCTCCGCCGCTATTCAGCTCCTCCCCGACCCCACCACCCGCGGACCCGTCAGCCCCTTCTTCGACACGGCCGAGAGCGCCGTGCGGCCCCCGGCGGTGAGCGTCGAGCCCGACCACGGCGTGCCGCCGTTCGTCCTCACCCGCGAGGTGGCGTTGATCGCCGCGATCGCCGGCGCGAGCCTGCTCGGAGTCCTCGGCATCCTCATCGTCCTCCGGCGACGCCGGGAGACCCCCGCCGACGCGGCGGTCGAGGTCGAGCGACAGGGCGGCCTCCTCGACCGCCCCGAGCCCGAGGCGTGAGAACCGGAGACAGAAGATGACCCCCATGGCTTCGCCGTGGCCGCCATACGATCGTTCGGCCTCGCTCGTCGCGGCGGGCAGACGGAGCGGAGCGCAGCCACCGATCGGCTCCTCGCTCTCGCCGGTCTGCTCGTCGTCTTCGCCATGGTGTTCTCGGCGCTGACCGCCGCGGGTGCCGGATCATCGCCCGGAGGCTGCCGCCTGCCGCGCCCGGACGACGGCGCCCACGAGGGCCGCACCGGTGACCATGACATCTCCCGCCAACGGCAGCAGGGGCAACCTAATCCTGGCGAGACACCCGCACCAGTCGGAAGCCGACGATCGTCTCGATGAACGAGAGCACCAGGACGATGACCGCCACAGCCATCCCGTTCTGGCTTCCGCTCGCCGCGCTGAGCACGAAGACTCCCATGCTCCCGATCACGCCGACGACGGCCGTGAGGAGGGCGAGAAGGGTCAACGGTCCCGCCGCGGGCAGCTTCGCGGCAGCCGATCGTCCGAGCTGGAAGCCGTATCCGGCGAGCAGAAAGCTGAGGACGGCCACCACGGCTGCGACCAGGCCACCGCCGAGCAGAGCCCCTTCCGCCGAGGCGTTGGCGAGTGCCAGGAGCGCAGCGATTGTCGCGAACGCGCCGACGACAACGGAGACGATGGCGGGCACACGCGGGCGCGCCGTCCGGACTGCCCCGCTCATCAGGCGGTCGCGATCGACGGCCAGGTGGTGATGCCGGCCGACGTCGACGTCATGGTCGAACGCGCCTGCCCCGCCGACACGTACAGGATGGTGACGCCGGCACCGGCAGCGACGAGGAAGGTCGCGATGCCGAGACCGACGAGCACCGGAGCCGCCGGCAAGCCGATGATGGTTCCCGTCGCCACGGCCGCGCCGGCAAGAGCGCCGAGGAGCGTGAGGATGGCGACGGCGATGGCACCCCAGAAGGCGGCGATCGCCACCGCCAGCCCGCTCATGGCGTTGCCGATGTTCTCCGCGTAGTCGGACATGATCGATGTGTTGGCCCGGCGCTGCGGCTCGAGCGACTGCTGGTACTGGTCCGCGGCGCGCCCTGTCCACCGGTCGTCCACCGACAGGTTGGCGTCGACGATCGTGTCATTGATCCGCGACACCTGACCACCTACCCGCTTCCAGCCGTCGGCCGCGCCGTTGAGCACGAAGGGGTTGCCAAGATAGCTCAGCTTGTCCGCCAGCCAATCCCACATCTCCTGGATCTTGGTCAGCGTGGTGTCCCACGCGTCCTTGACCCGGTCGGCGACCCAGCTCAGGTACGCGGGGATGGTGCGGAGCGCCGCGTTGATCAGGCGCACGATCTCGTCGAGCTTCTGCTTGACCTTCGCCAGCAGTTCGAGCACTCGGTCAATGACGGGGTTCATCGTTGTCGTCTCGCCTTCGGTCAGACTGCCGGTTGCCAGATCCGATAGAGCTCGGACTGGGTGATGTCTTCGTAGCGCTCGAACTGATCGCGGACGGCGCGCAGCGCAGCCGCGCCCTCGCTCGTCCTGGTCGCACCGTCGGTGAGCAGTTGCTGCACGCGGGAATGCAGCTCCGCATAGAGGTCGGCCAGGTCGATCGCCGCGAACGAGAAAGCGCCGCGGTTCACCTCGATCCCCGCGATCTCCCCAGCGCTGGACTGCAGGGTTGCGGACGCCTCGTCCCACAGCGTGGCGTCTTTCGTCAGCGCTTCGAAACTGAGCGCGATCTCCGGATCCATCTCATTCCTTCCCACTGACGAACGCCACGAAAGCGTCCGGATCATCGACGAAACGGCCGTACTTCTCGAGCGGGCTGCCATCGAGCGCCCCCGCGTCCCGGGTCGCCCGGGTCTTCTCGAAAGCCTCGCGGAGTGTGTCGTTCAGCTCGCGCGAGATCTGGGCGCCGGAAGACCGCTCGGCCCAGTTCGGTGAGAGCGAGACCGCGACGAGGTGCCCGCCCGCGGACAGCTCCACGGTGAGGTGCCGGGAGAGCGGTGCGACCTCCTCGGTCTGTCGTCCCCGGCTGAGAGCGCCCGCGAAAGTCGCGTCGATGTTGGCGGAGACGTCGTCGAGGAAGGCGAGCATGTTCTCGAGAGCCCTCTCCACCGCGGGCGTGGTCTCCGGCTCCGCGAGGAGCGCCTCCTGCAGCCTCGCCGCCACCGAGTCGTGCGTCGAGGGGATCGGCGAGGGGCGATGATCCTGTTCGGCCGCGTCGCCGATGTTGGCCGCCCACGCCTCGACCCTGGCGGCGCTCAAGCCTTGGAAGGCGGCGACGATGCGGTCGCCGAGAGCCGACGGTTCGATGCCGTCACGCCAGCGGTCGGCGATCTCGACGGAGAGCACTCCGTCTTCGTCGATCTGCGCCGTCACCAGGCCTGCCTCATCGGTGAAGGAGGCGGGAACAGCCCGCGCGGACGCATCGGCGAACATCTTCGCCTGACTGTCCACCTCGTCGCGCAACTCGAAGAACCGTTCCGCATCGTCGCTCATCGACTATCCCCCCTCAAGGCGTTTCCTCGTCCACCATACAGAGCCTCCCGGCCGGCGTGGAGATCCTCAGCCGAAGACGACGAAGCCGAGCGCGACGAGCCCGACGACCGACACGACGCTCGCCCCGACGGTCGCAGCAAGGGTGATGATGCTCCACCGCTGCGCCTGCTTGGCGACGGACGGCAGCCCGGGCTCCACCACGCGCGTGGGAGCGGCCGCCCCGACGACGACGGGCGGAGCGACGGGATTGCGCGGTGCCGGCCGGGGCTTGTAGATCGCAGGAGCCGGTGCGCCATCCGGGGCGGCGAAGGAGTCGACGTGGAACCGCGGTTCGGCGGCCTGGGGTGCGGTGCCGTCGCCCTCTGCGGCGGCGCCCTTCTTCCGCCGCAGGCGTCGAGCCGGACGCGCGACCGCCACGGTGGCGTCCTCGGGGACGTCGGCCGCCGGAGGGGTGGAGCGATCGACGACCACGGTCGCGTCGTCGATGGCCTCGCCCGCGGCGTCCTCGGGCCCGGCATCGTCCGGCTCATCGGTGATGGCGCCCTCGGACGCGTCCTCCGCGGCATCGTCGGTTCGGTCGGGAGCCGGAGCCGTCTTCGCGCGATCCACCACGATGGTGGCCTCATCGACGGCGGCCGATGTGTCATCGGCCGCCGGGGGAACCGGGTCCGCCGCTCCGGCCCGCCGGCGGTCTCGGCGGGTCAGGATGACGGTCTCCTCGACCTCGTCGTCGCTCATCGCGCGCGCACCGGGACCGTCGTGCCCTCGAGCATCGAATCGGTGACGGCGGACACGGCGGCCCGTCCACCCGTCGCGTCGTCGGGACGCGTGCGTGCGCCGCCGGAGACGACGTCGATCACCAGGACGGAGACGTTGTCGCGCCCTCCGCTCTGCAGCGCGCGGCGGACGAGGGCCGCCGCCGCGGTCTCCGGGCGACCGTTCATGGTCAGCGTCGCGCGGATGGCCTCATCGCTCACCTCGCCGGTCAGCCCGTCGGAGCACAGCAGGAGCCGCTCGCCGTCGACGACGGGGAGCAGCCAGCTGTCCGCCGTGCTGTCCGGGGCCCCGACCGCGCGCGTGATGACGTTGCGGCGCGAGAACGAGGCCAGGTCTTCGGGGCGGAGCTCACCGGCATCGACGAGCTCCTGTCCGAGGGAGTGGTCGATCGTGAGCTGCGCCAGCTCGGTGCCGTGGTGCCGATACACCCGGGAGTCCCCGACGTTGAAGACGAGCCAGTGCGGCGCCCCCTCGTGCTCCACGAGGGCCACACCCGTCACGGTGCTGCCCGCCCCGCGCTTGTGCGCGGCGGCGATGTCCTCGACCACGGCTGCGGCTCGGCTCAGGGCGTCGCTGATGTCGCCGACATCGACCGGCAGTCCGCGCAGCGGCTCGAAGGCGGCGACGACAGCCGCGCTGGCGCGATCACCGGCGTCGTGCCCACCCATGCCGTCGGCGACCAGGAAGACCGGACGCGCGTCGAGCACCGCGTCCTCGTTGGCCGTCCGCGTGAGCCCGGTGTCGGTCAGCGCGGCGACCCGGAGGACGACGGATTCCACGGTCACGAATCGCGCTCCGCGACGACGTGCATGCCCACTTCGCCCAGGATGAACCGGCCGGTGCCGACCACGCTCTCCCCGGCGTCCAGGAGCGTCTCCGAGCCGTCGTCGGCCACCACGACGACGCCGTTGGTGGCGTGCAGGTCGGTCAGGCGCCACTCGTCCTCCTGCACCACCAGGCGGGCGTGGGTCTTCGAGAGCGTACGGGTGGTGTCCGGGATGGCCAGCCGCTGCTCGCCCGGTTCCCCGGTGGGGTTCCGGCCGATCACGACGCTCGCGCCGGACAGCGAGAACCGACGACCGTCGTCCAGCACGAGGACGCGCCGCACCCCGCGCTTGCGGGCGACGACCACCGTGGCGTCGAGGTCGTCGTCGGTCGGGCGCGGCGTCACCACGGTCTTGTCGACATCGGGGATGAGGCCTTCGGGAACAGCGGGAGCAGGTACCGGCACGCTCTGTCCTGCTGCGGGGGAATCGGTCGCAGACGGAACAGGGCGGATCATGGGCATCGGCGGGGCTTCGGGCTGACCGCCGTCGCGGAACGAGGGCGGCACGGGTCGGACGACACGGTTCGCCTCCGGAGCCGGCGCGGGGGCAGCGGGCTCCTCGCTCGGCGAGGAGTCCACGGAGGGAGCAGGGGCCGGCGCGGGCTGCGGGGCGGCCGGCGGTACGTCGCCCATCGCGGCCATGATGCCGGTCGTCGGCAGCGCGGGAGTGGAGGGCGTCGGCTGTGCGGCCGGGGACGGTGCTGTCGGAGCGGCCGCAGGCGGAAGCACGGGCGCCGCAGACAGAACCGGGGCAGCAGGCGGAATCGAGGCAGCCGGCGGAACGGGAGCAGCCGCGGGAGACGGCGCGGGCGGCGCCGGTGGTGCGAACGACGGAGACGGCGTCGCGGACGACGGAGCCGGCGGCGCGGCAGGCGGAGCGAAGGCCGGCGGAGCGAACGACCTCGGTGCCGGGGGCTCGCCCTGCGGCGCACCCGCGGTCGGCGGGGCACTCGCTGCAGGAGCGACCGCGGACGGCGCGGCGTAGTCCGGGAAGATCAGCGGCGGCGCCTCCGGCGATCCGTTGCCCGCGGGGGCGAGGGAGGGGATCGTGTACCCCGACGCGTCGCGCGCGGGAGCCGCGGAAGGCGGGGCGCTGCGCCGCGGACCCGGCTGGAGGGCCGCGAGACGGTCCCCCTCCGGGTAGGGCGCCGGGCCCCATGCGAGCACGGTCGCCCACACCGGCGGCAGGAGGATGGCGAGCACGGTCATGCCGGCGCCCCGCCCGAAGCGCCGGTTGATGCGATGAGTGGCGACGACCTTGAGGTAGATGCCGTAGATCTGCACGAGCGGGATGAAGTAGAACACCACCGACCAGGCGGGCACTCCCCCTCGCGCGAGGATCTCGGCCTCGTTGAGGACGGGCACCCAGCCCTTCCAGCCCTCCCCGTCGATGCGGGGGAACAGGCGCGACAGCGCGAGGGCGTACCAGACGTAGACGGCCAGGCCGACGAGCAGCCCGAGTCCGACGATGATGACGAGCATCGTGGCCAGACCGGAGTCCGCGGGCGCGGTCATGAGTCCCCCTTCTTCCGGTCATCCAGTGAACCGGTCCATCCGAGCGTACCGAGCGCGGGTCGCGCGCCGAAGCCGGGGAGGCGCAGGGAGCGCGTCCTGGCGACGAAAGACGTCGGCCGCACCCGGGTCCGAAGACGCTGCCATCGAGTCCCCGCCTTCGCCAGTTCCGCCCGCTCCGCATCCACGATCGCCCAGGCGGCCGTCGCTTCGTCGGAAGTGGGCGGGTGCTCGGCGAAGACAGCGCGGTCGACCAGAGCAGCCAGCCGCTGTGCTGCCACGCGACCGCTCGTCTGCGCGCGCTGCATCCTCGTGCCCTGCGCGTCCATGGGCACGTCATGGTCGGCGTATACATCGGCGAGCTCTTCCCAGGCTCCGGCCAGGCGCACCTCGGGGTCTGCGGCCGTGCGCCGCGCATGCCCGCGCCGGCTCTTCGCGCCCACGAGCACGAGGAACGGCAGAACGAGCAGCAGCAGGGCAAGAAGCCCGAGACCCACTCCACGGAGGATCGGCAGCAGGAAGGCGAGGACCTCCGAGGCGGGCTCCTCCAGCGGGGGCGCATCGTTGTTCGCGTCGCTCTGCGCCTGCGGGGGATCCAGAGCCTCGGACCGCGGCTGCTCCGGAACCGTGGGGTGCTCCGGGAGCTGCTCACCTTCGGTGATGGCGCTCGGCAGCATGGCATACTGCGGCGTCGCGTCGACGGGGATCCACTCGCCGCCCGAGGCGCGCACCTCGACCCAGGCGCTCATGTTCGCGCCGGTGCACACGTCGGTGCACGCCGGGATCCCGGGGACCTCTTCGGCCGCCGCGAGTCGCGCTCCCACCACCACACGGGATTCCAGGCCCCAGTGCTGCGCGAGGAGGGCCGCGGCCACGGAGAACTGCTCGTCGTCGCCGACCGCCGCCACCAGCAGCTCCGGGTCGGCGTCGGGACCCGCCCGACGCTCCTGCTCGGTGAGCTCGGTGAACAGCTCCTCGATGCGGGCTGCGGAGTGACCGGCATAGCTGGGAGCGAAAGCGTAGCCCTCGGACTCCTGGAGAGCCGCGATCCACCCCGTGGCAGCGGCGTCCTCGAGCAGCGCGTGGCTCAGGTAGCCCCGGGATCGGAGACGGTCGACCACCTCGAGGTAGCCGGCACCGGTGCGGGGCTGCTCCTGCATCTCCGCCCATTCGACCAGCGCGGGGTATCGATCGGCATCGAGGGTCGACCGGCCGCCCTGGAGAGCGGTCACCGCGTCCGGTGCACCGGGCGCATCGACCAGCACCGAGTAGCGATCACCGGGCACGAGACCCTCCCCGCCGCCGGGCGCCTCCGCGATCGTGATGGCGGTGTCACCGTCATCGTTCACATGGAACCCGTCGGCGAGCGCGTCCGCACGCTCGCCGGAGAACGCAGGTGCCTCGGCGAGACCGGCGGGCGACGGAACCCAGATGCCCCGGTAGGCCTCGCCGATCGTGATCTCCAGCGTGACCCGGCCGGAGCCCGGGAGCGCGGAGCGCGGCAGACGGCTGAAGCGGTCATCGGCGTCGATGTGGAAGTCCTCGCCGTCGTACGCGTCGAGGGTGACGAAGCGGATGCGGTCCACGGCGCCCGGGTCGCCCTCCAGCTCCACCACCGGAGTGTCCAGGGTGTCGCCGGAGAACCAGGAGCGGTAGGAACTGAGCGGACTCGGCTGCTCCTGCACCACGACCTGCGGCTCGATCTCGTCGCGCAGCACCGAGCGGTCGGACCAGCCGGCCGCCGCCGGGGTGATCGCGAAGCCGGCCCCCAGAGCGACGACCGCCAGCGCCCCGGCGAGCAGGTGCCGGCGGGCGGTGAGCCAGACGGGGGTCGCCCGCCGGGAGATGTTGGCCGCGGCCACGGTCCGCAGCGCGGCGGCGCGCTGCAGGCGCGTACGACCGACGAGCCACACCAGGGACACCACGAAGACCGCCACCCCGACCAGCCATTCCCGCGGTGCGGGAAGCTCGACGCCGGCCACCGAGGCCGGGGAGGACGTGCCGCTCACACCGAAGGCGACGCCGAAGACGCTCATGGCCACGACCACGGGGACCGCGGCCACCGCCCGCTTGCCGCCGCTCCAGACGAAGAGCGTGGCGAGGAACGCCCCGAACAGCATCACCACGAGGAAGGGGATGAGCACCGCCTGATACTCCCCCAACGGCGGGTTCAGAGTGAGCATCTGCTTCCAGCCCAGCACGACCCCGAGCACGGCATCCCGCACACCGCCGAAGAATGCGGGGACAGAGGTGAGAGCGGACGGGATGGCGAGCGGCACCGCGACCACCAGGTACACACCGACGGCGGCGAGCGCCCCGAGCAGAGTGCCCCAGCGCAGGACACGCGTGACGACGGCGACGGCCATGCCGAGGAGGCCGCCGATGATCCCCACCGCGAGGGCTCGGGATGACTCGTAGACCGGCCAGGCGGCCACCGTGGCGAGCAGGACGCCGACCAGGACGTACCCCAGCGACCAGAGGGTCAGGGCAGAGGGCGGGGAGCCCCGTCGTGATCCAGCGCGTCCGCGCTTCGGCCCGGCCGCGCTCATCGCAGCGCTCCTCGGGCGAGCATCTGCGGGAGATCGCCCAGCGCACCGAGGGTCATCACCGCGAGCTCCCTGGCCGTCCGCATCGTCGGCTGCGCGCCGAGTTCACTGCGCACCGCGACCGCCTCCACGGCAGCCGGGAGCTTCACCGCCGCGTGGCGCAGACGCTCGATCGGCAGGAGGGAACCGGTGAGCAGGAAGCCGATGGAGAGGTCGGGGTACGACTGCGCCGTGAGAGCGGTGACGGCCTCGAGCCTCATCACCCGCGCCGTCTGATCGATCGTGGAGGTCGCGTCGAGGAGCGCCTTGGGAGTCACCGTCGGCAGCGTGCGGATCGACAGCACCTCCGCACGGCCGTGCTCCGGGATCTCGTTGCTCACGGAGAACAGCACGTCCCTGCCGTCCCGCACACCCTGCAGCGCCAGCGAGGCGGCCGCGCTGACGGTGTTCTCGAACTCGTCGTCGTCGGCATACGACTCCGGATCGAGATCCAGGATGACGGCGATGCGCGCGTGCCGGGACTCCTCGTACTGCCGCACCATGAGGGTGCCCGTCTTCGCCGTGGACTTCCAGTGGATGTGGCGTGGCGAGTCGCCGACGACGTACTCGCGCACGGCATGGAAGGAGAGGTCGGCGTCCACCAGAGTGGTGCTCGGCGTGCCCTCGAGGTCGCGGATCAGTCCCGCACTGGTGCTGGGGAGCCGCACGGTCACCGGGTGCACGTGGATGCGCTGCACGTCCGGCCACCGGAGCTCGCGGCGGAGGATGCCGATCGGGTCGCCGCGAGTGATGGTCATCGGGCCGACGTCGATGACGCCGCGGCGGTGCGCGGCGATGGTCAGCTCTTCCCGATGATGCGCACCCGGCCGCAGCAGCGGCACGTGCGCCTCGACGAGGCCCTCACCGACCGGCACGTCCACGACGCCGGGGAGCGAGAGGCGCTCGCCGTTGTTGCGGACGTCCAGGGTCGCACCGATCTCCGCGCCCGCGACCACGCGGTCGCGGTCGAGCACGAGATCGATCCGGTAGTCGTGGGCGCCGAGGATGAACGGCACACAGGCCACCAGCAGCACGAGCGCGATCGTGGCGACCGCCCAGGCCTCCACCCAGCCGAACAGCGCCCCGGCGAGCACGCCGAGCACCACGGCCCCGGCGACGAGCATCCCCGCCGTGGTGACCGTCTCACGGACCCAGCCGACCGTGGCCTTGGTCGCGCGCCCCACGGAGCGGACCACCCGACGCGCGCCGAAGACCGCGCCGCGCACGGGACCGCGGCGCGTGCGGTCGTAACGCGTGACGGTGGACGTCCGCGTCGACGTGCTCGTGCCCGCGGTCGTGCGCGTCAGGCGGGATTCGGTGCTGAAGGTCACGCAGTGCCGTTCTCGCGTGGGGGTTCGACGTCGAGGAGGATCTGCCCGACGACGGCCACAGCCGTCACCCCGTCGAACTCGGCCTCCGGCTCGAGCACGAGGCGGTGCGCGAGGGCGACGACGGCGAGCTCGCGCACGTCGTCGGGCGTCACGAACGTGCGCCCGTTCTTGGCCGCCCACGTCATCACCAGCCGGGACAGCGCGAGGGCGCCGCGCACACTGGCGCCGAGACGGACCTCGGACGCCCGCCGCGTGGCGTCGACGATGCGCATGATGTAGTCCGACACCAGCGGGTTCACGTACACCCCGCGCGACATCTCCGCCATCGTCAGGATCGTGTCGGTGTCGACGATGCCGTCGAGCACCGTCTTCGGCCGGCCGGCGCCCTGCAGGATGCGCATCGTCGCCGCCTCGTCGGGGTAGCCGATCGAGGTCTTGATCATGAAGCGGTCGAGCTGCGCCTCCGGGAGCCGGTAGGTGCCGCCCTGCTCGATGGGGTTCTGCGTCGCCATCACGAGGAACGGGGAGCCGACGGACCGGGTGACGCCGTCGACCGTGACCGTGCCCTCCTCCATGACCTCGAGCAGCGCGGACTGGGTCTTCGGGCTCGCCCTGTTGATCTCGTCGGCGAGCACGATGTTCGCGAAGACGGGTCCCGCGTGGAACTCGAACGTGCCCTCCTTCTGGTCGTAGACGGTGATGCCGGTCACATCTCCCGGAAGGAGGTCGGGCGTGAACTGGATGCGGCTGCTGGTCCCGTTGACGGTCTGCGCGACGGCGCGGGCGAGGGCGGTCTTGCCGGTTCCCGGGTAGTCCTCCAGGAGGACGTGGCCTCCGCTGACGGCGGTGGCGAGCACGAGCTCGACCACGTGGCGCTTGCCGAGGATCGCCTGCTCGATGTTGCCGGTCAGGATCGAGAACGTCTCGGCGAACCAGGAGGCCTGCTCGGGAGCGATGGTGACGGGGGCTGCTGCGGTGGCTGGCATAGGGAAAGAGTATTCGTGTCGGTGTGCTCGGCGGTCAGGGGCACAGGCCCGTGATGCGATGCGTGATGGGGGTCAGGGTGGCGAAGGCTCCGGTCCACGTGATCTTCGCGTCGAAGGTGCCGGGGGTGTCGACCAGGGGCGTCACCTCGAGGATGTACGAGCCGCGTGCCGCGGCGGACACCGTCACGGCATCGCCCTCGACGACGGGCATGCAGGGCTGGAACACGGCGTTGACGACGGTCGGCGCGGTCGTCGCGGTGATGTTCACCTCTCCGGAGCACGAGCCGGTCTGCGTGGCATGGCAGGCGCGGGCGCGGACCTGCCCCGGGGACGAGTCCGGGGTGAGGGCGAAGTCGCCGACCCACTGCCCGTACATGTAGTACTGCGGCACGAAGCCGTTCTCGACGTCGATGCGCGGCGCCGACGCCAGACCGTAGTCATAGCGGTTCCCGTCGCGCCGGGGGTCCTTCGCGACCGTGTAGGTGGTGTCACCGCCGGGCCCGTCGACGAACGTGAACGTGAAGACGGTTGTCGTGGACGACTCGGCCACGCCGTAGCCGTTCGATGCGCACGCCTTGACGTAGTACAGCTGGTACGGCCGCAGCCCCTGCAGAGAGGGGGACTCGGACCGCACCTCGCCGCCGGAGACCGACAGCGTGCCGTCTCCGTTCGCCGTGCAGCTGACGCTGCCCGATCGCCACGCGACATAGGTGACCTGGACGCCCCTGGTGCTGCCGTTCGCCTGTGCCGCGATGCCGGAGACGTTCACCGCCGTGTTCGAGACCGCCGTCGCCTGCGTCGTCGCCGGGTCGAAGTACACGGAGCCGGCGACGGTCACGGCTGTACGGAACCCGCCGCCTTCGTTGCCGCCGCCGGTGGGCGGCTGGAACTGGCTGATCGGGACGATCGTGAGCGTCTGCGCCCCCGGCGACAGCGAGATATCGGCCGTGGTGGTCGCCCCCGTGCGATTGATGACCTCGCCCGTCTCCTCGATCCGGAAGGAGACAGCATCGTCGGCGGCATCGATCGATACCCGCACCGCCCCGCGCCCGCGGTCGGAGACCCCCGGTCGATACTCCGGCGTGGCCGTCGCGTTCGCCACGACCGGGGCGGCGTAGGCCCAGCTCGTGTGCGGCGAGGTGGACGCCGAGGTGCCGACGGCGTTGACCGCTGCAGCCGTGAAGGTGTGCGGCGCGCCGTTGGTCAGCCCATTCACCGTGCAGCGGTACACAGCACCGGCCGGACTGCAGGAGGCATTGGCCGCCGCCCCGTCCTGGAGGATGGTCACGCCCGACACCGCGGGGTGGGCGCGGCGCGCCTCGCCGAGCGGCACCTCCAGCACGACCGTCGAGCGGGTGAAACCCACGGTGGTCACGCTCGCCGGCGCCTGCGGGAATCCCTGCAGGTCGAGCGTGAGGGTGCCCGTGCCGGTTCGCCCCTGCGCGTCGGCCACGACGAACGAGACCACGCACTGCCCGCCCGGCGCCTGCCCGCCACCGGGCCAGCTCGCGGTGATCGTCTTGGAGCCCGCCGTCGAGAACGAGGCGACGTCGCAGCGCGATCCCGCCCCGAGCGACATCAGTCGCAGCCCGGATCCCGGCTTGCCGGCGAAGGGATCGTACTCGCCCGCCACATCGACGACGTCGATCGAGCAGCGGGCGCTGGTGACGACGCACTGCTTCGTGAAGGTCGCTCCCCGCGGGGCGTCCGGTGGGGCTGCGCCCACGACCAGACGCACGGAGGCTGAGGGCTGTCCGTACTGCGGCACCGTCACGCTGACGTTCTCGGTGTTGCCCGGTCGCGCGTCGGCGCGCGCCTCGATCGTCAGCTTCGCCCCGCTCTGCGTGACCACGAACGCCGAACCCGAGTACACGATCCGGTACTCGAGGGAGCCCGCGTTGCCCTCGCGCCCGCCTTCCCACGCGGCCATGTTGGCGTAGAGGTCGACGCTCTCCGTGGCTCCCGGCGCGATCGTGTGCGAGATCGAGGAGAGCAGCAGCTGCGGTTCGGACGGACGGATGCTGACCGGGACGTCGATGTAGGACCAGCGCTTCTGTCCGTCCAGACGCACCGGGATCAGGCAGGTGTCCGACCACGGCGCCTCACGACCGGCACGGTACTCCGCCTTGCGGGGGCCATCGGCCGCGCACGACGCCGCAGCCCGCTGCGCGGTGAACGCTCCGGAGCCGATCTCCACGGCATCCGATGACGGCAGATCGAGGTAGTCCGGCACCGCGAAGCTGACGGCCGCGTCCTCATCGACGACGACCGGCGTCGCGCCGGGGACGAGCTGGACCTGCATGTCGTCGAACGCCGGGATCCGCAGGAAGCCGTAGGCGGTCACGTCCCGTCCGCCGGCGGCGTTTCCGGTGAGCTGGAAGGGCACCAGTGCGCCCTCCTTCGGAGCGGGGCCGATGATCCGGTTCCCCTTCACCGTGTACCCGGCCTGATCGCCCCACAGGCTCAGACGGAGCGACGAGACGTCGCCGGACGGCCAGCGCACCCGGTCCGTGACGACGTCGAGGCCACCGTCCACGAGGTCGTCCCGGTCGCGCGCCGTGAGCACCGTGTCCGTCACGACCGGCTGATCGGCGACCGTGCCCTCGGTCACGGTCAGCACGATGAGGCCCTGCGCCGTGCTCCCGGTCCGCGTCGACTTCACCGTGTAGAAGTACGAGTTCGTCCCCGCCGTCTCCCCGGCGCGCAGCACGACGCGCCCGTCCTTCAGGGAGGTGTCGGAATCGATCAGTGCATTCAGCCGCTCGTACAGCGGGTTCCCCTTGACGGGGGGCGCGTTCGGGACGAGCGCGGTGATCTCGAGCTCGCTCTGCGCGGGGTCGAGGTCGTTCGACCGGGGGTCCAGCACGACCGGTGTGCGGGACCCCGCCTCGACCCGGACGTAGTCGCTGAACGTCACCGGAGCGGCGTCCTCGACATCCGCGTCCAGGACGCCGATGCGGACCGCGCCGCTGCCTTCCTCACCCTGCGGGTCGCGCACGGTGTACCGGAACGACACCTGTCCGCCGTCCACTCCCCCGGCCGGGGCCCGGTACACGATCGCCTCGCCGCTGGCCGAGATGGTCGCCGTGCCCCCGCCCTTCTTCGGCTGGTCGACGCCGGACAGCACCACCCGGTCCCCGTCTCCGTCCATC
This sequence comes from Microbacterium sp. GbtcB4, assembly GCF_019091465.1. Lineage (NCBI taxonomy): Bacteria > Bacillati > Actinomycetota > Actinomycetes > Micrococcales > Microbacteriaceae > Microbacterium > Microbacterium sp. GbtcB4. The sequence goes on from NZ_JAGXJJ010000001.1 coordinate 18,711, forward strand.
CCGGTCGTGGGTACCGGAATCGTCACGGTCTGCCCGCTGAGGACGCGACCGGTGAGAGCGATCGGCGTGGGAGCGCGGTTCGTCCCGGGCGGCACGACGGTGACCGTCACGACGCCGTCGTCGGAGAGGGAGGGGTTCCGTTCGAGCGAGACCGAGTACGTCAGCCGATAGGTGCCTGGCGTCTTCGGCGCCAGGTAGCGCAGCGCGTTGCGGTCGGCGAAGACGAGTTCGTCCGGTTCGCCCGACCCCGTCACCTCCGGGAGCACCAGGAGCGGCTCCCCGCGGGGGGCGACGTCATTGGCGGCGACCTCGATACGCGTGAGCGAGCCCGCCCGCACCGTCACCGCGTCCGGGAAGACGATCGGGCGGGTGACGGTGGACGGCGGGGTGAGGAACACGCTCACCGTGCCCTGGACGGCCCCGCCCGCGCCATCCGCGACCGTGACGGTGGCCTTGCCGATCAGGCCGGGCTCGCCGTCCTCCGTCGTCCCGTTCACCCGCAGGCTCTCGTTCCCGACCACGCGCACGTTGAGCTGCGGGGTGGAGCTCACGGCGTCGGACAGCAGCAGCACCCGTCCGCTGGTGTTCTGCACCGCGCGGAGCACATCGACGGTCGTGTCCTCGCCCTCGCGGACGAACGCCGTCAACGGCGCCATCGCGAGCGCTGCGGAGCCGTCGACCGCCGTGACGCGGATGACCGCCGACTGCTCCGCCTGGGTCGTGGCGTCCTGCGCGGTGTACGTGACCACGTACTGGCCCGGCTCCGCCGCGGTCAACTCCACGGTGCCCGCGGCCGCGTTGGGGGTGACCTCGAAGCCCTGCGCAGTCGCGGCGGTCTGGACGGCGTCGACGAGGCGATACGACCCGGAGCCCCCGGACAGATGGTCGGAGATGCGGATGGACTGCCGCTCGCCCACGCGCGCGGTCACCGCGACGGCCGATGCCTGGAGGGCAGGGCTGCCGCTGACCTGGACTTCGAGGGTCTTCTCTGCGGTCGCACCGTGCACGTCCTGCACCACCACCGTGACCGGGATCACGGCATCCGCGGCGTTCGGGTCGGTGTGCCGGATGGCGACGCGGCCGTCGTCCGTCGGCGCCACCATCACCGGTGCCGAGGGATCCGTCTCGTAGGCGTCGCTCAGGATGAAGGCATCACCCTCGGGGTCGACCCAGCCGGAGAGCGCTGAGACGATCGTGCTGCCGCCGGCGAGGATCTGCGGCGTCGGCCACTCCTGCTTGCAGGCGTCGACGCCGCACCACACCGGGGCGGAGTTGACTCCTGGATCGACGACCGTCAGCGTCACGGTCGCCGGCGGCGAGACGGCCGCGCCGTCCGTCACGGCGTACGTGAAGCTCGCCTGGCCGGAGCCCGCCTTCACATCGACGACCAGCGACTGGCCGTCCGCCACGAGCGCCAATTCCCCGAATGCCGGATCGCTCAGGCCTGCCGCGACGGACTCGGGATCGATCGTGAGGACGTCCTTCTTGTTCGGGTCGTGATCGTTCAGGAGGACCGGCAGGAGGACCTGCTCCCCCGCACGCACACCGAACGCGTCGTCGACGGCCACCGGCGGAAGCTGCTCCGCCACGTCCTCGACGACGATCGTGCCCTCCTGCTGCTCCGTGTCGTCCTCGATCTTCCACTGCTCGAGCGGGATCAGCACGCCGTCCGGCGCCGTCCAGATGAGGCCCGTCCCGGTCTCGACCAGCACCGCGCGATCGCCGTTGCCCTGGAAGACCGGGTCGATGGCTGCCGCGTCGAGCGTCTCGTCCGGGACCTGCAGCGGAGTGGTCTCCCCCGCGCTCCACAGGGTTCCGCCGCCGCTGTCGAGCCACGCCGCGTAGGTCTCCCCCCGGACCGTGACCGGTGCGGCGGGGACGCCGGAGGCCTCCGCCACCCGGTCGGCCTCTCCGGACGCGAGGTCGACGGAGACGAGGCCGTCCGAGTCCGCGACGAGCACCGCGTCGCCCTCGGCGGCTCCACGCTGCAGGCGTGCGTCCTCGGCGACGTCGAGCGTGACCGCCGCATCGCGACCGGAGAGCCACAGCTCGCCGGAGGTCGGCTGCAGCATCGCCCAGCGTTCCCCGACGACCGCGATCGCCAGGCCCTCCCCGGCTTCCGGCGCATCGGCCACGGGTGACTCATCCCCCAGGAACCGGTGCTCGTCGATGTCGAAGCGGCGCACGGCCCCCTCGTCCGCCGAGTAGAGGACGAGCAGGCCATCCGGCGACAGCCCGATGGCATCGGCGGTGTACGTCGGCGGGTCCTCCCCCTCCTCGACCTCGACCTCGGCGAAGGGGTCGACGAGGGCCGTGCCCGCCCCCGGTGCGAGGGTCGACACCGACACCTGCCCGGTGTCGGTGCGGTAGGCCACGTAGACCCCGGCGGAGAGGACGTCGCGGGTCCCGGCGGGGGTCGGCTGCGAAGCGAGCGGGGTCCCCTCTTCAGAGCTGTCGGAGAGCAGATCGGCGGGGCTGGCCGGATCGACGTCCCACCGCTGCCGGTTCCCCTGTGCGTAGAGCACAGTGCTGGAGCCGCTCTGCCAGACCGCCTCAGGGTCATCGACATCGCGGACGGTGTCGATCTCGGCGAGCTCGGTGTTGACGCGCGCATACTGTCCGCTGTCGCGCATGACCCAGACCGCCGGTTCGAGACGCGGCACCTCCCGCGACTGATACCCCTGTGCCGTCACCGCGAGCGCCACGACGACCACGAGCGCGATGATCCCCGAGATCAGCGCGATCAGCTTGCCCCTGGGCGGGGTCGCCGCCTCGGCGGCGGTGCGGTTGCCTGCCGCCATCAGAGGATCCCCGTGAGGAACAGGACCGCGGTTCCGAGACCCGCGATGACGGCGGCGCCGATCACGGCGCCGACGATACCGACGACAAGGGGGGACCGGCTTCGGCCTCGGGTGCTCGCGGGGATGTCGTCCCGCTCACGGCGTGCGGCCTGCGGACGGGCGGCGCGCGCTGCCCTCCGCGAGTCGGGCGCGACCGTCGTGATGACCGGCCCGCGGACGCTCGTATCCGAGAAGTTCACCGGCGCCGCCGCGGCCCACTCCGCCGACGCCGCCTCGAAGGCCGTCGGCGAGATGCCGAGCTCGTACTGCGCCCAGCGCAGCTTCTCCGCGAACTCCGCCATGCTCGCCGGCCGCTTCGCCGGGTCGCGGTGCATGGCGCTCGCGAAGATGTCGTCGATGATCGGCGGAATGCCGGGGACCGGCACCGCCGTGTACCGCGCCTTGATGATGCGGTCCGTGAGCTGATCGCGCGAGTTCGAGCCGCGGTCGCCGCGTTCGAACGGACTGCGGCCGGCGAGCAGCGTGTACAGCGTCGCGCCGAGGCTCCACACCTCGCTGGGGATGGATCCGGACACGCGCTCCTGCAGCACCTCGGGAGAGCTCCAGGGCACGGACATCGCGATCGTCTCGCCCTCGCCCTCCTCGATGACGGCAGCGGCGATGCCGAAGTCGGCCAGCACGGGCGCGCCGAGCGAGTTGATGAGCACATTCGAGGGCTTGATGTCGCGGTGCAGCAGACCGGCCCGGTGCACGGTCTCCAGAGCGCCGGCCATGCGGACGCCGATGTCGAGCACCTCCGCGAGTGGAAGCGGGGCCTTCTTGTAGCGCGCGCTCATCGTGTCGGGGCAGTACTCCATCGCGAAGTACGGCCGCCCATCCGCCGAGATGGACGCCTGGTAGATCGTGACGATCGAGGGGTGGGCACTCAGCCGCGCCGATATGTCGGCTTCCACGTTGAAGGTCTGCAGCACCTCGGGGTTCACGGCATCCGCGAGCAGGACCTTGACGGCGACGACGCGGCGCGGCATGTCCTGTTCGTAGAGGAACACATCGGCGAATCCACCGGACCCGAGCGGACGCACATAGCTGTACCCCGCCAGCGTCGGCGGTGTCGCTGCCATGCGCGTTGCCACACCTGCTCCTCACGGTCTGATGGGAGACCGCGCGCCTGCAGCCGCCCGGCGTCGTGCGCCGGGGGATCCCCCGATGTGGCGAGTATATCGGGCGAGGGAGTGTGGCCCCGCTCTCTTCTCGTCGGACCGTCAGACCTTCCAGCACCCCTCGATGTGGTCGTCCACCATGCCCGCCGACTGCATGAGTGCGTACATCGTCGTCGGCCCGACGAAGCAGAAGCCTCGCCGCCGCAGTTCCTTGCTCAACGCGGTCGACTCCGGAGTGACGGCGGGGACGTCGGCGAACTCCCGTGGCCGTGCTCCGGTCGCCGGCGGGGCGAACGACCACATCAGCGCGTCGAGCTCCCCGTCGGCCATCGACTCCACGATCCGGGCGTTGCCGATCGTCGCGAGGATCTTGGCGCGGTTGCGGATGATGCCGGTGTCGGCCATCAGCCGTTCCACGTCCGCCTCGTCGAACGCCGACACCGCCGCGGGCTCGAAGCCGGCGAACACCTCCCGGAACCGCGGGCGCTTGCGCAGGATCGTGATCCACGAGAGTCCCGCCTGGAACCCCTCCAGCGCCATCTTCTCGAACAGCGCACGGTCCCCGTGCAGCGGCGTCCCCCACTCCTCGTCGTGGTACCGCCGGTATTCTGCGTCGTCGCCGACCCACGCGCAGCGCGCACGGGAGTCGGGCCCCAGGAGGAGGGAGGTCATCCCCTCACCGTATCCGCCCCCACCGACGCCCCACCCGTCCCACGTCCCCTGGTCCCGCGTCCCCGGTGCGAGTTCACTTCCGCCCCTCCCCCCGCCTCCCCAGGCCCGTTTTCCATCCCGCCCCGACGCACACCTCCAACGGGGGATCGAAAGGGGCCCTTCGACACAAATCCGCGGCACCTTTTCGATCCCGCACCCGTACCTCCGACGCGAGATCAAAGCGGACCCTCCGACACGGAACTCCGGCACCTTTCCCATCCCGCACCGACCGCGGAGGCAGCGGACCGCCGTGGCACGGTGCACCCGGTTCCGCGCCCGCCGCTCGTCCTCCGCGCGCGCCCACCCAAGGCCAGCGCGGGATCAGAACCGCACCGACGCGGCCCTCGCCCGGAGACTTTTCCGTCCCGCCCCAGGGGCTCCACGGTCACGGGACGGAAATCGCTCCCAACGCGGGCACCGGAGGTGCGCTTTTGCTCCCGCACCGGACGGGAGCGGGAGCGAGACGGGAGCGGGAGCGGGACGGGAGCGAGACGGAGATCGCGCCTCGCGAGGGTGAAGGGGGTGCGCTTCTGATCCCGTACCGGATAGGACGAGGGACCGGGACGGGAGGGGGGTCAGTCGGCGAAGGTGGCGGCGTCGATGACGAAGCGGTAGCGGACGTCGGACGCGAGGACGCGCTCGTACGCCTCATTGATGGCCGAGGCGGGGATGACCTCGATCTGCGCGGTGATGCCGTGCTCCGCACAGAAGTCGAGCATCTCCTGGGTCTCCCGGATGCCGCCGATGTTCGACCCGGCGATGGAACGCCGCCCGGCGATCAGCGACCCCGCGTTCAGGGCGAGGGCCTCCGCGGGAGCACCGACGCACACGATGGTGCCGTCCACGTCGAGCAGCCCGAGGTAGGAGCGGAGGTCGATGACGGCGCTCACGGTGTTGAGGATCACATCGAAGGAGCCGCGCAGCTCGCGGAAGGTCTCCCGGTCGCCCGTCGCGAAGTAGTGGTCGGCGCCGAGCCGGAGACCGTCGTCCTGCTTCGCGAGCGTCTGGGACAGCACGGTCACCTCGGCGCCCAGGGCGTGCGCGATCTGCACGCCCATGTGGCCGAGCCCGCCGAGTCCGACCACCGCGACGCGCGTGCCGGGGCCGACCTTCCAGTGCCGCAGCGGCGAGTACGTGGTGATGCCCGCGCACAGCAGGGGAGCCGCCGCGTCCAGGGGCAGAGCGTCCGGGATCCGCAGCACGAAGTCCTCGGTGACGACGACCTGCTGGGAGTAGCCGCCCTGGGTGATCGTCCCGTCGCGGTCGACCGCCCCGTAGGTGCCGACGGCGCCCTGCGTGCAGAACTGCTCGTCGCCGCGGAGGCAGTACACGCACTCCCGGCACGAGTTCACGAGGCAGCCGACGCCGACGCGGTCGCCGAGGGCGTGCTTCGTGACCTCGGTCCCCACCGCGGCGACCGTTCCGGTGATCTCGTGTCCCGGGGCGAGCGGGTACTGCTGCGGGCCCCAGTCGCCGCGGACGGTGTGGATGTCGGAGTGGCAGATGCCGGCGAAGGCGATGTCGATGAGGATGTCGTGCGGGCCCAGCTCCCGGCGCTCGATGACGGTCTTCTCGAGCGGGGCGGCTTCGGCGGGGGCGGCGTAGGCGGTGACGGTCGACATGATGCTCCTCGGGTCGGTACTCGCCGAGACTATCCGCCGGCGTCGATGAATCCGCTGTCCGGAGGGCCCGGGCCGTCGGTACGGCCCGGGCCGACCGCTCAGCGCTTCTGCCGCTTGAGGGTCTTCTCCAGGACGGGAGCCTGACCGGTGGCCTCGAGGTCGGCGTAGTACGCACGGGCCTCGTCCTGCCGCTGCTTCTCCGCGCCGCTCGCGATGGGCGCCCGCACGTGCTCGGGCTCGTAGCCGAACGCGTCCACGAGGTCGAGCGCGTACGGACGCAGCCGCGCGCACAGCCGATCGATGTAGCTCGACACCGCCGCCGCCCGCTGGGTGGAGAGCCGCCCGTGGATGAGGTGCCAGGCGAGGTGCTTCTCGATGAGCTGCAGTCCGAAGAGGTCGCGGAGCCAGGTCATGACCTTCTTCGTCTCGGCGTCGTCCATCGCGTGGACGGCGTCGGTGAAGGCCTCCCACTGCAGCAGCTCGCCGTGCGCCCTGGCCGCCTCGATGAGCTCGGCCTGGTTCTCGTTGAACAGCCGCGCCCCGAGCACCTTGTCCTTGCCGGCGGCGCGCAGCCGGGTCGCGATGTCGGCGACCATCTGCTGCACACGCCCTGCGAGGAGGTCGTGCTGCTGCTCCTCGCGCAGTCCGCGCTCCACCGACCGGGCGACCTGACCGAAGTCGGTCACCGCCTGACCGAGCTGACGGAGGCCGGCGCCGTGGAACACCTTGCCGGCGGTCATCCCCACGGCGTAGCGCGCGAGGGCCGCGGCGTCCTTGCCCTGGAACTGCTTCGCGTAGTCGGTCAGCAGCCGCTTGCCGACGAGCTGGAGCAGGACGTTGTTGTCGCCCTCGAACGTGACGTAGATGTCGAGATCGGCGCGGAGCCCGACGAGCCGGTTCTCGAACATGAAGCCGGCGCCGCCGCACGCCTCGCGGGCATCCTGCAGGGTGTCGAGCGCATGCCAGGTCGACAGCGGCTTGAGCGCGGCCGCGAGCGTCTCCAGATCCTCGCGGTCGTCCGGGGTGTCGGAGCGGCCGGAGAAGACCCCGTCGAACTTCTGCAGGAACTCGTCGTGCGCGAAGATCTGCGCGTACGTGGTGGCCAGGCGCGGGAGCAGCCGGCGCTGGTGCTTGCCGTAGTCCATCAGCACGACCTCCTGCCCGTCCGCACCGTCGAACTGGCGACGCTGCGTGGCGTAGGTGATCGCGATGTGGAGGCCGAGCGCGGACGCCCAGGAAGCGGCGCCGTCGAGCGAGACGCGTCCCTGCACGAGGGTGCCGAGCATCGTGAAGAAGCGGCGGCCGGGGCTGTCGATCGCGCTGGAGTAGGTGCCGTCCGGGGCGACGTCGCCGTAGCGGTTCAGCAGGTTCGTGCGCGGGATGCGCACCTGGTCGAAGGAGAGACGGCCGTTGTCGATGCCGTTCAGTCCGCCCTTGAGACCGTCGTCCTCGCGACCGATGCCCGGCAGATCCACGCCGTCCTCGCCGCGCAGGGGCACGTAGAAGCAGTGCACGCCGTGGTTCACGCCGTTGGTGATGAGCTGCGCGAACACGGTCGCCGCGATGCCGTGCAGCGCCGCGTTGCCGAGGTACTCCTTCACAGCTCCCCGGAACGGCGTGTGGATGACGAACTCCTCCGTCTCCGGATCGTAGGTGGCGGTGGTACCGACAGCGGCGACGTCGGAGCCGTGCCCGATCTCGGTCATCGCGAACGCGCCGGGGATCGACAGGTCCATGACACCGGGGAGCCACCTGTCGTGGTGCTCCTTCGTGCCGAGCTGCAGGATCGCGGAGCCGAAGAGCCCCCACTGCACGCCCGACTTGATCTGCAGGCTCGGATCGGCGGCGACGAGCTCCTCGAACCCGGCGATGTTGCCGCCGTTGTTCTCCTCGCCGCCGAAGCGCTTCGGGAACGCCCGGTGCACGGCCTTGTTGTCTACGAGGAGGTGGAGCTGGCTGAGCACGCGCTCGCGGTGGTCGTCCTTGCCGAGCTCGTCCTTCCGCCAGAACGCGGAGTCCTTGATCATCTCGCGGGCCTGGCGGCGCACGTCGCCCCAGGTGCCCATGAGGGCGTCGTTCAGGCGGGCGACATCGATCCGCGGGGCGGTCGCGCTCTCGCGCGGGTCAGGTGTCGTCGAAGGGCGGACGGCGGCGTCGACCATGAGCGTTCCTCTCAGAGAGACGAAGGTGGATGCCTCTCATGGTAGGTGTGCGACAAAACCGCACGAAGTCCCCTGTCCGCATCCTCCAACGCCTGACCGCCCCGTGCGCGCCCGCCCTTGTCGGCTCGCGACAGGTTCCGCGTTCGTAGCCCCGTCGACCCACCCCGTTCCGTGCGTCCCGGCCCCCTGCGAGCGTCCGCAAAGGGGTGGCTCGCGCGGAAGGGGGTGGGCCGGCGCAGGAGGAGTCAGGAGGCAGCGATGACGGCGAGCACGCCGTCGCCATAGGCCTCGCGCTTCTTCGCACCGATGCCGGTGATGCCATCGAGGTCGGCGTGCGACGTGGGCCGATGCTCCGCGAGCGCACGGAGCGTGGCATCGCCGAAGACGATGTACGCCGGGACGCCCTGTTCTCTGGCGGTCTCGGCGCGCCAGGCCCGCAGCGCCTCGAACAGCTCCCGGTCTCCGGCGTCGAGGGCGTCGGCGGCACTCGCCTTCCGGGCGCGGGACGGCGAGGACGGGCGTCCGATCGTGTCTTTCCGGAGCGGCACAGCGGTCTCGCCGCGCAGCACCCCGGCCGCGGCCTCTCCGGGTGCGAGCGTGCCGTAGTCGCCCTGCGCGACGAGGATGCCCCGGGCGAGGAGCTGGCGCACCACGCTCCGCCAGTCCTGGTCGGAGAGGTCGGCGCCGATGCCGTAGGTCGCGAGGGCGTCGTGCCGCTGCTGGCGGATGCGCTCGGTCGAGGCCCCGCGGAGGATGTCGATGAGGTGGCCGGCACCGAAGGCCTGATTCCGCTCCCGCTTGAGCCGCACGATCGTGGACAGCAGCTTCTGTGCGGGGACGAGCCCGTCGAAGGTCGCCGTGTCGTCGAGGCACGTGTCGCAGTTGCCGCAGGGCTGCGACTCCTGACCGAAGTACCCGAGGAGGTTCTGCCGGCGGCACTCCACCGTCTCGCACAGCGCGAGCATCGCATCGAGGTGCTGCCCCATGCGCATCTTGAACGTGCGGTCGCCGGGACTCTGATCGATCAGCCGGCGCTGCTGCACGACGTCGCCGAGCCCGTACGCCATCCACGCCACGGACGGCTCGCCGTCGCGACCGGCGCGGCCGGTCTCCTGGTAGTACCCCTCGACCGACTTCGGCAGATCGATGTGGGCGACGAAGCGCACGTCGGGCTTGTCGATCCCCATGCCGAACGCGATGGTCGCCACCATCACCACGCCGTCTTCACGGAGGAAGCGTGACTGGTTCGCCGCCCGCACCTCGGCGGGCAGACCGGCGTGGTACGGCAGCGCGTCGAGACCCTGCGCGGCGAGATAGGTCGCCGTCTGCTCGACCGACTTGCGGCTGAGCGCGTAGACGATGCCCGCCGCCCCCTCGGGCTGCGACCGGATGAACTGCACGAGCTGCTTGCGGGGATCGACCTTCGGGACGATGCGGTACTGGATGTTGGGGCGGTCGAAGCTCGCCACGAAGTGCTTCGCCGCGTCGAGGTGCAGGCGCTCGGTGAGCTCCTTGTGCGTGGCCCGCGTCGCGGTGGCGGTCAGGGCCATCCGCGGGACGCCGGGGAACCGCTCGCCCAAGTCGCCGAGCGCGAGGTAGTCGGGCCGGAAGTCATGACCCCACTGCGACACGCAGTGGGCCTCGTCGATGGCGATGACACTGAGCGTGCCGCGCTGCAGGAGGGAGGTGGTCTGCGCGCTCGACAGTCGCTCCGGGGCGACGTAGATGAGGTCGAGCTCTCCGGCGACATAGGCGCGCTCGACCTCGCGGCGCTCCTCGATCGACTGGGTGGAGTTGAGGTACGCGGCCTTCACCCCGTTGGCGCGCAGCGCATCGACCTGGTCGTGCATGAGCGCGATGAGCGGGCTGATGACCAGTCCGGTGCCCTCCCGCACGAGAGCGGGCACCTGGTACGTGATGCTCTTGCCGCCGCCGGTGGGCATCAGGACGACGGCGTCGCCGCCGCCGATGACCTGCTCGACGATGGCCGCCTGGTCGCCGCGGAAGTCGTCGTAGCCGAACACCGTGTGCAGTGCCTCGCGGGCCGTCGCATACCGGCTGGGCGTGGCGCGGCGGACGGCCGGCGCGGTGGTCACCGCGGTCGTCGGACCCGGACCCCAGTCGAGGGGCGGCTCGAAGCCCGCGCCCTGCGGCTCCCAGTCCATCGGCTCCGGCGGCTCGGTCGGCTCCCACCCGTCGTCCCAGGGCTGGTCGGATGCCGCGTCCGGCTCGGGGATCCATCCGTCGTACGGATCGCGGGGAGTCTGCGGCATCCCTCCAGCGTAATCACCCCGACGGACAGCGGCACGGCGACGTCCACAGGCCCGCACCCTCGGTCCCGGGCGTAGGTTGGTTCCAGACGCCGGAAGGAGCATCCGATGACCGACATCACCGTGACCCGCAACGACGAGGCCTCCCGCTACGAGATCCGTTCCGATGACGTGCTGGCCGGGTTCGCCGAGTTCGACACCCGCCCCGGCGTGATCCGGTTCCTGCACACCGAGATCGACCCCGCGTTCCAGGGCCAGGGCCTGGCGGGAAAGCTCGCCGCGGCGGCACTGACCGACGTCGCGTCGACGGGCGACGCGATCGTGCCGCTCTGCCCGTACATCGCGAAGTACCTCAAGACGCGCGAGGTGCCCGGCGCCGAGATCCGCTGGCCGCAGCGCCCGGGCTCGACGGCGGACGCCCCGGTGCAGGAGGAGTCGGCCGGCGCGGATGAGGACCCCACGGGCAGGGCGGAATGATCGGGCAACGCCGCCTCGTCCTCGAGCCCCGGGCGGTGCCGCTCGGGGGCGTGCGCGGCATGGAGGTGCTGCGGGTGCTGCCGCATCGCAACCTCCCCACCATCGGCGCGTGGTGCTTCCTCGACCGGTTCGGCCCGGCCGAGACCCGGATGCGCGTCGAGCCGCACCCGCACATCGGTCTGCAGACGGTGACGTGGCCACTGGTCGGCGAGATCCGGCACCGCGATTCGCTGGGCAGCGACGCCGACCTCCGGCGCGGTCAGCTCAACCTCATGACCGCCGGCAACGGCATCTCGCACTCGGAGTACTCCGTGGGCGAGGGCCCCGTCCCGCTGGACGCGCTGCAGTTCTGGGTCGTTCTCCCCGAGTCCGCGCGCCACGGCGACGGCGGCTTCGAGCGGCACACCGACCTGCCGACGACGACCCTTTCGGCCGCGACCGGATCGGACGCCACGGCCACAGTCGTGCTCGGCGAGTTCGCGGGCGTGCACTCGCCGGCGACCGTGCACACGCCGATCGTCGGGGCGGAGATCGTCGTGCCGGCCGGAACCACGGTGCGCCTGCCGCTGCGGCCCGAGTGGGAGCACGCGCTGCTCCTCGTCGAGGGCGACGCCGCCGTCCCCGAGCACGCGATGACCCGCAACGACATGCTCTACCTCGGCGATTCCCGCGACGGCGTCGAGGTGACCAGCAGCGAGGGCGGGTTGCTGTTCCTGCTCGGGGGTGAGCCGTTCGAGGACGAGATCGTCATGTGGTGGAACTTCGCCGGGCGCTCCCACGACGAGATCGCCGCCGCCCGCGAGGACTGGGAGGCCGCATCCCCCCGGTTCGGCGTCGTCGAGGGGCACGACCAGCGCATCCCCGCGCCGCCACTCCCCCCGGTGCGCCTGATGCCACGCAGCCGCTCCCTCTGACCCCCGCACAGGCACTCCTGCACAGGCACTCCTGCACAGGCACTCCCGCTGATCCAGGCATTCCCGCTGATTCAGGCACTCCCGCTGATTCAGGCACCCAGGACTCTCCCTGCCTGCTCTCACGCCACTGCCTGCCCTCGCGCGCGACCTCGCTGTCGCGCCCGAACAGGCACCCACGCCAGTCCAGGCACTCCCGCCAGAACAGGCACTCCCTCCCTTCCCTGCCTGCTCTCACGCCACTGCCTGCCCTCGCGCGCGACCTCGCTGACGCGCCCGAACCGGCGCCCACGCCAGTTCAGGCACCCACGCGAGTTCAGGCACTCCAACCAGTTCAGGCACCCACGCGAGTTCAGGCACCCACGCGAGCTCAGGCACCCACGCGAGCTCAGGCACTCCTGGGTCTCCCTGCCTGTTCTCGCGCCAGGGCCTGCCAACGCGCTGGAGTCCCCTGACTCGACCGCACCGACCCTCCCCGCTCTTCAGGCACTCGCGCCGGCTCAGGCTCGATGGGCTTTCACCGGCCTGAACCCGCGCGATCGCCTGTTCCAGGAGGCAGAGTCCGGGAAGCAGAGGCAGACTCAGGCGCGGTCGGGGGTGTGCACGCGGGCGAGGAAGCGGTCCGTGCGGGGCGAGGGTCCTCGAGGGTCGAGCAGCGACACGGCGACCGTGACCCCGGTCGCCAGCGGGATCGTCCAGGCGGCGGGCTGCGCGAGGTAGGGCGCCGCGACGCCGACCCCGTCCACCGCGGCGTGCACGAGCAGGGCGAGCCCGGTCGCGACGCCGCCGCACACCATGCCCGCGACCGCCCCGCGCGCGGTGAGGCCGCGCCACCACACGCCCAGCAGCACCACGGGCGAGAGCGTCGACGCCGCCACGACGAACACCACCCCCACGCTCGACACGAGTCCCGCGGGAACCGTGAGCAGCGCGACCCCCAGCGGCACGAGCGCGCACAGCACTGCGGACAGGCGGAAGGAGCGCACGGAGCCGGAGAAGACGTCCTGGCTGATGACCCCCGCGAGCGAGACCACGAGCCCGGCCGAGGTCGCCAGGAACGCGGCGAAGGCCCCCGCGACGATGAGCGCCGTCAGCAGCTCACCCGCGAGTCCAGGGAACACCCGCGACGGGAGCTGCAGCACCACGGTGTCGGCGACCCCGGGCCGTGCGAGGTCGGGGGCGGCGATCCGCGCCAGGAGCCCCATCGCGCTCGACACGGCGTAGAACGCGCTCACCATGGCGATGACGATCACGGTGGTCCGCCGCGCGGAGGCTCCGGTCGGGCTCGTGTAGAACCGCACCAGGACGTGCGGCAGCCCCATCGTGCCGAGGAGCAGGGCGAGCAGCAGCGACGCGGTCTCGTAGGCGTCGAAGCCCGACGGCCCGGCCTCAGCGGGGAAGACGAGCGCGGGATCGAAGTCGTGCGGCCCGCCGCTCAGGGCGAAAGCGATGCACACCACCGGCACGAGGAGCGCCGTGAGCTTGAGCCAGTACTGGAAGGCCTGCACGAAGGTGATCGCGCGCATGCCGCCCGCGGCGACCGCCGCCGCCACGAGCACCGCGATCGTCACGGCCCCGACCCACTCCGGCAGCCCGGCCACCACGACGAGAGTGATGCCCGCGCCGTGCAGTTGCGGCACGATGTAGAGCCAGCCGATGATGAGGACCGCGAGGCTGGTGACACGGCGCGCGGCGGTCGAGTCGAGCCGGGCCTCGACGAAATCGGGGATCGTGTACGCCCCGCTGCGGCGCAGGGGCGCGGCCACGAAGACGAGCACGAGCAGGTACCCCGCGGCGTACCCGATGGGGAACCAGAAGCCGCGGGCGCCGTCCAGCAGCACCAGCCCGGAGAGGCCGAGGAAGGTGCCGGCCGAGAGGTACTCGCCGCTGATGGCCGAGGCGTTCCAGACCGGACGCACCGTCCGCGACGCCACGAAGAAGTCGCTCGTCGTGCGCGACACCCGCAGCCCGTACACGCCGATGAAGAGGGTGGCGATCACGACCAGGGCGACCCCGACGAGGTCGAGCACGGCGTTCACTCGCGGTCCCGCAGGGCGCGGTACCGCCGCTCGTTGCGGACCGCCGTGCGCACGTACAGCACCGCGAAGACGAGGATCACCGGGTAGAACGCGAAGGCCTGGAGGAGCCACGACAGCGGCAGCCCGCCGAGGACGACGGCGTCGATCTCGGGGATGAGCGCGATCCCGAGTGCCAGGGCGACGACGACCACCACGAAGCCGGCGACGGTGCCGAGGGCGAGCCGGAGCTGGCTGCGCATCAGGGCACGGGCGTAGACGGCATCGGCCTCCGCGACCGGGGCACCGGGCAGCGCGATCCCCCGGGTGGCGGCGGCGGAGCGGCGCGGCGGGGTGTCCGCCGTGACGCGCACCCGCTTCGGCGCCTCGGTCATCCGGCCCCCTCTCCGCGCACGAGGGCCTCCCGCACCGCCGCGACGAGCCTTCTGCTCACCGGCAGCACGGCCGTGCCGACGACCACGACGGGTTCCCCGCCCGACAGCCGCGCCTCGGTCACCGCGGCGATGCGGACGAGGGTGGAACGGTGGATGCGGAGGAATCCCGCCGGCGCCCACCGCGTCTCGAGCTCGGAGAGCGGGATGCGCACGAGATGGCCGGGCCCGTCGTCCTCGGTGTGCAGGCGCGCGTAGTCGCCCTGCGCCTGCACCCAGCGCACGTCGCTGCGCCGCACGAACCGCACGGACGCGCCCACGGTCACCGGCAGCACCTCGTCCTCGCCGCGCGGTGCGGCCTCCTGCTCGATCACCCGGTCCACGGCGTTTCGGAGCCGTTCCCGCCGGACCGGCTTGAGGAGGTAGTCCGCGGCGCGCAGTTCGAAAGCCTCGACCGCGCGGGCCTCGTCGGCGGTGACGAACACGACCGCGGGCGGTTCCGCGAGACCGAGGAGCGCGCGGGCGAGCTCGGTGCCGAGCAGGCCGGGCATGTGGATGTCGAGGAAGGCGATCCGCACCGCACGCGCGGAGAGGTGACGCAGCGCGTCGGCGCCGTTACTCGCGGTGAGGATCTCGCCGATGCGCGGGTCGGCGCGCAACAGGTGCACGAGCTCGTCGAGGGCCGGCTGCTCGTCGTCGGCGACGAGGACGTCGATCATGCCGCTCCTCAGTCGTCGTCCGGGTCGTGGAGGGGCTGCGATTTCGGGACTCGCATGCGCACCAGGGTACCCGCGCCGGCGTTGGTCTCGACGACCAGACCACCCCCGCTGCCGTAGACCTGGCGAAGCCGGGTGTCGACGTTCCGCAGGCCCACGTGACCGCCGTCCTCACGCGCCGTGAGCAGCGCGCGCAGACCCGCCGGGTCCATGCCGACCCCGTCGTCCTCGACGAGGATCTCGGTGTGCGTGCCGTCGTCGCGGGAGGTGATGCGGATCTCGCCCCCGCCCTCTCCCGGCTCCAGGCCGTGCCGCACGGCGTTCTCCACGAGCGGCTGCACCGAGAGGAAGGGGATGACCGTCGCGAGCGTCTCGGGCGCGATCTGCAGCGTCACCCGCAGGCGTTCGCCGAACCGCGCCCGCTCCAGTTCGAGGTACGAGTGGATGCTGCCCAGCTCCTCCGCGAGCGTGGTGAACTCCCCGTGCCGGCGGAAGGAGTAGCGCGTGAAGTCGGCGAACTCGAGCACGAGGTCGCGGGCCCGGTCGGGGTCGGTCGTGATGAACGAGGCGATCGCGGTGAGCGCGTTGTAGATGAAGTGCGGGGAGATCTGCGCACGCAGAGCCCGGAGCTCCGCCTCGGTGAGCTGGGTGCGGGAGGCCTCGAGTCCGCCGAGCTCGACCTGCGCCGCGCACCAGTCGGCGACCTCCTCCGCCGCCCGCACGAGCGCGGCCCGCACCGGGGACGCGAAGGCGACGACCACCCCGACCGGCACCCCGTCGACGAGGATGGGCGCGCCGACCGCCTCCAGGTCGTCCGTCCGCGAGGGCGCGGGGAACACCTGCCGCCGCCCGGACGCGCGCACCTGGGCGGCGATGCGCAGGGCGGCGGATTCGAGCCCGTCCGCGGCGCCGTCGAGGGTGACCGTGTCGTCCTCGCCGACGATGGCCACCGCGGCGCTGCCCAGCAGAGCCCGCAGGTGCCGGGCGGCCTTGACCGCATCCGGCCCGGTCAGTCCGCCGCGGAGGTGCGGAGCGGCGAGGCTCGCCTGGTGCAGCGCCCGCAGCGCCCCCTGCTCCGCCTCGCTGCCGAGGTCGGCCGAGCCGCGCGCGAACCGCCGGGCGAGCAGCAGCAGCGCCGTGAGGGCGATGCCGCCGAGCGCGCCGAGGATCGCGGCGAGGACGACGTCGTTCATGCGCTCAGCCTAGGGACGCGCCGTCAGGCTCAGCGACCCGCGCTTCGACAGGCTCAGCGACCCACCCTGGCGCTTCGACAGGCTCAGCGACCCACCTGGCGCTTCGACAGGCTCAGCGACCCACCCTGGGTCCCTGAGCCTGTCGAAGGGCCCTGAGCCTGTCGAAGGGTCAGCAGCAGCGGGCACCGGGATTGCGGTCCTGGTCGTCCATCCGCTGACGCCAGAACTGCCGCTCCGTCAGCGGCTCCTCGTCCGGATGATGCCGACGGTGATGGGCGACGTACGTGGCGTACGCGGTGTCGCCCATCAGCGTCGTCATGTACCAGCGGATGCCGCGGCCGACCCGGCCGAGGGCGCTCCACAGCGCCCGCAGCGGGGAGGTCGCGGCATCCGTCCGATCCACCGTGGAGGTCATCTCAGTGCCGTGCCGCCGCGCGCTCTTCGGCGAGGATCGGCTCCCACTGCTTCTCCAGCTCGCGCTCCTCCGCGTCGGGGAGGAACCCGGCCGGGGCGAAGCGGCGCGACGGGACGGGCGGGTCCTCGGTGTTCTCACCGCCGCCGTTGCGGATCGCCTTCACGGTCGCGATGACGGCCATGACGATGACGATGATCGCGAGCACCACGAAGATGATCGACAGCGTGCCCTGCACCGCGGTGTTGCGGATGACCGCCTGCAGCACCTCCGGCGCGCCGAGCGTGGTGTCACCGGAGTTCAGCGCCTCCAGGTACCGGAAGTGGTTCGCCCAGTATCCGATCGCCGGCACCGGCGAGAAGATCTTGTAGAGCGACGCCGTGATGGTGACGACCGCGGTGAACGCGAGCGGCAGCGCGATGATCCACAGCCACCGGAAGTAGCTGCGACCACGCTTGGCGACGATGGCCAGCACCACGGCGAGCGCGATCGCCGCGAGCAGCTGGTTCGCGATGCCGAACAGCGGGAAGAAGGTGTTGATGCCGCCGAGCGGGTCGGTGACGCCGAGGATGAGGATCGCTCCCCAGCCGGCCACCATGATCGCGGTGCAGATCCACACCCCGGGACGCCAGGAGACGTCGCGGAACTTCGGGAACCAGGCGCCGATCGAGTCCTGCAGCATGAAGCGGGCGACCCGGGTGCCGGCGTCCACCGCCGTGAGGATGAACAGGGCCTCGAACATGATCGCGAAGTGGTACCAGAACGCCATGAGCGCCTGTCCGCCGAGGGCCTGCTGCATGATGTGTGCGAGGCCGAGCGCGAGCGTCGGAGCACCACCGGTGCGCGAGACGATCGACTCCTC
The DNA here is from genome assembly GCF_019091465.1 of Microbacterium sp. GbtcB4. Taxonomy (NCBI): domain Bacteria; kingdom Bacillati; phylum Actinomycetota; class Actinomycetes; order Micrococcales; family Microbacteriaceae; genus Microbacterium; species Microbacterium sp. GbtcB4. The sequence continues at coordinate 36,415 of NZ_JAGXJJ010000001.1, forward strand.
GCCGACCGCCGCCGCCGTGCCCGTGAGCATGTCGGGGGTGAGGTTCACCCCGGTCAGCCCGAGCGAGTTCACGAAGGCGACCGCTCCCTCCACGGTGCCCCCGGTCGCGGCGGCGGGGGCGTTCATGGCGAAGTAGATGCCCTGGTCGATCGAGATCGCGGCGACGAGGGCCATGATCGCGACGAACGACTCCATGAGCATGCCGCCGTAGCCGATGAACCGGGTCTGCCGCTCCTTCTCGACGAGCTTCGGTGTGGTGCCCGACGCGATCAGCGCATGGAATCCGGACAACGCGCCGCACGCGATCGTCACGAACAGGAAGGGGAACAGCGGCCCGGCGAACACCGGACCCATGCCGTTCTCACCGAAGATGCTGACCGCGGGGACCGAGATCTCCGGACGCACGAGGACGATTGCCCCGGCGAGCATCACGATGACGCCGATCTTCATGAAGGTGGAGAGGTAGTCACGCGGCGCGAGCAGCAGCCACACCGGCAGCACCGCGGCGATGAAGCCGTAGATGATGATGCCCCACGCGATCGTGGTGCGGTCGAGGTGGAAGAGCGCCTGACCCCACTCGGTGCCGGCGACCCAGCCGCCGCCGATGATCGCGGCCATGAGCAGCACGAAGCCGATGATCGAGACCTCGGTGACCTTGCCCGGGCGCAGGTAGCGGAGGTACACGCCCATGAAGAGAGCGATCGGGATGGTCATCGCGACGGAGAAGACGCCCCACGGGCTCTCCCCGAGGGCGTTCACGACGACGAGCGCGAGGATCGCGACGATGATGAGCATGATGAGCAGCGAGGCGATGATCGCCGCGGTGCCGCCGATCTTGCCGAGCTCCTGGCGCGCCATCTGGCCGATGGTCCTGCCGCCGCGCCGCATCGAGAAGAAGAGCACCGTGTAGTCCTGCACGGCTCCCGCGAGCACGACGCCCACAATGATCCAGATGGTGCCGGGGAGGTAGCCCATCTGCGCCGCGAGCACGGGGCCGACGAGCGGTCCGGCGCCGGCGATGGCGGCGAAGTGGTGACCGTAGAGCACCCGGCGGTCGGTGGGGACGTAGTCCTTGCCGTCCTGCTTCACCTCGGCGGGCGTGGCGCGGCGGTCGTCGGGGCGGGTGATGTACCGCTCGATGACCTTGGAGTAGAAGCGGTAGCCGATCAGGTAGGTGCAGACGGCGGCGAACACGAACCAGATCGCGTTCACGGTCTCCCCGCGCACGATGGCGAGCATCACCCAGGCGACGCCGCCGAGGAGGGCGATGGCCGTCCACAGCAGGATCTTCGGCAGGGTCCAGCGGCGGCTCTTCGCCTCGTGCTCCGCGGAGAGGGCGACGGGTGGGAGGTTCGGGTCGGTCTCGATGACGGGGTCGTCGTCGACGAGCCCGGCGCCGTCGCGGCGGCGCGACGAAGGTGCGGTCATGGGGTTCTCCTCTGGGGGCGCATCATTGCGTCTCCCCACGGTAGGGAGGGCGTCCCGCTGTCGCTTCCGGATCCGGGGACGCTGCGACGAGCGGCGGCGGCCGTGCGACGAACGGATGCCCGAATGCGACGGCACGGCCGCACGAGGGATTCCTCGTGCGGCCGTGCCGGTGTCGTGCAGACGATCCCGGATCACCCGGGGGCGTCGGTCTCCGGAGGCTCGGTCGGCTCCGGGGTCGGCCCCGGCGTCGGAGTCGGATCCGGGGTCGGCGTCGGCTCGGGAGTCGGCGACGGCTTCGGCGCGGGAGTCGGCGTCGGCGCGGCATCCGCGGGCGTCGTGACCGTCACCACGGTGCGCACGGCCGAGTCGCCGTACTGGACGAGTCCGAGGTAGCGGGTGCCGGCGGTGAGACCGCTCCAGCTCAGCTCGTAGCTCGTCTTCTCCCCGCGGACCGCGTCGATCGGGTTCGGCGTCGCGGTGAACGACCCCTCTCCGTCCGGCAGCACGGAGGCGTGGGTCATGTCCCACGTCATCGGCCCGGTGGTCGCGTACACGTTGGCGACGACGAGGTAGGTGCCCGCTGTCGGGGCGGGGATCGTCACCTGCTCGTCGGCCGAGCCCGTCGCCGACTGCCAGCGCTCGTAGTAGCGCAGGTCATCGGGGCTCACCACCCGGTAGACGGTGAGGTCGAGATCGCTGCCCTCGTCGTCGGACGAGTCGAGGTCGAACCGCGAGAGGGTGGCGCCCTCCGGCACGTCCACGATCCAGGACACGTCCTTGTTCGCGTCGCCCGACTTCTCGTTCCCGGAATGCCCCTCGACCGGGTTGTCCGGGTCGATGAGGAGCTGGAACGGCGTGAGACCCGAGACACCCAGCGCCAGATCACCGTCGAGGCCGGGGGTGATGTCCACCGTCGTGCTGCCGTCGACGCCGGTGCCGGTGACCTCGGCCGGGGCATCCGCCGTGACCGGGAACACCGCGATCGGCGAGCGCACCGTGTTCTTCTTGCTCGTCCAGGTGAGTGAACCCGTGGCCCACTGCTCGACCGGCGCGGTGGTGCTGTCGAACGTGACCGTGAAGGTCTTCGTCTGCCCCGGCTTGTCGAAGGAGAGCTGGGACGGCGTGACGGTGACGTTCACGCCGGGGACGGAGGCCTTCGCCGTGAACACGCCCTTCTCGGTCGAGGTGACCGAGCGGGTGACGGTCTGCGCGCTGGCCAGGGAGCCGATCGAGATCGATGCCTGGTTCAGATCGCTGCCGTCGATGGGGTCGATGCCGGGGAAGTCCGACAGCCCCTTCCCGTCGAGGAACGCCGCCCAGTCCTTGAAGCCGTTGAGGTAGAGCAGACCGGGGTTCAGGAACCGCGTCGCATCGACCTGTCCGGCTCCCTGCTCGAACGGGTTCGTGTTCTTCGATCCGTCGGGGAGCACGGTGTCGGAGGCCGTCGTCATCAGGGCCGAACGGATCTCGCCCGGGGTCGCCCGCGGGTGCTCCCCGAGGTAGAGCGCGCCGAGGCCGGCGATGTGCGGGGAGGCCATCGACGTCCCGGAGAGGATGCCGAAGGTCGGGTCCTCACCCGGGGCGTTGTGCGTGGCGGCGAGGATCGCCACTCCCGGAGCGGCGATGTCCGGCTTGAGGACATCGGTGCCGTCGGCGAGGACCGGTCCGCGGCTCGAGAAGCCCGCGATCTGCGGGGTCGGCGTGATCACACCGGTGGTGTTCTCGCCGACGAGGGTGATCGGCCGATCGACTCCGCCCTGCACGTAGGCGAGCACGGCCGCACGGTGCACGGCGTTCAGGTGCACCGTGGGCACGGCGTGGAAGTCGTTGTCGAGGGAGTCCGCACCACCGGGCACGTTCACCAGGACCATGCCGATGCCCCCGGCGTCCTTCACGACCTGCGACTTCTCCGCGCGGGCGTTGCCGCCGCGGTCGCAGACGACGATGTGTCCGGCGACCTTCGCCGGGTCGAGGGTGCCCGGCAGGCACAGCTGCGCATCCGCCGCACCGGACGCCGCGGCATCCACAGCGGCGATGGAGGGTCCGGAGACGCTCTCGCCGAACGGGACGGTCACCGAGGCCCCGGCCTGCTCGAAGCCGTCGAACTGCACGGTGCCCTCCCACGTCGGGATGGTGGAGGCGGCGACCGTCGTGTACCACGGCGAGGCGTGGTCGGCGGTGACCGGATCGGGGCCGTCGTTGCCCGCGCTGGTCGCGACGAAGACACCGGCGGCCGCGGCGTTGAGGAACGCGAGGTCTTCGGGAGCCATCACGGTGCTCGCGGCGCCGCCGCCGATCGAGTAGTTGATCACGTCGACACCGTCCGCCACGGCCTGATCGATGGCGGCGACGAGGTCGCTCAGCGCGCAGATGTCATCCGTGGTCACGGTCGTGTCCGGGCCGACGTAGCAGGCCTTGTAGGCCGCGACCTTCGCCCCGGGCGCGACACCGGAGACCGTTCCGAAGTCGACACCCTCGACCTCGGCGTCCACTCCGAAGTTGCCTGCGGCGGTGCTCGCCGTGTGCGAGCCGTGACCGTCGCCGTCGCGCGGGGAGAGGTAGTCGTACTGGAAGTCGAACCCGGCCGCCTGGGCTCCCGCGAAGAAGTACTGCCCGCCGATGAGCTTCGTCGAGTAGTCGCGCTCATCCCAGTCCTGACCATCGACCATCGCGCCGCGGAACTGTCCGCCGTCGGACTTGTCGAAGTAGACGTAGGTGCCGTCGGTGTACGGGTCCGTGCCCTTGTGCCGGCTGTTCTGCTTCTTCTGCTGCTTGAGCTTCTTGCCCTCGAACGAGGGGTGCTCGGGAGCGATGCCGGTGTCGATCACGCCGACCACGACGCCCTCGCCCGCCTTCTTCACGCCTCCGGTCTGCTGCCACACCCCACCGCGACCCTTGCGGTCGTCGCCGAGGCCGAGGTAGTCGGTGGAGGTCTGCGCATCGGGGTGACGGATCTCGTCGGGGTACACCCCGAGGACGTCCTTCGAGGCGCGGAGCTGGTCCACCTGCTCACCCGAGAGGTCGGCGCTGAAACCGTTGAGAACCACCTGGTAGGTCGTGTCCGGGGTGACGCCGACGTCGTTGATGAGGCTCTTCTGCTCCGACTCGAGGTGCTTGACGTAGCGCCGCGCGTCCTGCGACTGCGTCTCGAGCTGCTCGCCCTCGTCAGGCTTCGTCGCCTTCAGGCCCTTGACATCGCCTTCGTAGCTGGCGAGGGGATCGGCCTTCATGATCACGATGTAGTGCCCGGGGGTCCCCGCGACCGGAACGGGGTGCGTCACCTCCCCGGTCGCTGCGTGGCCTGCGGTTGCCGTCGATGCGATGAACAGCGTCGCCAGGGTGGTGGCTGCTGCGATCCGAAGGGGTGTTCGACCCATATCTCGCTCCTGATGATCCGATGATCCCGATGCCGCGTCGTCGCCGCACCGCGGCTCACGATAGCCCCGCCTTCCGGCGCCGGATCGAGAACTGAAAGATGGTCGCCCCCGATCGTGCCGATCGGTCAGGATGGACGGCGGCCGACTCTCCGAATGTCGCCAGTAGGCTGGAGACGTGGCCCGAACCTCCGTCCTGTCGACCAGAGTGCTGCTGATCTGCGCGGCGATCGGTGTCGCCACGGGCATCCTCGGCGGCATCGCCGGATGGGTCACTCCCCTCCTCCTGGCCAGCCCCCTGCTGTTCCTCTACGGGCTCGTGCTGGGCTCGCACGTGCTGCCGGGCATCATCGCGCAGGAGGTGCTGCGACTGCCGTTCGTGGCGCTCATCACGCACGTGTTCGCGGCGCTCATCGCGAGCGCCTTCAACCCGGCGTGGTCGCTGCGGTTCATCGGCACGGCGCTGCTCTTCGGCCTCATCCAGGAGGGTGTCGCCGCCCTCACCCGCTATCGCTCCTGGGGCGCCTGGCGGTTCTTCGTCTCGGCGGTCGTGATCGGCGTCGTCGTGGCGGTGGCGGTGTTCTTCGCGGCGAACCTCGCGGTCATGCCGCTGTGGGCCCAGCTGCTGTACCTGACGATCTCCGTGCTCGGTCCGGTGGCCTGGACGGCGATCGGCCTCGCCATCGGTTCGGCGCTGCGCACCGCCGGGGTCGCGCGCCGCTGATCGCGCACGGGCCCACTGGCAGCACAGGTAAGGCTCAGCTAAGTTAGAGGCACACCCTCCGTCGAACCAGGGACGTGCCGTGCGCCCATCCGCACCCCTCCTCCGCGTGCGCGAGCTGACCCTCACCCACGCGGACGCCGTGCACCCGTCGCCCCGTGACGTGACCTTCGACATCGATCCCGGCGAGGTCGTGCTGCTGCTCGGCCCGTCCGGTTCCGGGAAGTCGACGCTCACGCTCGCCCTCAACGGCCTCATCCCGCACGCGCTCCCCACGACGATGACCGGCGCGGTCGAGGCCGGAGGTATCGACACCACCACCGCGCACACCGCGACGCTCAGCACGCACGTCGCCATGGTCTTCCAGGATCCGGACGCGCAGATCGTCACGGGGACGGTGTACGACGAGGTGGCCTTCGGCCCGGAGAACCTCCTGCTCCCGGTGGAGGCCGTGCGCGCCCGCGTGGAGGAGGCGTTGCGGCGCGTCGGCTTGTGGGAGCGCCGCGACGACAACCCCGACCACCTGTCCGGCGGCGGGCGGCAGCGTCTCGCCATCGCCTGCGCCCTCGCGATGGGCTCTCCTCTCATCGTGCTGGACGAGCCGACCGCGAACCTCGACCCGCAGGGGATCGACGACGTGTACGCGGCGCTGACCGAGGTCGTCGCCGCCGGAGACCGGGCCATCCTCCTCGTCGAGCACAACCTCGATGCGGCGATGCGCTTCGTCACGCGCACCATCGTGCTCGACCGCGAGGGCCGGGTGGTCTTCGACGGTCCGGCGGCCGAGACCATCCGCGCGCACGCCGACGAGCTCCTGGCGATGGGGGTCTGGCTGCCCGCCGCGACGCTCGCCGCCCTCCGCCTCCGCGACCGGGGGATCGTCCTCGACCCGCTGCCGCTGACGCCCGAGGCGCTGGCCGCCGCACTGCCTCCCGGCCCCGGCGCCGCGTCCTCGGTGCCGGTCGACGGCCCTCGCCCCGCCGGACCAGAGCCGATCATCCGGGCCCGCGGCCTCACCGTCGCGCGGCGCCGCACCGAGATCCTGCACGGGGTCGACCTCGACATCGCCGCCGGGAGCCTCACCGCGATCGTCGGGGCGAACGGGGCGGGCAAGACGACGCTGATCCAGGCTCTCGCCGGAGTCGTGCCGCCGCCGAGGGGTCGGGTCTCCGCCGACGGCATCGATCCAGGGACGGCCTCCCCTCGGGAGCTCGCGGTCCGCATCGGCTTCGTGTTCCAGAACCCGGAGCACCAGTTCATCGCCGCCACCGTGTTCGACGAGCTCGCCCACGGTCTCCGCCTGCGCCACGTGCCGGACGACGAGGTCCGCACGCGTGTGGCGGAGATGCTGGAGCGGTTCGGACTGTCGCACAAGGCCGGGGTGCACCCGTTCCTCCTCTCCGGCGGTGAGAAGCGACGGCTCTCAGTCGGCACCGCCCTCATCAGCCGCCCCCGTGTCCTCGCCCTCGACGAGCCCACCTTCGGGCAGGACCGCGCCAGGGCGGCCGAGCTCCTGGCGCTGCTGGAGAGCCTCCGGGCGGACGGCACGACCGTGGTCATCGTCACCCACGACCTGCAGCTCGTCGCCGAGCACGCCACCGACACGGTCGTCCTCGCCGACGGGCGGGTCCGGGCCGCCGGTCCGACGGCGGAGCTGTTCGCCGATCCCGCGATCCTCCCCTCCGCGGGCTTGCGCGTCCCCGCCTTGCAGCGCGTGCTCACCGCGGCCGGGTGGGAGGTGTCGCCATGACGATGACCACGCTCGATCCGTATGCGCCGCTCACGGCCACGTCGCGGCGGCAGTTCCTCTACGGCCTCAACCCGCTGGCGAAGGTCGCCGGCTTCGCCCCCGCCATGCTGCTCCTCGTCTTCGTGCGAGATCTGGCCACCCCCGCTGCCTTCCTCGTGCTCGCCTACGTCCTCATCCTCGTCGGGGCGCGGGTGACGGGGCGCCTCCTCGCGCTGCTCCTGCTCGGTCTGCCCGTGGGCATGGTCGCGATCGGCGTCGGCTTCTCGCTGTGGGTCGACGCGGCCCTGGTCGCCGACACCACCCCCGTCGTGACGATCGGTGACTGGACCCTCTACGGCGGCGCCCTCCTCATCGGGTTCGCCACGGCGCTCCGACTCGGATCGATCGTCGCGCTCGCGCTCGTCGGCGGCCTCACCACCAGCGGCTCCGACCTCGTGCGTGCGAGCGTGCAGCAGCTGCGCGTGCCGTACCGCATCGGGTACACGGCCCTGGCCGCCTTCCGCTTCGTGCCCCGCTTCGGCCACGAGCTCGCCGTCATCCGTGCCGCGCACCGGGTGCGCGGCTCCCACGGCGGCCGCGGGCCCTTCGCCCGGATCGCGCGGGGCTGGGGGTACATCGTCCCGCTGCTCGCGGGTGCCATCCGGCATGCGGAGCGCGTCGCCCTCGCGATGGACTCCCGGGCGTTCGGCGCGCATCCGACCCGGACCGAGCGGCACCTCGTGCCGTTCCGCACGAGGGACACCGTCTTCACCGCGGCCATGCTCGCCGCCTCGGCGGCGATCTTCGTCGTCTTCTTCCCCTGGCAGCTCCCCTGAAAGGCGCCCGCATGGCATTCAGCAAGATGGTCAAGCCGGAGACGGCCGAGCTCCTGTACCTCACCGTGCTCCGTACCGAACGGCTCGCGCCGCACTGGGTGCGGGTGACCCTGGGCGGCGGCGAGATCGACCGCTTCCGTCCGATGGGCTACGACCAATGGTTCCGGCTGTTCCTGCCGATCGGCGGGGAGGCCGGACTGGAGCGCGTGCCCGCCAAGGCCAACCGGATGTTCGGGTATCTGAAGTTCCTCCGCATCCCCGACGGCGAGCGCCCCGTGATGCGCAACTACACCGTGCGCGCGTACCGCCCGGCCACGCCCGAGACCGGCGCCGAGCTCGACGTCGACTTCGTGCTGCACGGCTCGGCGGCCGACGGCACCGCCGGTCCGGCCTCCCGATGGGCGGAGACCTGCGCCCCCGGCGAGCACGTCCTCATCATCGACGAGGGCCTGACGTTCAACCCCGAGCGGGGCACCGACCGGGTGGTGCTCGTGGGCGACGAGACCGCCCTCCCCGCGATCGCGTCGATCAGCGCCTCCCTGCCGGCCGACGCCGCGGGCACGGCGATCATCGAGGTCCCGTCCGCGGAGGACGCCCTGGAGTTCCCGCATCCGTCGGGGCTCGACGTGGTGTGGATCGTGCGGCCTCACGAGATCCCGCCCGGGGTTCTCGCCCTGGACGCCCTCGCTCGCACCGCTCTGCCCGATGCTCCGTTCCACGCGTACGCGGCCGGCGAGCAGTCCCTGGCCTCCGGCGTCCGCAAGCAGCTCGTCGGCGAGCGCGGCGTCGACAAGAATGCCGTCAGCTTCTGCGGCTACTGGAAGATCGGCGCCGCCTCCCCCGCCTCGAAGGCCGCCCGCGAGGCCGCCGCCGAGCCTCTCGCCTGAGCCCGGGCACGACTTCGGAGCCACAGCACGACACGCCGGGGCGGACGAGGCCGCCCCGGCGTGTCGTCGGGGATCTCCGAAGCTGTGCCCGGAGACCTCAGCGCTTGCCGGCGATCTGACGCCCGACGATCTCGCGCATGATCTCGTTCGTGCCGCCGTAGATGCGGTGCACACGGGCGTCGAGGAAGGCGCGGGCGATCGGGTACTCCGTGATGTAGCCGTAGCCGCCGTGGAGCTGGACCCCGGCGTCGAGCACCTCCCACTCGCGCTCGGTGGCCCAGAACTTGACCTTCGCGGCCTCTTCGGCCGAGAGCCTGCCGTCCTTGTACGCCAGGAGCGCGCGGTCGATGAAGGCCCACAGCGCGTCGACCGTGGCGGACATGTCGGCGATGGTGAAGCGGCTGTTCTGGAAGTCGATGATGCGCTCCCCGAAGGCCTCGCGGTCCTTGGTGTACGCGACGGTCCAGTCGAACGCGGCCTGCGCGGCGGCGGCTCCGGCCACGCCGATCGAGAGGCGCTCGAGCGGGAGGTTCATCATGAGCTGGATGAAGCCCTTACCCTCGACGCCGCCGATGAGGTTCTCCTCGGGAACGAACACGTCGCTGAACGACAGCTCGGCGGTGTCGTGACCGTGGAAGCCCATCTTCGAGAGCTTCTTGCCGTTGTCGAACCCCTCCATGCCCTTCTCGATGAGGACGAGGCTGAACGCGTCGGGCCGGTTGCCCTCGCCCGTCTTGACGAAGGTCACGACGAGGTCGGCGGTCGCGCCCGACGAGATGAACGTCTTGGCGCCGTTGACGAGGTAGCCGCCGTCGACCTTCTTCGCCGTGGTCTTGATGCCGCGCAGGTCGGAGCCGGCACCGGGCTCGGTCATCGCGAGCGCGCCGACGACCTCGCCGGTGGCCATGCGGGGCAACCACTTCTCCTTCTGCTCCTGCGTGCCCATGTGCACGAGGTACGGCACGGCCAGGTCGTCCTGGATGCCGAAGGCCCCGGCGAGCGAGCCGGCTCCGGCCGCGATGACCTCTTCGTTCACGATCGCGCGGAAGCGGTAGTCCTGCAGCATCCCGGCGCCGCCGAACTCCTCGGGCACGGAGAGCCCGATGATGCCCGCCTCACCGGCGGCGCGCATCGTGGCGCGGTCCACCTCGCCGGCGGCGTCCCACTTCTCGATCGCCTCGTGCGTGACGTGGCGCTTGACGAAATCCTTGACGAGGTCGCGGAATGCCTCGTGATCCTCTTCGTAGATGTCGCGTTCCATGCCGTCCTCCCGAACGTGTCGTGCGTCGTTGCTCCGGCGAGTCTACGGCGGGAACACGGGGCAGGACAGGCGATTGTGAGAATGCATCCCATCCCGAGTGGGACTGGGTACCGCCTTTGTGGAAAGCCTCAGAGCACGCCGAGCGCCACCGCGGACCCGTCCGCTCAGTGCTCGTAGTCGGGAGCGGCGGGCAGGCCGAAGAACTCCTCGAGGGTGTGGAAGCCGCCCTCGTGATACGCCGCCGCGAGCTCCGTGCCGACGTAGCGCAGGTGCCAGGGCTCCGGCGCGTATCCGGTGACGGGGGTGCCGACCTGCTCGTAGCGCACGATGAACCCGTACTCCCAGGCGTGCGCGGCCACCCATTCGCTCTGCCGCGTCGCCCCGAAGCCGTCGAGACCGCCGCACCCGGCATCGCAGGCCACGACGTCGAGGGCGAGACCGGTCTGATGCTCGCTGTGACCCGGCCGCGCCGAGCCGGCGTCCGCGTCGGCCTGCCCCTGGTCCCGCACGTGCGCGCCGTAGGTCGCGACCTGCAGCCCATAGGACCGGTAGCCGTTGTTCGCGCCGAGGCGGCCGACGCCCGCGGCCTCGGCGGCCTCCGCCATGCGCCCGGCCGCGTCGGCGACCTCCGCGCGCACGCGGCCCGACGGCGTCGTCATCTGCAGCGGCACCTGGCCCAGCCCCTCGGGCTCGTAGGCGGCGGGGTCGAGCGGACGCCCCTTATTGACCACCACCCAGATCCGGGCGGGATCGCTGAGCGAGACGCAGGGCGCGTTCCCCGCGACCACCGCCTCACGGAAGCGCGCTCCGCCGCCGAACCCCGCGATGGCGGCGGCGTCGTCCCCCGCCGCGATCGCCTCCTGCACCCCGGGGTCGGCGCAAGGGTCCGCCGCCGGCGTCGCCGCGCTCTGCACCGACGGCACCTGCATCACCGCGACGGGGCGCGGGAGGGGCTCTGACGCCACGGGGGTCGCGGCCGCCCCGGTGAGGGAGAGCACCACGCCGAGCGCGGTCACCGCCAGCCCGACCGGGAGGGCGGGTCCGAGGATCGGGGAGCGCGGCGCCGCATGCTGAGCGTACGGCGAGGAGGGCATGGGTCCATTCTTCCATTCGAACATTCATGCCACACTCGCTTGACTTCGATTCGATTCTTTGTTCGACTAGGACGATGCGGTGGCAGGGACAGAAGCTCGCGGACAGCGACGAGGCGGCGCTGCCCGGTCTCGAGAACCGGTCCAGCGTCCTCCGCACGGTGACGACGCCCGAGTTCGCCGGGATGACGTTCCACGAAGTTCTGTCGAAGTCCGCCCTCAACCACGTCCCCGGGGCGTCGCGCATGCCCTTCGCCTGGACGATCAACCCCTACCGCGGCTGCTCCCACGCCTGCACCTACTGCTTCGCACGGGGCACGCACGAGTACCTCGACCTCGACGGCGGCGCCGACTTCGACACCCAGATCGTCGTCAAGGTCAACGTCGTGGAGGTGCTCGAACGGGAGCTGCGCCGCGGGAGCTGGCAGCACGAGACGGTCGCTCTCGGCACGAACACCGACCCGTACCAGCGGGCCGAAGGGCGCTACGCCCTCATGCCCGGCATCATCGAGGCGCTCGCGGCGTCGGGCGCTCCGATGTCGATCCTCACGAAGGGCACGCTGATCCGCCGCGACATCCCGCTGCTGAAGAAGGCGGCACAGCGCGTGCCGGTCGACGTGCAGATGTCGATCGCGATGTACGACGACGCGCTGCAGAAGGCGATCGAGCCCGGCGCTCCGACCACGCAGGCCCGCCTCGACACGGTACGCGCCCTCGCCGACGCCGGATTCCCGGTCACCGTCTTCCTCATGCCGATCCTGCCGCACCTCACCGATTCCCTCGCCGCGATCGACGACGCCCTGCGCCGCATCAAGGCCGCCGGAGCGCGGAGCGTGATCTACGGGGCCCTGCACCTGCGTCCGGGCGTCAAGCCGTGGTTCTTCCAGTGGCTCGACGAGAACCGCCCCGACCTCGTGTCGTCCTACCGGGGGCTCTATCCCGGAGCGTCCGTCGAGGCGCCGAAGCCGTACCGGCAGTGGCTCGCCAAGCGCGCTCGTCCCCTCATCCGGATGCACGGACTCGATGGGCGGCACGAAGACGACTATCCGCGGCGCGGGTTCCGCCCGGGCCAAGGCCACGTGCAGACGGAGACGCCGGCGGCCGGGCCGGTCCTGTTCACCCCGAGCGGCCGCGCCGCCGCAGCCCCTCCCCAGCCGATGCTGTTCTGAGCCGGTCGAGGAGGGGGCGCAGCTCCGCGTAGGCTCGAGGATCATGGCGATCGGTTCGACAGTCCACACGTTCGAGATGCAGCTGGCCGACACCGATCGCGGGGTCTACGAGGACGTCTCGCTCCGCGCCGCCCGGCATCCCTCCGAGACCGACGCGTACATGCTCACCCGGGTGCTCGCGTACGGACTCGAGTTCGCGGAGGGCATCGCGTTCGGCGGCAGCGTCTCCGACACCGAGGAGCCCGCCGTGCTCGTGCGCGACCTCACGGGCCGGGTGACCGTCTGGATCGAGGTGGGCGCTCCCGATGCCGCACGGTTGCACCATGCCTCCCGCCTCGCGGACCGGACGGTGGTCTACACGCACCGCGATCCGGCCAAGGTCATGGCGCCGTGGGCCGACAAGCGCATCCACCGGGCCGAGGACATCCGGGTCTACAGCTTCGATCCCGGGTTCGTCGACACCGCCACGCCTCACCTCGCCCGCCGCAACACCCTGACCCTCACGGTCACCGAGGGCGTCCTCTACCTCGACCTCAACGGCACCGCCCTCACGACATCCCTCCACGAGCACACGCTCCCCTGACCCCGGTGCAGAGTGCGAAAAGGCCCCGGAGACCGAAGTCTCCGGGGCCTTTCTGATCCCGAATGCGTCAGGAAGTGAGCTCGGCGGCGGACGGCACGCGCCCGGCGATCTCCTCGATCACGTCGTCGTCCAGGCGGGCCTGCTCGAACGGGGCCTCGATCTCGGCGCGACCGAGCAGCTCGGTCATCCGGCGCTGGCGCTGTCGCGTGATGAGCGTGACGACCCGGCCCGTGCGCCCCGCGCGACCCGTGCGACCGGAGCGGTGCAGGTACGTCTTGTACTCGTCCGGCGCGTCGGCCTGGACCACGAGGTCGATGTCGTCGACGTGGATGCCCCGCGCGGCCACATCGGTGGCGACGAGGACGTTCACCCGACCCGAGGTCAGCTTCTCCAGGTTCCGCGTGCGCTTGGCCTGGTTGAGATCGCCGTGCAGCGAGACGGCCGGGATCCCCGCGTCGTCGAACTGGTCGGCCAGCATCTCGGCGTAGGCGCGAGTGCGAGCGAAGACCAGCGTCTTGCCCTCGCGGTCGACGAGCGACGTGAGGATGTCCGCCTTGTCGCGGTGCTCGATGACGAGGACCCGGTGCTCGATGGTGCTGGAGCCCTGGTCTTCGCCCGCGACCTCGAACACGGCGGGGTCGACGAGGAACTCGTCCACCAGCGCCGCGACCTCGCGGTCGAGGGTCGCGGAGAACAGGAGCTTCTGGCTGCCCTCGGCCGTGCGGCGGAGGATGCGCTGCACGGGCTCGACGAATCCGAGCTCGCACATGTGGTCGGCCTCGTCGAGCACCGCGATCCGGCAGTCCGACAGGTCGAGCTTGCCCTGGTTCATCAGGTCCTCGATACGGCCCGGGGTGCCGATGACGATGTCGACGCCCTTCTTCAGCGCGCCCACCTGGCGGCCCTGGGGCACCCCGCCGTAGATCTGCGTCGTGAAGAGGCCGACGCTGCGGGCGATCGGCTGGATGGTCCGGTCGATCTGCAGCGCGAGCTCGCGCGTCGGGGCGAGGATGATCGCGCGCGGCGCCCGTCCGAACTCGCGGCGTTTGCCCGCCTGCGACTGCAGCACCCGCTCGACGAGCGGTGCCCCGAAGGCGATGGTCTTGCCAGAGCCGGTGCGTCCGCGGGCGAGTACGTCGCGCCCCTCGAGGACGGCGGGGATGCTCGCCGCCTGGATCGGGAACGGCGTCGCGGCGCCCATGTTGTTCAGGGTCTCGGTGATGTTGGAGCCCAGGCCGAGGTCGGCGAACGTGACGCCCTCGACCTCGACGGCCTGCACGGCCTGTGCCTCGAGGCGCTCGTGGACGACGTCGTCGGCCTGCTCGAACGCCGCCTTCGGCTTCGCGTTCCAGTCGCTCCGGGTCGGACGCTCGTCGCGACGAGGGCGCTCGTCCCGACGGGGCCGCTCGGTGCGGTAGGCCCCTCCGGTCGACGGCCGCTCGCGTCCGCCCTCGAAGGAGCGCTGCGTGCGGTCGCGGTCGAACGCGCGGCGCGCACGGGCGGCGTCGTACGAACGCTCGCCTCCCCGGTCCCCCGCACGGTCGCGATCGTCGCGGCGAGGACGCTCGTCGCGGTCGAAGCGGGGACGCTCCGTCCGGCGGTCATCGAAGCGCGGGCGGTCGTCGCGGTCGAAGCGCGGGCGCTCCGTCCGACGGTCGTCGAAGCGCGGACGTCCGCCGTCGCGGTGGTCGTTGTCGCGGAACCCCTGTCGCTGCGAGCCGCCGCGGTCGTCGCGCCGCGGACGGTCGTCGAACCGGCCAGCGCCGGACCGGTCGTTGTACCGCGGACGCTCGGCGCGGTCGTCGAACCGGCCGCCACCGGCGCGGTCGTCGCGGCGGTGCGGGGCCTCGCGACGCCCGGACTCCGCACGGGTGCGGATGCTGCGGGCCTCGTCGCGACCGGCGCGCTCCTGGGAGCTCCAGCGGCGCTTCGGAGCACCGGACTCGGTCTCCTCCGGGCGGTAGCCGCGGTGCCCGGGGCTGCGGCTGCCGGGGCGACGGTCGTACCCGCCGGCCGCGCGACCCTCGCGGTCGTCGCGCGCGGGACGCTCGTCGCGAGCCGTGTCCCGACCGCCGGCCGGACGGTGACGGTCGTGGAACGAGGTCTTCTTGGCGCCGTAGCGCGGCTCGAAGTTCGCAGCGGCGCGACCGCCGCGGGGCTTCTTGTTCTTGGGCATTCGGGTGTCCTTCTTGCGTTCTCGCACGAGAACAGCGCTGCGCGCACGCGCGAGCACTCCGATCCAGCGGAGTCCGGACGATCTGCGGCCGGGGCCATTCCTGTGATGGTTGATTCGCGTCGATCGACGCGCACCATCGGCCCCTGGACTCACACTTCACACACTGAAAAACGTCCGCGCCCTGCGCGGGTGTCCGAAGCCGACCGTCTCAGTCTACCCGGCATCCCTGGGAGACCCCCGCACTCCGGCGGCCTGCGGCACTACGATGTCGAGGTGAACTCCGTCTCTCCCACCGGCACCCAGGTGCACCTCCGCCTCGGCGACGTGACCGCGCAGATCGCCCAGGTCGGCGCCTCGCTGCGTGCCCTCCGGATCGGCGAGGTCGATCTCGTGTCGCCCTACCCGCTCGACATCCCGACCCCTTCCTGCTCCGGAGTGGTGCTGACGCCGTGGCCCAACCGGGTGCGCGACGGCCGCTGGGACGACGAGGGCACAGTCCGTCAGCTCGCCGTCACCGAGCCCAAGACGAACAACGCCAGTCACGGTCTGCTGCGCTTCACCGCCTATACGGTCGAGCAGACCGAGGGCGCCGCGACCCTGCGCGCGACCGTCTTCCCGCAGACCGGGTACCCGTACCTGATCGAGACGTCCGTCGCGTACGTCCTGACCGCGGACGGGATCGACGTGACGCACACGCTCACGAACTGGTCCGACTCCGCGGCGCCGGTCGCGCTCGGCACGCACCCGTTCCCGACGATCGGCGACGTCGATCCGCACGACCTCGTCCTCCGCGTCCCCGCCCGCACCGCCTTCGCGACGGACGACCGGATGCTGCCGGTCGGCACCCGTCCGGCCGAGTCCGCCCTGCGAGAGGGCGTCCGCGTCGGTGACGTCAGCCTCGACACCGGCTTCACCGACCTCGAACGCGACGCCGACGGCCGGGTGCGGCACACGCTGACCGCTCCCGACGGCCGCGCGATCACCCTCTGGCAGGGCGAGGGCTTCGACTTCGTGCAGGTGTACACGGCCACGAACTACCCCGATACCCCGCTCGCGGTCGCGATCGAGCCGATGACCGCGCCGGCCGACGCATTCAACAGCGGCCGGGGCCTGCGCCGTCTCGCTCCCGGCGAGACCTGGACCCTGGAGTGGGGCCTCACCTTCGCCTGACCGCGGTTCACAACTCCGGAGAACCGACGCCGAAAGGCCCCGATCCTCGTCCTACGGACGGGACCGGGGCCTTTCTCCTGAGTCGTGAACGCGCGGCTACTCGCCGTGGTTCTCGCGCAGCTCGCGCCGGCTGACCGGAGTGCCGTCCGCGTGCACCGGGACGGGTCCCGCGTCCGCCTGCGGGTCGTCCTTGCGCGCCCGGCGGCGCTCCCGCGCCCCCTCGACGAGGTTGTACAGGGTCGGCAGCACGATGAGCGTAAGCACGGTGGAGGAGACGAGCCCGCCGATCACCACGATCGCCAGCGGCTGCGAGATGAAGCCGCCGTGCCCGGTGATCCCGAGCGCCATCGGGGTGAGGGCGAGGATCGTGGCGAGCGCGGTCATGAGGATCGGACGCAGACGCTTCTCCCCTCCCGCCATCACTGCCTCCGCGGTCGACAGCCCCTTCTCCCGGTACTGGTTGACGAGGTCTACGAGCACGATCGCGTTCGTCACCACGATGCCGATGAGCATCAGCACGCCGATCAGCGAGGCCACGCCGAGCGGCACGCCCGTGATGATCTGCAGCAGGATGGCGCCGGTCGCCGCGAACGGCACCGAGATCAGCAGCAGCAGCGGCTGACGCAGCGACTTGAACGTCGCCACCATCACCACGTACACGATGAGGATCGCGGCGAGCATGGCCAGGCCGAGCTGCGCGAACGAATCGGCCTGCTGCGAGGCGACGCCGCCGACCTCGGCCGAGGCGCCGTCCGGCAGGTCCGCCGCGGCGAGCGCCTCGGTGACCGACTGGGTGGCGACCGCGAGGTTGTCCGAGTCGGGCGGCACGGTGACGGTCGCGGTGCGCCGTCCCTGCTCGGTGGTGATCGAGGTCGGACCGTTGCGCTGCTCGACGGTCGCGATGTCCTGCAGCGGCACGATGCCCGCCGCGGTGGGGATCGCGAGCTGCTGGAGGGCGGCGACGGTCGTCGGCGGCTCGGGATTGACGAGGTACACGGTGAGCGCGGTGTCGTCGATCTCGACCGAGCCGATCTGCTGCGGACGCATCGTGTTCGACACGATCGATCCGACGGCGACCTCGGACAGCCCGACCTGGGCGGCGGCCTCGCGGTCCACGACCACGGCGATGTACGGCAGCGCCTCGGCGAGGTTGTCCGTGACCTGCCCGATGCCCTCGCGGCCGTCGAGCTCGTCCACCACAGCGGAGGTGGCGGTGGCGAGGTCGTCACCGCTCGCGGCCGAGACGGTGATCTCGATGTCGCTGGAGCCGAAGCCGGCGGACGCCGCGACCGTGACCTCGCCGACCTCGTCGCCGAGGCCGTCGATCGCATCCTGCACCTCGGCGCGCAGCTTCTCCTGGTCGGCGTCGCCGTCGGTGAGCACGGAGTAGGTGATGCCCGCACCGCCGGAGAACGCGTCGCGCAGCGCGGAGCCGCTCGACCCGATGGAGGCCTGCACGTGCTCGATGCCGTCGATGTCGAGGAGGGCCTCCTCGACGGGGACGGCGGCGTCGGACTTCGCCTGCAGGCTCGCCGTCGGCCCGAGGTCCTGCGTCACGGTCATGGTGTTCTGACCGGAGTCGCTGAGGAAGTTCACCTTCATCAGCGGGGCGGCGGCGAGCGTCCCGGCGAGGACCACCACCGCGAGCGCGACCGTGATGCCCGAGTGCTTCAGCGTCCAGCCGAGGATGGGGCGGTAGCCGCGCTGCAGCCTCGTCGGCGGGGCGGCCGGGTCCTCCGGGTCGATCGCGTTCCCCTGGTCGTCGAGGAGCGGCTTGCCGGGCTTGAGGAACCAGTACGCGAGCACCGGGACGATCGTCAGCGCCACGAAGAGCGACGCGACCATGGCGATCGTGACCGTCATCGCGAACGGACGGAACAGCTCGCCCACCATGTCGCCGACGAACACGATCGGCAGGAACACCGCCACCGTCGTGATGGTCGAGGCGGTGATGGCGGCGGCGACCTCGCGCACGGCGAGACGGATCGCATCGCCCTTGTCCGCGTCGCCCACGTAGTGGCGCTTGATGTTCTCGATCACCACGATGGAGTCGTCGACCACGCGGCCGATCGCGATCGTGAGCGCCCCGAGGGTCAGCACGTTGAGGGAGTAGCCGAACGACTGCAGCCCGATGAACGTGATGAGGACCGAGGTCGGGATCGAGATCGCGGTGACCAGGGTCGAGCGCACCGACATGAGGAACACGAGGATCACGAGCACGGCCATCACGAGGCCGAGCAGACCCTCCGTGGCGAGGGTGTCGATGGACTGCACGATGAACGGCGCCTGGTCGAACACGACCGTGAACTCCGCGTCCGGAAGTGCCTCCCCGATCTCGTCGAGGGCCGCGATGACGCCCTGCGACACCTCGACCGTGTTGGCGGC
The DNA here is from genome assembly GCF_019091465.1 of Microbacterium sp. GbtcB4. Lineage (NCBI taxonomy): Bacteria > Bacillati > Actinomycetota > Actinomycetes > Micrococcales > Microbacteriaceae > Microbacterium > Microbacterium sp. GbtcB4. Next base: position 55,225 of record NZ_JAGXJJ010000001.1, read on the forward strand.
GGGGAGCTTGGTGATGGAGATCGACAGGGCGTCCTCGCCGTCGACCCGGGAGATCGAGGTCACCGGGTCGGACACCTGCTCCACCGTCGCGACGTCGCCGATGGTGACCGCGGTGCCGACGAGCGGCAGGGCGGCTATCTCGTCGACGGAGGTGATCTTCGCTCCGGTCTGCACCGTGAGGGTCTCGTCGTCCTCGGTGATCTCACCGCCGGGGAAGAGGGTGCCGTTCTGCTGCAGCGCGGTGCTGATCGCCTCGCTGCTCTGCCCGGCCGCGGCGAGCTTCGCGAGGTCGGGGGTGATGGTGATGCGCTGCCCGACGCCGCCGACGATCTCCGCCGCGTTCACCCCGTCGACGTCCTCCAGATCGGGGATCGCGACGCTCTCGAGCTGGGCCTGGGCATTGTCCGCGTCGTCGAAGCCGGTGACCGCCACCTGGATCACCGGGAAGTCGTCGATCGAGACCGAGAGCACCTGCGGCGTGACGTCCTCCGGCAGCTGCGAGGAGATGCGGTTGATCGCCTGCTGGATCTTCTGCTCCGCGGTCGCGAGGTTCGTGCCGTACGAGAACATCGCCTGCACGATGGACGCATTGGTCGTGCTCGTCGCGGTGGTCGACTCCAGGTCGGGAACCCCCTGGATGGCCGACTCGATCGGCGTCGAGACGTCGTTCTCGACGACCTCGGGCGAGGCGCCGGGGTACGTGGTCATGACCACGAGCGCCGGCAGCTCGAGCGACGGGATGAGCTCCTGCTTGAGGTTGGTCAACGCGAGCCCGCCGAACACCGCGGCGACGATCGTCACGAGCGCGATGAGGGCGCGGTTCTTCAGGCTGAGGATGGCGAGTTTCGACAAGGCGGGGTCCTCGGTGTCAGGGGGTGGCGGTCGCTGCGGATGGGAGGGAGAGAGGTTCTCCGAGGATCCGCGCCAGTGCGGATTCGAGGAAGGACTGTTCGAGATCGACGTCGCGGATCTGCGTGCTCCACATGACGCCGTCGATGAAGATCATCGCCGCTCGGGCCCGGTCGGCGCCATAGGTCGGCTCCAGGAGGTCGACGAGGCGGTCGGACAGGTGGCGCGCGAGCTCGCGTAGACGCGGATCGTGGACGGCCGCCGTGACGACGGCGCGATCCGCCTGCACGGCGTGTCCATCGTGGATGCTGTCGTGGACGAGCGCGGCGATGACGTCTGCTCCGGCTCCGCGCTCGGCGAGGGTCTGCCGCACCCCGTCGAGGCGGCATTCGATCTCGTCCGCGAGGGCACGGAAGGCGGCGCTGCGCAGGTCGTCGAGGGTGTCGAAGTACTGGGTGGTCGCCCCGAGCGGCACTCCGGCGCGGGCGGCGACCATGCGGTGCGTGATGGCGTCGGCCCCGACCTCGACGATCAACTCGGCGGTGGCGGTGACGATCTCCCGGCGGCGCGCTTCGGGATCCCGCCGCCGACGCGCGCTCTCCGCCATCACTCACCCCCTGGACATCCGTACATGTACGTTTGTACATTCGCTCCGGTGTGAACTCCCTGAGAGCCCCCGCCCCTCTTCTCCTTCCCCGCCGCGCTGCGGGATCAGAAACGTGCCTGGGAGACGCGGTTCGGGTGCCCTATTGCACTCCCCTGCCGGTGGGTCAGGCGGCGGAGGAGGAAGGGGTGGAGGAGGGGGTCTGGCCGCGCTCGAAGTAGGCGACGAGCTCGGGGTCGAGCGGGGGGACGGAGATCGCGGAGCCGTCGCCCCGGAGGGACGCGGTCGCGAGGATCCCGGCAGCCACGGCCTCCCGCGCCGCGACGGGAGAGGTCGCCGTGAGACCACCGTGCCGCACGAACCGGAGGAACTCGGCCACGAGCAGCGCGTCAGCACCGTCGTGTCCCGCGTCCGGCACCTCGGGCACGATGAACACCTCGTCCGCGTCGGCCGCCCCGGCGTGCCGACGGTTCCACAACCTCACCTCGCTGCCGGCCACGTCGCCGAAGTTCTCGATGCGCCCCTCGGTGCCGATCACGGTGTAGTTCCGCCAGTAGTCCGGGGTGAAGTGGCACTGCTGGTACGACGCGAAGATCCCGCCCTCCAGCCTCAGGTTCACCATCGAGATGTCCTCGACGTCGACGATGGGGTGGAGTCCCGTGAGCGCGGTCGGCGGCCAGTTGTCCATGCTGAACCAGTCGGGCATCCGCTCCCCCGCGCGGTCCCGCCGGTCGGTGATGTCGCCGTAGACGCTCAGGCCGCCCATCGCCGCCACCTGCTCGGTGTACGCGCCGGCCAGCCAGTGGATGATGTCGAGGTCGTGCGCTCCCTTCTGCAGGAGGAGTCCGGTGGTGCGGCTCCGGTCGGCGTGCCAGTCCTTGAAGTAGAAGTCGCCGCCGTGCCCCACGAAGTGCCGCACCCACACGGCCTTCACCTGTCCGATGCGCCCCGCCTGGATGAGCCCGCGCATGAGGGTGATCACGGGCATGTGCCGCATGTTGTGGCCGATGTAGAGCCGGGTGCCGGTGCGTCGCGCGGTCTCCAGCATGCGGTCGGCGTCGGCCAGATCGATCGCGAGGGGCTTCTCGCAGAAGACGGGCACCCCGGCCTCCAGCGCCCGGATGGTCAGGGCGGCGTGCGTGTCGTCCGGGGTCAGCACCATGACCGCGTCGACACCGGATGCGAGCAGCTCGTCGAGGGAGTCGGTGATGAGCGCGTCGGGGACGAGCGCCCTGGCGTCCTCGCGAGCGCGCGGGGCGAGGTCGCAGACGGCCGTGATGCGGGAGCCGTGGCACGGCCGGTGCACCTCCTCCTGGAGGGTGGAGCGCGCGCCGAAGCCGATGATGCCGATGTGGAGGTCCAACAGAAGTCCTTCGTGACAGAGGGGGAGAAAGGAGGGAGGCTCAGCGGCCGCGAGAGGCCGGGGCGTCGAGGTCGGTCGACCCTCCGGGTACGAGAGCCCAGGGGAACTCGTGCAGCGCGCCGGGTGAGGGCTCGTTCTCGAGCGCCTTCTCGACGATGATGCGCGCCTGACGCTCGTAGAAGTCCGTGGGGCCGACGGTGGTGAGGGTGGGCGCGATGAGCCGCGCGTCCGGCGTGTTGCCGACGCCGATCACCGCGACGTCGTGCGGGACGCGGAGCCCGAGCATGTGCGCGGCGTTGATCGCGGCGATCGCGGCGAAGTCGGTCGTCGCGTACACGGCGTCCGGGCGGTTCTCCTGCGACAGCAGCTCGATCGCGGCGGTGAAGGCGCTGGCCTGGGTCTCCGCATAGGTCACGGTCCACGCCGGATCCGGGGAGATGCCGGCCGCCGCGAGCTTCTCGACGTACGGCGTGTAGCGCGTGACCTGGGTTCCCGCGAGGCGGACGGCACCCTCCGCGGCGATGCAGCCGATGGCCGTGTGCCGCTCCAGCAGGTGATCCATCGCGAGTTCGCACCCCGGGATCGCGTCCGAGCGGATGACGTCGAAGCCGTCCGGCTCCAGATGCTCCGAGAACACCACGAGCCGCTGGCCGCGCTTGACGAGGTCGCCCAGCCGTCGGGCGTCCTCCTCGTCCAGGCCGACGCCGTCGAGGTACGCCACGTCGCTCTCGACACGGTCGAGGGCCGCGTGCCAGTCGCCGTCGGCGAGGATCAGCGTCGTGAGTCCGTGCCGGTTCGCCTCGGCGTTCACGGCGTCCGCCACCGCCAGCGACCACGGATCGCTCAGCATGTGCAGGGAGAGCTGCACCATGCCGCTGCGGCCGGTGCGGATCGCCCTGGCCGCCGTGTTCGGCCGGTAGTTCAGCTCGTCCGCCGCCGCGAGCACCCGCGCCGCGGTGGCCTCGGCCACGCCCGCGCCACTCGCGCCTGCCCGCCCGGAGAACACGTACGAGACGGTCGCGGTCGACACTCCGGCACGTTCCGCCACCATCCGCAGGGTCGGCCGGCGGCTCGGGGCGTGCTCACGCTGTGCCATGTCTCAGCCCTTCGTCCCGCTGAACGCGATGCCCTGGATGAACTGCCGCTGCAGGATCATGAACGTCACCAGCATGGGCAGGGTCGCCAGCAGCGCACCCGCCATGAGCACCGGGTAGTCGGTGCCGTGGATGCCGACGAGCTGCGAGAGCCCGACCGACAGCGGCATCTTCGCCGGATCGGTCGTCACGATCAGCGGCCACAGCAGATCGTTCCAGGACCACAGCACGGTGAACACCACAAGTGCGATGATGCCAGGCTTCGCGAGCGGAACCATGATCCGCCAGAAGGTCTGCCACGGATTCGCCCCGTCGATGCGCGCCGCCTCCTCCAACTCGGCCGGCATCGAGAGGAAGAACTGCCGCATCAGGAAGGTCCCGAAGGCGCTGAAGATGCCGGGCACGATGAGCGCCTGCAGCGTGTTCAGCCAGCCGAGCGCCTGGATGATCTCGTACTGCGGCAGCAGGTAGAGCTGCGAGGGCACCATGAGCACTGAGAGGAACACGACGAACAGGGCGTTCCGGCCGGGGAAGGCGATGCGCGCGAACGCGTAGCCCGCCATGGTGCACAGGGCGACCTGGCCGACCGTGCGCCCGACGGTGAGGAGCACGGAGTTCAGGAACATCTGCCCGAACGGCATCGAGTCGAAGACCTCGGCGAAGTTGGTGAACACCCACTCGCGCGGGAGGAACGACGGCGGCACCTGCACCGAGTCCGACAGCGTCTTGAACGAGGTCAGCAGCTGCCAGACGAACGGGAACACCATGAGCGCGGCGCCGACGATGAGCACGACGTGCACGATCCACAGTCCGCGGTTCCGGGGGGTGCCCGCCCTCCGCGATCGTGCGGGGGCCGCACCGACGACCGCACGGGTGTCGAGGGAGACGTCACTCATAGTGCACCCACTTCTTCTGCAGCCGGAACTGCACGATCGTCAGGACGAGGATGATCAGCAGCAGGAGGAAGGCGACGGCGGCGGCGTAGCCGCGGTCGTTGTCGAGGAAACCCGCTTCGTAGAACAGGTAGACGACCGTCCGGGTGTTCGGCATCGCGGGGTTGCTGCGGCCGAGCATCATGTAGATGAGGTCGAACACCTGCAGCGCCCCGATCACGCTGATGACGCTGACGAAGAAGATCGAGGGCGACAGCAGCGGGATCGTGATGGAGAAGAACTTGCGCACGGGGCCCGCCCCGTCGAGGTCGGCCGCCTCCATGATCGTGTCCGGGATGCCCTGGAGTCCGGCGAGGAAGATGACGATGTTGGTCCCGAGGCCGGCCCAGATGCCGACGACGGCGATCGCGATCAGCGCGGTGTTCGGGTCGGTCAGCCAGCTCCGCCCCTCGATGCCGACCGCACCGAGGGCCGCGTTCAGCACACCATAGTCGCCGTTGTAGATCATGCGCCAGACGAGCGCGATCGCCGCGGGCATGGTGACGACGGGGATGAAGTAGAGGGTGCGGTAGGCGCTGCGGCCCTTCAGACCCGTGGTGTTCAGCAGCGCGGCGATCCCGACCGCGAGGGGGATGCCGATCAGCGCGATCACCGTGTAGACCGCGGTGTTGCGGAGGGCGCCGAGGAGCTCCGGGTCCTGGAACAGCCGCACGTAGTTCTCGAACCCGATCCACTCCGCACCGCCGAACGGCCCCGACTTCGTGAAGGAGATGATGAGCGTGCGCACGGTCGGCCACAGGTAGAACACGGCCAAGCCCAGGGCGGTGGGCCCGAGGAACACCAGGGCCCACCACGGCGAGGCACCGGGGGTGCGGCGTCGCCGACGGCCCCCGGAGGGCGGGGCCTCCGGGGTCCGTCCGGCGGCGGGGGCGACCGCGCGAGGCGCGAGGACGGTCATGCGGTCACTCCTGCTCGGCGTCCAGCGCGGTCTGCATCTGCGCGGCGAGGTCCTGCAGGCCGTCCTTCGGGGACACTGCTCCGGACCACACCTGGGACAGCACCTCGCTCTCGATGCTCGTCCACGCGGAGGTGTTCTTCGACACGGGGTACGGGACGGCCGTCTCCAGCGCGTCGATGTAGACCTGCAGGTCGTACTGCGGGAGGGCGTCGACCCACGCCTGCTGCGTGCCGTTGTACGCGGGGATCACGGTGCCGGTCTCGGCCTGGATCTTCGCGGCCTGCTCGCCGCTGGCGAAGGCGGCGAAGTCCTTGGCCTCCTCCACGTGCGCGCTCTTGGCGTTCGCGACGTTCCCGACGCCGTGGATCACGCTCTGGTTGCCCTCCGGACCCGCCGGCAGCGGGGCCACGTCGACGCTGCCGCCGATGTCCGCGTTGTCCGCGTAGGCGATGGCGGCCCAGGAGCCGTTCTGGAACATGGCGACCTTGCCCGACAGGAAGAAGTCCTCCGGGTTCGTGTCCGTCATCTGCTGCGCCGTGGGCGAGGAGCCGTCGGCGATGAGGTCGGTCCACAGCTCGATGCCCTCGAGAGCCTCGGGGGAGCCGTATCCGCTCTCGGTGCCGTCCGCGGAGATGACCTCGCCGCCGGCCTGCGCGATGGAGTTGTAGAAGTTCTCCTGGCCGTACTGGCTGGCGGCGACGCCGAACTGGCCCTTCGCGGGGTCGGTCAGCTTCGCGGCCGCGGAACGGAAGTCGTCCCAGGTCCAGCCCGCGCTCGGGTACTCCACCCCCGCGGCGTCGAACAGCGCCTTGTTGTACCAGAGCGCGACGGTGTCGAAGTCCTTGGGGGCGCCGTAGAGCGCGTCGTCGTAGGTGTAGAGGTCGACGAGCCCCTGAGGGTAGTCGGCGGCGTCCACGTCGTCGAGCGGGGCGAGCTGGCCGTTCGAGGCGTAGAGCTGGAAATTCGGGCCGTTCATCCAGAACACGTCGGCGGCCGAGCCGCCCGTCACCGCGGTCTGGAGCTTGGTGAAGTACTCCTTGTACGGCGTGACCTGGATCTCGATCGAGACGTTCGGGTGCTCCTCGGTGTACGCGGCGGCGATGTCCTCCATCGCGGGCTTCTGGTTCTCGTCCCAGATCGCGTAGCTGAGGGTGATGTCGCCGCCCGACTCCCCGGTGGCGGAGGAGGAGCAGGCGGAGAGTGCCAGGACGGCGGCCGCGGAGGCGGCGAGGGCGCCCAGGGCGCGGCGGGAGGTGCGGGGCATCGAGGTCTCCTTTGACGGCTGCACGAGAAGGCGGTGCGCGATGTTAACCGTTTAGCGTTAAACGATTAGCAGTGAGAGTAGCGCGCGCCGACGGCGCTGCGCAAGCGTCGGCTAGAGCGCAGCCCCCAGCGCCAGCCCCAGTCCCGCGGCGAGGAGACCGAGCACGAGCATGCCGACCGCGTCGAACACAGCGGCGCCGCGCTCGCCGTCTCGCCACAGAGCGACCGCGTCGAGCATCGCGGTGCTGAAGGTCGTGTAGCCGCCGAGCAGACCGGCCCCGAGCACGAACGCCGCCTCCGGCAGCGCCGTCGTCACGAGCCCCAGCGCGAAGGAGCCGGTGAGGTTGACGACGAGGATCCCCCACGGGAACCGACGGCCGACGAGCCGGGCGACTCCGACATCGACGAGATAGCGCAGGACGGCGCCGACGCCCCCGGCGAGCGCGGCGGCGAGGAACAGCAGCGGACTCACGCGGCCCCTCCCCGGCGCGGGCGTCCCACCCGGAGCCCCACGGCTGCCGCGAGGAGACCGAGGACGAGGCTGCCTGCGGCATACGCCGCAGCGAGGAGCGGTGCCGACCCCCACAGAGCCAGCGTGCCGGTCATGAAGGCGCTGTAGGTCGTGAAGCCGCCGAGGACGCCGGTGCCCAGCAGCAGCCGCAGCTCCGCCGAGGCCGGGAGCCGCGCCGCCACGACCCCGATGAGCAGGGCGCCCAGCACGTTGGCCAGCAGCACCGCGAGGGGGAAACCGCCGGGATCGTCCACGAGGAGTCCGAGGCCCAGCCGCGCCGCCGTCCCGAGCGTGCCGCCGAGCGCGACGAGCAGGACACGACGGAGACTCACGCTCGCCACTGTAGTCGCCGTATGACAGCGCGACCGTCGGATGTCAAGGCGTTGGGGTGGGGGCGGGGACAGGCGTTGACTGTCGGCATGAAGCCCCTCTGGAAGGTCGACCAGGACGCACCCCACGGCACTCCCTTCGATCCCGGCGCGCAGCACGACGTGCTGATCGTGGGGGCGGGCCTGACCGGGCTCTCGACCGCGGTGCTCCTGACCCGCGCCGGACTCGACGTCGTGGTCGTGGACGCGGGGGACGTGGCGGAGCTGTCGACGGGCGGCAACACGGGCAAGCTCTCGCTCCTCCAGGGGCAGCAGCTCGCCACCATCCGGAAGCACCATCCGGCGGCGCTCGTCCAGGCGTACGTCGACGCCAACCGGGCCGGCATGGAGTGGCTCACCGGTTTCGCCGACACCGCCGGCCTGAGCTACACCGAGCGGACCGACCACACCTACGCCCAGGGTCCGGACGGGCTCGAGGCGGTGAGAGCCCAACATGCCGCCGCGCGGGAGGCGGGACTGCCGACGCGGCTGCTCACCGCGGGCGAGTTGTCGACGCCGTTCCCCGTCGCGGGCGCGGTCGCCCTCGATTCGCAGGTGACGATCGACCCGGTCGCCGTCGCCGACGCGCTCGCGAAGGAGTTCCTCGCGGGCGGCGGCACGCTGCACACCGGCGTCCGCGTGACCGGCGCGCACGCCCTCCCGGAGCCCCGGGTGGAGACCACGGCGGGCCCGATGTTCGCCGAGCACATCGTCCTCGCGACGGGGACCCCGATCCTCGACCGGGGCCTGTACTTCTCCAAGGTCGCCGGGATGCGGTCGTACTGCGTCTCGTTCCGGGTCTCCGGCGGGGTGCCGGAGGGTTCGTTCATCTCGGCCGACGGCCCGACGCGGTCCATCCGGCCGGTGTCCGCCGCCGACGGCCCCGCCGACACCGCCCAGCTCGTGGTCGGCGGCAACGGGCATCCGGTCGGCCGCTCGGACGGCGAGACCGCGGCGATCGACGACCTGGTGGACTGGACCCGCCTGCACTTCCCGGATGCGGAGGAGACGCACCGCTGGTCTGCGCAGGACTACCAGTCACACAACCTCATCCCGTTCGTCGGCGCGCTGCCGCGCGGCCTCGGGCGCATCCGCATCGCCACCGGATATGCGAAATGGGGGCTGTCGAACGCGCCCGCCGCGGCGCTGCGACTCACGGAGGAGATCATCGGGACGAAGCGCAGCGAGCGTCCGTCCTGGATGCTGCGCCTCGGCACCCGACTCACCGTCCCCGCCGATCTCGCGCGCGGCGCCGTCGAGGGCGCGAAGGTGGCCGCCGCCGCCACGAAAGGCTGGGTCGAGGCCGAGACCACACCGGTCCCGGTTCCGCAGCCCGCGGAGGGCGAGGGCGTCGTGGCGAATCGCGGCGGTCGCCCGGTCGCCATCTCCACGGTCGACGGCGTGACCAGGGCCGTCAGCGCGGTGTGCCCGCACCTCGGCGGCATCCTCGACTGGAACGACGCCGAGTGCACGTGGGACTGCCCGCTGCACGCGTCGCGCTTCGCCGCGGACGGCACACGCATCGAGGGACCGGCGCTGAACGATCTCCCTGAGGTGCCGCGGACGGTCGGGGGCTCCTGACTCAGGTCCGCGGCGGCGGAGCGTCCCATCCCTGCTGCGGGCTGTCGCAGTCCTCGCGGAACACGTACTGCGACACGAGCTTACGCTGGCTGCTCGACCAGTCGATCGCCGGGCGACGCTGCTCGGGCGGCAGGTAACCGAGCCGGTACACGGCCATGAGCTCCAGGTCGTCGGGCACCCGCAGCAGCCGCACGATCTCGTCCCAGCGCCCCGGCACCTCCATCGGGAACGAGATGAACTGGATGCCCATGCCCAGCTCGACCGTGGTCAGCCAGACGTTCTCCATGGCCGCCCCCATGCTGAACACGGAGTAGAACGACGACAGCTGCCCGGGCCGGTACTCGCTGCGGTCGAGCATGACGCCCAGGAGCAGCGGCGATCCGGCGACGAGCTTGCGGTTCTCCGAGCCCAGCGTCTTCGGCACGCCGAACGTGTTCATGAGCGTCTGGCCGCGCTTGGTGAACACCTGGGATGTGAAGGGCCGAAGCGGCGCGGGGAGCTTGTCGAACAGCATGCCGCTGCGCTTCTCCTCCATCTCCTCCTGGCTGAAGCGGAAGTACGGCTTGTACCGCTCGAAGAACGTGCCGTTCGACATGGCCTCCGTCATGCTCTCGCCGGAGATGCGCGCGATCTCGTCGATCGTGTCCCTGTTCTCGATCACCACGAAGCGCCAGGGCTGGCTGTTGAGCTGCGAGGGCGCGCGCCCGGCCGCTTCCAGGAGGATGCGCTGGTGCTCCTCGGAGACGGGGTCGGGCAGGAAGGCCCCGTTCGTGGTCTTGCGGCGGCGGATGGCGTCGAGCAGTTCCATGCGGTCACTTCCGGTCGGAGGGGAGGCGCGAGACCACGAGGCCCGCGAGGACGAAGGGCGCCGCCGTGAGGGCGACGAGCGGGTGCCGCCGGGTGTGCGTCCCGGCGTAGGGGATCGCGGCCAGGGGGACGGCGGCGGGGAGGAGAGCGAGGGCGGCGCGATGGCTGCGCGGCGTGCGGGTGGCGAGACCGGCGACGACGGCGAGTCCGGTCGTCGCGCAGGTCAGGATGTAGAGGGCGTGGTGCACCCAGCGGAAACGACGCGTGTCGATGAGCCGCGCCGCCACCGCGAGCCCGAGGGCGCAGTTCGCCGCATAGGCCGTCGCCGCCGCCGCGAAGGCTCCGGACGCGGGGCGTTCGTCGCGCTCCCGTCGTGCCCGTCGCGCTTGCCCCGTCATGGCACGACCCTACGCCCTCCCCTCCTCCCCCGATCCACCCCCTTGCGTGCGAGCCACCCCCTTGAGTACGACCGCAGCGGGGTGGGTCGCACGCAAGGGGGCCGCTCGACGGATCAGAGGGAGGCTTCCGCGTAGATGCGGAGCGCGTCGCGGACGAACTCCGCGCCGCGCGTACCGCCCGCGGACGTCGCGTAGTTCGCACCGAAGCGCGGGTCTGCGACGTACATCTCGCCGAGGCCGATGACGTAGGCCTTGGCATCCGCGTCCGATCCCTGCCGGAGCGCGGCGGCGGGAGTGCCCGGGATGCCCGTGAGCCAGGCCACGTGGCGGCGCGCGAGCTCCTGCGCCTCGGCGGACGCGGGATCGATCCCGCTCTCCGCCGCGGCGATCCAGTCGCGTCCGAGGTCGGACACGCGCTGCTGCCACTCGGCACGCTCGGCGTCGCTCATCCCGCGCCACCAGCGGTCGCTGTCGGCGTAGGCCTTCTTCCCCCAGCGGTCCTCGACCTCCTGCTTGTACTGCGTGTGGTCGAAGCCGTCGAACATGTTCTCTGCCATGAGGTTCTCACCTCCTCTCAATGCCGTGATGGTGGACTCGACCGACGCGATCTGCCGCGCCAGCCTGGTCTGCTCCTCGCGCAGCAGCGCGAGATGCGTCTCGAGCGCCGACGCCTCCGCCGCCGAGCCCCCACCCTGGGTCCCTGAGCCCCCGCCCTGGGTCCCTGAGCCCCCGCCCTGGGTCCCTGAGCCCCCGCCCTGGGTCCCTGAGCCGCGGACCTGGGTCCCTGAGCCTGTCGAAGGGCCCAGCACCTCCGCGATCTGCGGCAGCCCGAGCCCGAGCTCCCGCAGCAGGAGGATCCGCTGCAACCGCACGAGCGACGCCGCGTCGTAGTGCCGATAGCCATTGGCTGCGATCCGCGACGGAGGCAGCAACCCGATGTCGTCGTAGTGCCGCAGCGTGCGGCTCGTCGTCCCCGCCAGTCGCGCGATCTCCTGGATCGACCAGTCCTTCTCGTCCATCCCGCCCACCCTTCCGTGTCGTTCCCCTCCACCGTAGAAGTTGCCGTTACGTCAAGGTCAACCCCGCTCGAATCGCTTGATTGGCTCGATTCCCGGCCGAAATGGGACCAATCAGGCGATTCGAAGCGAAGGCGGGTGTCCAGATCGAGATATATCGTGTTATCGTGACGGCAACACGATATATCGTGAATCCCTCGACACAGGAGAAGCAGACATGACCGAGAAGTGGCTCATCGCCCCCGGCGAGGAACGCGTCATCGACATCGCCTCCGCGACCCGGCTCAAGGTGGGCCTGGTCGGCGGACAGGTCGACGTCATCGCCCACGACGAACCCGGCATCAGGATCGAGGTGCACGGCGTCACCACGAAGGACCTCCGGATCGAGTCCCGCGACGGCGAGGTCGAGATCGACCACCCGCAGCTCGGCTGGGACAACTTCCTGGAGGTGTTCCGGAACTTCGGCTCCGGCGGTCCGCGCGCCGAGGTGAGCGTGGCCGTCCCGCGCGGCATCGCCCTGACCCTCGGCGTCGTGAGCGCCGGCGCCCTCGTGTCCGGCATCCGCAACGACACGCGTCTCAACACCGTGTCCGGCGACATCATCGTCGACACCCTCATCGGCGACCTCAGCGTGAACTCGGTCTCCGGCGACGTGCAGATCCGCAACCTCACCGGCTCGCTCAGCGCCAACAGCGTCTCCGGCGACGTGGCCGTCACGGGCGCCATCCGCAAGGCCACGGTCGACATCGTCTCCGGCGCGACGCTGGTGGACGCGGCGGGCGACGTCAACACGATCACCGTGAACTCGGTCTCCGGCGGCACCACGGTGCGGCTCGACGAGTCCCTCGCGGCGAACTACGTCATCCGTTCGCTCAGCGGCCGTCTCCTCATCGACGGCGTCGAGCGCAGCTCGTCCGGCCCGAGCACCTACAACGGCACCACCGGCGAGCTCGCGGGACGCTTCGTCGACCTCCGCGCCAACTCCGTGTCCGGAGGGGTGACGGTCCTCCGCCGCGCTCCGCAGACCATCGAGAACGACCCGGAGTGGGAAGCATGAGCCCCGCGGTCTTCTCCCACGGCGATCTGCGCCTGTACCTGCTGTCGCTGCTCGCGGAGTCCCCGCAGCACGGCTACGGCATCATCCAGTCCCTCACGGATCGGACCGGTGGCACGTACACCCCGAGCGCCGGCACCATCTACCCGCGCCTCGCGAAGCTCGAGGAGGAGGGGCTGGTCACCAAGACCGTCGACGGACGCACGACGATCTATGCGATCACCGAGGCCGGACGCGCCGAGCTGGCCTCGCGCCAGAGCGACCTCGCCGACATCGAGGCGGGCATCACCGACACCGTCCGCCTCATCGCGAACGAGGTGCGCCAGAGCGTGCAGGAGGCGATGAAGAGTCTTCGCGCCGACCTGGCGACAGCCACCAAGGACGACCGGGCGGCGGCGAAGAACAGGCCGCGCACCGCGGGCGACGATGCACGGCTGACCAGCCGCGAGGAGCTGCACCGCGCGGACGCCGTCGTGAACGCCTTCCGCGCCCGCATCCGCACCGACCTGCGCACCCATGTCGCCAAGGGCGGCGTCCTCCCGTCGTCGGTGGTCACCGACCTCGAGAACGCGCTGGATCAGGCCGCCCGCAGCGTGACCGTGGCGCTGAGTCAGCCGGACTCCTGAGCCCCTGGCATGACCGCACGAGGCCCCGTCGACATCCGTCGGCGGGGCCTCGTCGTGTCCGGATCACTCCGGCCAGATCTCCTTCTGCTCGTCCGGCACGGACTCCCCGAGGGGGACGACGAGCACAGAGCGGTGCTGGCGATGGGCGAGGCGCGCGGCGACGGAGCCGGTGAAGAACTCCCGGATGGACTCACCGATACCGCGCTTGCGGGTACCGACGACGATGAGCTGCGCGTCGAGCTTGTTCGCGAGCTGCTTGATGGCCAGCGCCGGGTCGCCGACAAGCTGCCGAGCGGTCCAGGTGACGCCCTTGCCGTCGAGCATCGTGGCCGCTGCCGCCTCGACGGCCTCGAACTCGGCAGCCCCCGCGTCGAAGTTGATGTCGATGGGAGCGGAGTGCACGTACCCGTCCGGATCCTCGTAGGTGACGAAGCGCGTGATGTCGACGTGGGCCACCACGAGCGGTGCGTTCAGCAGCCGGGCGAAGCGGACGGCCTCATCGAGAACGTGCGGGTCCTGGTCGAGCTGCATCCCGACGATCACGGCCTTCTGCAGAGCGGCGTTCTGCGTGGCCTCGTCGGACGGAGTGGAGGTGCTGTCGGTCATGGAGATCGCTCCCTTCGCCGGCCTGGCCGCGGCCAGGGTCTGTTCCCCGCGTGCTATCCTGAATGCTACTCTTACCGGCCTCGAGCCGGTGTCGTGAATGACTCGGGCGCCCGTCTGCCCGCAGCTTAACTCGTGAGGGGGTCTCAGGCATGGGCCGTGGCCGTCAGAAGGCGAAGCACACCAAGATCGCCCGCGAACTCAAGGCGTACAGTCCGTCGGTGAACTACTCGGCGCTGGAGCGCGAGCTCGCGCATTCGAGCGACTCCGACGAAGACGCCTACGTCGACAAGTGGGCCGACGAGTACGCGGACGAAGACGAAGACGAACTAGAGAAGGCGTAGCCCCTCGGTTCGAAACACCCGCACGGCTCGTGCGGGTGTTTCGTCGTTCCCGGGCGGCTGCGGGCGGGCGACGTCGCGCGCTGCCGTGATCACGCCTGCCGTCAGGAACCCGATGCCTCCGGCATGTCAGCGCTCCCTCGACGCGAGCCGAATGCGTCGCCAGACCGCTGATCCACGTCTTGTGAGCGCAAACATTTTCTGATTTGATGTGCATGTGATCGACGGCGCACCCTCGCCGCGTCCCCGCTTCGGGCGATCCGCAGGAACATGACCTCAAAGAGGAGAACAGCATGGCACCCACCTCACGCACCCCCCGCGTCGCCGCGGTCGTCGCCCTCGGCGCGGTGTCGGCGTTCGGACTCGCGGCCTGCGCCCCGGCCGCCTCCGGGGGCGGCGACGCCGGCGGTGAGCCCGTCACCATCGAGTACATGCACCGCCTCCCCGACGGCGAGGGCATGACCACGGTCGCGGAGATCGTCGACCGCTGGAACGAAGAGCACTCCGACATCCAGGTCAAGGCCACGAAGTTCGACGGCAAGGCCAGCGACATGATCCTCAAGCTCGAGACCGACATCAAGGCCGGGAACGGTCCCTGCCTCGCGCAGACCGGATACTCCGAGGTGCCCCAGCTCTACGTGAAGGGTCTGCTGGAGGACGTCGCCGCGGAGGCCGAGAAGTACGAGGACCACTACTCGGCCGGAGCGTTCAGCGGCATGCGGGTCGGCGACGCCATCGTGGGCCTTCCGCAGGACACCGGACCCCTCGTCTACTTCTACAACACCGCGGAGTTCGAGGCGCTCGGCCTCGACGCCCCGGCGACGCTCGACGACCTGACCGCCGCCTCCGCCACGGCCGCCGCCGCCGGCAAGTTCGTCACCGCCTTCACCCCGGACGAGGCGCAGAACTGGCTCTCCGGACAGGCTGCCGCCGCCGGAGACACCTGGTTCTCCACGGAGGGCGAGGAGTGGAAGGTGGACGCCGAGGGTGCGGGCTCCGAGCGGGTCGCCGCCTTCTGGCAGGGCCTGCTCGACGGCAAGCAGACGCTCGCGACCGAGCGCTGGGGCGAGGGCTTCACGGCGGCGCTGAACGACGGCAGCCTCATCGGCCACGTCGGCGCGGCGTGGGAGGCCGGATTCCTCCTCGACTCCCTGGACGGCACCCCGGCCGAGGGGCAGTGGCGCGTCGCCCAGCTCCCCGACTTCGGCGCCGGGGCGATGACCGGCCCCGACGGCGGCTCCGGCGTCTCGGTCATGAAGGGCTGCGAGAACCCCGAGGCCGCCATGGAGTTCAACGACTGGTTCAACACGCAGGTCGACGACCTCGCCTCCCAGGGCCTCGTCGTCGCCGCGAAGGGCGAGGTGGAGACGCCCGAGAAGATGCTGCGTCAGTTCGGCGGTCAGGATGTGCTCGCCGAGCTCGGCACCGCCACCGAGAACCTCAACGACGACTTCCCCTACGCCCCCGGCTTCTCGACGCTGGCGAACATGAACGAGACGGCCGCCGCGGCCGCCGCCGGCACCGCCACTGTCGCCGACATCTTCACGACGGCGCAGGACACGGCCGTCGCGTCGCTGAAGGACCTCGGCCTTCCGGTCGCGGAATGACCGGACCGGACGGCATCATCGGATGAACGACGGCGGAGTGCACGGGCGATCGTGCACTCCGCCGTCGTCGTGAGAGCGAGAGGCACATCATGGCCACAGTGACCGAGACGAGGGCAGCGGCGCCGCTCCCTCCCGCGCGCCGTCCCGTCGCCCCGTCGACCCGTCGATCGCGGATCCGAAGAGAGGGCCTGACCGGGTGGCTGTTCATGGCGCCGTTCGCGCTGCTGTTCGCCGTCGTCTTCCTCATCCCGATCATCGTGTCGGTCCGGTCGTCGTTCTTCGCCCAGGTACCCGCCGGCGGCGGCCTGTACGGCGGCGGTGAGCTCGTCGACACCTTCGTCGGCCTCGACAATTTCGCCGCGGCAGCGACCGACGGCGCCTTCTGGGCCGGCATGGGACGGGTCGTGCTCTACGCGGCGTTCCAGATCCCGGTGATGATCATCGCGGCCCTCGCCCTGGCCCTGCTGCTGGATTCGTTCATCGTGCGCCGCCCCGCCCTGTTCCGCCTCGCCTTCTTCCTCCCGTACGCGGTCCCCGGCATCATCGCGGCGATGATGTGGCTCTACCTCTACACGCCCGAGGTGTCGCCCTTCCTGTCCTATCTGCCGGAGGGGACCGACCTCATGTCGCCGCAGACGATCTTCTTCTCGATGGCGAACATGACGACGTGGACGTACACGGGCTACAACATGCTCATCTTCCTGAGCGCCCTGCAGGCCATCCCGCGCGACCTCTACGAGGCCGCCCGCCTGGACGGCGCGACGGGATTCCAGATCGCGACCCGCATCAAGGTGCCGCTCGTACGCGGTGCCGCGCTGCTGGCCGTGCTGCTGTCGATCATCGGCACGATCCAGCTGTTCAACGAGCCGGTCATCCTGGAGGCTGCGAACTCCTGGATGGGCAAGGACTTCACGCCGATGATGCTCACCTACAACACGATGATGGGCGAGCTGTCGCCGTCGGGCAGCGGTCCGGCGTCGGCGTACTCGCTGCTCATGGCCGGCATCGCGGGTGTGCTCGCGATCGTGTACGCACTGCTCCAGCGGCGGAAGGGCGACGCATGACCACCACACGACTCGTCACCGTGGCTCCGCCGACGAAGCGGCGCTCCCGCAGGCCGCAGGCGGCGGACGCCCCTCCTCCTTCGATCGCCCCCGGCCCCGCCGCGCGCACGTTCGGCATCATCGCCCTCGTCGTCGCCACCTTGTACTTCCTCGTACCGGTGTTCTGGCTCGTGGTCGCCTCGACGAAGAACAACACCGACCTCACGTCGACGTTCGGCTTCTGGTTCGCCGAGCCGAATCTCGCTGCCAACTACGACAGCCTCATGGGCTGGACGCAGGGGCTGTTCTGGCGCTGGGTCGGCAACTCCCTGTTCTACTCGCTCAGCGCCGGGGTCATCGGCACGCTGTTCGCCGTGATGGCCGGCTACGCGATCGCCAAGTTCGCCTTCCCCGGGAAGAAGCTCGCGGTCGGCATCATCATGGCGGGGCTCCTCCTGCCCGTCGCCCTCCTCACGGTGCCGCTGTACATCGAGTTCCAGGCGCTCGGCCTCACGAACACGGTGTGGGCGATCATCATCCCCTCGGCGGTCTCGCCGTTCGGCGTCTTCCTCGGCATGGTCTACGCGCAGTCCTCGGTGCCGACGGAGCTGCTGGAGGCCGCCCGCATCGACGGCGCCGGTGAGGCCCGGATCTTCTTCACGATCGTGCTGCGGCTGCTCGGCCCCGCGATGGTGACGATCTTCCTGTTCATCTTCGTGGCCACGTGGAACAACTTCCTCCTCCCGCTCATGATGATCTCCAGCCCCGACCTCAAGCCGGTCACGCTCGGCCTCTACGGCATGATGAGCTACTTCTCCCCCGACAAGGGCGCCGTCATGCTCGGGGCACTGCTCGGCGTGATCCCGCTCATCGCCCTGTTCTTCACGCTGCAGAAGTACTGGCGCTCCGGTCTCGCCGCCGGCGCCGTCAAGGGCTAGGCACCTCGACCGCGCACAGACCGGAGGCCGCCCGCGCGAGCCTCCGGTCGTGCGTGAGGAGCGGGCAGCAGAAACTCGTCCTCCAGCCGCGACCCCAGGACACCGGTCGACGTTCCGGTGCAGACCAGGTCGACGACGATCGAGGCGTCGACGACGGTCACCGCCCGGCGCGCCCCTCGTGCACCGGGACATGCTCTCCCGCCCCGGAACTGCGACCCGTGGAGAACCGGCAAACTCCCCGCCGCGTGCAGAAGAGGCCCGGGGCGAACCCCGGGCCTCTTTGTGCGCAGACGGACTCAGCTGCGTCGCCGCCGCCAGAGCCCCGCGCCGAGGGCGCTCAGCGCGAGAGCCCCGACAGCCACCGCCAGCCAGGTCATCCCCTCCGCGCCGGTCGTGGCCAGCGCCCCGCCCGCGGCGGTCGCGGCCGCGGTGACCGCGAGATCCGCACGGGCCAGCTCGGCGCCCTCGGCGTCCGTCGCAACGAGCGCATGGGCACCCGCGGGCGTGCCCGCCGGGATGAGGACGGTCGCGACCGCGCTGCCGTCGGCGGCGATCGTCACCTCCCCCACGCGGACCGGCTCCGAGTGGAGCCAGAGCTGCACGACCGCCTCGGGGTCGAAGCCGCGGAGCTGCACGCGGAGGGAGTCTCCTGCCGCCGCGGTGCCGACCGACGGGGTGAGGACGGCTTTCTTCGCAGGCTTCGCCTTCTTGACTGTGAGGGCGGCGCCGGCCACCTCCGCGCCGGAGGCGTCCTTGACGAGGAAGCGATGCTTCCCGACCGTCGCATCCGCGGGGATGAGCACGCGGGTGGTCAGCGCGCCGCGCGCATCGACCGTCGCCTCCGCGAGCCGCACGCCGTCGAGCCAGAACGAGACGACGCCGTCGGGCGCGAAGCCCGAGAGCACGGCCTCGACCGTCTCCCCCGCCCGCACGGAATCCGCGCCGAGCGTCAACGCCGGATCGGTCTCCGCAGCACAGGCCCCGAGGTCGTCCTCGGGCCGCTTCTCCGGGGCGTGCCCCGCCTGCGGGACGGTGGTGCCGTACACCGCCATCTCCGCCACGGCCGCGAACGGCGTGCCCGAGATCGACGAGGTCGCCGTCACCCGCACGTATCGCGCCGTGGTCGCGGCGAAGTCGACATCCTGCCACTCCGCGACGTTCTTCCACTCACCCGCCGCGACGTCGGTGAAGGTCTGCCCGTCGGCGGAGACCGCGACCTGGAAGCCCTTGATGGGGCCGTTCTGGTTCGCGCCGCGCCGCAGATAGGAGATGCCGTCGACCGTCTCCGCCGCCCCGAGATCGAACGTGAGCACGTGCGGATACCCGGGGGCGTCGCTGCTCCAGCGGCTGTGCCAGAACGTCCCGGCGTTGCCGTCGAGCATGTTCGCCGCCTCGCCGTCCTCACCAGCGGTCTCCTCGGAGCTCGCGGTCGCGGTGATCTGCGCGTTCGGGATGCGGGCACGGGAGGCGACAGCCGCCTCCTGCGCGGTCTGCACGGTCCGCACGTCGCAGTCGACGAGGTAGGTGGCTGCGATGCCGATGCTCACCGGAGAGCCCGCGGCCGACGCCGGTGCCGTCAGCAGCCAGTCCGTCGTCACGCTCTCGCCGGGGGCGACCTTCGCGAACAGGTTCGACGAGCCGTCTGCGACCTCGACGGTGTACCCCTCCGGGAGGTCGAGCTGCACACCGACGTTCTCCGCCAGGACGTCCTCGCTGTTGGTGAAGGTCGTGGTGAAGGGCGTCTGCGCCCCCGGGCTCAGGGTCACGGCCTCGCCGGAGACCGTGGCGCACGGGGTGCCACCCTCCGTCGGACCGAGGTCGGTGACCGTGAAGTCGTCGAGGACGAAGTCGACGTCCGGGCCGCCGACGCGCTCCAGACCGACCCATGTGTAGTCGCCGCACCCCACGATCACGTCCTCCTGGAACGCGGTGGTCTCCAGGGCCTGCACGACGGGGGTGCGACGCAGGGTCGTCGAAGAGATCTCCCCGTCGAGCACGGCGTCGGTGCCGGTCAGCCAGCGGTAGGCCCCGCTCGCACCGGCCTGGTAGTCGAACCCGATGCGATAGGTGTGCCCGGCCTGCAGCGGCACCAGCGTGGGGTCGGTCCGGTAGACGACGCCGGAGTTCTCGGAGTGGGACATCAGCGAGTGCTCGCCGGTGAGAGTGGTGTCCACCGCCAGCCCCGCGAGCGCTCCGCTGTCGAACGGCTTGGCCGTGTTGCGCCAGTCGCTCGTCGTGTACGGGTCGTGCCGCCGCGAGATGCTCGTGCGCGGGTCGTCGATGCCGTTGGCGTCGCCCTTCACGAACGGGCCCCAGCCGGGCTGATTGCCCTCGAAGTCGTTCGAGTACACGGTGCCGGACGCGGCGGGGGCCGTCGTATCCGCCATCACCCTGGCGTTGTCGATCCGTACCGTCGCGTCGCCGGCGACCGCCGAGACCGAGACGGTTACCTCGCCGGAGGCCGGGGCGACGAACGACACCGATCCGCGCTGGTAGTACTGTCCGGCCTTGGAGTCGGCGCGCATGTAGTTGTACGTCGGGGAGAGGTTCCAGGTGCGGCTCACGACGCCGCCCCCGGTGTCGACCGCGAGGCTCACGTCCCGCGTGGCCGTCGGATCGATCTGCACCTGCGCGGAGAACGCGTAGCGCTCCCCGGGGGTGAGGCCGGTGACGGTCTGCGAGATCGCGGAGGCGGACGAGCCGAACACCGCGATGTTGTCGCCCCGCGAGGCGTTCTTCGCCGCGCCGAGGTCCGTGCGCTCGATGGTCACGTCGCCCCGAGGGTTCCACCCGTCGAGCGCGCCCGAGTTGAACCCGGGATCGATCAGGCCCGCGTCGTGATACTCGATCGGCGCCCGCTGCGCCCCGCCCTGGGGCACGACGACGTAGGCCGTCCCCTTCTCACCGGACAGCGTCAGCTTCCCGTCGACCGCGGTGGCGGTGCGCACCTTCTCGCGGCCCTGGTCGCCGAGCGCGAACACGTCGAAGGTCGTGTTCCCGCGGAAGCCGTCCGTGAGGCCGAAGGTCTTCTCGCCGCCGGAGGCCGTGAAGAAGTACATCTTGTCCGCGTCGACGGGCGAACCCGACTCGGCACTCGACTCCAGCGACTGCCACGGCAGGAGGTAGGAGTCGCCGCGAAGAACGGTCGCGCCGTCCATCGTGACGACCCGCGTGCCGCCGTCGATCCGAACAGCCACGTCGTCGGTGAACGTCGCCTCGACCCCCGCCTCGTACGTCTGCAGGTCGAAGTGCTGCAGGAACTTCGTCGGCAGGCTCTGCGACCAGATGTTGCCGATGAAGCCGTCCCAGTTGCGATTGCCCACCCAGCCCTCGGCATCGACGAGACGCTGCTGGCCGAGCAGGACGTCGTCGTTCCAGACGTCCGCCTGCGCGTTCTGGATGAACCGGACCATGGTGGAGTTGATGCCCTTGTTGTCCTTGCCGCCGTAGGCGAGGTCGTTCGGCCAGTGCGACCAGACCGTGCTGTCGACGAACTTGTCGCCCCACTCGGTCGCGACCTCCAGGTCCATGGCGTTCAGTTCGTCCGCGAGCTCCTCGGCCACCCAGCCGTTGGAGTAGTACACGTCGATGTAGACGCCGCTGAGCCCGGGCACCTCGTCCCGCAGCTGCTGGAAGCGGTCGAGCACGCGTCCCGTGCCGAGGTCGGTCTGCTGATTGATGTAGTACGACTGGTCGAGCCAGTTCCAGCCCGGCTTGTAGGGCGGTGTGCCGTCGAGGATCGCGGCGTCGAACGCGTCCGCCTGGGGGTAGATCTCCGTGGCGTTGACGTGCACGCTCATGTCGGCGTTGAGCTTCGCCCCCTCGTCGACGAGGCGGTTGAGGTCGGCGAGGCCGCCCGCGCGCTCGTTGTAGTTCCCGCCGTAGTCGGTGTTCGCGGAGTCGTGGCCCTCGCTGCCGAAGCCCTTGTTGAGCACCCACTGCCCCAGGCCGTCGGTCTGGTTCGCGATGCGCTTGGTGTTGTCGAGCACGAGGTCGAAGTAGTTCGTGGCGCTGGAGGCGAAGTTGAACGGGATGCGGCTGACCACGCGGTCGGCCACCCGGTCGGCACCGAGGCGCGGGGCGTCGACCTCGCGGTAGCGGATCGCGGCGTCCTGCCAGTCCACGGTCTCGTCGCCGTTGCGGTCGGCGGTGAGGAGCACCGTGACCTTCGGCAGGGCGTAGGTCGTCACCCGGCTGTCGACGGCGGTGGTCGGATGGATGAGCCAGGTGTTCGAGCCGATCTCCGCGGTCCGGCCGTCGGCCGCGGTCACCCGCGTCGTGAGCCGGGTGTTCCACGAGGCGGTGCCGCCGGAGGCCTGCGTCGTCGCGTTCGTGATCACGCTGCCGGCGAGGGTCCCGTGGCCGAGGAACGCGAAGGCCGCGCCCTTCGTGCCGGTGGCTGTCGTCGCGCCCACCGCGATGTGCTCGTCGGCGTTCGTGGTGCTGTTCGGGCTGATGACGGTGCGGTCGAGGACGGCGCCGTCCGCGGCCGTCGCGGAGAGGAAGGCGTTGTCGGGGAGCCCCAGGGTGTTCACCGCAGCGGAGCCGTCGACTCCGGTCACGGTGAACTCGACCGTGCCGTTCGCCGCGACCCGGATGCTGCTGCGCACCGTGACGTCGATGCCGGTCAGGGTCGAGACGTAGTCGACGCCGGTCGCCGTCGCCGTGGAGGTGGTGGTCGACGCATAGGCGGTGCCGTTGACCGCCCAGGTGCGCGGGGAGCCCTTCTGCCCGCCGAGGCGCTCATCGCCCACGCGGTAGCCGAGGATCTGCGGGAACGCGGAGGAGACGGTGGCCGTGGTGCCGCCCGCGGCGATCTCGACGGTGTCCCCGGGCTCCGGCTGCTCCGGCGTCTCCGGCTCGGTCACGATCGGCGGGAGCTCCTCGTCGGAGAGCACCTGGATCTCACCGGCCCCGCCGCCCGTGGTGCCCTGCGCATCGATGATGAGGAGGGCGACGTACCGGCCGTCCTTCGCAGTGTCCAGCGTGATGCGCTGCTTCTCGTCGTTCGCGGTGGGCGCGTGCAGCGTCGCGGCCGCCGCGGCGGCGCCCCATCCCCCGTCGGCCGGCGAGGTGCGCGCGGCGTCGGCGTCATCCGTGACGTACACCTCGACGGTCTTCGCCGCGACGCTCTGGCCGCGCTTGACCGAGTAGTCCAGCGCCTTCACCGAGAGGGACCGCTGCAGATCGAGGGAGATCCAGTGCGGGAAAGGGGCGTTGGCCGAGTACCTCGACGTCCACTGGGTCGCGTAGTCGCCGTCGAAGGCACCGAGAGCCGTGCCGTCGAGCGAAGGCGGCGCCGGATACGGATCGGCTTCGCTGGACACCGCGTGCAGTCGGTAGTCCGCGTGCGGGACGGGGACGAGATCGGCGGCCTGCGCCGCGGTCGCGGGGAGGAGCGCTCCGCCGAGCGCGAGGGCCGTCGCCAGCAGGGAGCTGACGGCGACGGCGGTGCGCGGCGGTCGGGAAGATGTCGACACGTCTTGCCTCTCGAACGGTGCGACGGCCGGAGGAAGGGACGCCCCGGTGCGCCGCAGGTGGATCATCGATCGCAACCGATGTTTGCGCTATCACCGTAGAGCGACCTCGTCTCTTAAGACAAGAGTCGAGCGCGAAGTATGCGCAAACATTGGCCGAAGGTCACCACCCGATGCCCGAGGGAGGCTCAGGAGCCGATGAACTCCTCGGTCTCCCCGAAGGACGGCGCCTCCCGGATCTCCACCGTCGCCCCGAGGCCGTCGGTGTCGAGCACCACGATCTCGTTGCGTCCGGCACGCCACAGCGGCGCGGGGGCGTAGAGCGTCTCCTGCGGACCCACGCTCCAGTAGCGTCCGAGCAGGAATCCGTTGAGCCACACCATGCCCTTGCCGCCGCCGGGGAAGGCGAGCCACGCGTCCAGGGGTTCAGCGACATCGAACCCGGCGACGGCGAGGCCGTCCGTTCCGCCCGACCCGACGGCGTCCGAAGCCGGAGCCGTCTGCGGCAGGAGGCGATGCGTCCAGCCGTTCACAAGGCGGCGGCCGATCATCACCCCGCGCATGATGCCCTTGCCCTCGCCGGTGTACGGCCCGTAGTTGATGCGTCCGAGGCTCTCGACGACGAGCGTCAGCCGACCGGAGCCGCCGTCCACGGGGAGAGCGAGAGACGTCTCGCCGTCCCGTTCGAGCACACCGAGGCGGCGGTCGTCGAGGAAGACGACCGCGCGATCATGCAGGCCGTCGATGGTCAGTGTCGCCTCCTCGGGGAACGACACGTCGGCCTCATAGGCCACGAGACCGTCCTCCGCCCCGAGCTGCTCGAAGGTGAGTGGACGGGGCGAGAGCGCGCCCGCCGCAGGGGTCGCCCGGACCACGTCGAGTAGACCCGCCTGCCGCTCCAGGGGCGCGGACGCCGCGGACTGCCGCCGCGGCTGGTCGGGGACCGGCGGCAGCGCGTCCGCGTGGAAGGGAGCGAAGAGCGCGCGAAGCGCATGGAACTTCTCCCCGAGCGTGCCGTCCTCGCCGATCGGGGCGTCGGAGTCGTAGCTGGTCACCGTGGGCTGCAGCACGAGGTCGTGGTTCGCGCCGTTCCACAGGCCGAAGTTGGTGCCCCCGTGCGCCATGTAGAGGCTGACCGAGCCGCCCTCGTCGAGGAGCTCGCGGATCGTCCCGCCCATGCTGTCCGCCGACCGCACATGGTGCCGCTCCCCCCAGTGGTCGAACCAGCCGCCCCAGAGCTCGCTGCACATGAGCGCCTCCCCGTGCCGACGCAGCGAGGCCGCCACCGGCACCCCGGTGCCGAACGTGAACGTCGTCATCGCGCCCGGCACGCTCCCGTGCGCGATCATGTCCGGGGTGATCCCGTCCGCCGTCGTCAGCATCTCCACCATGCCCCGTCGCCGGAGCCCGTCGCGCAGGTGGGCGAGGTAGGCGGCGTCGCTGCCGAACGATCCGTACTCGTTCTCGACCTGGATCGCCACGATCGGCCCGCCGTACGCCGCCTGCAGGGGCACGAGCCTCGGGAGCAGCGCGTCGTACCAGGCGTCGACGGCGGCGAGGAATGCGGGATCGCTCGTGCGCAGGGCCGAGACCCGGCCGGTGAGCCAGAAGGGCAGCCCGCCGTTCGACCACTCCGCGCAGATATAGGGGCTCGGCCGGAGGAAGACGTCGAGGCCGGCCTCGCCGGCCAGCCGCACGAAGCGCTCGACGTCCCGCCAGCCGTCGAAACGGATGTCCCCCTCGACCCGCTCGTGGAAGTTCCAGGCGACGTAGGTGTCGACCGTGTTCGCGCCCATCGCGGCGAGCCGGCGTAGGCGGTCCTCCCACTGGTCGGGGTGCACGCGGAAGTAGTGGATCGAGCCGGACAGGATGCGATGCGGCACACCGTCGCGGAGGATCTCCCCGTCGCGCCAGGACAGGGCGGGGGCGCCGGGGGCAGCGGCGTCTGTCGGCGCGGCGACGGCCGTGGAGAAGCCGTCGGAAGCCGCGGCGAGAAGGTCGGACATTGCACTCCCAGCTGAATTGTTTGCGTTCACATTATCGCATCGCCGAGGTCCGCGCTCCGTGGTTTTCCGCCGATGGATCGCTACCATTGGGACATGTCCCCTCGCCGTCCGAAAGACGACCGCGCCCCCAGCCAGGTCGACGTCGCCCGCCTCGCCGGCGTCTCCACGCAGACCGTCTCGCGCGTGATGTCCGGGCAGGACAACGTGCGGCCGGAGACGGCGCGACGAGTGCTCGCCGCGGTCGAGGAGCTCGGCTACCGGGTGCACGCCGCCGCCGCATCACTCGCGTCGGGGCGCACCCGTGTGCTCGGGGTGATCGTCGTCTCGACCGATCGCTACTCCTCCGCCGCGCTCGGCGTCGGCATCCAGCAAGCCGCGGCGGCGAACGGCTACACCGTGACCACCGCCGCGGTGGCCGACCACGCCTCGGACGACGCGTTCCTCGAGGCCTTCGACCGCCTGGAGCGGCAGGGCGCAGAGGGCATCATCCTCGGTGTTCCGATCGCCCTGGACACCCCGGCGATGCGGGCGCGCACCGAACGGACGCCCGCCACCCGGAGTGAGCGCACCTCCCTCGAGGAGGACGCCCCGCTCGCGGTCGACCAGCGCGCGATCGCCCGCCTCGCCGTGGAGCATCTCCTCGACCTCGGCCACGAGACCGTGTGGCATGTCTCCGGCGACGACTACTGGACGGAGACGCAGCAGCGCAGCGAGGCCTGGGAGCAGACGCTCCGCGAGCGCGGCATCGTCCCGCCGCCCGTGATCCCGGCGGACTGGACCCCGGAGTCCGGGTACCGGGCAGGCCGCACGATCGCCGCGATCCCCGAGGCGACCGCGGTCTTCGTCAGCAGCGACGAGATGGCGTTCGGCCTCATCCGCGCCCTGCACGAGGCGGGGCGCAGCGTGCCGGAGGACATCTCCGTCGTGAGCGTCGACGACATCGCCCTCGCCGCCTACGCTTCCCCCGCCCTGACCACCGTCCGTCAGCCGTTCGAGGCCATGGGCCGCGCCGCCGCGCTACGGCTCATCACCCAGATCGAGGGCCACGACCCGGTCGGCGAGATGCCCTCCACCGACCCGCAGCTCATCGTGCGCTCCTCGACCGCGCCGCCTCGCGTCACGCGCTGACGGCCATCGTCACCAGCGGCCGTGACGCCGCTCCCACTCGTCCTCGATCGTGCGGCGGCGACCCGCGATGATCCCCGCCGGCACCGAGACGACCAGCACCCCCGCCACCACGAGAAGCGGCACCTGCCACCCCCCGCTGGTGTCGTGGAGGAGCCCGACGAGGAGCGGGAACACCGCCGCGATCGCGTAGCCGATGCTCTGCACGAAGCCGCTGAGGGCGACGGCGCTCTCCGGCGTACGGGCGCGGATGCTCAGGAGCACGAGGCTCAGCGGGAACATGATCGCGGTGAGCCCGAAGATCGCGACCCACAGCGGCAGCGCGACGGTCGGGAAGAGCAGCAGGCCGCCGAGCCCGACGAGACCGGCGACCACGGCCACGAAGAAGAGCGGGCGGGTGGCCTGGAACCGCACGACGAGCACCGGCACGAGCATGGAGCAGGGCAGCCCGACGAGAGCGAACAGCGAGAGCAGGAAGCCGGCGGTCGCCGGGGTCACGCCACCGAGGTCGACGAGGATGGTGGGCAGCCAGGCGAAGGCGACATAGGCCATGGTCGACGACGTGCCGAACACGAGGGCGAGCGCCCACGCCAACGGCAGCCGCCAGAGCCGGCCGAAGACGCGGGGGTTCGCCGACTGCG
The DNA here is from genome assembly GCF_019091465.1 of Microbacterium sp. GbtcB4. Classification (NCBI taxonomy): domain Bacteria; kingdom Bacillati; phylum Actinomycetota; class Actinomycetes; order Micrococcales; family Microbacteriaceae; genus Microbacterium; species Microbacterium sp. GbtcB4. The sequence continues at coordinate 82,391 of NZ_JAGXJJ010000001.1, forward strand.
TCGTGATCGGCCCGGTCGAGGCGGCGACCGCGTCGCGCACATCGTCCACGCCGTCGGTGGGGTCAGGAACCAGGAGTTCCGTCGGCACCGCGCGCTCGTCGCCGCGGGAGCGCACCAGCAGCGTCACCCAGGGCACGAGCGCGAGGGCGGCCACCACACCCCACATGCCGAGCGAGATCCGCCAGCCGAGCGAGTCGGCGACGGGGACGGCGACCAGCGGCGGGAGGAAGGTCGAGACCGCGAGCGTCGTGGAGTACGCGGTCATCATGACGCCGAGCCGGTCGGCGAAGTACTTCTTGACCAGCGGTGGCAGCAGGACGTTGCCCGACCCCACGCCGGCGAACACGACCGCGGTCGCGGCGAGCAGACTCCACGAGTCGGGAGCGAGGCCGCGCAGCAGCATGCCCGCCGCCATCAGCACGATGGCCACCACTGCCATCCGCTCCAGCCCGAACCGGCGCTCGAACAGCGGGGTCAGCAGCCCGAACAGCGCGAAGCAGACGGGCGGAGCCGCACCGATCAGCCCCACGATCACGGGGGCCACCGGGAAGTCCTCGGCGACGTGGTCGAGGACCGGAGAGAGCGAGGCGACGGCCGACCGCAGCGAGAACGCGACCAGCACGATCCCGATCAACGCGAGGGTGCGCCCCTGCCAGAGGGGTCGGCCCTGCGGTGCGCTCAGGGACCCGGACATCAAGAGGTCTGCGACCCCTCCACCCAGGCGAGGTATTCGTCCGTGACGGTGCCGGTGACGTAGCGGCCATCGAAGCAGCTCATGTCGAGGTCTTCCAGTACGGAACCCTCGGTGATCGCGGCCTTCAGGTCGTCGACCTCCTGATACACGAGGTGGTCGCAGCCCAGCTCCTCCGCGATCTCGGGGATCGTGCGGCCGTGGGCGATGAGCTCGTGCCGCGACGGCATGTTGATGCCGTACACGTGCGGGTGCCGGACCGGCGGGGCGGCGGAGGCGAAGGTCACCGACGAGGCCCCGGCGTCCCGGGCCATCTGGATGATCTCCTTCGAGGTGGTGCCCCGCACGATGGAGTCGTCGATCAGCAGCACGTTCTTGCCCTGGAACTCCGTGGACATGGCGTTGAGCTTCTGACGGACGCTCTTCTTGCGCACCGCCTGCCCCGGCATGATGAAGGTGCGGCCGACGTAGCGGTTCTTGTAGAAGCCCTCGCGGTACTCGATGCCGAGCTTGCGGGCGACCTCCATGGCCGCGGGACGGGACGAGTCGGGGATCGGCATGACCACGTCGATCTTGTCCATCGGCACGTGCTTCGCGATCGTGTCGGCGAGCTTGTCCCCCATCCGCAGGCGGGACTCGTATACCGAGATGCCGTTCATGACGGAGTCGGGACGGGCGAGGTAGACGTACTCGAACGCGCAGGGCGCGAGGTGCGTCTCGGTGGCGCACTGCTTCGTGAACAGCTCGCCGTCGTTCGTGATGAACACGGCCTCGCCGGGCTCGACCTCGCGCACGACCTCGTAGTCGCCGTTCTCGAGCACGAGCGACTCGCTCGCCACGACCCACTCGTCCTTGCCCTCGGCTCCGGGGACCGTGGAAGGGCGGCGGCCCAGGATCAGCGGACGGATGCCGAACGGATCGCGGAACGCGAGCAAGCCGTAGTTGGCGATGACGGCGATCACGGCGTACGCACCCTCGATGCGGTCATGCGTGCGGGCGACGGCCTCGAAGATCCGGTCCGGGTCGAGGTCGACCGTGGAGGTCGTGGCCTGCAGCTCACCGGCGAGCACGTTGAGCAGCAGCTCGGTGTCGCTCGACGAGTTCAGGTGCCGGCGGTCGCGCTGCGCCATGTCGGCGGCGAGCTCACGCGTGTTCGTGAGGTTGCCGTTGTGGATGAGGATGATGCCGTAGGGCGCGTTCACATAGAACGGCTGCATCTCCTCTTCGCTGGACGCGGTGCCCTTGGTGGCGTAGCGGACGTGGCCGAGACCGACGTTGCCCAGCAGTCCGCGCATGTCGCGGGTGCGGAACGCCTCGCGCACCATCCCCTGGGCCTTGGCGTTGTGCATGACGCCGTTCGCCTCGGCGGTGGCGATGCCCGTCGCGTCCTGCCCGCGATGCTGCAGCAGCAGGAGGGCGTCGTAGATGTCCTGATTGACCGGGGCAGAGCCCACCATTCCGACGATGCCGCACATGGGCTCTTACTTCGCTCCGTCCGCGTAGGCGCCGACGAGGCGCACTGCTCCACCATCGACGCCCTTGGCGCCCTGTTCGAATTCGCCGGCCGGACGCGGGCCGAAGCCCACCGTGCCGACCTGCCAGGAGGGCATGCCCTCGGCGTTCAGCGCCGCGATCGCGGCGTCCTTCCTGTCCGCCGCCACCACGGCGAGGAAGCCGATGCCGAGGTTCCAGGTGCCCTCGGCGGACTCCAGCGTGGAACCGGCGATGTCGCTCAGCACGCGGAACACCGGGCTCGGCGACCAGGTGCTGCGGTCGACCTCGACCCAGCTTCCCTGGGGGAGCACGCGCGCAAGGTTGGCGGCGATGCCGCCGCCGGTGACGTGGCTCAGCGCGTGGACGCCGCCGGAGGCCTCGATCAGGCGCAGCAGCGGCAGCGTGTAGAGGCGCGTGGGCTCGAGCAGAGCCTCGCCCCACGTCGAGCCGAAGTCCTCGGCGTTGTCGCCGTAGGAGATCCCGGCACGGGTGATGATGTGCCGCACGAGCGAGTAGCCGTTGGAGTGCAGGCCGCTGGAGGCGACCGCGATGACCGCATCACCGTCCTGCACACGCTCCGCGCCGAGGATGGCATCGGCCTCGACCACACCCGTCGCCGCGCCGGCGACGTCGTAGTCGCGAGGGCCCAGGAGACCGGGGTGCTCCGCCGTCTCGCCGCCGACGAGCGCGGTGCCCGTCGCGGCGCACGCCTCGGCGATACCGCGCACGATATCCGCGATCCGCTGGGGAACGACCTTGCCGCAGGCGATGTAGTCGGTCATGAACAGCGGCTTCGCGCCCACCACGACGATGTCGTCGACGACCATGCCGACGAGGTCCTGGCCGATCGTGTCGTGCTTGTCGATGGCCTGCGCGATGGCGACCTTGGTGCCGACGCCGTCGGTGCTGGTCGCGAGCAGCGGACGCCGGAAGTCGCGCAGGGCGCTGGCGTCGAACAGACCGGCGAAACCGCCGACACCGCCGAGCACCTCGGGGCCGTGCGTCGCGCGCACGGACGACTTCATCAGTTCGACGGCGAGGTCACCCGCTGCGGTGTCGACGCCGGCTTCGGAATAGGGGTTGGTGGGGGAGGCAGCCACTCGAACAGCCTACCGCCCGCGGGCGCCCCGTCGGCTCGCGGCCCTCTTCGAGTGCAGGGTGGATCGAGCGATACCGAAACGTCCTCATCTGTAGCGTAATCATCCGCACATGTGAGAGTCTGTCGGCGAATCGGGCGGGCTCGACGACCGGGTGTCCCGGAAAGAACAGGAGAGGTGACTGTGCGCATACAGAAGAAGAGAACGGAGCGACGACGCAGGAGAAGCCGGGGCGCGGTGAGCAGCGCCGTCGCCCTCCTGGCCCTGGTCGGACTCGCGGTGCCGCCGGCGGCGCAGGCGGCGGAGCTGGATGCCATCACGGCGGTGAGGGTGGTGGAACCGACAGGCGACATCCACCTGTACGACACGCTCCGACTCGAGGCCGCCTGGGCCGTTCCGGACAGCGCGCAACCGGGGGACACCTTCTCGCTCGCCTTTCCCACGACGCCCCGCTTCGTCGGGGTCTCCTCGACGTTCCCGCTGCGGGATCCCGACGGAGCCGTCGTCGGCACCTGCACCGTCACGGCGACCGCGATCACGTGCACGCTGAGCGACTACGTCCTCACGCACGACAACGTCCGCGGGACGCTGTTCTTCCAGATGAAGGCGGAGGAGACCACCGACGTCGACACCGTGACCTTCACCACCGGGGACGGGGATCCGATCACCGTGGAGATCCCCGGTGGCGGCGTCGGCCCGCAGCGCCCCGAGCCGGTGCCGACGGACGCGACCAAGTCGGGCGTGCAGACCACCGACGGGACGATCGAGTGGTACATCTGGGTGCCCGGACGACTGCTCAGTGGAGAGCGCCCGACCCTCACCGACACCGCGACGCCCGGGCTGACCCTGCTGTCGGACACCGTGGCGATCGGATCGGTCGCCACCGACGCGTGGGCCGGCGGCCTCTTCGACCCGGCGGACTTGCACCCGCTCGCGGCGGGGTCGGACTTCGTCCTCACTCCGGGCACCGCGAGCTCGTCGTTCACCGTGGAGTTCACGGCGCCGGCTCAGGCCGACCGCCTGTATCGACTGTCGTATCAGACCCAGCTGCCGGCGGATGCGCACAACGGCCAGGTGTTCGCCAACACCGTCTCCGGATCGAGCGTCACCACCACCACGGCGACCGTGACCACGAGCGTGGCGGGCGGCGACGGCGAAGGGGACGGGCGCGGCGGGTTCTCGGTCGCGAAACGGATCGTCGGGGAGGGGGCACCCTTCGTCCCGGCCGATGCGACGTTCGCCGTCGACTACTCCTACCCCACCGCGGACGGCCCGGTGACCGGCACGCTCACGTTGCTCGCGGACGGCACCGCTCACGCCGTCGGGGGGATTCCGGCCGGAGCGGTCGTGACGCTGTCCGAGCACCGGGCCGATGCCGTCCCCGGCGTCGTGTGGGGAAGCCCGCAGTTCACCGGCGACGGGGTGACGGCGACCGACGGAGGCGCACAGCTCACGATCAGCGCGGAATCCGTCGTGGCCGTCGAGCTGCGCAACCCGACCACGCTCTCCCCGCCGTCCCCGACCACGCCGCCGACCACGGTCGAGCCGCCGTCCCCCTCGGCTCCCGCGACGCCGCCCTCTCCTCCCTCCCGGGGCCTCGCGGCCACCGGCGGCGACGCCGGCGGCCTGATCGGACTCGCCGCCGGGGCGGTGCTCGCGCTCGCGGCGGGGATCCTGCTCAGCCGGCGCGTCGGGACCCGCGCAGACTCCGCACCGGGACGCACCGGCATCGAGAGCTGACCCGGCCCCGGCAGGCGAGGGGCCCGGTCCGACGGATCGGACCGGGCCCCTCATGTGGTGGATGCGCGGGGATCAGTTCCCGCCGGTGACGTTGTCGCGAGCGTCCTGAGCGCTGCTCTTGACCTCGTCGACCGCGTGGGTCGCGTCGTCACGGACGTGGGCGGCGGCACCCGCGGCCTCGTCCTTGACGGCGGCGAAGGCCTCCTGTGCCGGCTCCTTGAGGTCCTGGCCGATGGTCTTGGCGACGTCGGTCGCCTCATCGACGAGAGGCTGGGCCTTCTCCTTGATGTCCTCGGCCAGTTCCTTCTCCTTCGAGGAGGCGGGGATGACGGCGGCCACGACGAGCCCCGCAGCGAAGGCCATGAGCCCCACCGCCAGCGGGTTGCCCTGCGCCTTGGCCACGGTGTGCCGTCCGGCGTCGGCGACCGAGGAGGAGGCATCCCCCAGTCGGTCCCCGGCGTCGTCGGCGGCGCCCATGACGCGGTCGACCGCCGAGCGCACGGCGCCCTTCATCTTCTGCGTCTGCCGGTGCACGACCTTCGAGGGGGTGACCTTGTCGGCGAGGGCATCGACATCCCTGCCGAACTCCGCTCGGGTCCGCTCGATGTCGGCGCGGATCGCGTCGGGTGAATCGCTCATTTGTTCTCCTCATTCCTCTTCACCGCATCAGGGATGCGCTTGAGGCTGTCCACGGTGCGCGGAGCCCCTTCGATGCTCTTCAACTGCTTGCGTCCCATCACGAACAGGACGAGCGCGATCACCGCCCAGATGACGGCGACGATCACGGCCGACCAGCCGAGGCCGGTGACATAGGCCCCGAGGGCCCACCAGAGGGCGACCGACAGGAAGAACACGGCCATCAGTGCGCCGTATCCCGCTCCGCCGAGCATCCCCGCCCCCCGGCCCGCACGCGTGGCCGACTGCTTGAGCTCGGCTTTGGCCAGCTCCAGCTCCTGCCGCATGAGGGTCGACAGATCGGTGGTGACCTCGCTGAGCAGATCGCCGAGTGACGTGGTCTCCGCCTTCTGCTCCGAGGGCGTGGGGGTGGCGTCGGTCATGGTCGCCCCTCTTCATCGGTGCCGCGGGAGGCGGCGTCCGTGCGGTCGTAGAGCGGGGTGTCCCCGTCGTCGACCGTCTCGCCGCGCGGCGTGACGCCCCACGGGGCGGTGCCGGCATCGATGCCGCTCATGCCGTCCGGCGCTCCGGGCACGGTGCCGTCGGTGGGAAGCGGCGGCTCACCGAGAGTGGTGTTCTCTGCGGTCCCCGCGCCTCCGACCACTCCCGCGGCGCCCGCGCTGCCGGGGACGGCGCCGGGCGTGGTCGCCGGGGCGACGACGGGACGCGGCGGGACCGCGGGTGCCGCCGCTCCCGCCCCCGACGGGGAGCCCGAGCCCGATGCCGCGCCGGACGAGGCGGACTCGGCGGCGCCCTCGGAGAGCGCCCTGGTCAGCCGGCCGGCGACGAGACCGGCGAGCGCGGCCACCGCGATGAACGTGCCGGGCTTCGCCCGCGCGTAGGACTTCACCTCGGTGAGCAGCGAACCGGGGTCGCGGTCGCCGATCCAGCCGGCGATGCCCTGGATACGCGTCGACGCCTGGCGCACGAGGTCGGCGGCGACACCGCCGTCGGAACGCTCCGCCATCGTGCCCAGCTCCCCGCCCACGGACCGGAGTCCGTCCGCGACGCGGCGCTGCTGCACCGCCGCCTGCTCCGACAGCTCCGTCTTGGTCTGGTGGTACAGGTCGCGCACCTGGTCCTTGGCCTCGTGGGCGACCGCCCCGGCTTTGGCCTTCGCCGTCTCGACGACGTCCGCGGCCTGGCCCTTCGCCGTGTCGGCGACACCCGCGGCCTCATGCGCGGCGGTCCGGACGGTGCCCGGAGACTCGGTCGTACCGCTGCCCGCGGCACCTTCTGCATTGCTCTGCGACATCGTTCTTCCTCTCGACTCCCGCCGACGGCCGCCGGCGTGTGAGCAGGTCTACCCCCGGGTGCGGCGATCACAGCGAGGGTTGACGCGGCTCGCGGAGGGCATTACCGTGCCGGGACTCCGCACGGCTGCCGCACCCGCCTACGATGGGGCCATGGCCGACAAGCCGCAGTGGCTCATCCGCGAAGACGCGAGCGTCCCCGTGCTCGTCGCGCTCGCCCTGCGCCAGCTGCTGGGCATCAGGGCGCCGCTGGACCTGCCGTCCCTCCGCGACCTGTCCGTGCGCGCGCCCGATGCCCCCGACGCCTCCCCCGAGGTCGAGGCGCAGTGGCAGGGCTACTGGGACATGACCGTGGAGCCGCGGGCCCACCACTCCGGCGTTCCGCTCGAGCTGATCGACGGTTTCGACACCCTGGTGGCCCTCCCGGCGACCGGCGCCGAAGCGCTCTCGACCGCGATCCGTCCGCATGCCGGCACCGCCCTCCGGTACGCCAACGCCGCGCACGACCGATACGTCGGGTCGATGAAGAGCCACACGGGCGGAGACGCTTATCGGGCGTACGCGAGCGCGATCGCGGAGTTCGAACGAGACATCGGACGACGCGCGCACTCGTTCGAGCTGAACGTACAGGTGCTGCCGCTGTCGCAGCGCGGGATCTGGTGGATCGGCGACCTCACGGTCGCGGTGACCGACGGCCTCCGCCGGGACGTCGTGGCGTTCGACTCCGCCATCCGTCCGGTGATCGCCGAGCTCGCCTAGGCGCGGTCGGTCGTCGTGTCGTCCTCGTCGACCACGGTCTCCCGGTCGACCCTCACGACGCGGTCGTGGCGGCGGGCGATCCGCTCGAGCACGAGACCGGCCACGCCACCGAGAGCCAGACCGATCGGCACGGTCCAGAGCAGCAGGAAGCCGAAGACCTGACCAGGCGGGTAGACGACATCGAGCGCCTGCGACTGCTCGAAGCTGCCGACCATCGTGAGGATGCCGGCGGCGATGACGCCCAGCACGACCCCGATGCCCATGAGCACGCCGTACCGCGGTACGCGGCGCACGGTCGCTTCGACGGTCTGGTGGGTGTCGTGGGAGGGCATGCCTCCATTGTCCCACCCTCTGCGGGCGTGCGCAGCCGCACGCGGAACCGCCCTCCCCGATCACCGGGGAGGGCGGTTCCGTTAGCCGCCGGACTCAGACCTCGGTCGTCGTCTCGGCCGGCTCCCCCCTCCGAGTGCGACGCACGATCAGCACCCCGCCCGTCGCGGCCAGCGCCACGACGACCAGCCCGCCCACGATCCAGGGCCACACCGGGGCTTCCTCCGTGGCGACCGGCGCGCTGATCGCGGTCACCGCCGCGTCCGCCTCGGCTTCCGGCTCAGACTCCTCCTCGGCGGGAGTGCCGCAGGCGCCGTCGACCGGGATCACGGCGGAGACCGGGTCGAGCTCCTCGCCCGCCTCATACGTGCCGAACGCGGAGGCCCCGGCCGGGGTCAGCGTCGTGGGGACCGCATCGAGGGTCAGCGCGCCGTCGACCACGGCGGCGTCCGCGAGGGCGAACTCGGCGAGACGCACACCCTCTTGCGCCACCGCCTCTCCCGCCTGAGTGGTCCCGGTCACATCGAACACGAGGTAGCCGGCGTCGCCCGTGAGCTCGACGCGCGCGTTCGCCAACGTCGTGTTCAGCGCCCCGTCGTGGCCCGTGAAGGTGATGCCGCCGCCGTAGGTGACCAGACCCGAGCCCGCCGCGTCATCCAGCGAACCGGTGCCGTTCGACCACACGAAGGCGGGATACTCGTAGGCCACGTCGGCGAGCGTCCAGCCGCCCCGGGCGATGCCCTCGATGTACGTGCGGAACGACTCCTTGTAGCCCCAGTGCAGGGTCGCCCCCTCGACCGTGCACACGCCGATCTCCGTGGTCGCTCTGGCGAGCGTGAACGCGAGACCGCGATCGACCGAGCCCTGGAAGGTGAGCGTGTGCTCGCCATCCGCGAGTGTGGCCGGGAGGGCACCCGACCACGTCGCGACCCCCGCCGCGTCCGCCGTCACCGTACCGAGCAGCACCGGGGTCGAGTACACGACCACCTTGATGTCCTCCTCGTTCGCACGGAAGCCGGAGGCGGAGACCGTAGCCGTCTTCCCGGCGGCGAGCGCGGCGAGGTTCTCCTCGTCGACCTCGATGCCGGCCGCCGTCGGGGCGGTCGTCGGGAGCGTGGACTTCGGGACGACCGCAGCCGCCGCGACCGTGCCCGTCGTGCCCGAGGGAGCGGCGGCGACGGAGCCGATCGTGAACGAGACGGGGTTGAGCGTGGTGCCGTACCCCGAGAGCACGCGGTCGCGTCCGGCGTCCGTGAGGGCGGCGGGTGCCGCCGTGTAGGTGACGGCGCCACCGGCCGCCGTGCGGACGGCGCGGGAGAGGTCGAGGGTCGCGAACGGCACCTGCGCACCCCCGCTCGTCACGGACAGCGTGGCGGAGGACGCCGAGGTGATCCGGATCGTCGGATCGGCGACCGTGACGTCGAGCACCCCGTGGTGGCCGGTGAAGCGCACGGCACCGCGGTAGACGACACTGCCGCGTCCGGAAGCCGCGTCGAAGTCGCCGCCCACGGTCTGCCCGAACTGGAACTGGCCGCCGGATCGGGTGGCGCCCCCGGAGACGGCGATCGTGCCCTGGGCGATCGGTCCGGTGATGTAGTTCGTGAACGAGGACGAGATGGCCCAGCGCAGCGACCCGCCGGGGACGGTCGCGGCCGGCTTCGTCGGAGTCACCGGGGGCTTAGGCGTGACCGGGGGCTTCGGCTCGGTCGGCTTCTCGCCGAGCAGTGCGCGCCACTGTGCGTCGGTGATCGTGACCGCTCCGCGCGCGTAGATGGTGTCGGCGGTCGGCATCGTGTGCTGCTGCCACACGATCGCCTCATACGCCTTCGACCGGTCGAGGTTCTTCGCCGCCGCGTTCAGGTCGACCGCGAAGGCTCCGAAGCCGATGTTCCGGACGTACTGCATGGCGAGGAAGCCGCCGCCTGCGGTCACGTCGGCCTCGGTCCCCGTCTCGATGAGCGCCACGTAGGCGCCGGTGACCGCGCCGAGGTCGGCGGCGGTGACCTTCACCGTCAGCCCGTCCGCGGCGGTGGCGCCGGTGACGGCGGTCGTGACCGTCGGTCCGGAGGAGGGCAGCAGGGCGTTCCACTGCGCGTCGGTGACGGTGACGGTGGAGCGTGCGTAGATGGTGTCCGCGTTCGGCATCGTGTGCTGCTGCCAGACGATCACCTCGTAGGTCTTCGACCGGTCCAGAGCACTCGCCGCCGCGGTCAGGTCGACGCTGAAGCCGCCGCCCGTGATGCCGCGCACGTACTGCATCGCGAGGAAGCCCCCTCCGGCCGTGACATCGGCCTCCGTGCCCTTCTCGATCAGCGCGGCGTAGGCACCGGTGACGGCACCGAGCTTCGTCGCCGCGGCCGTGACCGTGAGGCCGTCCTCGGCCGTCGCCGCCTTCACTGTGGTCGTCAGCCCCGAGGCGATGCGGTAGTCCAGAGCGACGCTGCGCTCCTGGTCGGCGTTGACGACACCGCCTGCCGGGTAGGTGTACACCCCGTAGGAGCCGGGCGTCGCCGGGGTGTCCTTCAGCGTCAGCGCGACCTGGAACGAGCCCTCGGGCGAGATGTCCACCCACTGCGCGCGGATCGCGCCCTGGTACTGCGTCGGGACCTGGGCCAGCACGCCTTCGGCGAGCGCCCAGGCCTGTGCGCCGACCGAACGCGCCGAGGACGGCGCCCCCTGTGAGGGCTGCCACGTGGACGCGAAGTTGCCGAAGACCACGTAGGTGCCCTGGGGCAGGTTCGACGGGATCGGGACGCCGCGTCCGCCGACGTTCGCGGTCGGGTCGTATCCGGTGCCCTTGACGATGATCTCGTCGCCGGCCTGGAGGCGAGCGCCCGCAGCGGGCGTGGTGCCGTCGGCGAGGAACACCTCGATGGCGGCTTCGGCGGGCGCCGGCTCGGTCTCTCCCGGGGCCGTCTCTCCCGGCTCCGTCTCCCCGGGCTCCGTCTCACCAGGCTCGGTCTCACCGGGCTCGGTCCCACCGGGCTCCGTCTCGCCTGGAGTCGTCTCTCCCGGCTCCGTCTCCCCCGGCTGGACGGGCGTCGTTCCGAAGACCGTGTCCCACTGCGCAGACGTCACCGTGACGTCGCCGCGGCCGTAGATCGTGGCGGCTGTCGGCGCGGTGTGCTGCTGCCAGACGAGCACCTCGTACGTCTTCGTCCGGTCCAGGGACGCCACGGGCGCCTGCAGCGTGAAGGACGTGGCCCCCTGCTGCACGCTCGGGAAGGGCAGCGCGAACGCGGCGTAGCCACCACCGGCGGAGATGCCGCTCTCGGTGCCCGACACGATCAGTGCGGCATAGACGCCCGTCACGTCCGGCAGACCCTCGACCCGCACCTGCACGGTGAGGCCGCTGGTGTCGGCGGACGAGACCGCCGCGGTGACGGTCGCCGCGGCCGCGTGGGCCGGCGAGCTGACCATCGCCCCAGCGGCGACGAGGACGAAGGAGACGAGGGCGGCGAGCAGGACACGCAGGCGTGTGCTCGCTGAGGGGGTATGTGCTGTGGCGTTCACGGTTCTCCGCGGCGCGCCGGGCGCGATCGATCGCGCGCCCTGCGGCGCCGCACGGCAGTCGGGCGAAGGTGGACTTTGGTTAGGCTTGGCTAAGCAAGCCGCCGATCCCGAGCGTAGAGGGGCGCCAGTGAGGGCGTCAAGTTTTAGGATAGCCTTGCCTAATGCGACGCACCCCTGCCCTGCTTCTCGCCGCCGCGCTGGCCCTCGGACTGGCCGCGTGCGCCGGGGCGGACTCCGGCCCCGGGGCGGCGGCACCCCCTGTCGACGACGCCTGCCCGCAGGCCTCGACTCCTCTCGCCGATCTCGACCTGGTCGCCGACGTGCGCGCAGCGACGGGCCCCTCGACCGCGTGCCTCGCGAGTCACGCGGTCGCGCCCGTCGAAGACGACACCGCCCCGGCGCTCCCGGTCACCGTGACCGACAGCGAAGGCCGCGAGGTCGAGATCACGGACACCGACCGCATCCTCCCGATCGACATCTCCGGCACGATCGCCGCCACGGTGTTCGCGCTCGGGCTCGGCGATCAGGTCGTCGGACGCGACGCGTCCACGCAGTTCCCCGGCACCGAGGATCTCCCGGTCGTCACCAAGACCGGGCACACGCTCAACCCGGAGGCCATCCTCGAACTGGCCCCGACCGTCGTGCTCACCGACACCACGATCGGCCCGAAGGAGGTCCGCCAGCAGCTGCGGGATGCGGGCATCGCGGTCGTCGTCATCTCCAGCGACCGCCGGATCGACACCACCGACGCGCTCGTGACGGAGATCGCCACGGCCCTCGGCGTCCCGACGCGCGGCACGGCACTCAGCGCCCGCCTCGACGCCGAGCTCGACGCCGCCATCGCGGAGATCGCCGACGTCACCCCGTCCGCGGAGACGGACCGCGCACGCATGCTCTTCCTGTACGTGCGCGGGAGCGCCAACGTGTACTACATCTTCGGCGAGGACTCCGGGGCGGACTCCCTCATCGATGCGGTCGGCGGTGTGGACGTCGCGGAGGAGATCGGCTGGGAGGGCATGAAGCCGATGACCGCGGAAGCACTCGTCGCCGCGCAACCCGACGTGCTCGTGATGATGACGGACGGATTGGAATCGGTCGGCGGCGTCGACGGGCTCATCGAACGCATCCCCGCCATCGCCGAGACCCCCGCAGGAGCGCATCGCCGCGTGATCGACATGGCCGACGCCGAGATCCTCAGCTTCGGGCCGCGGTCGGCCGACGTGATCAGCGCCCTCGCGCGGGCCCTGTACGCGCCGGAACCGGCCTCGTGACCGGCGAGGTCGTCACCCCGACGCCGACCCGGCATCGGGGACTGCGCTTCGCGACGGTCGTCGTCGCCCTCGTCATCGGCCTTCTCGTCACGGGCGTCGCGTCGATCACCAGCGGGCAGTACGACCTGTCCCCGACCGCGCTCCTGGACGTCCTGTTGCGCGGCCTCGGCATCGACACCGCCGGGACTCCGGCCGCGGCGACCGACGACGGCGTGATCTACAACCTCCGCCTCCCCCGACTGGTCCTCGGCCTGCTCGTCGGCGCCGCGCTCGCGGTCTCCGGCGTGCTCATGCAGGCCATCTTCGGCAACCCTCTCGCGGACGCCGGCGTCGTCGGCGTCTCCTCCGGCGCGGCGCTCGGAGCGGCGGCCAGCATCACGTTCGGCCTGGCCACCTTCGGCATGTGGACCACGCCCGCCTTCGCCTTCCTCGGCGGTCTCGCGGCCGTCTTCTCCGTCTACCTCCTGAGCCGCTCCGGCGGTCGCACCGAAGTGGTCACGCTGCTGCTCACCGGTATCGCGATCAACGCCATCGCCGGCGCCGGCATGGCCTTCCTCACCTTCCTCGGCACGACCTCGACGCGCGAGCAGATCGTGTTCTGGCAGCTCGGCTCGCTGAACGGCGCCCTCTGGTCGAACATCCAGCTCGTCGCGCCGCTCGTGGCGGTCGGGATCGTCGTCGCCCTGATCGTGGCGCCGGGTCTGGATCTCTTCGCCCTCGGCGAGCGCACCGCCCGGCATCTGGGCGTGCCGGTCGAGCTGCTGCGGATGGTCGTGATCGTCACGGTGGCACTGCTCGTCTGCGCCGCGGTCGCCTTCGCGGGGATCATCGGGTTCGCGGGTCTCGTCGTGCCCCACCTCATGCGCATGCTGATCGGCCCCGCACACCTCCCGCTCGTGATCGCCTCCGCCCTCGGCGGCGCCCTCCTCATCGCGGCCGCCGACCTCGTGGCGCGCACGGCCGTACCGCTCGCAGACCTCCCCATCGGCATGATCACGTCCCTCGTGGGCGGGCCGTTCTTCCTCTGGCTCCTCGTGCGGACGCGGCGGCGGTCGGGGGGATGGGCGTGAGTCCGCGCCTGCGGGGCCAGGGGCTCACGGTGCGCGTCGGGGACGGACGCGCCATCCTCGACGACGCGGCCATCGACATCCACGCCGGCGAGGTGCACGCCCTCGTCGGGCCGAACGGCGCAGGCAAATCGACCCTGTTCGGCGTGCTCGCGGGGGACGTCGCTCCGGCGTCCGGCACCGTCCTCCTCGACGGCCGCCCCGTCGCGGGGACGCGTCCCCGCGATCTCGCCCGGCAACGCGCCGTGCTGCTGCAGGAGAACGCCGTCACCTTCCCCTTCACGGTCGAGCAGGTTGTGCGGATGGGGCGCACGCCGTGGGCGCGGAGTCCGGCCGCCGAGGAGGACGACAGCGCCGTGGCGGCGGCGATGGCGACGACCGAGGTCACGGCGCTGCGGGAGCGCTCCGTCCCCTCGCTCTCCGGCGGTGAGCGCGCGCGGGTGGCGCTGGCCCGCGTGCTCGCCCAGGACACCGGGATCCTACTGCTCGACGAGCCGACGGCGGCGCTGGACCTCAAGCATCACGAAGACGTGATGCGCGTGGTCCGCACCCAGGCGGAGGCCGGGGTCGCGGTCGCGGTCGTGCTGCATGACCTCAACGCCGCGCTCGCGCACGCCGACCGCGTCACTCTGCTCACGGGCGGTCGGGTCGCCGCCACCGGCACGCCGGACGAGGTCCTCACGGCCGCACGGATCGAGGAGGTCTACGGACAGCCCGTCGATGTCTTCCCGCACCCGCTGACCGGGGTGCCGCTCGTCGTGGCCCGGCGCTAGGGGCGCAGCGGGAGGACCCCGGTGAGATCCGCACGCGTGCCCGAGGCGTGGATGCGCCCGGCCGTCGCGGCATCCGCCCATGCCTCCGCGCCGGTGGCGACCGCGATCCACGTGGCGGCGTCCATCTCGACCACGTTCGGCGGAGTCCCACGCGTGTGCCGCGGGCCCTGGATCACCTGCACGGCTCCGAACGGCGGGACCCGCACCTCGACGCTGTTGCCCGGCGCCTTCTCGTCGAGCAGCTGCAGCAGGTAGCGCACCGCGGTGGCGAGCTCCGGCCGCGCCGGCTTCGTCCCCGCGGCCTCGGCGTCGCGCACGGCACCGAGCGCCGCGCGTCCGTCGACGATGTCGATCTTCCTGGCCATCCCCCCACCCTAGATCCGCCGCGGCGGCTCCGGTCATAAGCTCGATGGCATGAGCATGCATCCCCAGGGCGCCCGCGCCGAGCTGCTCGCCGCCGCGGCTGACCACTCCTGGAGCGTGCCGATCCCTCCGCTCGCGGATCCGGGCCGCGCCCACGACGCCTCGGTGCTCATCCTCTTCGGCGTCCTCGACCGCATCCCCGCACCGACCGTCGACGCGGCCGTCGCGCGCGACCTCGACGTGCTGCTGCAACGCCGCGCGCCCACGCTCTCCTCGCACCCGGGGCAGGTCTCCTTCCCCGGCGGGCGCGCCGAAGCGGCCGATGCCGACGCGGTCGCCACGGCGCTCCGGGAGGCCGAGGAGGAGACCGGCCTCGATCCCGCGGGAGTCGAGGTGCTCGCCACGCTTCCCGTGATCCCCCTCGCCGCGAGCAACCACCTCGTCACCCCTGTGCTCGCCTGGTGGCAGTCGCCGTCCCGCGTCGTCGCGGTCGACCACGCGGAGACCGTCGAGGTGTTCCGCGTCCCCGTCGCGCAGCTCCTCGACCCGGCGACCCGCTTCACCTCGACCATTTCCCGTGCCGGCCGCACGTTCCGCGGACCTGCGTTCGACGTCGACGGCACGATCGTGTGGGGTTTCACCGCCATGGTGCTCGACGCCCTGTTCGACGCCACCGGGTGGACCGTGCCCTGGGACACCGCGGCCGAGCGGCCGATCGCGCTCTGACCCCGCCGACCTCCGTGCACAACTCAGGAGAACCGCGGCGGATCGGTCCGGATATGCCGTCGGATCCCGGCTGCCGCGCCGATCGTCCTGAGTTGTGAACGCGGGACCGGCCGAAACCCCGCGCACGTGCCTCGATAGGCTGGACGGGTGAAGATCCTCGTCCTCGGTTCCGGTGCCCGTGAGCACGCGATCATCCTGGCGCTGCGCGCCGAGTCCACCGCGCACGAGATCCTCGTCGCCCCCGGCAACGCCGGCATCGCGCAGGACGCGACACCCGTCGCCCTCGACCCGCTCGACGGCGCCGCGGTCACCGCCTTCGCGAACGAGCACGCGATCGACCTCGTCGTCATCGGCCCGGAGGCCCCTCTCGTGGCAGGCGTCGCGGACGAGCTCCGCGGTCGCGGCATCCCCGTGTTCGGTCCGGGCAAGGCCGCCGCGCAGCTCGAGGGCTCCAAGGCCTTCGCCAAGCGCGTCATGGACGCCGCCGGTGTGCCGACGGGCCGCGCGGTCCGCGCTGCCACGGTCGGCGAGGTCGAGGCCGCGTTCGACGAGCTGGGCGCCCCCTATGTCGTCAAGGCCGATGGGCTCGCCGCGGGCAAGGGCGTCATCGTCACCTCCGACCGCGCCGAGGCCCTGGCGCACGCGGAGCAGTACCTCCCGGCCGGCCCCGTCCTCGTCGAGGAGTTCCTGTCCGGCCCCGAGGTCTCACTGTTCTTCCTCAGCGACGGCGACACCGTGCGCGCCCTCAGCCCGGCACAGGACTTCAAGCGGGCCCTCGACGGCGACGCCGGCCCCAACACCGGCGGCATGGGGGCGTACTCGCCGCTGCCCTGGCTCGCGGAGCAGTTCGGCAGCGAGCAGGCGTTCGTGGAAGAGGTCACCCGCGACGTCGCCCTCCCGGTCGTCCGGCAGCTCGACGCGGAGGGGACCCCGTTCATCGGACTCCTCTACGCCGGTCTCATCCTCACCCCGCAGGGCGTGCGCGTGATCGAGTTCAACGCGCGCTTCGGCGACCCGGAGACCCAGGTCGTGCTCCCGCGGCTGGAGACCCCGCTGTC
The DNA here is from genome assembly GCF_019091465.1 of Microbacterium sp. GbtcB4. Lineage (NCBI taxonomy): Bacteria > Bacillati > Actinomycetota > Actinomycetes > Micrococcales > Microbacteriaceae > Microbacterium > Microbacterium sp. GbtcB4. The sequence goes on from NZ_JAGXJJ010000001.1 coordinate 99,201, forward strand.
CCAGCTCCTCTTCGCCGCCGCCTCCGGCACCCTCGAGGACCAGCCGGAGCCCGTGTTCCGCGATGAGGTCGCGATCACCGTGGTCCTGGCGAGCGAGGGGTATCCGGAGGCGCCGCAGACCGGGCGTCCGATCGAGGGTCTGGACGAGGCCGCCGCCGTGGAGGGGGTCCGCCTTGTGCACGCCGCGACCGCGAGCCCCGACGTCCCGGGGGGTTCGCTCATCGCGACGGGTGGCCGTGTGCTGAACGTCGTCGCCGTGGCCCCGGACTTCCGCACCGCCCGCGACCGCGCCTACGACGCCCTCGGCCGCATCCGCCTCGAGGGGTCCCACCACCGCACCGACATCGCTGCCCGCGTCGCTGACTGACCGTCCCCGTTGAAGTAACGCAAATGGCTGCATCCCGACCGGGAATGCAGCCATTTGAGTGACTCGAACGGGGTCAGAGGACCTTGGACAGGAAGTCCTGGAGGCGCTCGTTCTTGGGGGCGCCGAACAGGTCGGCGGGGGTGCCCTCCTCGACCACGACGCCGCCGTCCATGAAGACCGTGCGGTCGGACACCTCGCGCGCGAAGCCCATCTCGTGGGTCACGAGCACCATGGTCATGCCGCCCTCGGCGAGGTCGCGGATGACCTGCAGCACCTCGCCGACCATCTCCGGGTCGAGGGCGCTGGTGGCCTCGTCGAACAGCATGATCTCCGGGTCCATCGCGAGTGCACGGGCGATGGCCACGCGCTGCTTCTGACCGCCGGAGAGCGACGCGGGCTTCGCGTCCGCCTTCTCCGACAGGCCGACGCGCTCGAGCAGCGAGCGGGCGCGGTCGCGGGCCTCGGCCTTCGTCATGCGGCCGAGCTCGACCGGGGCGAGCGTGATGTTCTCCAGCACGGTCATGTGCGGGAACAGGTTGAAGTGCTGGAACACCATGCCGATGCGCTGGCGCACCTCGTCCAGCTTCACGCTCTTGTCGGTGAGGTCGACCCCGTCGATGATCACGTGCCCCGACGTCGGCTCCTCGAGCTTGTTGAGACAGCGCAGCAGCGTCGACTTGCCCGAGCCGGAGGGGCCGATCACGGCGATGACCTCACCGTCCTCGACCGTGAGATCGATGCCCTTGAGCACCTCGTTGTCGCCGAACGACTTGTGCAGGTTCCTGACCTCGATCTTGCTCATGCGTTGGCCTTCCTCTCCAGGCGGTTCGCGAGCAGCGTCAGCAGCGTGATCACGACGAAGTAGATGATGGCGACGATCGTCAGCACCTGCGCCGAGAGATACGTCGAGGCGATGATCTGTCGCGAGACGAACGTCAGCTCGGCGAGACCGATGACGCTGATGAGCGAGGTGTCCTTCAGCGTGATGATGCCCTGGTTCACGAACGACGGGATCATGATCCGGAACGCCTGCGGCAGCACGACCTTGCGCATCGTCTTCCAGTGGCTGAGGCCGAGCGAGCGCGACGCCTCCGCCTGACCGGGGTCGACGGCCTGGATTCCGCCGCGGATGATCTCCGTCATGTACGCACCGGTGTTCAGCGACAGGGTGATCGCACCGGCCACGAACGGGTCGAACTTGAGGTCCGGAATGAGCTGCGGGATGGCGAAGAACACGAAGAACGCCTGGATCAGGATCGGGGTCCCGCGGAAGACGTAGACGTAGGCGGTCGCGATCCAGCGGAACGGCGCGAACTTCGACAGGCGTCCGAAGCCGAAGATGATCCCGAGGATGAAGGCTGCGATCACCGCGACGATCGTGGCGAGGATGGTGAGCCACAGACCCTGCATCAGGGCCGGCCAGTACTTCACCGCGACCGAGATGATGTCGGTGGGCTGCGCCTCCTGCGCGTCGTCACGCGTCGCGAGGTAGGTGTCCACGATCTCGTCGTACGCGCCGGAGTCCTGCAGGTTGGCGAGGCCGGCGTTGAACATCTCCAGGAGCTCGGCGTTCTCGCCCTTGTTCACCGCGAAGCCGTACTCGCCACCGAGCGCCGGCTCGCCGACGAGACGGAAGCCGGACCCCTGCTGGATGCCGTAGGCGAGCACGGGGAAGTCCTCGAAGTAGCCGACGGCCTGACCCGCCTTGACCGCGTCGACCATGTCGGTCGTGTCCTGATAGGGCGTGATGCGGAAGCCGTACTCGTCGGCGTTCTCCTCGGCGAAGGTCTGCCCCTGGGTGCCGGTCTTCACCGCGACGGTCTTGCCGTCGAGGTCGTCGAGGGACTCGATGTCGCTGGACTCGAGCACGCCCAGCTGCACGCCGCTCGTGAAGTACGGGTCGCTGAAGTCGAAGGTCTGCTGGCGTTCCTCGGTGATCGACATCCCGGCCATGACGGCATCGACCTGGTTCGACTGCAGCGCCTGCACCGCGGCGTCGAAGCCGAGCTGGCGGATCTCCACGTCGAAGCCCTGGTCCTCCGCGATCGCGCGCAGGAGGTCCATGTCGATGCCGACCAGGTCGCCGGACTCGTTCGTGAACTCGAACGGCGCGAAGGTCGTGTCGGTGCCGATGACGTAGGTCTCGCCGTCGTCGGCCGCGGTGGCGGGCGCGGATCCGGCGAGCAGCGCCCCGGCGGCGACGAGCGCGGCGAGAGCGGTCGCACCGGCGGTGCGGCCGAACCGCCGCAGACGGCTCGGCGGAGAGGATGGATGGCGGCTCACGTCGAGTGCTCCTCGGGGGTTCGGAAGGGCGGCCCGGCGGCCGCCGACCATCCACCCTAACCCTGCACCTCCCGCGCACCGGAATCTCGGAGAGACGCCCGACACTGCCGGAAGCCGCGTGGATACCGGCGTGTCGGGGTCATCGCGGTCACGCCGGAGGGGTCGCGGCGACGGCCTCGTCCTTCCGATCCTGCCCACGGAGGAACAGCGAGGCGACCAGCGCGATGAGGATCACACCGGCGGGGAGCAGCAGCGTCTCGGACATGCCGGCCGCGAAGCCCTCCGCGACCTGCGGGGGCAGCGCGCCGCTGCCCGTGCCGGCCGGAGCGTCGGCCAGACCGGGGAGGTTCGCCTCCAGCCGCGACTGCATGAACGCGGCGATCGAGGCGGAGCCGATGACCGAGCCGATGGTGCGCGTGGTGTTGTAGATGCCCGCGCCGGCACCGGCCTGCCGCGGCGGCAGCTTGCGCGTGGCCGTGGTCGCCAGCGGCCCCCACATGCCCGCGTTGCCGATGCCCATCAGCGCGGACGGCAGCAGGAACATCAGGATCGGGGTGTCCATCGTGGTCAGGGCGGAGTACCAGACCAGGGCACCCGCAACGCAGAGCAGGCCGGGCACGAGGATGATGCGTGGGTCGACACGGTCCAGGATCTTCCCGGCGACCGGGGCGAGCACGCCCGACAGCACGGCCATCGGGATGAGCAGCATCGCGGCCTCGGTGGGGGTGAGGCCACGCGCCGTCTGCAGGAAGAACATCATCGGCAGCGACATGCTCGTGACTGTGAAGCCGACCGCCGCGATCGCCACGTTCGCGCCGGAGAAGTTGCGGTCGCGGAAGAGGGCGAGCGGGACGAGGGGTTCGCTGCGGGTGCGGGCCTGCTGCACGATGAAGAGCGCGAGCACCACGACGCCGGCGATGATGAGGCCCCAGACCGAGATCGGGCCCGCGATGGTCCCCCAGTCGTACTTCTCGCCCTCCTGCAGCCCGAAGACGATGAGGAACAGCGCGACGGCGCTGAGCACGACGCCGACGAGGTCGAACCGGTGCGGGTGCGTCTTCAGCTTCGGCACGAGGATCCAGGCGAGCACGAAGGCGACCACGCCGACGGGCAGGTTCACGAAGAAGATCCACGCCCAGCCGAAGCCGTCGACGAGCAGACCGCCGGCGAGCGGGCCGACGAGCGTGGCCACGCCGGCCGTGGCACCCCAGAGGCCCATCGCCGCCCCGCGGCGGTTCGGCGGGAACGTGCGGGTGATCACGGCCATGGTCTGCGGGGTCATCAACGCGGCGCCGAGCCCCTGGACCGCGCGGGCCGCGATCAGGCCCTCGAGCGTCGTCGAAAGTCCGCACCAGAGCGAGGCGAGGGTGAAGACCGCGAGCCCGATGAGGTAGATGTTCTTCGGCCCGAAGCGGTCGCCGAGGCGCCCGGTGATGAGCAGCGGCACCGCGTAGGCGAGCAGGTAGGCGCTGGTGACCCACACGACGTTGTCGAGGTTGTTCGTGTCGGGGTCGAGGGCGGCCTTGATCGCCGGGTTCGCGACGGAGACGATCGTGGTATCGACGAGGATCATGAAGAACCCGATGACGAGCGCCCAGAGCGCGGGCCACGGACTCTTCGGCGCGTGACCGGCGGCGAAGGGCCCCGTCTCGGGCCCCGAGGTCTGACGGGAATCGGTCATTGCTGTGCAGCCTTTCGCTGGGCGCGGTAGCGGTCGGTGTCGTCGAAGGCGTCGGGGCCCCAGCGGAGCTCGTCGCCGTCGAGGCGGGTGAGGAGGGAGTCGAGCCAGCGGAGCTCGGCGTCGAGCAGCGCCTCCTGCCGTTCGATCTCGACGAGGACCTGCGGCGGGACGCCCTTGGCGCGGGCGGAGGCGAGGCCGTCGTGGTGCAGCGCGTACGAGGCGACGAGGGCCTCCCGTCGCTCCTGCAGCAGCGCGACGGCGTCGTCGCGGTCGAGGTTGTGCGACTCGGCGAGCGCGACGCGGGCGTCGGTCTCGCGGTCGATGCGGGGGAGGGCACGACGCACCCAGGCGACCACCGCCTCCCGGCCGGCGTCGGTGAGGGTGTAGGTCGTCCGCTCCGGTCGGTTGCCCTCGCGATCCGTGCCGACCTCGTCGAGCAGACCGGCACGCTGGAGCCGGGCGACCGTGTGGTAGAGCGTGCCGTTGGTGACGGTGATGAGGCGGTCGTCGTGACGCGCGCGGAGCAGGCGCACCATCTCGTACGGGTGCATGTCGCTCTCGCGGAGCAGCGCGAGCACCATCACCCCGAGCGGCGTGAGTCCCGCCACCACATCCCCGCTCTTCCCCACGCCTCTCCCCCGATCTGCTGTCGCCCCAGCTAAATAGTCCACATGGACTATACACCCGCCCCTCCCCCGACGAGACCCCGGTTTTCCGGCGAGACCCCGGGGTCCCGACGCACTCACCCCGGGGTCTCGACGCGAACACGGGGCCTCGGCGCGGAAGAGGACGCATCACCGGGATAATGGGCGGGTGAGCACACCAACCGCGCAGGCCATCCCCGGGTGGCGACACCTCTACTCCGGAAAGGTCCGCGACCTCTACGCCTCGGAGGACCCGGCCGACACCCGCATCCTCGTCGTCGCGTCCGACCGGGTGAGCGCCTTCGACGTCGTGCTCTCCCCCGGCATCACCGACAAGGGCGCTCTGCTGACGCGCCTCAGCCGCTGGTGGTTCGCCCAGCTCGACGTGCCGAACCACCTCACGGACGGCGACCTGCCGGAGGAGGTTGCGGATCGCGCCATGCTCGCCCAGTCGCTCGAGATGCTGCCGATCGAGTGCGTCGTGCGCGGGTACATCACCGGCTCCGGCTGGGCCGAGTACCAGGAGCACGGCACCGTGTGCGGCATCGCCCTGCCGGCAGGCCTGCAGAACGGCGACCGCCTGCCCGAGCCGCTGTTCACCCCGGCCTACAAGGCGCCGATGGGCGAACACGACGAGAACATCACGTTCGACCGCGTCGTCGAGCTCGTCGGGGCGGACCGGGCGGCCGAGCTCCGCGACGCCTCGCTCGCGATCTACCGTCGTGCCGCGGCCATCGCCGAGGAGAAGGGGCTCATCCTCGCCGACACGAAGTTCGAGTTCGGGACCGACGCCGACGGCATCCTCCGCCTCGCCGACGAGGTCCTCACGAGCGACTCCTCCCGGTATTGGGACGCCGAGGCCTGGCGCACGGGGTCGACCCCGGCGGAGCGGATGGCGAGCTTCGACAAGCAGATCGTGCGCGACTGGCTCGCGGCGAACTGGGACAAGCAGGGCGAGCCCCCCGTGCTGCCCGAGGAGGTCGCGGCTCGGACGGCCGCCCGGTACCGGGAGCTCATCGACCGCCTCGGCGCCTGACGTCGCGCTCCCCGCGGCCGCGGGACGCACAGGGAAAACTCAGGAATCGGTAGTGTTGCTCCAGCACTCCGCCCCCGATCCCGAACCCTGAGGAGCCCGCATGGCTTTGTGGAAGCTGCACGGAAACGGCCGCACCGTCGAGCCCGGCGCCGTCGTCACCCCCGAGGAACGTCTGTCCTGGCCCGCGACCATCGCCATCGGCGCGCAGCACGTCGTCGCGATGTTCGGCGCCACGTTCCTCGTGCCGACGCTCACCGGCTTCCCGGTGTCGACGACCCTGCTCTTCAGCGGCATCGGCACGCTGCTCTTCCTCCTCATCACGAAGAACCAGCTGCCGAGCTACCTCGGCTCCTCGTTCGCCTTCATCGCCCCCATCACCGCGGCCGTCGCGGCGGGCGGCACCGGCTCCGCCCTCGCGGGCGTGGTCGCCGTGGGCGTGCTCCTCGCGGTCGTCGGTCTCGTCGTGCAGTTCGTCGGCCTCCGCTGGGTCGACGCCCTGATGCCCCCGGTCGTCGCCGGTGCCATCGTCGCGCTGATCGGCTTCAACCTCGCCCCCACCGCCTGGAGCAACTTCGCGCTCGACCCCGTGACCGCCACGATCACCCTCGTCGCGATCATCCTCTTCGCCGTGCTCTTCCGGGGCTTCCTCGGCCGGATCTCGATCTTCCTCGGCGTCGCCGTCGGCTTCATCTGGGCCGCCTTCAACGGCTCGTTCGAGGTGCCCAACCCGCTCCGTGGCGACAAGACCCCCGCCGAGCTCATCGCGGACGCCCCGTGGATCGGCCTCCCGCACTTCCAGTTCCCGGACTTCGTCGAGCCAGGCACCTGGTCGACCATCGCGATGTTCCTGCCCGTCGTGCTCGTGCTCATCGCGGAGAACGTCGGTCACGTGCGCGGCGTCGCGACCATGACCGAGGACCCCGCGATCAACCGCCACACCGGTCGCGCCCTCATCGCCGACGGTGTCGCCACGACCATCGCCGGTGGCTTCGGCGGCTCGGGCACCACGACCTACGGCGAGAACATCGGTGTCATGGCCGCGACCCGTGTGTACTCCACCGCCGTGTACTGGGTGGCGGGTCTGTTCGCGATCCTCCTCGCGTTCTCCCCCAAGGTCGGCGAGGTGTTCAACTCGATCCCCGCGGGCGTGCTCGGCGGTGCGACGACGGCGCTCTACGGCCTCATCGGCATCATCGGCATCAAGATCTGGGTGGACAGCCGGGTCGACTTCTCGCGTCCGGTCAACCAGTACACCGCAGCGGTCTCGCTCGTGATCGGCATCGCCGGGTTCACGATGCAGCTCGGCGACTTCGCCTTCGGCGGGATCGTGCTCGGGACGGTCGCGGCGCTGCTGATCTATCACCTGGGCAACCTCATCGCCCGCGCGCGCAAGACGGGTGCCGACGACCCGAAGCCTCTCGAGCCCGTCGGCCCTCTCGGCGGCGACCCCGCGTAACGCTCACATGCGGGACGGGTTTCGCCCCTCCCGCACCCCGCGGAGGCCCGCTTTCGCACTCGCACCCGGTGCCGGAAGGGGGCGCGCTCCCGAGGCATTCACGGTCCGGATGGAAAACGCCCCCCTCTCACGACGAGGGGGCGTTTTCGCACTCGCTCGGCCTTGGTCGCCGCGTCGCGTGCGGGATCGAAATGGGGCCTTCCGGGTCTCCGGAAGGTGCACTTTCGCACTCTCCAGACAGGAACGTCCCGGCCCGCGCGGTGTCCGCGGGTCCGGCCCCTACGGTGCAGGGTCGAAAAGGGCCGCCCCCGGCGGGCGGGAGGGGCGTATTCGCACTCGCACGCGGGGGACGTCCCCCGGTCGGAGCGCGCGGGATCGAAAACGGGCGTGCCTGGCGGGCGGGAGGACCGTATTCGCACTCTCACGCGGGGGGCGCTGGCGGGATCAAAGCGTGCGGGATCGGAAAGGGGCGTCTGAGGGGTGCGGGAGGGGTGTTTTTGCACTCCGCACGCGGAGGGAGACCGGGCGGGGGTCAGGCGATCGTGGCGAGGAGGGCGTCGGCGGAGAGGGTCGCGCCGGTGTCCGCGCGCGGGGTGAGCGTGCCGGCGCGGTGCGCGGTGACCGTGGTCTCCATCTTCATCGCGTCGAGCACGGCCACCGGGTCTCCCTCGGCCACCTCGGCCCCGTCGTCGACGAGCCAGCGGACGAGCGTGCCCGGCGCGGGGACCCGCAGCTCGGAGGGATCCGCTGAGGACACGGGGGCCGCGACCTCTCCCGCCGGACGGCCGATGCCGGCCAGCAGTTCTGCGGGCAGACCGAGCATCACGCGGCGGCCGTCGATCTCCACCGAGAACCGCTGCAGTCCGGACACCGGAGCGACCGCGGGCCGAGGCTGCGCCTCCAGGGCCGGGAGCAGCACGGTCTCGATCCACTGGGTGTGCACGGCGAAGGTCGCGGTCGCGAACGCGGGGTCGTCGATGGCGCGGAGGTCGAACGGGATCACGGTCGCCGGACCCTCGACCGCGAGCTCCCGCAGCGCCCGACGCGCACGGACGAGAGCCGCGTCCCGGGTGTCCGCGTGCACGATGAGCTTCGCGATCATCGAGTCGAACGCGGGCTGCACGGTGTCTCCGGCCTCGATGCCGCTGTCCCACCGCACGCCGGGTCCACCGGGGATGCGCAGACCGTCCACCCGTCCGGGGCTGGGCAGGAACCCACGGCCGGGGTCTTCGGCGTTGATGCGGAACTCGAACGCGTGCCCGGTCGGCGCCGGGGTCTCGGTGAACGACGGCCCCTCGCCGAACGCGATACGGAATTGCTCGCGGACGAGGTCGGTCCCGGTCACCTCCTCGGTCACGGGGTGCTCCACCTGCAACCGGGTGTTCACCTCGAGGAAGGAGATCGTGCCGTCCGCGGCGAGGAGGAATTCGACCGTGCCGGCGCCGCGGTACTGCACCTCGGCGCAGATCGCGCGCGCCGCGTCGTGGAACGCCGTCCGCTGCGCCTCCGTGAGACCGGGCGCGGGCGCCTCCTCGATGAGCTTCTGGTTGCGGCGCTGCATCGAGCAGTCGCGGTCGCCCACGACGACCACGCCGCCGCGCCCGTCGCCGAGCACCTGCACCTCGATGTGCCGCGGGCTCTCCAGGAAGCGCTCCACGAAGCACTCCCCGCGGCCGAACGCGGCGGTCGCCTCGCGGGTGGCCGCGTCGAACGCGTCGGCGACCTCCGACAGCTCGCGGACGACCTTGAGCCCGCGACCTCCGCCGCCGAACGCGGCCTTGATCGCGATGGGTAGACCGTGCTCCTCGGCGAACGCCACCGCCTCCTGCGGTCCGGACAGCGGCTGATCCGTGCCCGCGGCGAGCGGAGCCCCGACGCGCTGCGCGATCCGGCGCGCGGTCATCTTGTCACCGAGCGCGTCGATGCTCTCCGGGGAGGGCCCGATCCAGACGAGTCCGGCGTCCTCGACGGCCCGCGCGAAGGCGGCGCTCTCGGACAGGAAGCCGTAGCCGGGGTGCACGGCGTCGGCGCCGCTGCGGCGAGCCGCGTCGATCAGCGCCTCGATGGACAGGTATGTCGTCGCCGCGGTGTCGCCGCCCAGGCCGATCGCCTCGTCCGCGAGCCGCACGTGCAGGGCATCCGCGTCCTGATCGGCGTAGACGGCGACCGACGTGTAGCCGGCCTCGGCGCACGCACGGATCACGCGGACCGCGATCTCGCCGCGGTTGGCGATCAGCACAGTGGTCATGAGGTCTCCTTGACGGTGAAACGCACCCGCACGCCCGGCGGAAGCTGGGCGGCGAGATCGAGGCTGCGGTCGGTGAGGGCACCGATGATGGGGTAGCCGCCGGTGAGCGGATGATCGGGGAGGAAGAGCACGGGCTGGCCGTCCGGCGGCACCTGGATAGCCCCGGTCACGGCGCCTTCGCTCGGCAGCTCACCGCCGACCTCGCGTTCCAGGGGCACGTCGCCGTGCAGGCGGATGCCCACACGGTCGGAGCGCGGCGTGACCGTCCACTCCTGCGCGGTGAGCGCGTCGATGCCGGCGGCCGTGAACCAGTCGTCGCGCGGGCCGAGCGTGATCTCCAGCGCGACCAGCTCCCCGGCTGCGGGAAGGGGGCGCGGCACCGGGTCCGGCTCGACGGCGGCCACCGCGGCAGCCCCGATCGGAAGGAGATCGCCCGCGGTCAGCGGCGCCGGGCCCAGTCCGGCGAGCGTGTCGGTCGCGCGGCTGTCGAGCGCCGCGGCCGGAGCGAGACCGCCGCGGACGGCGATCACGGACCGGAGTCCGCGCTCCGGGTGCCCCAGCGTGAGCTCGTCGCCGTCAACGGTCGCGAACGGCACGCCGGGGAGAAGCGTGCGCTTCGTGCCGTCGGCGTCGGTGAGCGTGAGCGTGCCCGTGGCCCCGGTGACGGCGGCCACACCCGCGCCGTGGAAGCGCAGCACGGCCCCGCCGACGCTCTCCAGCACGGCTGCGGCAGGCACGTTCCCCACCGCCCGGTTCGCCGCATGCATCGCGACGCGATCGGCGACGCCGGAGGCCGAGACGCCCAGCGCCGCGAAGCCGGGGCGACCCGCGTCCTGCACGAGGAGCTGCAGCGACGGTCGCACGACCTCGACCGCCGGACCGTCCTCACGGCGGTCGATGCGCGTCGCGGCGGCCGATGCCGGCGACGCCGCGACCGACTCCCGCTCCGCACGCACGAAGCGCACGCGGCGACCCGGCGCGAGCAGCGCCGGCGGGTCCCGGTCGATGTCCCACATCTCCAGGGCGGTCCGGCCGATGAGCTGCCAGCCGCCGGGGCTCTCCCGCGGGTACACGCCGCTGAACGCCCCGGCGAGCGCGACGGAGCCGGCGGGCACCCGGGTGCGGGGCGACGACCGCCGCGGCACGTCGAAGAGGGGGTCGCCGCTCACGGCATAGCCGAAGCCGGGAGCGAAGCCGGAGAAGGCCACCCGCCAGTCGGCGGCGAGGTGACGGGCCACCAGCTCCTCCGCCGAGACGTCGAGGAGCGCGGCCGCCTCGTCCAGATCCTCCCCGTCGTAGCGGACCGGGATGGTGACCTCGCCCGCATCGGGCAGCGCCGCGGCGTCGACCTCGGTCGCGGCCAGCACCTCGGCGAGCGCGGCGGCCGAGGTGCGGTGCGGATCGAAGCGCACGAGCACCGTGCGGGCGCCGGGGATGCGCTCGAGCACGCCGGGCACGTCGCTCCACGCGAGGTTCAGCCGCATAGCCTGCTCGAGGTCGTCCGCCTCGACGAGCAGCGCGCTGTCGGAGGCCGTGAGGATGCGCATCAGACCCGGTACTCCGCATCCGGCACATCGGTGACGAACATGTAGCCCGGGGCGTGGGTGACCGCGAACGGCGGCTTCGACGCCATGATCGCCGCCTGCGGGGTCACGCCGCACGCCCAGAACACGGGGATCTCGCCGGGGCGGATCTCGGGGGCGTCCCCGAAGTCCGGCGCCATCACATCGGCGATACCGAGCGACGCCGGGTCGCCGATGTGCACGGGCGCACCGTGCACGGCCGGGGTGCGCCCGGAGATCTGCACGGCATCGGCCACGCGGTCCGCGGGGATCGGACGCATCGAGACCACCATCTCGCCGCGCAGCCGTCCGGCCGGGGTGCAGTCCACCGCCGTGCGGTACATCGGCACGTTACGCCCGAGCTCCTGATGACGGATCGGGATCCCGGCCTCGACGAGACCCGTCTCGAACGTGAAGCTGCAGCCGATGAGGAAGGCGACGAGGTCGGGATGCTCGTCCCACGCCGCCGTCGCGTCGGACACCTCCTCCACGAGCGCGCCGTCCCGCCAGATGCGGTACCGCCCGATATCGGTGCGGATGTCGCTGCCCGGCGCGAGCCGCGACTCCACCTCCCCCTGCTCGATCACCTCGAGGACGGGGCAGGGCTTCGGGTTGCGCTGCGCGTAGAGGAGGGTCTCGAAGGCCCAGTCCGCGGGCACCGCGATGAGGTTCGCCTGGGTCAGCCCCGGGGCGGCGCCGCTGGTCGGCGCGGAGTGGCCGGCCCGGTGCGCCACACGGGCGGCCCGGGCGTCGGCGAGCTGTGCGGGAGTCGCGAGCACGGCCATGTCAGACTCCGGCGAACGGGGCGATGGTGATGCCCTCCGCCTGCAGCAGGCGCTTCGTCTCCGCGGCCATCGCGACCGAGCCGGGGCTGTCGCCGTGCACGCAGATCGACTGCGCGGACACGGCCACGTCGGTGCCGTCGATCGCCCGGATCACGCCGTCCGCGGCCAGGCGCACCATCCGCTCGGCCACCGCGGTGGGGTCGTGCAGCACGGCCCCCTCCTCGGTGCGCGAGACGAGCTGACCGTCCGGCTGGTACGCGCGATCCGCGAAGGCCTCCGCGGCGACCGCGAGTCCGGCCCGCTCGGCGACGTCGAGCACGACGCCGCCGGCGAGACCGAGCAGCACGAGCGAGGGGTCGACCGCCTTGATGGCCGCCACGACGTCCTTCGACTGCCGCTCGTCGCGGGCGATGGTGTTGTAGAGCGCCCCGTGCGGCTTGACGTAGGAGACCCGCCCGCCGACCGCCGCGGTGAGCCCGAGGAGAGCACCGAGCTGGTACTCCACGTGCGCCTGCAGCGTGGCCGAGTCGATGTCGACCTTCGTGCGCCCGAAGTTCTCGTAGTCGCGGTACCCGGGGTGGGCGCCGATCACGACGCCGCCGGCGACGGCCGCGGCCAGGGTCTCGCGGATCCCCTCCGGGCTGCCCGCGTGGAACCCGCACGACACGTTCGCACTCGTGACGATCTCGAGCATGCTCGCGTCGTCGCTGACGATCCGGTCGGGGACGTTCTCGCCGAGGTCCGAGTTCAGGTCGATGGTCGCCATGTCACGCTCCGATTCCGAGGAAGGCGAAGATGGGGCCGATCGAGACGGCGCCCATGTACCAGGTGAGCGCGGTCACGACGGTGCCCGCGATGAGCAGCCACATCGGGTACTTCCGGTCGCCGAGCAGGTCGCGGCGGAACCAGCCGATGTACATGAACACCGTGAGGCCGATGGGGAGGATCAGGCCGTTGAAGCCGCCGACGAAGACGAGGATCGCGGCCGGGGCCGTGCCGATCGCCAGGTAGACCGCCAGCGACACGACGATGAACGCGACGGTGGCGAGCTGCAGCGGCCAGCCGCCGCGGAGCTTGGCGGTGAACGTCGAGAGGAACGTCGCCGAGGTGTACGCGGCACCGATGACCGAGCTGATCGCGGCGGCCCAGAAGATCGCGCCGAAGACCCGGAGCCCCGCGTCGCCGAGCACCGCACCGAACGCCTGCCCGGCCGGGTTCGCGGCCTGCGAGGAGAGGTCGAGCGCCACGCCGGAGGCCACCACACCGAGGATCGCGAGGAACAGCACGTAGCGCATGATGCCGGTCACGAGGATGCCGTTGGCGGCGGCGCGCATGACGGGCTTCGCGTACTGCGGGCCCACGTGGCCGGAGTCGAGGTAGCGGTGAGCGCCGGAGTAGGTGATGTAGCCGCCGACCGTGCCGCCGACGATCGTGGTGATGGTGGCGAAGTTGAGCTGGTCGGGCACGAAGGTCTGGCGCAGGGCGTCGCCGACCGGCGGCTGGGCGATGAACGCGACCACGAGGGTCATCACGATCATCCCGATGCCGAGGACGATCAGCACGATGTCCATCACCTTGCCGGCCTTCTTCACGAGGAAGATGATGATCGCGAGGGCCGCCGTGAGCGCGCCGCCGAGTTTCGGGTCGAGCCCCAGGAGGGCGTTCAGACCCAGGCCGCCACCGGCGATGTTGCCGATGTTGAACGCGAGTCCGCCGATGACGACGAGGACGGCGATGACGTGGCCGGAGAACGGGATGGCGCTGTTGGCGAGCTCGCCGGCCCGCTTGCCGGACGAGGTGATCATGCGCCAGATGTTCAGCTGCACCGCGATGTCGACGAGGATCGACACGAGGATGGCGAACGCGAAGGCGGCGCCCATTTGGGCCGTGAACGTCGCGGTCTGGGTGATGAAGCCGGGGCCGATGGCGCTCGTGGCCATGAGGAAGATGGCGCCGATGACGGCACTGCGGCCGGCGCGCTTCTTCGCGTGGGCGGCGCGGGCTTCGTCCTCGGGGGTGAGGGCGGGGGCGGACTGCTCGGACATAGGGGGGTCCCATCGTCGTTGGTGGGTGTCGGGTGACCCCCAGTGTAGAACGGACAGAACCCGATTGTTCAACAATTATGTTTCCGTCGTGCTACAGCGCGATTGCTTTTCGGTAATGATCGGCGTGATGCCGCCCTACGATGAAGGCATGAACCAGCAGGGCCCGCTCGCCGACGTGCTCCGTCAGCGCATCATCGACGGCGACGTCGCCCCGGGCTCCCGGCTGTCCGAATCGGCTCTGGCCGAGCGCTTCGACGTGTCGCGCAACACCCTGCGCGAGGCGTTCCGGGTGCTCGCGGAACAGGGCCTCGTCGAGCACATCCCGCACCGCGGCGTCTCGGTCGCCTCTCCCTCGATCGCCGACGTCATCGACATCTACCGCGCCCGCCGGGTCATCGAGTGCACGGCTCTGCGGCAGTCCGAGCCCGAGCATCCCGCCGTCCAGCGCATGACCGACGCGGTCGCCGCGGCCGAGGCCGCCGTGGCCGGGGTCTCGGCAGACGACACGTCCGCCTGGCGCGCGGTCGGCAGCGCGAACATGGCCTTCCACGTCGCCCTCGTCGATCTCGCCGACAGCCCTCGTCTCGCCCGCACCTACCGGAACGTCGCGGCGGAGCTGCGGCTCGCTTTCCTCAAGATCGACGACCCCCGCGCCCTGCACGAGCCGTTCGTCCGGAAGAACCGCGCCGTCCTCGACACGTTCCTCACCCGCGGCGCGGAGGCCGGCGCAGCCGAGTTGGAGCGGTACCTCGTGCAGTCGGAGCGGGTCGTGCTCGGCGCGTTCGCGCGGATGCAGCTCGACTGAACGCGGCGACTCAGGACGCGTCGGTCCGCAGCGCCGCCGTGGCGCGGGGTCGGGGTTCGCCCCGGGGCGAGGCCGGCAGCCCAGGCAACGCGGCGGTCGGCTCCGGGAGACCGTACCGGCGGTGCAGCCAGCGCCGCGCGTCCTCGAGCGGATACGTGTCGCCGAAGACGCAGTACTTCACGAACACCCCCTCCAGGGTGCTGCGGAGCATGACCTCCTCCAGGGCCGGGTCCTCGGCGCCTCGGGCGCGGAAGACGGCGCGCACGGCATCCTCCGCGGCCGCCGCACCCTCGGCGTAGCGCTGCTCCGACTCCGCGAACAGCCGATGGGTGAGCGGCTGCTGCTGCATGGCGAGCACCGCGCGCTGCAGAGGCATCGCGAAGGCGGTCGCCCCGATCGCCCCGTCGATGATCGCGGCCAGCATCTCGTCGGGCGTGCCCTCGACCTGCGCGAAGGCCAGGACCGTCTCGAACCAGCGGTCGATCACCGCGCCGACGAGCTGGTCCTTGCCGCCGAAGTGGTAGTTCACCAGCCCCTGGGCGACTCCGGCGCGACGCGTGATCTCGGCGATGCCCGCCCCGGCGACGCCGCGTTCGCTGAACACCTCGATCGCCGCCTGGAGGATGTTCTCCCTGGCGCGCTCTCGCGCCAGACGATTCTGCGCATCCGATCGCGCCATGCGGTGTCCACCTCCCGGGTCGTCCGGCGGAATTCCCTCACGGGCCGTCTCGGGATAGATTAATCACTGAATGCTCGTTCAACCTATGGAGGGTGCGAGCACTCGCGGCGCGGGGGTTCGCCGCAGCGGGCCACGGACGCGTCTCACGCCGATGGAGGGGGTGGCGGAGACGCGTCCGTGGTCATCCTCGACCTCCGGCCTACGACGAGGGACCGACGACCAGGCCCGGTCGTCGACCGCCGGTGCCGACGTCCGGCCGAGCCGTGGCGACACCTTCGACGGCGACCGATCCAGCCGATTCCTGACCTGAGTGCAGAAAGCGGGCGACGGGCCGTGTCGCGCCTTGACCCCGTCGAAATCGCGCGGTTAGCGTGAGCGGGCTTCGGCCCCTCGGTGGCAGCGATGCTCACCGTTCCGGCCGGAGTCCGCTCGCTCACCGGGCGCGCGGCACCGCTCAGATCGAAGAGGATCTTCCATGCGATTCACCAGAAAACTCGCGCTCGCCGCCACCGCGGCGGCCGCGCTCAGCCTCAGCGCGGTCATCCCCGCCACGGCCGCGTCCCCCGACGACTCCGCGCCCTCGTACCAGGAGTTCGCGGCGTCGACCTATCGGGACGTCGACGGCGCCTACGTCGTCAACGGCGATGAGGTGATCTCGAACAAGAAGGAGCTGCGCGCGTTCTACGACCGGCTCGTCGCCCCCGAGACCCTCAACGATGGCCTCATCGTCAACACGGTCAACAACATCGATGACAAGTGGTCGGCCTCACAGGTGGCCAACCTCACCTACTGCGTGAGCACGAAGTTCGGCAGCCGGCACGCCGACGTCGTCCGGGCGATGGAGGGCGGCGCGGCGCTCTGGGAGTCCGCGTCTTCGAAGGTCGACTTCCGCTACGTGAGCAGCGCCGACGCCAACTGCACCACGCGGAACAACGCCGTCGTCTTCTCCGTCGAGCCGGTGGCCACGACGCAGTACATCGCCCGCGCCTTCTTCCCCAGCACGCCGGCCCGCCAGCAGAACGTCCTCATCGACGACTCGATCTGGAGCGCCGGAGCGTGGACCCCGACGAACGTGCTCGGCCATGAGCTCGGCCACGTCCTCGGCTTCCGCCACGAGCACACCCGCCCGGAGGCGGGCACCTGCTTCGAGGACAACAACTGGCGTCCGCTCACGCCGTACGACTCGTCGTCGATCATGCACTACCCGCAGTGCAACGGCAGCTCGGCCGATCTGTCGATGACCAGCGTCGACCGCAGCGGCGTCGTCTCGCTCTACGGGAACTGACGCCCTCGTCAGACGCGCTCCGGCACCACCGAGGCCCGGTCGTTCCGCGACCGGGCCTCACCCGTGTCCGCGGTCGGTGCGGCTCAGGCGGAACCGCGGACGACGAGCTCCGTCGGCAGGATGGTCGTCCGAGGCGGGTCCTCCCCCGCGAGCCGGGAGAGCAGCACCTGCGTCATCGCCTCGCCCTGGGCGTACATGGGCTGGCGCATGGTCGTCAGAGGCGGATCGGTGGTGAGGGCCACCGAGGAGTCGTCGAAGCCGACGAGTGCGATGTCCTCAGGCACCCGCACCCCGGCACCCCGCAGCGCCGTGAGCGCTCCGCGGGCCATGAGGTCGCTGGCCACGAAGATCGCGTCCGGTCGCCCTTCCGCGAGCAGACGGCGGGCGGCATCGGCTCCGCTCGCCTCGCTGTAGTCGCCCTCCTCCTCCGCGAAGGGAGACAGCCCCGCGGCGGCGAGCGCGGCGCGGAACCCCTGCACGCGGTCGGTCGACGAGGGCATCGTGAGCGGACCGGAGATCGTGGCGATGCGCGTGCGTCCGATGTCGACGAGGCGCTGCGTGGCCGCCCGTGCGCCGGCGACGTTGTCGACGTCGACCACGTAGTCGCCCTCGGCCCGCCGCACCGGACGGCCGCCGTAGACCACGGGGACCGCGTCGGCGATCCGGTCGACGAACGCGTCACTCGTGTGGTGCGACACGATGAGCGCGCCGTCGACGCCGCCATTGCGCACGAAGCTCGTCATCTTGTCGCCGGGGTCGTCGCTCGCGATCAGAAGGTTCAGCAGGTAGTCGGAGCTGCGGAGGGCGCCGGTGATGCCGGCCACGATCGCCGCGAAGAACGGGTCGCCGAAGAATCGGGTCGTGTCCTCGGGGACGATGAGGGCGATCGCGTGCGTCTGCCGGGAGGCGAGCGAGCGAGCGGCGCGGTTCGGCACGTAGTTGAGCTCGTCGATCGCGGCGCGCACGGCGGCGAGCGCTTCCGGGCTGACCGCGGTCGACCCGTTGACCACCCGCGACACGGTCGACCGGGACACGCCGGCGGCGGCCGCGACCTCCTCGATGGTCGCGCGGGGCGACATCATCGCTTGCTCTCTTTCATCGCCCCATTCTCATCCACCCGGCGCCAGGCCGTGAAAACCCCCGCTTCGAATCGCCCGATTGGTCCCATTTCGGCCGCAGATGGGACCAATCGGGCGATTCGAACGGGTCAGAGGGACCGGGCGGCGATGATCCGGGCGTACTCGCGGCCGGAGTCCTTGACCGTCCGCTCCTGGGTGTCGTAGTCCACGCGGACGATCCCGAAGCGCTTGTCGTAGCCCCAGGCCCACTCGAAGTTGTCGAAGAGGGACCAGTAGAAGTAGCCGCGGACGTCCACGCCACTGTCCCTGGCGTCGAGCACGGCGTCGAGGTGCGCGCGCAGGAACGCGGTGCGGTCGGCATCGGGCACCCGCGTCTCCCCGTCCTCCACCACGACGGTGTCGTCGTAGGCCGCGCCGTTCTCCGTCACCGAGAGCACCACGCCCGCGGGCTCGGCGTACTCGGTCCAGAGCCGCTGCAGCAGTCGCGTGAGTCCCTCCGGCTGGACCTCCCAGCCCTGGGCGGTCCGCGGCAGTCCGCGCTCGACGGCATGGATGCCCTCGTGCGAGGGGTACGGGCTGCGCGTCACGTGCGCCGTCTCCGGGCCGCTGGACACCGCCGCGTCCTCGGGACCGGTGCCGGACACGAGGTCGCCGTGGTAGTAGTTCACGCCCTGCGTGTCGATGGGCTGGGCGATGGTGTCGAGGTCACCCTCGTGCACCGCCGCCTCGAACCGCGCCACGGCCTCGGGGTCCACTGCGCGGATGTCCTCCACGGTGTCGGCGGGGTAGGCGCCGCGGTAGATGGGGTCGAGGAACCACCGGTTGAACTGGCCGTCCAGCCGCCGGGCCGCATCGACATCCGCGGGGTTCTGCGGGTCGGCGGGGTCGGCCACCGTGTGGTTCAGCGTGATGCCGAGGTTGAGGGAGGCGTCGCGGCCGCGGAGCTCCCGTACCGTCGCGCCGTGCGCGAGGAGCAGGTGGTGCGAGGCCAGCAGTCCCTCGGCGACGCTCGTGTGCCCCGGGGCGTGCTCGCCCCCGGTGTAGGAGAGGAAGGACGAGCACCACGGCTCGTTGAGGGTCGTCCACACGTTCACGCGGTCGCCGAGGGCGTCGTGCATGGTGCCCGCGTACTCCAGGAAGCGGTCGACGGCGTCACGGTTCGTCCAGCCGCCGACCTCCTGCAGGGCCTGCGGCATGTCCCAGTGGTACAGCGTAAGCCAGGGCAGGATGTCGGCCGCGAGGAGCTCGTCGACGAGGCGGCTGTAGAAGTCGACCCCCGCCCGGTTGACCGCGCCACCGTCCGGGCGCACCCGCGACCACGAGGTGGAGAAGCGGTACGTCTGCAGCCCGAGCTGCTTCATCAGCGCGACGTCCTGCGGATACCGGTGGTAGTGGTCGCACGCCACATCCCCGTCGTCGCCGCCGACCACGGCCCCCGGCACTCGGCAGAAGGCGTCCCAGATGGAGGCCGTCCGCCCGTCCTCGAAGGCGGCGCCCTCGATCTGGTAGGCCGCGGTCGCCGCGCCGAAGAGGAAGTCCGAGGGGAAGGCACGCGTCATAGGTGTCATCCTTTCACCGCGCCCGCCATGATGCCACTGACCAGCTGCCGCCCCGCGATCACGAAGAGCACGAGGAGCGGAAGGGTCGCGAGCACTGCGCCGGTGAGCACGATCGAGTAGTCGATGTAATAGCCGGACTGCAGCTGGCTGAGCGCCGTCTGCAGCGTCGGGTTCTGGGGGGAGAGCACGATCAGGGGCCAGAGGTAGTCGGTCCAGGCGGTCATGAATGTGAAGAGTCCGAGGATCGCCATGGCCGGCCGCGCCGCGGGCACCCCGACGGTGAGGAAGGTGCGGAACTGGTTCGCGCCGTCGACCCTGGCGGCCTCGATGAGCTCGTCCGGGATCACGTCCACGAGGTACTGCCGCATGAAGAACACCCCGAAGGCCGTGACGAGGGTCGGCACGATCACCGCACCGATCGTCCCCGTCCAGCCGAGTTCGCGCATCAGCATGAACAGCGGGATGATGCCGAGCTGCGTGGGGATGGCCATGGTCGCGATCACGAACACCATGAGGCCGTCGCGCCCGCGGAAGCGGAGCTTCGCGAACGCGTAGCCGGCGAGGGTCGAGAACGTGACGACGGAGATCGTGATGATCGTCGAGATGAGGAACGAGTTGCCCAGGGCGAGCCAGAACGGGATCGCGTCGAACACCTTCGCCGCGTTCGCGAGGAAGTTGCCGCCGGGGATGAGGGGCAGGGTCTCGCCGCGGGTCGCGTTGGTCCCGCTCGCGACGACGAACGACCACCACAGCGGGTAGGCGCCGCCGATGACGAAGGCCGCGAGGAGCCCGTAGGTGAGGAAGCCCGGGCGGCTGCCGAGGCCGGCGCTCCCGCTCGCGGTGCCGCGCCGGCGGCGGATGCGCTCCGGCACGCTGAGGGCCTGGGTGGCGGTCATCGCGCCTCCTCCTTCCCGGTCGGGCGGATGCGGCGTCGGGCCGCGCGATTCTTCGGGGCGTCTCCGGTGGCGATGCGCCGGGAGATCAGGAAGTTGATGAGGCCGATCGCGACGATCAGCAGGAAGAGCAGGATCGCGACGGCCGAGGCCTCACCGAGGTTGCGGCGGAAGAACGCCAGCTCCCAGAGGAACAGCACGGTCGTCTGGAACTGCCGGTCGCTGCCGCCGATGCCGCCCGCGGTGGAGACGTCGAACAGCCGCGGTTCGGCGAAGATCTGCAGGCCGCCGATGGTCGCGGTGATGATGACGAAGATCAGCGTGGGACGGATGGTGGGGATCGTGATGGCGAAGAACCGCCGCACTGCCCCGGCACCGTCGAGTGCGGCCGATTCGTAGAGGTCGCGCGGCACGGCCTGCATCGCGGCGAGGAGGATGAGGGCGTTGTAGCCGGTCCAGCGGAAGTTCACCATGACCGCGATCGCGATGTGCGACAGGACCGTGTCGTGCTTCCACTGCTGATCGGCGATGCCGACGAGGTTGAGGAGGTTGTTGGCCAGACCGTCCGCCTCGTTGAAGATGCTGGAGAAGATGATCGCCACGGCGACCGGGGTGACCACGAAGGGGATGAGGACGCTCATGCGCCAGAACGTCGGCGTCCGCAGTCCGCGGTCCAGCAGGTAGGCGATCACCAGAGCGACGGCGAGCTGCGGGATGGCGGAGAGCAGGAAGATGCTCAGCGTGTTGCGGATGGAGTTCCAGAACATGCCGTCGCCGAGGATCGCCGCGAAGTTGCCGAAGCCGACGAACGGTCCCTCGCCCTTCAACAGGTCCCACTCGTGGACCGCGACCCACACCGTGTACAGCAGCGGGAAGAGGCCGATGAGCCCGAAGAGGAGGAAGAACGGGGAGATGTAGAAGTACGGCGAGGCGCGGTGGTCGAAACGGGAGACGCGGGTGCGCCAGGAGCGTCGCGGCGGAGCATCCGCCGCTGCGGGGGCGGCGGCCTGCGGCTCCGCCGGCGGGGCGGTGAGGGTCATGGGCGTGTCCTTTGCCGGGCTTCGACAGGCTCAGCCACCCACTCGGGGCGCTGAGCATCCCCTCTGGGGCGCTGAGCATCCCCTCTGGGGCGCTGAGCATCCCCTCTGGGGCGCTGAGCATCCCCTCTGGGGCGCTGAGCGTCCCCTCTGGGTCGCTGAGCCTGTCGAAGCGAGATGATCAGCCGACGAGGTCGTTCAGGAGGCCGATCGCCTGGTCCCAGGCGCCCTGCGTGTCGGTCTCGCCGCGGTCGAGCGCGCTCAGCGCCGGCCCGAAGACGTTCTCCTGGATCACCGAGTCATCGGCACCCTTGAACTGTGCGACGACGCCCTTGGCACGCTCGGCGAGGATGGCACCGGTCGGCGCGTCGTTGAAGAACTCGTTGGGCGTGGCCTCCTCGGCGAGGGACTCCTGCGCCTTGATGGTCGACGGGAAGTTGCCCGCGGCGGCGGACTGCTTCACCTGCTGCTCGGGCTGCGTCAGCCAGTCGGCGAGCTCGGCCGCGGCCTCCTTGTGCTCCGACGACTCCGGGATCGAGAGGAACGCGCCGCCCCAGTTGGCCGCGCCGCCGGGGAAGACGTCGGCGAAGTCCCAGCCGGTCGACGCGTCGCCGCCACCGGCCTCGACCTGGCCCTGCACGACGCCGAGCATCCAGCCGGGGCAGACGAAGGTGGCGAAGGTGCCGTCGACGAACGACTTGCCGCCGTTCCAGTCCCACGCGGTCTGCGCCGCGGACTGGCCGCCCTCGGTCGCGGCGCCGAGGAGCTCGAAGCGCTCCTGGAGCTCGTCGTTGCCCTCGACGTTCAGCTCGCCGTCGGCGGTGTAGTAGCCCTCGTCGAGCTGGTTGACCATGGCGTTCCAGACGAAGCCGGAGTGGTCGTACCAGGCCTTGCCGGTCTTGGCCGTGTAGTCGGCGCCGACCTGGAAGTAGTTCTCCCAGTCGCCGTTCAGCAGCTCGGCGACCGACTCGCGGTCGCTGGGCAGGCCGGCGGCCTCGAACGCGGCGCCGTTGTAGCAGATGCCGCTCGGGCCGATGTCGGTGCCGTAGCCGATGACGCGGCCCTCGGCGTCGGTCGCCTGGCCGTACTTCCAGTCGACCCAGTCGTCCTTGCGGTCCTCGATGCCGTAGTCGCGCAGGTCGACGAAGGTGTCCGAGACGTCCATGATGGCGCCGAGCCAGCCCTCCTCGATCGCGACGATGTCGCTGAGTCCGGAGCCGGCGGCGATCTTGGTGAAGGCATCGGTGCGGGCGTTGCCACCGGTGTCGATGTTGGTCGCCTCGATCGTCACGTTCGGGTGCGCCTTCTCGTACTCCTTGTAGAGGTCGTCGTAGCCGAAGGTTCCGAAGGTGGTGACGGTCAGTGTGACCTTCTCGTCGGCGCTGGCGCCGGAGTCGCCGTCGCCGCCGGTGCTGCCGGAGCAGCCGGCGAGGGCGAGAGCGGAGACGGATGCCACGGCGGCTGTCGCCAGGATCCGGGTGCGGGCACGTGAGTTCACGGTTCACTCCTTTGTGGGTTCGTGCGGGTGGTGGTGCGTGGGGGCTTGTGGGAGCGCTCCCACAAGGTTGTCGTGAACTCTATGGGAGCGCTCCCACGATGTCAAGGGTGCGGGATGGCCGCCGGTCCCCGTTCACAACTCAGGAGAACTGGGATCCGACGCCGCTGCTCGAGCGCCGCCGGCCCGGAGCCCGCGAATTCTCCGGAGTTGTGAACCGGCGTACCCTTGTCCGGTGCCCGAAGCCACGCTCTCCCCTGCCCTCGCCCGCGCCGAATCCCTGATCCGCAGCATCCCGGACTACCCGGAGCCCGGCATCATCTTCCGCGACATCACGCCGCTCCTCGCCGACGCCGAGGCCCTCCGCGTGACGACCGAGGCGATCATCGAGCCCTTCGCGGGGCAGTTCGACGTGGTGGCCGGCATCGAGGCGCGGGGCTTCATTCTCGCCGGGGCCGCCGCCATCGCCGCGGGCGTCGGGCTGATCCCGATCCGCAAGGCCGGCAAGCTCCCCCGCCCCGCCGCCTCCGTCGACTACGCCCTCGAGTACGGCACGGCGACCATCGAGATGCACGACGACCTGCCCGTGGGCTCCCGCGTCCTCCTCATCGACGACGTGCTCGCCACCGGGGGCACCCTGGCCGCCGGTCGGCAGCTCGTGGAGCGTCTCGGCAGCCACGTCGCCGGCATCTCGGTGCTCTTCGAGATCGACGGCCTCGGCGGCCGCGACACGGTCGGCGACCTCCACACCGTCTTCCACTCCTGACCCGAGACCCCGGTTTCTCGCCGACACCCCGGGATAGCGGCGCGCGCAGGACCGGGTGTGGGCGAGTGCCCGGGGTCTCAGCGGAGCATCGACGAGCGGTAGACTGAACCCGCCCGTCCGCCCGCGACTCTTGGAGCCGTCATGCCCACCATCGTCGTCGACGTCATGCCCAAGCCCGAACTGCTCGACCCGCAGGGGAAGGCCGTCTCCGGCGCCTTCGCCCGCCTGGGCGTCGAGGGCTTCACCGACGTCCGCATCGGCAAGCGCTTCGAGCTCACGGTCGAGGGCGAGGTCACCGACGAGGTCCTCGCCGAGGCCCGCCGCATCGCCGACGAGGTCCTGTCGAACGCCGTGATCGAGGACGTCGTGGGCGTCGAGGTGGCGGAGTGACCGTCCGCATCGGCGTCGTCACCTTCCCCGGCTCGCTGGACGACGTCGACGCGCAGCGCGCCGTCCGCATCGCGGGAGCCGAGCCGGTCGCCCTGTGGCACGGCTCGCACGACCTCGAGGGCGTCGACGCCCTCGTCCTCCCCGGCGGGTTCAGCTACGGCGACTACCTCCGCGCCGGAGCCATCGCGGCCCTCTCGCCCATCATGAACGAGGTCAAGGACGCCGCCGCGAAGGGCATGCCCGTCCTCGGCATCTGCAACGGCTTCCAGATGCTCGTCGAGGCGCACCTGCTGCCCGGCGGACTGATCCGCAACAACCACCAGCACTTCGTGCGCCGCGACCAGAAGCTCACGGTCGAGAACTCCGACACCGCCTGGACCAACGCCTTCCGCACCGGCCAGGAGATCGTGATCCCGCTGAAGAACGCGGACGGCGGCTACATCGCCGACGAGCAGACGCTCGACCGCATCGAGGGCGAGGGTCTCGTGGCGTTCCGCTACGCCGGCGTGAACCCGAACGGCTCGCTGCGCGACATCGCGGGGCTGACGAATGAGGCGGGCAACGTCGTGGGGCTCATGCCGCACCCCGAGCACGCCACGGAGCCCGGATTCGGTCCGGACACCGCTGTCGCGATGCGCAGCGGCGTGGACGGCCTCGACTTCTTCACGAGCGCGATCGCCGCCGTCGCCCGCGTCGCCGCCTGACACCTCCCTCGACCCACCCCTCTGCGCGCTTCCCACCCCGTTGTGGGCGGGCGGAACGGGCCGGGGCGACCGTAAGGGGCCGGGTCGATAGGCGAGGTCAGGGGAGACGGAACGGGTTGTCGCCCACGGCCGCGAGCAGGTACCAGGCCGTCGTGCCGGTGTGCAGGCTCGCGTAGTAGAGGTCGCCGAAGCCGGAGTCGAGTCCGTCCGTCGAGGTCGCCACGATGCCCTTGCCGTCGCCGTTGGGTGCGTCGCGCTGCACCAGCCGGATGCCGGCCAGCAGCTCCTCCACGCGCTCCTGGTCGCCGGCGGCTCCTCGCTCCTGCAGCGCGAGGGCGAGGTGCCCGCTGCCCTCGAACCAGACCTTCGACACGTCCGCGTCGCTGATCGACGGACCGCGGTACGGACCGTCCCGGGCTACGAGGTGCGCGAGCGTCCAGTCCACGGCCGAGCCGTATCGGGCGTCCCCGGTGCCGAGCAGGCTCCACGTCTGCGCGTCGAGCGGGATGGGACGGGTGTTGATCGTGCTGCCGTCGAGCAGCGTCCCGGTGTCCACGTGCCCATCGGCGCTCTGCATCGCCGCGACGAATCCGGCCGCCACCGCCGCGCGCTCCGCCCACACCCCGTCGTCCGTGAGCTGGGCGAGCTGCGTGAAGAACCCCGCGATGTCGCTGTTGTGCTCGGTGGACTTCCACTCCAGCGGCACCCCGGCATCGGTCTGCCCGCCGGTGTAACCGTAGGGTGCCCGCGTCATGTCGGCGGTGTTGTCCTGGATCCACTCCGCGATGCGCACCGCGCCGTCGAGATACCGTGCCTCCCCCGTGGCGTGGAAGAGGCGGGCGAGCGCCATGCCCACCCAGGCCTGATTGCCGGTGAAGGTGCCGGGCCCGGTGATCTCCATCCGGCCCTGACGGATGCCGTGCGGCTCGTACGAGGTGCGGACGCGGCCGTCGCTGACGGGGTCGTTCTCCTGCACGAAGAGGAGGGTGTCCGCGACGGCCCGCGCGCGGCGCAGGTCCTCCGGCAGGCCGCGGGCCGTGTAGGCGATCACGACGAGGGCGTCGTCGTACACGAAGGAGGGGGTGAAGTCCCACGACGGCGTGGTGAAGAACCCGCCCTCGTAGCTGCGCGGCAGGCAGCGGCCCTCGCCGTCGCAGAACTCGTCGACCCGCGCGTCGAGGAACTCGTACGCGAGCGCGACCGAAGCCGCGGGGTCGTTCACCGGGTCGGCCGGGGGCTGCGCGCGGGCACCGAACGCGTCGGACACGGCGGGGGCGGCGCCGACGAGCACGGCGCCGACGACGAGCGCGGCGACGACCGCCCAGGGCGCGGATCGGCGGGCGGAAGCGGACATCACGACCTCTCGACGGCAGGACCCCCGGGGGACATGCCGCGAGCGACACGGGGGATGCTCGTCACCCTGTCATGACAAGAGGCACCAGGGGAAGTGTCTTTCGGCCACATGCGCGTGTACCAAAGCGACCGGATGCGTGCAAGGCGTTTGCCGCACCCGGAGCACGGCGCGCACGATGGTCATCCCGTCCCCGACCTCCCGGAAAGGACACCCCATGTCCCGCGACCAGTACACCTTCACCAACCCGGTCGAGCTCTACGCCGACATCCAGCCGCAGAAGCAGCACATGCGCGAGCCCGGTCTCGACGCCGACCTCACTCCGAAGGCCGACCTCGGCGAGGAGTCGTACCGCGGCACCGGACGGCTGACCGGGCGCAAGGCACTCATCACCGGCGGCGACTCGGGCATCGGCGCGGCCACCGCGATCGCGTTCGCCCGCGAGGGCGCCGATGTCGCGATCTCCTACCTCCCGGAAGAGGAGGAGGACGCGAGCCGCATCGCCGGCATCCTCCGCGACGCGGGAGCGACCGTCGCCACGATCCCCGGCGACCTGCGCGACCCGGAGTACTGCCGCACCCTGGTGGCCGAGGCCGTCGCGGCGCTCGGCGGACTCGACATCCTCGTCAACAACGGCGGCAAGCAGGTCTTCCAGGAGTCCCTCACCGATGTGACCGACGAGCAGTTCGACGACACGTTCAAGACCAACGTGTACGCGATGTTCTGGATCACGAAGGCCGCCCTGCCGCACCTCCCCGCAGGGTCGACGATCATCAACACGACGTCGATCCAGGCCTACTCGCCATCGGACATCCTCGTCGACTACGCCTCGACGAAGTCGACCATCAACGCGTTCACGAAGGGCCTCGCCCAGCAGCTCGCGCCGAAGGGCATCCGCGTGAACGCCGTGGCTCCGGGACCGATCTGGACCCCGCTGCAGCCGAGCGACGGGCAGCCGCAGGAGAAGATCGCGCAGTTTGGCCAGGACACTCCGCTCGGCCGGATGGGTCAGCCCGCCGAACTCGCCCCCGCCTACGTCTTCCTCGCCTCCCCGGAGTCGAGCTACGTGCTCGGCGAGACCCTGAACGTCAACGGCGGCATGCCCACCCCCTGACCCTCATCCCCCGTCGACCCACCCCCTTCCGTTCCTCCCGGCCCGTTCCGGTCGTCCGCAAGGGGGTGGGTCGGACGGAAAGGGGTGGGTCGGCGGAGAGGGGGAGAGAGGACTCCGAACCGTTTCGATACCTGTGGTGGCGGGACTGTAAGCGTTTGCAGTAGCCTGATCGCATGGCACAGCTCGAACAGATCGCAGCCCCCGGTTCCGAGTGGTGGCGCAGCGCCGTCATCTACCAGATCTACCCCCGCTCCTTCGCGGACGCGTCGGGCGACGGCATCGGCGACCTGCCGGGCATCACGAGCCGCCTCGACGCCCTGCAGGAGCTCGGCGTCGACGCGATCTGGCTCAGCCCGTTCATGACGAGCCCGCAGCGCGACGCCGGCTACGACGTGGCCGACTACCGCGACGTCGACCCGTTGTTCGGCACGCTGGCCGACTTCGACGAGATGCTGGCATCCGCCCACGCCCGCGGCATCCGGGTGATCGTCGACCTCGTCCCCAACCACTCCTCCGACCAGCACCCGTGGTTCCAGGAGGCGCTCAAGGCGGCGCCCGGCAGCCCGGAGCGCGCGCGCTACATCTTCCGCGACGGCCGCGGCGAGAACGGCGAGCTGCCCCCGAACAACTGGGAGTCGGTGTTCGGCGGCGGCATGTGGCAGCGCGTCACGGAGGCCGACGGCACCCCCGGCCAGTGGTACCTGCACATCTTCGACGCGACGCAGCCGGACTTCGACTGGAACAACGAGGAGGTGCAGGAGGAGTTCCGCTCGATCCTGCGCTTCTGGCTCGACCGCGGCGTCGACGGCTTCCGGGTCGACGTCGCCCACGGCATGATCAAGACCGAAGGGCTGCCTGATTACACGCCGCCGACCGACGCCGACTCCATGGGCGGCGGCGAGTCGAACGTGCCGTACTGGGGTCAGGACGGCGTGCACGAGATCTACCGGGACTGGCACAAGGTGCTCGCCGAGTACGACGGCGACCGCGCCCTGTGCGGCGAAGCCTGGATGCCGACACTGAAGGAGACCGCGCTCTGGGTGCGTCCGGACGAGATGCACCAGACCTTCAACTTCCCGTACCTGATGACGGCGTGGGACGCGAAGGCGCTCGGCGACGTGATCCGCGAGTCGCTGGACGCGTTCGGCGCGGTCGGCGCCCCCAGCACCTGGGTGCTGTCCAACCACGACGTCGTCCGGCACGCCACGCGCCTGGCCCTCACGATCGACAACCCGCAGGGCGAGGGCATCGGCCCGAACACGCCGGACAAGCCCGACACCGCCATCGGCCTCGCCCGCGCCCGCGCGGCCACCACGCTGATGCTCGCACTCCCCGGATCGGCCTACCTGTACCAGGGCGAGGAGCTCGGGCTGCCCGAGGCCATGGAGATCCCGGACGAGTACCGCCAGGACCCGACGTGGTTCCGCACGAACGGCGAGCGCTACGGCCGTGACGGCTGCCGCGTGCCGCTGCCGTGGGAGGCGGAGGCTCCCGCCTTCGGCTTCAACGACACCGGCCTCTCGTGGCTCCCGCAGCCCGCGGACTGGGCGGCCTACGCCCGGGACGTCGAGGAGGTCGACCCGGCGTCGACCCTGGCCCTGTACAAGCGTCTGCTCGCCGGCCGTCGCGAGTTCGGATTCGGCACCGGGTCGCTGGTGTGGGAGGACGCCGGTCCCGGTGCCGTCGCCTTCCGTCGCGGCGAGGTGCACGTGCTGGCGAACCTCGGCACGGCTCCGCTCGACCTCCCGGAGGGCGCGGTCGTCTTGCTCCGCAGCCAGCCGTTCGACGGCCCCGAGGTCCCCGTCGACACCGCCGTCTGGTACACCAAGGCCTGACACCCGCTGCGCCCGTGACGCGCTCCACCCGGGGCGTGTCACGGGCGTCTCCGATCCGAAGGACAGACGATGGCGAGCATCGACGAGGTCGCCCGGCTCGCCGGCGTCTCCACCGCGACGGTCTCCCGCGCACTGAGCGGCCGCGGGCACGTGTCCGAGTCGGCGCGCGAGCGCGTGCAGGCGGCCGCCGCGTCCCTCGGGTACGTGGTGTCCTCCCGCGCCTCGAGCCTGGCGTCGGGGCGCACGCGCAACATCGGGGTCGTCGTGCCGTTCCTCGACCGCTGGTTCTTCAGCACCGTGCTGTCCGGGGTGTCCGCCGCGCTCATGCGCGCCGGGTACGACATCACGCTCTACAACATCACCGCCGACAAGGACGTGCGCCGCCACGTCTTCGACACGTTCCTGCGCCGCCAGCGCGTGGACGCCGTGATCGCCGTGTCCATCGAGCTGGACGAGGACGAGACCCAGCAGCTCCTCGACCTCGGGCTCCCCGTGATCGCGATCGGGGGCCCGAACCCGAAGCTCGACACCCTCACGGTCGACGACGTCGCCGTGGCCCAGCTCGCGACGGAGCACCTGCTCGGGCTCGGACACACGGAGATCGCCCACATCGGCGCGAATCCCGAGTTCGACATCGACTTCCACATCCCCACCAACCGACGACTCGGCTTCGAGCGGGCGCTGGCCGCGGCCGGCATCCCCCTGAACCCCGCGTTCCTGGAGCCGGCGGACTTCACGGTCGAGGGCGGCTATCGCGCCGCGAAGCAGCTGCTCGGACGCCCGGGGCCTCGCCCCACCGCGGTGTTCGCCGCCTCGGACGAGATGGCGATCGGAGCGCTCCTCGCCGCCCGCGACCTCGGCTTCGCGGTGCCGGGCGATCTGTCCATCGTGGGCATCGACGGCCATGAGCTCGGCGAGTTCTTCCGCCTCACCACGGTCGACCAGTTCCCGCTCGGGCAGGGCGAGCGGGCGGCCGATGCGGTCCTCGCGAAGCTCACCGACCCGGAAGCCGTGCGCCCGCCCGCCGCCCTTCCGTACGAGCTCAACGTCCGCGGCACGACCTCCCGGCTCGTCTGAGCCGGGCGGCGTTCACAACTCAGGAGTACGGCGCGCGGAGACCGCGGTTCCGGCCCTGACGGGCGTAGGTGCGCCGGTTCTCCTGAGTTGTGAACGCGTCGAGCTCAGGAGCCTACGGTCGCGTCCCGCCAGGTGCGGTAGCCGCCGTCGAGATTGCGCACCTCGCGCCCGTGCTGCCGCAGCAGCCGGGTGGCGATGTGCCCCCGCAGGCCGACCTGGCAGTGCACCACGAGGGGGCCGTCCGGCAGTTCGTCGAGACGGTCGCGCAACTCGTCCAGCGGGATGTTCCGCGCGCCGGGGATGGCGCCGTTCGCATGCTCGGCCCCGGAGCGGACGTCGATGAGGGTCGATCCCGCCTGCAGGGCGTCGTCGAGCTCGTGCCACTGGACGGTCGGCGTGGTGCCGTTGCGGGTGTTCTCGGCCACATAGCCGAGGATGTTCACGGCGTCCTTCGCGGAGCCGAACTGCGGAGCGTACGCGAGCTCCAGGTGCGCGAGACCGGAGGCGGTGACGCCCGCCTGCAGCGCCGTCGCGATGACGTCGATCCGCTTGTCCACGCCGTCACGACCCACGATCTGCGCCCCGAGGATGCGGTCGCTGGCGGGGTCGGCGAGGAGCTTCATCGACAGGGTCTCCGCGCCCGGGTAGTAGCCGGCGTGCGATGCCGGGTGCACGTGCACGGCGAAGAAGTCGCGGCCCGCGGCACGGAGCTGCTTCTCGCTCCATCCGGTCTTCGCGGCGGCGAGGCCGAACACCTGCACGATGCCGGTGCCGAGGGCGGGGCGCGCCGACGCCTCCCGACCCGCGATGACGTCGGCCACCATGCGGCCGTGGCGGTTGGCGAGACCGGCCATGGTCACGAGCACCGCACCGCCGCCGATGAGGTCGGCCTTCTCGACGCCGTCGCCGACCGCGAAGACGTCCGGGGCACTGGTGCGGCAGGCCTCGTCGACGGCGATCCCGCCGGTCTCGCCGAGACGGATCCCCGCGGCGCGGGCGAGTCCGGCCTCGGGCACGACCCCGGAGGCGTCCACGAGGAACTCCGCGGGGAGGGTGGCACCGTCGCTCAGGGTCACGGAATCCGCGGCCGTGGCCACGACCTCGACGCCGAGTCGCACGTCGACCCCGCGGCGCCGGACCTCGGCCGCCAGGGGGGCGGCCATCTCCGGATCCAGCGGGGCGAGCAGCTGGGCACCGCGTTGCACCAGGGTGACCGCGGCGCCCCGGGCGACGAGGTTCTCCACCGCTTCGAGCCCCGTGTATCCGCCGCCCACCACGACCACCGGCAGCCCGGGGCGGAGGGCTGCGTCGATCGCATCGGCATCGGCCACGGTCCGCAGGCTCCGCGCGGGGAGGGCTCCGGTCGGCTCGTCGCCGCGGGGCCGGGCACCGGTGGCGAGCACGAGGCGGTCGTACGGGTGGGCGCTACGACGGCCGCTGTCGAGATCGACGACCTCGACCCTCTTGCGCTCGGTGTCGATGCCGACGACGTCGTGACGGACGCGGACGTCGAGCCGGAAGCGGCGGTGCAGCGACTCCGGGGTCTGCAGCAGGAGGGCGTCGCGCTCCTCGATCACGCCGCCCACGTAGTAGGGCAGGCCGCAGTTGGCGTAGGAGACCTCGGGCCCGCGCTCGAAGACGACGATCTGCGCGGACTCATCGAGCCGCCGGAGCCGGGTCGCCGCCGACATGCCGCCGGCGACGCCTCCGACGATGACGACGCGGAGCGGCGCGCTCATCGGCCGAACAACCGGGACAGGAGACCGCCCTTGGCCTCGTCCTTCGGGTGGCCCGCGCACCAGTCCGACGCCGGCACGGTGCGGCGGACGGCGTCGACGTGCTGGCCGCACCCCGCCCAGGTGGTCTTCCCGCAGGTACGGCAACGGGCTGCTCGACACATGTGTTCACTCCTCACTCGATACCCCGGTGGGTATGCAGACACTATACCCCCGGGGGTATAGTGAAGCGCACAGCCGGCCTTCAGGGAGTGACCATGACCACCGTCGACACCGACACGCAGCGCAAGATCGCCAACCGCCTCAAGCGCGCGCAGGGACAGCTCGGCGCCGTGATCGCCGCGGTCGAGAGCGGCGGCGACTGCCGGGCCGTCGTCACGCAGCTGGCCGCCGTGACCTCCGCGTTGGACAAGGCCGGGTTCCAGATCATCGCCTCCGCCATGAAGACCTGCCTGGAGGACCCCGCGCAGGACGACGCCGTCCCGCTCCCCGACCTGGAGAAGCTCTTCCTCACCCTCGCCTGAACGCGACCCGGCCCCTTGCGGCCACCCCGGCCCGTTGCGGACGATCGCAACGGGCCGGGGCGCACGCAAGGGGCCGGGTCGGCGAGGGTGGGGTGGGATCAGGGGACGAGGAGACCCGCGGTCGCGGTGCGCGCCGTCTCGAAGCGGCGCTGCACGTCGGGCCAGTTCACGAGGTTCCAGAACGCCTTGACGTAGTCCGCCCGCACGTTGAGGTAGTCGAGGTAGTAGGCGTGCTCCCACACGTCGAGCTGCAGCAGCGGGATGACGCCGAGCGGCGCGTTGCCCTGCTGGTCGAAGAGCTGGAAGATCACCGGGCGTGCGCCCACCGAGTCCCAGGCGAGCACGGCCCAGCCGGAACCCTGCACGCCGAGGGCCGTCGCGGTGAAGTGCGCGCGGAAGCCGTCGATCGACCCGAACGAGTCCGCGAGAGCCGCCGAGAGCTCGCCCTCCGGAGCCCCGCCGCCCTCGGGCGAGAGGTTCTGCCAGAACACGGAGTGGTTGATGTGGCCGCCGAGGTTGAACGCGAGGTCCTTCTCGAGCTTGTTCACCGCTCCGAGGTCGCCGCTGTCGCGGGCCGCCGCGAGCTGCTCCAGCGCCGTGTTCGCGCCGGTCACGTAGGCCTGGTGGTGCTTGGAGTGGTGCAGCTCCATGATCTTGCCGGAGATGTGCGGCTCCAGCGCCGAGTAGTCGTAGGGCAGCTCGGGGAGCGAGTACGGAGTGGACATGGTGGTTCCTTTCGTGACGGGGTCAGAGGGCGGTGTCGTGGGACAGGGCGTGGAATCGGCGGTCGATGTAGACGAGCGGGCGGGCGGGGCGGCCGGTGAGCACCTCGAGCACGTCGGCGATCACCACGGTCGACGAGCCGACGGGCACGGTCTGGATCGCCCGGCAGCGCAGGGCCACACGGGCCTCGGCCAGGTGCGGCTCGCCGGTCGGCAGCGTCGTCCAGCCCTGCTCGGGCGTGAAGCGCTCGGAACCGCTCACCGCGAAGCTCTGGGCGAGCGCGGAGTGCTCGTCGTCGATGAGGTGCACGACGAAGGTCTCGGCGCCGAGGATGGCCCCGGCGCTTCCGGTCGCCCTGGTCACCGAGAACACGATCGCCGCCGGGTCGACCGCGACCGACGACACGCTCGACGCCGTGAGGCCGACGGGGCCGTCCGGACCCTGCGCCGTGATGATGGCGACACCGGCGGGATGGGTGCGGAACGCCGCCTTGAGTCCCTCCCCGACCGGCGTGGGCACCGGAGCGGCGGGGTGCGGGGTGGTGTGCGGGTCGGGGGTCATCGGGTGCTCTCCTCGAGAGGGATGGGGGTGGGGGTCGCGTGGGCGCGCATGGCCGCGCGGTCGACGAGCTTCGTGCGCTCCCGACCGCGGACGGCTCCGGCGCGGCGCTCGGCCTCGTCGATGCGCAACCAACCCTCCCAGTCCACCACGCCGGGGAGGTCCACGGGCGGGTCGCGGTCGATGCGGGCGGACGGCGTCGCGGCGAGGTCCTCCACGAGATGCTGCACGGTCTGCGCGGCGTCGGACTTGGTCGAGCCGATGAGCCCGATCGGCCCGCGCTTGATCCAGCCGGTCGCATAGAGGCCGGGGACGGGCGTGCCGTCGGCATCGAGCACCCGTCCCTCCGCGTTCGGAACGATGCCCCGCGCCGCGTCGAACGGCACGCCGGGCACGGGCGAGGAGAGGTAGCCGATTGCCCGGTAGACGGCGCCGACCTCGTACCGCACGAGCTCGCCGGTGCCGATCATGCGGCCGAGCGAATCGGAGGCCGTGCGCTCGAACTCGATGCCCTCCACACGGTCCGTGCCGAGGACGCGGACGGGTCGATGCCGGAAGTGCAGGTGGATGCGCCGGGAGGCTTCGGTGGACGGACGCTGCGCCCATTCCGTGAGGGTGCGCACGATGATGCGGCGCTGCGAGAACTGCTCCAGCATGCGGGCGGCGTGGTCGTCGAGCTCGAGGTCGGCGGGATCGACGATCACCTCCACGTCGTGCTGCTCCCCGAGCTCGCGCAGCTCCAGGGCCGAGAAGCGCACATCGGCCGGACCGCGACGGGCGAAGAGGTGCACGTCGCGGACCCGGCTCGCGGCGAGCGCGTCGAGGATGTGATCGGGGGTGTCGGTCGATTCCAGCGCCGCGGCGTGCTTCGCGAGGATGCGCGTGACGTCGAGGGCGACGTTGCCCGCGCCGATCACGGCCACGGACTCCGCCTCCAGGCCCCAGCCCCGCGCGACGTCGGGGTGCGCGTCGTACCAGGCCACGAAATCCGCGGCGCCGAACGATCCGGGAAGCTCCGCTCCCGGCACGTCGAACGTCACGTCACGGTCGGCTCCGGTCGCGATCACGACGCCGTCGTACGCCCGGCGGAGCTCGTCGACCGTCACATCGACGCCGACCTCGACGTTGCCGAGCAACCGGATGCCGGGCTGGAGGAGCACGTCGTGCAGCGCATCGATGATCTTGCGGATGCGCGGGTGGTCGGGGGCGACGCCGTAGCGGACGAGCCCGTACGGAGCGGGGAGCTTCTCGTACAGGTCGATGGCCGCCTCCGGCACCTGCGCCCGGAGGAGGTCGGCGGCGTAGATGCCTGCGGGTCCCGCGCCGACGATCGCGATGCGCGGAGTCACTCGTGCACCTCCTGCGGCGGGAGCGCGG
The DNA here is from genome assembly GCF_019091465.1 of Microbacterium sp. GbtcB4. Taxonomy (NCBI): domain Bacteria; kingdom Bacillati; phylum Actinomycetota; class Actinomycetes; order Micrococcales; family Microbacteriaceae; genus Microbacterium; species Microbacterium sp. GbtcB4. Next base: position 134,295 of record NZ_JAGXJJ010000001.1, read on the forward strand.
CGATGAGCGGGTGGTCGTGCCGGATGAGTCCGGTGCGGGCGGCGCCTCCGGGCGAGCCGATCTCGTCGAAGAACTCGACGTTGGCCTTGTAGTAGTCCTGCCACTCGTCTGGGAGGTCGTCCTCGTAGTAGATCGCCTCGACGGGGCACACCGGCTCGCACGCTCCGCAGTCCACGCACTCATCCGGGTGGATGTAGAGCGACCGCTCCCCTTCATAGATGCAGTCGACCGGGCATTCGTCGATGCAGGCCTTGTCCTTGAGGTCGACGCATGGCAGTGCGATCACGTACGTCATCGCGACTTCTTCTCTGTCCCACTCACGCCCTCCACCGTAAAACCTCAAGCGCACTTGAGGTCAAATCGAGGCCGATCCCCCCGCCTCTCGCCGAGACCCCGCCTCCGCCGCGCGGACACGACGAGGTCTCGGCGGGAAAGCGGGGTCTCGGGGAATCAGGACGGGGAGATCTCGAAGGAGGCGGGGAGGAGGTGCTCCTCGCGGGAGCTGGGGCCGACGAGGAGCGTGAAGGTGCCCGGCTCCACCGTCCGGACACCGGCGGCGGTCACGATCGTGCAGTCGGCGACGGGGACCTCGATCCGCACGCGCGCGCTCTCCCCCGGCGCGAGGTCGACCTGCCGGAAGGCCTTGAGCTCGCGGTCGGTCCAGCTCACGCTCGTCACCTCGTCCCGCACGTACGCCTGCACGGTCTCGCGGACGGGCCGGTCCCCCGTGTTCGTCACGGTCACGTGCCCCACCACGGTGTCGCCGAGGCGCAGCTCCGTCTGCTCCAGCTCCAGCTCCGCGTACGCCACGGTCGTGTACGACCGGCCCTCGCCGAAGGCCCACGCCGGCGCCTGGGTGAGGTCGGCGTAGCGGTCGCCGTGCTGACCGCGGATCTGGTTGTAATAGGTCGGCTGCTGCCCGACGTGCCGCGCGAACGAGATCGGCAGCCGTCCCGAGGGCTCCACGGCACCCGTGACGATGTCGGCGAGCGCCCGCCCGCCCTGCATGCCGGGATTCGCGGCCCAGACCACCGCCGCCGCCCGCTGCACCGAGGGCGGGAGCACGAGGGGCTTGGACGCCAGCAGCACCACGACGACGGGCTTCCCGGTCTCGATGAGAGCGTCGAGCAGGGCGTTCTGGCCGCCGATGAGCTCCAGCGTGGCCGTGGACCGCCCCTCGCCCACGAGCTCGATGCGATCGCCGACCACCGCGACCACGACGTCGGCGGCCTCGGCGGCGGCCACCGCCTCCGCGATGAGCGCAGGATCCGGCAGGCACGGCTGCACCACGGGAGGACGCGGCTGGTTGTCCGGGAAATGCGTGCCGCGGGGGTCGTCGGCGAGCGTGAGGATGTCGGCGCCGCGTGCATGCGTGACCGTCCACGCGTCCACCGCACGGAGGCCGTCGAGCACGGTCGTGATCATCTCGCGGGGCTGTCCGTCGAGCCAGCCCGCCTGGCCCGAACCGCCGGCCCAGTCGCCGAGCTGCGTCTGCGCGTCGTCCGCGAGCGGCCCGGTCACCGCCACCCGCAGGGGTGCCGCGGCATCCAGCGGCAGCACGCCGTCGTTCTCGAGCAGCACGAGGGAACGGCGCGCGATCTCGAGGTTGAGGTCCGCGTGCGCGGCGCTGCCGACCACGGCGGACACGTCGTCGCGGGGCAGCCGCGGGTCTTCGAAGAGTCCGAGCTCGAACTTCAGCGTGAGGATGCGGGAGACCGCGTCGTCGAAGGCGTCCTCCGGCAGCAGCCCCCGGGCGACCGCGTCCAGCGCCCCCTCGAAGAACCCTGGCGTGGTCATCACCATGTCGTTCCCGGCGCGCACGGCCGCGGCCGCGGCATGGGTGAGGTCGGGCTGCACCCGCTGCTCCCACACCATCCGGCCCACGTTGTCCCAGTCGGTGATGAGGGTGCCGGTGTAGCCCCACTCGCCGCGGAGCACGTCGCTGAGCAGCCACTCGTTCAGCGTGATCGGCACCCCGTCGGTCGTCTGGTAGCCGAGCATGAACGTCCGGCAGCCCTCGCGGGCGACCCGCTCGAACGGCGGCAGGAACCAGGAGCGCAGCTTGCGCGGGGAGATGTCCGCCTCGCTCGCGTCGCGGCCGCCCTGCGTCTCCGAGTAGCCGGCGAAGTGCTTGGCCGTCGCGAGGATCGCCGTGGGGTCGTCGAGCCCGTCGCCCTGATAGCCGCGCACCATGGCCGAAGCCAGCTCCCCGATGAGGAACGGGTCCTCGCCGAACGTCTCCCCGACCCGCCCCCAGCGCAGATCGCGGGCGATGCACAGCACCGGCGAGAACGTCCAGTGGATGCCGGTCACGGCGACCTCCTCGGCCGTCGCCCGCGCCACGCGCTCGACGAGCGCCGGGTCCCAGGACGCCGCCATGCCGAGCTGCGTGGGGTAGATCGTGCCTCCGGGCCAGAACGAGTGGCCGTGGATGCAGTCCTCGCCCACGAGCAGCGGGATGCCGAGCCGGGTCTGCGCGACCAGGGCGGCGGCCCGCCGCAGACGCTCGTCCGAGGCGTGCAGGATCGATCCCGCGTGCCGCCGGAGGACGTGGTCGTCGATGTCGTCGCGGGCGTCGAGCTGGAGCATCTGCCCGACCTTCTCCTCCACCGTCATCCGGCTGAGGAGGTCGGCCACGCGTTCGCGGATCGAGAGAGAGGGGTCCTGGTACGGGAGCTGCGTGGTCAGAGTCTGAGAGGTCATCACTTCGTGTTCTGGTTCGTGTGCGGTGTGGCGGTGTTCGAGGAGTCGGTGGCGCCGGAAGCGGCAGGCGAGGTCGCCGACGATACGGGATCGGGGCTCTTCTCCGGCAGGGGCACGCTGCGGACGACCGTGACGGCGTCGTTCACGTTCAGCCCCTTCTTCTTCATCGCCCTGGCCCGCTCACCGGCCGAGCGCAGTCGCGGGTTGACGTACTCGTCGATGCCGAAGTTGATGAGCGAGAGCGCGACGCCGATGATCGCGATGCACAGCCCTGCCGGCACGTACCACCACCACAGCCGCGGGAAGGCGCCGTTCTGCTGCGCCCAGAACAGGATCGTCCCCCAGTTGAGGTTGCTGACCGGGATCACCCCGATGAAGGCCAGGGTCGTGAGGCCGAGGATCGCCGCGGTCACGGTGCCGACGAAGCTCGACGCGATGAGCGCCATGAGGTTCGGGAGCATCTCGACCGTGATGATGCGGCGCAGCGGCTCACCGTTCGCTCGGGCGGCCTGGATGAAGTCGCGGTTGCGCAGCGACATGGTCTGCGCTCGGAGCACGCGGGCGCCCCACGCCCATCCGGTGATCCCGAGCACCGCGGCGATCACGATCAGCGGCGGGTTCTCGAACTGCGAGGCGATGATGATGATCAGCGGGATGCCGGGGATCACCAGGAACACGTTGGTCAGCGCCGACAGCGATTCGCTCTTCCAGCCGCGCACGTAGCCGGCGATCACACCGATCGTGATCGCGATGATCGTGGCGATGAACGCCGCGAGGAAGCCGACGACGATCACGCCGCGGGTGCCGTAGATGATCTGGCTCAGCACGTCTTCGCCCATGTGCGTCGTGCCCAGCCAGTGCTCCCAGGAGGGCGGCTGACGCAGCGCCGTGCGGTCCTTCTGGGTCGGCCCGTACGGGGCGATCCACGGGGCGAAGATCGCGATGAGCACGAACGCCCCGAGGATGAGGAGCCCGGCGATCGACTTGGGGTTGCGGAACATCGCGAACGCCTGCGCGAGCTGCGACCAGAAGGTCGTGCGCGGCGGCGTTCCCGCCGGCGGGGTGCGCAGCGTGGCGGTCTCGGGCATGCCGGAGACGACGGCCGATCCGTCCGGCGCCGTGTTCGCTGCGGTGGTGGGAACGGTCATGTCAGGACTCCATCTGGCGCGTGCGCGGGTCGAGGTAGGCGTAGACGACATCGGCGAGGATGTTGGCCACGAGCACCGAGAGCGTGATCACGAGGAACACGCCCTGCATGAGGGCGAAGTCCTTGGCGTTCGTCGCGTCGAGCAGCAGCTTGCCGACACCCGGATAGCTGAACACCATCTCCATGACGATCGTGCCGCCGACGATGAAGCCGATCGACAGCGCGAAGCTCTGGATCTGCGGCAGCACCGCGTTGCGCGCGGCGTAGCCCCAGAGCACCCGCTTGTTGGGCATGCCCTTCGCCTGCGCGACCGTGATGTAGTCGTCGTCGAGCACCGTCAGCATCATGTTCCGCATGCCGAGCACCCACCCGCCGAGCGAGGCGACCACGATGGTCAGGGCCGGGAGCGTGCCGTGCATGATGACCTGACCGATGAAGTCGAGACTCCATTCCGGTGACTGCCCCTTGTCGTAGGCGTGCGAGGACGGGAACCACTTCAGGGTCGAGGAGAAGATCGCGATCGCGATGAGCCCGAGCCAGAAGTACGGGATCGTGTTGAAGAAGGTCGTCACCGGGATGATCGCGTCGAGCTTGCTGCCGCGCTTCCACCCCACGACGGCTCCGAGCAGCGTGCCGAGCGCGAAGGAGATGATGGTCGCGATGCCGACCAGCCCGAGCGTCCAGGGCAGGGCGGCGGCGAGCACCTCGGCGACCGGCCGCAGACCGTGCAGGGTCGAGATGCCGAGGTCGCCGCGCAGCAGCATCCCCCAGTATTCGAGGTACTGCTGCCAGATGGACTTGTCGGTGTCGATACCGAGCAGCACGCGCAGGGCCTCTGCCGCCTCGGGGCTCACGGTGCGGTTGCGCGCGAGGTACGAGCTGACCGCGTCGCCCTTCATGAGGCGGGGCAGGAAGAAGTTGATCGTGATCGCCGCCCACAGCGTGAAAAGGTAGAACGCCGCGCGACCGGCGAAGAAGCGCCACGGCACCGGCCGCCTGGTGCGCTCCGCCGTGGTCGCCGTGGTGCCGACCTCCAGGGCATCGCGGGCGACGAGGTCGTCGTCGTCGAGCTGGGGGAATGCGGTGCTCACAGCGCGCCTCCGTTCGATGCCGCCGCAGCGAAGTGCTTCTCCGGATCGGGAGAGGCCGCGCGCAGCTCGCGGGTGTACGGATCCTGCGGGTTGAGGATCACATCGTCGGCGGTGCCGTACTCGACCACGCGCCCCTGGTTGAGGACCATGATCTCGTCGCTGAAGTGCCGGGCGGTCGCCAAATCGTGCGTGATGTAGAGCACTCCGAGTCCCTCTTCACGCTGCAGGTCGGCGAGCAGGTTCAGCACGCCGAGCCGGATGGAGACGTCGAGCATCGACACCGGCTCGTCGGCGACGAGGAGCGAGGGACGCGAGGCCAGGGCACGGGCGATGGCCACACGCTGCCGTTGTCCGCCCGACAGCTCGTGGGGGCGGCGGTCGATCACCGCGTCCGCATCGAGGCGCACCCGGTCGAGGAGCCGACGCACCTCGTTCTCGGTCTCCTTCTTCGGCACCACGTCGTCGAGGCGGATGGGACGCTCCAGGTGGTAGCGGATCGAGTGGTACGGGTTGAGCGAGGCGAACGGGTCCTGGAACACCATCCGCAGCTGCTGGCGATACTTGCGCAGGCCCCTGCCGCGGCGCGGGATGGGCTTGCCGTCGAGCAGCACCTCGCCGCTGGTCGGGGTCTCGAGCTGGGTGAGGATCTTCGCGATCGTGGACTTGCCGCTGCCGGACTGGCCGACCAGGCCGATCGTCTGACCCGACGTCAGGGTGAAGCTCACGTCGTCGAGGGCCTTGATCTGCCCGGCGCCGCGGACGTTGTACGCCTTCGTGACGTGGCGGAACTCGAGGGTGGTCATCGCACCAGCACCCCTCTCTCCCCGGTGAGCCGGGGGAACGACGACAGCAGGGTCTTCGTGTACTCGTGCTCCGGCTGCGTCCAGATGCGCTCTGCCGTATCGAGCTCGATGATCTCTCCTTCGCGCATGATCGCGATCCGGTCGCTGATCTCCAGCAGGAGCGGCAGGTCGTGGGTGATGAAGATCACGGAGAAGCCGAACTCATGGCGCAGCTGGGAGATCTGCTTGAGGATCTCCCGCTGCACCAGCACGTCGAGCGCGGTCGTCGGCTCGTCCATGACCATCAGCTGCGGACGCAGCGCCAGGGCCATGGCGATCATGACGCGCTGGCGCATGCCGCCGGAGAGCTCGTGCGGGAAGGAGCGCACACGCTGACGGCCGACCTTGACGATCTCGAGCAGTTCCTCGGCCTCGGCACGCCGCTGCCTGCGGTTCATGTCGGGGCGGTGGATCTCGAACACGTCCTCCAGCTGCGAGCCGATCGTCGCCACGGGGTTGAGGGCGTTCATCGCGCCCTGGAACACCATCGACACCCTGTCCCAGCGGAACCGCTGCATCGCGCCGACGTCGAGCGCATTGATGTCGATGTCGATGCCGGTCACGTCGTGGAACGTCACGCTGCCGCCGGTGATGACGGCCGGAGCGCGCAGCAGGCGCTGCACCCCGTAGGCCAGCGTGGTCTTGCCGCACCCGCTCTCCCCGGCGAGGCCGAGGATCTCGCCGCGCTGCAGTTCGAGGGTCACGTTCTTCACCGCCTCGACGGGCGGATCGACGTCGTACACGACGGAGAAGTCACGCACGGTGAGCAGGGGATCTGGCATGGGGTGTCCTTTGTGGGGGCGGGCCCTTCGACAGGCTCAGGGTCCCAGAAGGGGTGGCCCTTCGACAGGCTCAGGGACCCAGAGGGGTGGCTGAGCCTGTCGAAGTCCCGGCTGTGGGTGGCTGAGCCTGTCGAAGTCCTACTCGGCGGGCTTCAGCTTCGTGAGGATCTGCACGATGTTCGGCTGCGTCGGGTCGGCGGACGCGTAGGTGTCGGTCTCCGACGGCCAGCCGACGTAGTTGCGCGTGTTGAACTCGCCCAGCAGCGGGTGGGCGCCCAGCGGGATGGCCGGCACCTGCTCCGAGAAGATCGTCTGCAGCGTGTCGATCGCGGTGGTGCGCTCCTCGTCGGACGAGGCGTTGGCGTAGGTGTTCAGCGCGGCGGTCGCCTCCGGGTCGTCGAAGCGGCCGAAGTTGAAGCCGGCCTTGCCCTCGGGCGAGATCCAGCGCGGATCCATGGTCGAGGTGTACAGGCCGTACGCCGTACCGCTGTCCTCCAGCCAGTGGATGATCGCGGAGAACGTGCCGTTGTCGCGGGGATCGGCCCAGCCGCCCCAGTCCGGCATATCGATCTTGACCTCGGCGCCGATGCCGTCCTTCACGTCCTCGGCGATGAGCTCCTGCGCCGTGTTCCAGTCGCTCCAGCCGGAGGGGACGGAGAGCGTGAACGAGACGGGCGTGCCGTCGGGGTCGATCAGGGCGTCGTCCTTCCAGGTGTACCCGGCGGTCTCCAGCAGATCACGCGCCTTCTCGGCGTCGACCGTGTAGTCGACGCCCTGGAACTCCGGCTGGATCTCGTCTTCGAGGATCGACGACAGCCCCGTGACCGACCAGACCGGCTCGCTGGCACCTTCGCGCGCGATGTCGACATAGGCGTCGCGGTCGATCACCCAGGCGAGCGCCTGACGGAAGGCGGGGTCGTCGAACGGCTTCTGCTGCAGGTTCATGAACAGCGTGGCGGAGCCGGTGGTCGGGGAGGCGAGGAACTTGTTGTGCTCGGGGTCGGCCGAGAGGAACTGCTCCTCGATCTGCGGGATGAACGCCTGCGCCCAGTCGGCGTCGCCGTTCGCGAGGGCCGTGGTGAGGGCGGTGTTGTCGCCGTACGAGACGTAGTGCAGCTCCGGCACGGCGAGGTCGCCGCCCCAGTAGTCGTCGCGTGCGTCGAGCGTGACCGACTCGGTCGACCAGTTCGCCATCGCGTAGGGGCCGGTGCCGACGAGGTCGTCGCCCTTGACGGGGTCGGTGGCGGGGTCGTCGAAGTTCTCCCAGATGTGCTTGGGGACGATCGGCACGTGCAGCACGCGGGCCTGGTTCACGTACTTGGAGTCACCGAAGCTCAGCACGACCTTGTCGCCGTCGACCTCGGCACCCTCGAACTTGAGGCCGGCGGTGTCGAGGGCGGGGATCGAGGCGGTCTCGAAGGAGAAGACGATGTCGTCGGCCGTGAACGGCTCGCCGTCGCTCCAGGTCACGTCCGCGCGGGGGACGACGGTGAGCTGCGTATAGTCGTCGTTCCACTCGAGGCTCTCGGCGAGCCACGGCGTCACACCGCGGTCACCCGTCTGGTTCACCAGTGCCAGAGTCTCGAACACCACCTTGGCGTAGCCGTACTTCGACGCCGCGGAGTCGCCGACGAACGGGTTGTTCGACTCGGTGCTGATCGCGCCGTCGGGCTTCGCGATGGTGAGGGAGGCGGAACCGGCGCCGTCGCCGGAACCACCGCCCGCCGAGCATCCGGCGAGCGCCGAGACGCCGAGGACGGCTACCGCGCTGGCGGCGATCAGGGTTTTCGTGAGCTTCATTGCTTCTCCTTGGGCACGGGTCCTTGTGCGGCGTCGCGGCCGAGGGATCACCGCCGGCCGCCGCTTTTGCTTACTGTCGAGAAAGTAAGCTGTGGAGAGGTTACCGAGGAGTAAGTTGGTTGGCAAGCAGAGCGGGATGAGGGGAGGTGGGCTCATGACGGACGACGTGCACGCGGTGCGGGTGCGCCCGGCGACGCGGGAGAAGCGCGAGCAGATCCTCAAGGCGGCCGTGGAGATCTTCGGCAACAAAGGCTCCACGAACGGCACGCTCGCCGACGTCGCCGAGCAGGTCGGCATCACCCATGCGGGCGTGCTGCATCACTTCGGCTCGAAGCAGAAGCTCCTCCTCGAGGTGCTCGCCTACCGCGATCAGGCCGACGTCGCCGACCTCGCCGAGAAGCACATCCCCGACGGACCGGAGCTGTTCCTCCACCTCGTCCGCACGGCGTTCGCCAACGAGAAGCGGCCGGGCATCGTGCAGGCCTACACGGTGCTCTCCTCCGAGTCGGTGACCGACGACCACCCCGGTCGCGAGTACTTCGAGGAGCGCTATACGACCCTGCGCCGGGAGGTGACGGCGGCGTTCGGGGAACTCTGCGCCCAGGAGGGTGTGACCGAACCCGCGACCATCGCCGCCGCTTCGGCCGCCATCCTCGCCGTGATGGACGGCCTGCAGCTCCAGTGGCTCCTGCATCCCGAGGTGATCGGACTCGGCGAGACGAGCGAATTCGCGATCCAGGCGATCGTGAACGCCGTGCTGCGTCCCGGACCCGAACTGTCGACCTACGTGCACTGACCCTGCCGAGACCCCACGTTCCCGTCGAGACCCCGCCCTCCCGGCGCGGCGAAGCGGGGGTCTTGGCGGAACGCCGGGGTCTCGGCGCACACCCGGCTAGGCTCTGGCCATGACGATCGACCTCGAAGCGCTCTACATCGACCTGCACCAGCACCCCGAGCTGTCGTTCCAGGAGACCAGGACCGCGGGCATCGCCGCCCAGCACCTGCGCGACCTGGGCCTCGAGGTCGAAGAAGGCGTCGGGGTGACCGGCGTGGTCGGGGTGCTGCGGAACCCTTCGACAGGCTCAGGGACCCAGGATGAGGAGTTCCCGCAGCCGGTGGTGTGGGTGCGCGCCGACATGGACGCGCTCCCGGTCGAGGAGCAGACGGGCCTCGCATATGCGAGCACCGCGAGAGGCGTCGACCCCGCAGGCACGACTGTTCCCGTCATGCATGCCTGCGGTCACGACATGCACGTCACCGCGATGATCGGCGCCGTGGAGAAGCTCGTGGCCACGCGCGCGGAGTGGTCGGGCACTCTCGTCGTGCTCATCCAGCCTGCCGAGGAGTACGGCGCGGGGGCCAGGGCGATGCTCGACGACGGTCTGCTCGACCGCTATCCGAAGCCCGACGTGGTGCTCGGTCAGCACGTCACCCCGCTCCCCGCCGGGATCATCGGCGTGCGCAGCGGCACCCAGATGGCCGCGTCGGACGGCCTCACCGTCACCCTGCACGGCCGCGGCGGCCACGGCTCCCGCCCGCACGCCACGATCGACCCGGTCGTGATGGCGGCCGCGACCGTGATGCGCCTGCAGACGATCACCTCGCGCGAGATCGACCCGCAGGGCGTGGCCGTGGTGACGGTCGGCTCGATCCACGCCGGACTCAAGAACAACATCATCCCGGCCGAGGCGAAGCTCGAGCTCAGCCTCCGCTACCCGAATGAGGACGTGCGGGAGAAGGTGCTGGCGAGCGTCGAGCGGATCGTGCGCGCCGAGGCGATGGCCTCCGGCGCGGAGCGCGAGCCGGAGATCCACACCCAGCACACGCTCCCCGCCACGATCAACGACGAGGAGGCGACGGCGCGGGTCTCGTCGGCGCTGCGTCGGGCGCTCGGCGATTCGGCCGTCGTCGACCCCGGCATGTTCACCGGCAGCGAGGACGTCTCCTGGTTCGCCCGCGACGCCGAGGTGCCGCTCGTGTTCTGGTTCTGGGGCGGCGTCGACCCCGCCCGGTTCGCCGAGGCCGTCGCGGCGGGCACCGTGGAGAAGGACATCCCCACAAACCACTCGCCGTTCTTCGCGCCGGAGATCCATCCGACGATCGAGGTCGGGGTCACGGCGATGTCCGCCGCCGCCCGCGAGTTCCTGGCCTGACCCGGTTCGGGGTGCTCAGACCTCGACGATCCCCGGCGCGGGCGGAGGCGGCGGCGCGAGCTGCCGCTGCGGCACGCCATGGGCCTCGCGGTGCAGCCGCTCCATGCGGGTGTCGAGTTCGGCAGCGGCGTCGGCGGCGTCGCTGAGGCTGTCGACGAGGTGCGCGGGCACCTGGTTGGAGAACTTGTAGTAGATCTTGTGCTCCAGGCTCGCCCAGAAGTCCATCGCGATGGTGCGGAACTGCACCTCGACCGGCACGGACAGCGCGCCCGTCGAGAGGAAGACGGGGACCTCGATGATGGCGTGCAGGCTCTTGTACCCGTTCGGCTTCGGGTTGGCGATGTAGTCCTTCACCGTGCGGACGGTCACGTCGTCCTGCGCGGTCAGCAGATCGAACAGCCGGTAGACGTCCGCGACGAAGCTGCACGTCACCCGCACTCCGGCGATGTCGGTGATCTCGGCACGGATGCGGTCGAAGTCCGGGTCGTCGATGCCCTTCCTGGCGATCTTCTCGACGATGCTGTCCGGCGACTTCAGCCGGCTCTTCACGTGCTCGATGGGGTTGTACGCGTGATCGTGGGTGAACTCGTCGCGGAGGATCGAGATCTTCGTCTCCACCTCGCGCATCCCGAACTCGTACTCGCGGAGGAAGCGCTGCAGCTGGTCGCGGAGCTCCTTCGCCTCGGAGATCAGGTGCTCGTCGACGGGGATCACGCTCATGAGGACGACGTTATCGATCCGTGATCGGAAACCCCTGTGGATTCGAGAGCGCGACGCGGGCGTCCTCGAGGTGCTGGCCGGAGAGGAGACCGGGGAGGCCGCGCCCCTGGCGGGTGGTGAACAGCAGCACGATCGCGACGAGGATCAGCACCGAGGAGAGCGCGTCGAACACCCCGCCGAGCATCCCGAGAGCCGTGAGTCCGCCGATGCCGCCCGCCCATCGCAGCAGCCGGGCGAGCGCGGCCGGCAGCCGCGACCCGGTGTAGCGCAGCTGCACGGCGAGGTCTCCCACCGAGCGGCCGGTGACGAGGATGACCACGAGCCACAGCGCACAGGCGGCCGCCGTGCTCACCGTGCCGGCGAGGGTGCCGTCGAGAACGGCCTGACGGTCCTGCACGACGTACTCGAGCCAGAGCTGCACCGCGACGCCCCCGGCGAGCACGACGAAGCCGTTCGCGAGTCCGTCGCACAGCATCGCCAGCGCGCGGCGACCACGGGTGACAGGGCGCGGCTCGTCGGCATCCGCCCGGGCCTGGAGACCGCGCAGCGAGCGGGGCACGACGAGCGCGAGCACCGAGCCGAGCACGGCTCCGGTCGTGTTCGTCATCAGGTCGCCGACGTCGAAGAAGCGGTAGGCGCACGGGTACAGACCCCAGACCCCGGTGAGCTGCGTGGTCTCCACGAGCAGCGAGAGCCCGAAGCCGGCGAGGAGCGCGGTCGGCAGGCCGCGGCCGCCCAGCACGCGGAGGAACGCCCCGAGCGGGACGAACAGCAGCACGTTGAACACGAGCTGGAGCAGTGCGGGCTGGCGCAGCGGGTTGCCCGGCGCCGCGAACGCTTTCTGCACATCGCGCACCACGGACATCGGGTCGGTGATCGCCCCCACGCACCGGATGGCGTCCGGGTCGGGCAGCGGCAGCAGCGTGTACGTCCAGATGGCCCAGAAGTAGACGAGCGCCGCGAGCCAGAGCAGCGTGCGGCCGAGCGAGAGGCGTCCGCGGCGGCGGTAGCTGATCGCGACGAAGGGCACGAAGAGGACGACGCCCGCGGCCAAGCCGATCGCCACGGCGATGACCCCCAGAACCACCTGATCCCCCACCGACGCAAGGATACCGGGAGGCCGTGAGGATTCCGTGAGGGAGCGCCACCGGGCCGTAGGGATTCCGTGAGGATCGCGTGAGGGCGCCTCCGGTCGGCGTAGTGTCGCCGGACGTGTCAGAACAAACGAGGCCGACCCCGGACGCGCCGCCGCGCGCCAAGCGCATCCTGCTCGGCGACCCGCTGACGAGCGCCCAGGTCGACGAGCAGCTCCTGCCCAAGCGCATGGCGCTGCCGATCTTCGCCTCGGACGCGCTGAGCTCGGTGGCCTACGCCCCGCAGGAGCTCGTGATGATCCTGCTCATCGGCGGCCTCACGTTCCTGTCGTTCACCCCGCTCGTCGCCGCGGCCGTCGTCGTGCTGCTGCTCGTGGTGGTGCTCAGCTACCGGCAACTCATCAAGGCGTACCCCTCCGGCGGCGGCGACTACGAGGTCGCGTCGAAGAACCTCGGCGAGGTCCCCGGGGTGATCGTGGCCGCGGCCCTCCTCGTCGACTACGTGCTCACGGTGGCCGTGTCGGTCGCGTCCGGCGTGGACAACATCATCTCGGCGGTGCCGGCGCTCGACCCGCTCCGCGTGGAGCTCGCGGTCGGCTTCGTCGTGCTCATCATCATCGTGAACCTCCGCGGCGTGCGGGAAGCGTCGCTCGTGTTCGCCATCCCCACCTACGTGTTCATCGGCTCGGTCGGCATCATGATCGTCACCGGGCTCGTCCGGACGGCACTCGGCGACGCCCCGATCGCCTCCAGCGCGGAGTTCGCCGTGCAGGCCGAGAGCCTCAGCCAGGCGGCCGTGCTGCTGCTCATCCTCCGGGCGTTCTCCAGCGGCTGCTCCGCGTTGACCGGGGTCGAGGCCGTGTCGAACGGCGTCCCGGCGTTCCGGGCCCCGAAGGTGCGCAACGCCCAGTCGACCCTCGTGCTCATGGGGACCATCGCGATCTGCCTGTTCTCCGGACTCACCGCCCTCGCCCTCATCGCCGGCGTGCACTACGCCGAGAACCCCTGCGACCTCATCGGGTTCGACTGCACGAACCCGCAGCCGAGCCTCATGGCGCAGATCGCCGCGGCGACGTTCGGCGGCGGCAGCATCCCGTTCTTCATCGTGCAGGCGGCCACGGCCTGCGTGCTGCTCCTCGCGGCGAACACCGCCTTCAACGGCTTCCCCCTGCTCGGCGCCGTGCTCGCCCGCGACGGCTACGCCCCGAAGTCGCTGAACACCCGCGGCGACCGGCTCGTGTTCTCCAACGGCATGATCCTCCTCGGGATCGCCGCGATCGCCGTGCTCGTGGTGTTCCAGGCCCGGCTGACGACGCTGATCCAGCTCTACATCATCGGCGTCTTCGTCTCCTTCTCCCTCGGCCAGATCGGCATGGTGCGGCACTGGCGACGGCTGCTCCGGACACCCGCCCCGCCGAACGGCGACGGCGCCGCCGACCGGCGTTCTGCACGCGTGGGGCTGCTCATCAACTCCGCCGGGGCGACGCTGACCGTCCTCGTGCTCGTGATCGTGACGATCACGAAGTTCACGCACGGCGCCTACCTCGTGTTCTTCGCCATCCCGGTGCTCGCGTTCCTCATGATCGGCGTCAAGCGGTACTACCGGGACGTCGAGCACGAGATCGCCATCGACGACACCACCCGCTTCGGCGCCTCCGGCGACGTCGCCATCGTCCTCGTGAACCACCTGCAGAAGCCGGTCATGAAGGCCATCGACTACGCGATCGCCGCCAAGCACGACAAGACCCTCGCCGTGCACGTGGCCGTGTCGCAGGACGACGCCGCGCGCCTGCAGCAGGAGTGGACCGACCACCTCGTGCCGGTGCCGCTCGTGATCGTCGAGTCGCCGTACCGCTCGTTCGCGCAGCCCGTGACGCAGTTCATCCGGCAGTACCGCGAGAAGCACGGCTCCTCCGTCGTCACGGTCTACCTGCCGCAGTACATCGTGGGGCACTGGTGGGAGAACTTCCTGCACAACCGGCGCGCCCGCCGCCTCGCGAACCAGCTCATGCTCGTGCACGGGGTGTCCATCACCCTGGTGCCGTGGCTGCTCGACTCGTCCGAACTCATCTACGGCCGGCGCTCCCGTCCGCTGCCCGGTCAGGAGCGGGCGGGGCGGCCGGTCGTGGTGGCCGGACGCCGGGCGCACCGCCCCGCCGGGCCGCCGTCCGAGTCCTGATGGCGGCGGTCAGGTTCCGGCGAGGACCGCACCGAGGATCGTCGCGGCCTCGGGGAAGCGGGACGGGTCGGCGCTCGCGTAATTGAGCCGCACGTAGGAGCCGGAGGGCTCCGCGGGGAACCACTCGCTCCCCGGCGCGATGACGAGGCCGCGCGCCGCGCACTCCCGGACGACGGCTGCGGCGTCGGTGCCGTCGGGCAGCCGCAGCCAGAGGTTCAGCCCGCCGACCGGCACGGCCTCCACCAGCGCAGTCGGCGCCTGCGCGGCCAGGCACGACAGCAGCAGGTCGCGCCGCGAGCGCAGCTGCTCCCGGAAGCCGCGGAGGTGTGTGCGCCACGCCGGCTGCGTCACCACGTCGAGGGCGGCGGCCTGCAGCAGACCGCTGACGTACATCGACTCCGCCGCGCGATCGGCGAGGATGCGATCCCTGGCCGGACCGCGGGCGATCACCGCCGCCACCCGCAGGGACGGAGACACGCTCTTCGTCAGCGAGCGCAGGTACACCACATGGCCGTCGTGGTCGGAGGCGGCCACGGGGCGGGGGCCGGCGTCGATGCCGAGGTCGTGCGCCCAGTCGTCCTCGATGAGGAAGGCGCCGTGGCGACGGACCGCGTCGAGCACGGCCTCCCCCGTCGCCGCCGGCCACTGCGCGCCGGTGGGGTTCGCGAACGTGGGCTGCGCGTAGAACGCGCGGGCTCCGGTCTCGGCGAGCGCCCTGTCGACCGCGTCCGGATCCGGTCCCTGCGGGCCGGAGGGGACGGGAACGAGCACGACCCCCGCCTGCTCCGCCGCGAGCAGGGCGCCCCAGTAGGTCGGCGACTCGATGAGCAGCGGCCGGCCGACACCGACGACCGCCCGAAAGATCGAGCTCAGTCCGCTCTGGCTTCCGGAGATGACGACGGCGTCGCGGGCGGTCGGCACCGTGATCCCCGCCGGCGCCGCGGCGGCCAGCTCCGCCGCGAACCACTCCTGTAGCCCGGGCTCGCCGGCCGCGGGCGAGCGGGTGAGGGCGGACGCGGTCCGGGAGGCGCGCACGAGGGCCTGCCGGACGAGCCGCTCGGGGAGGAGATCCGGAGCCGGATACCCGGAGTGCAGCCCGATCGCGTCCGGCGAGGTCGGGCGCTGCGCCGAGGAGAGACCGTCCAGGCGCACGGCGGCCGCTCCCAGGGCTCCGGACTGCCAGCCGTAGTCCGCCGGAAGGACCGTGCGCGCGGCGCGGACGAAGGTGCCGACCCCGGGTCGCGCCTCGACGAGCCCGAGGCGGACGAGCTGCTGCACCGCCTTCTGCACGGTCACGGGGCTCGCGGCGTACTCGGCCGTGAGCGCGCGGTTCGAGGGGAGGCGGGCACCGGGAGCGGCCGTGGCGATCCACGCCCGCAGGCCGGCCACGATCCGCGCGGTGCTATCCTGACTCATGAAAGAACACAGTAGCGTTATCCGTCCGAACGGAACACTGCTATCCCGCGCCGCCGGTCCCGGTTGGGGGCTGCTGGGCGTCGTCGCCTTCTCGTTCACGCTCCCGTTCACGCGGGTCGCCCTCGGCGGCGGACTCTCGCCGCTGTTCATCGGCTCCGCGCGCGCGGTCGTCGCCGCCGTGCTCGCCGCTCTCGTCCTCCTCGCCACCCGTCAGCAGCCGCCGAGCCCGGTCCAGTGGGCACGACTCGCGATCGTCGCCCTCGGCGTGGTCGCGGGCTTCCCGCTGTTGACCTCGTTCGCGATGACCACGACGCCGGCGAGCCACGGGGCGGTCGTGATCGGCCTCCTCCCCGCCGCGACCGCCGTGGCCGTCGTGCTGCGCACCCGCGAGCGCCCGTCCGCCTCGTTCTGGGTCTTCGCGCTCCTCGGGTCCGCGGCGGCCCTCGTCTTCGCGACCCTGCAGAACGGCACCTCCGGCGCCCTTCGCCCCGCCGACCTCCAGCTGTTCGGCGCCGTCATCGCGGCGGCGGTCGGCTACGCGGAGGGCGGCCTGCTCGCCCGCGAGCTCGGCGCCTGGCAGACGATCTCGTGGGCGCTGGTGCTCGCCGCCCCCGTGATGCTCGCGGTGGCCGTGGCCGCCGGGGTCGCCGCCCCGCCCATCGCCACCCCGACCGCGTGGCTCGCGTTCGCCTACCTGGCCGCGGTCAGCATGTTCCTCGGATTCTTCGCCTGGTACCGCGGCCTCGCCATCGGCCCGATGGCGCAGGTAAGTCAGATTCAGCTCGTCCAGCCCGTCATGGGCATCACCTGGGCCGCCTTCCTCTTCCATGAGGACGTCGGTGGGGCCACGGTGCTCGGCGGGCTCGCCGTCGTCCTGTGCGCCGGACTCGCCGTCCGCACCCGCAGCTCTTCTCCCACCCCCACCCCCACCCGACAGGAGGCGCCATGCGTCACACCCCCCGCTACCTCATGACCGACCCCGACGAGGTGAAGCGCCTCATCCGCGCCCACCCGTGGGCGACGTTCGTCTCACCGGCCTCCGCCGGCCTCGTCGCCTCGCACTACCCGGTGCTGCTCGAGGAGGACGAGGAGGACATCGTGCTCGTGAGCCACTTCGGGCGTCCGGACGACGAGCTCCACGAGCTCGGTCGACACGAGGTCCTGGTGATCATCCAGGGGCCGCACGACTACGTGTCCTCGAGCCTCTATGCGCCGGGGGACCTCGTGCCGACCTGGAACCATGTCACCGCGCACCTCTCCGGCACCCCCGAGATCCTCACCGCGGAGGAGAACTACGCCATGCTCACCCGGCTCACCGACCACTTCGAGGGTGGGCAGCCCCACGGGCGGAGCCTCGCGGAGGACGAGCCCGGCACCCGACGAGCCGCGAAGGGCACGGTGGGCCTGCGGCTCCGGGTCACCCGGTTCGATGCGCGTGCCAAGCTCAGCCAGAACAAGGCCCCCGAGGTGCGCGAGCGCATCGCCGCCCGGTTCGACGCCGTCCACCCCGCCCTGGCCGCCGAGATGCGTCGCGTCTGACCCCCGTTCGAATCGCGCACTTTGCTCCATCTCGGGCGGATTTGCAGCAAAGCGCGCGATTCGAAACGGGGTCAGAGGACGAGCGTGGCCAGGACGACGGTGGGCACCGCGGCGACGGCCCCCCAGAGCGCGAAGCGGCCCCAGCGGATCTCGACCCCGAGCGCCGTCACGCGATGGTGCCAGAGGAGCGTCGCCAGCGAGGCCCACGGCGTGATGAGCGGACCGAGGTTCACACCGATCAGCAGGGCCATCAAGGCGACCGGGTCCCCTGCAGCGGGTTCGAGCACGAGGTAGGCCGGGAGGTTGTTGATCGCGTTCGCGCTCACGGCTCCCAGCGCCGCGAGCCCGAACAGGTCGCCGAGAGAGTCGCCCCTCGCGGTCGGTGAGGTCAGGAAGTCGAGCAGCCGCTGCGCGTGCGCGGACTCGACCAGGACGAACAGCGACGCGGCGAGCGCGAGCGCCTGCCACGGGACGAGGGACAATCGCAGGGCGTGGCGACGACGGACGGCGAACAGCGCGATCAACGCGAGAGCCGCGACCGTAGCGGGGATCCACACGTCGTGGGTGAGCGCGAGCAGCGGCATCAGCACGACGAGGACGCCGGTGGCGCTCCAGAACAGCGTCGGGTCGGCGGGGCGTCGGGGCTCGGGCATCTCATACGTGCCGAAGACCGTGCGCCGCTGCAGGACCGTGAGGATCGCGACCGGCACCAGGATCCCCACGAGCGTGGGCGCCCAGCTCAGCGCGATGAACGCCCCCGGCCCTTCCCCCATCGCGGGCGCGGCGAGCAGGTTCGTGAGGTTCGAGACCGGGAGCGCGAGGGACGCGGTGTTGGCGAGCCAGACGGTGGCCAGGGCGAACGGCAGCGGGGAGACGCCGATGCTCTGCGCCAGCACGACGACGACCGGTGTGACGATCACGGCGGTCGTGTCGAGCGAGAGGAACACGGTGCTCACCACGGCGAGCACGACCACCAGCGCCCACAGCACCACCACGCGGCCGCGACCCCAGCGCGCGAGGCGCTGCGAGACGACGTCGAACACCGCCGCGTCACGGGCGAGCTCGGCGACGATCGTGATCGCGACGACGAACCCCAGCACGGGCGCGATCCGTTCCCCGAGCGCACCGGCGTCCGTGGGCGGAAGGAACCCGGTGAGCACGCACACGAGCGCGGCCACCACGAGCCCGGCGACGATCCCCGTCCCCGTCCCGATCCGCATCCTTCTGATCCCCACCTCGTGAGCATAGGGCCGGCGCCCCCTTTCGAATCGCGCACCTGGCTGCATCGGCGGCGGGTTTGGGACCAGGTGCGCGATTCGAAGGCCGTCTCCGTGAGCAACCCGCATGCATCCGAGGGGGTGGGCGTAGGGGAAACGTGAGGATCGACGGATGCGGCCGGGCGGCGCAGTTGGATCGAGGACGTGCTCGACATCATCTACCTCGCGCTGACCCTGGCGCTGTTCGCCCTCGTGTCCCTCATCGCCAAGGCGGTGGACCGCGCATGATCGTCTTCGAGATCCTCGCCGCGGTCCTCGCCGTCGCCGCGGTCGTCTACCTGGTCGTGGCGCTCGTCGCCCCGGAGCGCTTCTGATGGACGCGACGGTCCTGTACGGCGTCCTCCAGATCACGGCCGTCGTGGTCGTGCTCGTGCTCCTCTACCGCCCCCTCGGCGACTACATCGCGCACGTCTACACCTCCGGACGCGACCTGCGCATCGAGCGCGGGCTCTACCGGGTGATCGGCGTCGACCCCCGCTCCGAGCAGACCTGGCGCGCCTACGCCCGCAGCGTGCTGCTGTTCTCGCTCGTCGGCCTCCTGCTCGTCTACGGGCTGCAGCGGCTCCAGGCCTTCCTCCCCGCGTCGCTCGGCCTGCCCGCCGTGCCGGAGGGACTCGCGTTCAACACCGCCGCGTCCTTCGTCGCGAACACCAACTGGCAGTCGTACTCGCCCGAGCAGACCATGGGCTACACGGTGCAGCTCGCGGGCCTCACGGTGCAGAACTTCGTCTCCGCCGCCGTCGGCCTCACCATCGCCATCGCCCTGATCCGCGGTCTCGCGCGCCGTGGCTCCGCGACGATCGGCAACTTCTGGGTCGACCTCACCCGTGGCCTGGGGCGGCTGCTGCTCCCGCTCGCCCTGATCGGCGCGGTGGCCCTGCTCGCGGGCGGCGTGATCCAGAACGTGAACGGCTTCACCGACGTCGCCACGGTCTCCGGCGGCACGCAGACGATCCCCGGCGGTCCGGTCGCGTCGCAGGAGGCCATCAAGCTGCTCGGCACCAACGGCGGCGGCTTCTTCAACGCCAACTCCGCCCACCCCTTCGAGAACCCGACCGGGTGGACCAACCTCCTCGAGGTGCTGCTGATCCTGGTGATCCCGTTCGCCCTCCCCCGCACGTTCGGCCGACTGGTCGGCGACCACCGCCAGGGGTACGCGATCGTCGCGGTCATGGGCACCCTGTTCCTCGCCTCGCTCGCCGCACTCTCGGCCCTGGAACTGGCGGGACGCGGGGCCGCGCCCGAACTCGCCGGGGCCGCGATGGAGGGCAAGGAGCAGCGCTTCGGCATCCTCGGCTCGACCCTCTTCGGCAGCGCGAGCACCCTCACCTCGACCGGGGCGGTGAACTCGATGCACGACTCGTACACCGCGCTCGGCGGCATGATGCCGATGCTGAACATGATGCTCGGCGAGGTCGCTCCGGGCGGCGTCGGCTCCGGTCTGTACGGGATGCTCGTGCTCGCGATCGTCGCGGTCTTCGTCGGCGGGCTGCTCGTCGGCCGCACCCCGGAGTGGCTCGGGAAGCGCATCGGACCGCGGGAGATGACCCTCGCGAGCCTCTACATCCTCGTGGTCCCGGTGCTCGTCCTCGGCGGCACGGCCCTGAGCTTCGCGATCCCCGGCATCCGCGAGGACGTGGAGTCCACGAGCATCCTCAACCCGGGCGTGCACGGCATGAGCGAGGTGCTCTATGCGTTCACCTCCGCCGCGAACAACAACGGCTCCGCGTTCGCCGGCCTCACGGCGGACACCCCGTGGTTCAACACCGCCCTGGGCGCCGCGATGCTGCTCGGGCGCTTCCTCCCGATCGTGCTCGTGCTGGCCCTCGCGGGATCGTTCGCCGCACAGGAGCGGGTGCCGGCCACGACCGGCACGCTCCCCACCCACCGGCCGCAGTTCGTCGGCCTGCTCCTCACCGTGACCGTCGTCGTGACGGCCCTCACCTACTTCCCCGTGCTCGCACTGGGACCGCTCGCCGAAGGACTCTGACCATGACCCTCCTGACCACCCCTCCCGAACAGCAGGACGCCCCCGCCGTCGCGGCCCGTCCTCCGCGCTCCTTCGGCGGCGCCCAGCTCGCTCAGGCGCTCCCCGGCGCGCTCCGGAAGCTCAACCCCGCGACGCTCGTGCGCAACCCCGTGATGCTCCTCGTCTGGGTCGGCGCCGCGTTCACGACCGTCCTCGCGATCGCGGAGCCCTTCCTCGGCGGACCCGCCCCGTCCGGCGGCACCCCCGTCCCGGCGGCGTTCACCTGGGGCATCGCGATCTGGCTCTGGCTGACCGTGTTCTTCGCGAACGTCGCGGAGTCGGTGGCCGAGGGGCGCGGCAAGGCCCAGGCCGCGAGCCTGCGGAACACCCGCACCCAGACGATGGCGCGGCGGGTGGTGGGCCCTTCGACAAGCTCAGGGACCCAAGGCCTCGGCTCAGGGACCCGGGGCCTCGGCTCAGGGACCCGGGGCCTCGGCTCAGGGACCCGGGGCCTCGGCTCAGGGACCCAAGGCCTCGGCTCGCGGACCCAGGGGGGCGCGGAGTGGGTCGCTGAGCTTGTCGAAGCGCCGACGGAGACGGTGTCGTCGGCGGAGCTGCAGCGCGACGACCTCGTGATCGTCAGCGCGGGCGAGCTCATCCCGGGCGACGGCGACATCGTCGCGGGCATCGCGACGGTCGACGAGTCAGCCATCACCGGTGAGAGCGCCCCCGTCGTCCGCGAGTCCGGCGGCGACCGCAGTGCCGTCACCGGCGGCACGCGGGTGCTGTCGGACCGGATCGTCGTGCGCATCACGTCGAAGCCCGGCGAGACGTTCGTCGACCGCATGATCGCCCTCGTCGAAGGGGCGAGCCGACAGCGCACCCCGAACGAGATCGCCCTCAACATCCTCCTCGCGAGCCTGTCGATCGTGTTCGTCGTCGTGGTCCTCGCGCTGAACCCGATCGCGTCGTACGCGGCGTCGCCGGTGAGCATCCCCGTCCTCATCGCCCTGCTCGTCTGCCTCATCCCGACCACGATCGGCGCGCTCCTCTCCGCCATCGGCATCGCGGGCATGGACCGGCTCGTGCAGCGGAACGTGCTGGCGATGTCGGGGCGGGCGGTGGAGGCCGCGGGCGACGTGACCACGCTGCTCCTCGACAAGACCGGTACCATCACCCACGGCAACCGCCGCGCCCACGCCGTGCTGCCGCTCACCGGGGTGGACGCCGCGGAGCTGCTGCGCACGGCTGCCCTCTCCTCCCTCGCCGATCCGACGCCGGAGGGCGCATCGATCGTCGAGCTCGCCGCCGCCCGCGGGATCCGGGTCCAGGCCCCGGCGGACGCCGTCGTCGTCCCGTTCACGGCGCAGACGCGCATGAGCGGTCTCGACCTCGCCGACGGCACGCAGATCCGCAAGGGCGCGGCCTCGGCCGTGGCGGCCTGGCTGGGGCAGACCCCCGATGACGAGCTCACGACCCTCACCGACGACGTCGCCTCGGGCGGCGGCACGCCCCTCGTCGTCGCGGTGCAGGGCCCTTCGACAGGCTCAGGCCCTTCGACAGGCTCAGGGACCCAGCCGGACTCAGGCCCTTCGACAAGCTCAGGGACCCAGCCGGACTCAGTCCCTTCGACAGGCTCAGGGACCCAGCCTGTGGAAGCGCGGATCTTGGGGGTCGTGCACCTCAAGGACATCGTCAAGGACGGCCTCCGAGAGCGGTTCGACGAACTGCGCAGCATGGGCATCCGCACGGTCATGATCACCGGAGACAACCCGCTCACCG
Source organism: Microbacterium sp. GbtcB4 (assembly GCF_019091465.1). Classification (NCBI taxonomy): domain Bacteria; kingdom Bacillati; phylum Actinomycetota; class Actinomycetes; order Micrococcales; family Microbacteriaceae; genus Microbacterium; species Microbacterium sp. GbtcB4. The sequence goes on from NZ_JAGXJJ010000001.1 coordinate 156,789, forward strand.
CGAAGGCCATCGCGGCCGAGGCCGGCGTCGACGACTACCTCGCCGAGGCCACCCCGGAGGACAAGCTCGACCTCATCCGCCGCGAGCAGGAGGGCGGGCGCCTCGTCGCGATGACCGGGGACGGCACGAACGACGCCCCGGCACTCGCCCAGGCCGACGTCGGCGTCGCGATGAACACGGGCACCTCGGCGGCCAAGGAGGCGGGCAACATGGTCGACCTCGATTCCGACCCGACCAAGCTCATCGACATCGTCCGCATCGGCAAGCAGCTGCTCATCACCCGCGGCGCGCTGACGACGTTCTCGCTCGCGAACGACATCGCGAAGTACTTCGCGATCATCCCGGCGATGTTCATGGGCGTGTTCCCCGGACTCGCGGCGCTGAACATCATGCAGCTGCACTCGCCGGCCTCGGCGGTCACGAGCGCGATCATCTTCAACGCCATCGTGATCGTGTTCCTCATCCCGCTCGCGCTCCGTGGCGTGACCTACCGGCCGGCGAGCGCCTCCCAGATCCTGCAGCGCAACCTGCTCGTCTACGGCCTCGGCGGGGTCATCGCCCCGTTCGTGGGCATCAAGCTCATCGACCTCCTCATCAGCCTCCTCCCCGGCTTCTGACCGGGCTCGAAAGGAACGCCATGTCGTCCACCACCCGCACCACGATGCGCACCGCCGGTGTCGCCGTCCGCGCGATGCTCGTCCTCACCCTCGTCCTCGGCGTCGGGTACACGCTGCTCGTCACCGGCATCGGCCAGCTCCTCCTCCCCGCACAGGCGAACGGCTCGATGCTCCCCGGCGACCGGGGCAGCGCGCTCATCGGCCAGTCCTTCACGGATGCCGAGGGCGAGGCCCTGCCGGAGTACTTCCAGTCCCGCCCCTCGGCGGCCGGCGACGGGTACGACGGGGCCTCGTCGGGCGGCAGCAACCTCGGGCCGGAGAATCCCGACCTCGTCGCCGAGATCGCCGCGCGGAAGGCCGAGATCGCCGCGAGGGAGGGGGTCGATCCGTCCGCGGTGCCCGCGGATGCCGTGACCGCGTCCGGCTCCGGTCTCGATCCGCACATCAGCGTCGCGTACGCAATGCTCCAGGTGCCGCGGGTGGCCGCCGCCCGCGACCTGCCGGAGGACGACGTCCGGGCGCTGGTGGAGTCTAGGATTCAAGGGCGGGACCTGGGGTTCCTCGGCGAGGAGCGCATCAACGTCGCGGAGCTGAATCTCGCACTCGACGACCGGGAGGGTGCATGAGCGCAGAGCGGCCGCTGCGCCCCGCGACGGACCGGAACCGCCGCGGGCGACTGCGCGTCCTCCTCGGCGCCGCGCCGGGCGTCGGGAAGACCTTCGAGATGCTCGTCGAGGGCCGGAGGCTCCGTGACGAGGGTCGCGACGTCGTCATCGCGATCGTCGAGACCCATGGCCGTGCGGCCACGGCCGCCCTCACGTCCGGGCTGCCCGAGGTGCCGCGCCGGGAGGACGCCCACCGCGGGGTCGTCCTCTCCGAGCTCGACCTCGACGCGGTGCTCGCCCTCGGCCCGGAGATCGCGCTCGTGGACGAGTTCGCGCACACGAACGCCCCCGGCTCGCGGAACCCCAAGCGGTGGCAGGATGTCGAGGAGCTGCTGGACGCGGGGATCGACGTCGTCACCACCGTGAACGTGCAGCACATCGAGTCGCTGAACGCGGTCGTGGAGAAGATCACCGGCATCGCCCAGCGCGAGACCATCCCGGACGCGGTGGTCCGCGCCGCCGACGAGATCGAGGTCGTCGACCTGGCGCCGCAGACACTCCGCGACCGCCTCGCCGCGGGTCTCGTCTACCCCGCGGAGCGCATCGACGCCGCGCTCTCGCACTACTTCCGCCTCGGCAACCTCACCGCCCTGCGGGAGCTCGCCCTGCTGTGGCTCGCCGACGAGGTCGACAGCGCGCTCCGCAGCTACCGCGCCGAACAGGGCATCGCCGGAGCGTGGCAGGCGCGCGAACGCGTGGTCGTCGCCCTCACCGGCGGCCCGGAGGGCGAGACGCTGCTGCGCCGCGGGGCCCGCATCGCCGCCCGGTCCGCCGGCGGGGAGCTGCTCGCCGTGCACGTGACCGCCCAGGACGGACTGCGCGACGAGACCCCCGGTGCCCTCGCCGCGCAGCGCTCCCTCGTCGAGTCGCTCGGCGGGACCTACCACCAGGTGGTCGGCGACGACATCCCCGCGACGCTCGTCGAGTTCGCCCAGGGCGCCGACGCGACGCAGCTCGTGATCGGCGTGAGCCGCCGCGGCCGCCTCGCCGCCGCGCTCACCGGACCGGGGATCGGCGCCGAGGTCATCCGCCGCTCGGGCGACATCGACGTGCACATCGTGACCCACGCCGCGGCGGGCGGCCGTCTCGCACTCCCCCGCATCACCGGCGGCGCGCTCGGCTGGCGGCGTCAGGCGCTGGGGTTCGGCGTGGCCCTGGTGTTCGGTCCGCTGCTCTCCTGGCTGATGTTCACGGTCCGCAGCCCGGAGTCGATCACGGCCGAGGTGCTCGCCTACCAGCTCCTCGTCGTGGTGGTCGCCCTCATCGGCGGCATCCGCCCCGCGGTATTCGCCGCCGTGCTCTCCGGCATCACCCTCGACTTCCTCTTCGTCGCCCCGCTGTTCACGATCACGATCGCGCACCCGCTGCACGTGCTCGCCCTCACCCTCTACGTCATCATCGCGATCCTCGTGAGCCTCATCGTCGACCAGGCCGCCCGCCGGGCACGGACTGCGCAGCGGGCGACCGCCGAGGCGGAGCTCCTCGCGGCCGTCGCCGGGAACGTGCTCCGCGGCGACAACGCCGTGCTCGCCCTCGTCAGCCGCACCCGGGAGGCGTTCGGGCTGAGCGGCGTGCGGCTGCTCACCCCGTCCGGGGACGTGCTGGCGAGCGACGGCGAGCCCGTGCCGGACGGCCGCGCCACGACCATCCCGGTCGGGGTCGCGTCCGGTGGGGGCCCGCGGGCCGTACTGGAGCTCAACGGCGAGCCGATCGCCGGTCCGGAGCGCCGCCTGCTCGACGCGATCGTCGCCCAGCTCGCCGCCGCCATCGAGCACACCGACCTGCGAGCCACGGCGCGGGAGGCGGAGGCCCTCGCCGAGACCGATCAGGTGCGCAGCGCCCTGCTCTCCGCCGTCAGTCACGATCTCCGGCGGCCGCTCGCCTCGGCCGTCGCGGCGATCGGCGGGCTCCGGGGCGCGCACGGCCTGTCCGCCGAGGACCGTGCGGAGCTGCTGGAGACCGCGGACGAGAGTCTCGCGACCCTCTCCACCCTCGTCACTGACCTCCTCGACGTGAGCCGCGTGGAGGCGGGGGTGCTCGCGGTCTCGGCTCAGCGGATCGACGCGGCCGGCCCGGTGCTCGCCGCCGTGGACGAGCTCGGCCTCGGCCCCGCCGACGTCGAGCTCACGCTCGATCCCGACCTCCCGCCGCTGCACGCCGACCCGGTGCTGCTCCAGCGGGTGCTCGTGAACGTGCTCGCCAACGCCCACCGGCACGCGCCGGCGGGCAGCCGTGTGCTCGTGTCGAGCAGCCGGCTGGGCGATCGGGCGGAGATCCGGATCGTCGACCGCGGCGAGGGGATCGCCCCCGAGCGGCGCGATGCGATCTTCCAGCCGTTCCAGCGCTTCGGCGACACCGACAACACGACCGGGCTGGGGCTCGGGCTCGCCCTCTCCCGCGGATTCACCGAGGGCATGGGCGGTAGCCTGACACCGGAGGACACCCCCGGGGGCGGACTCACCATGGTCATCTCCCTGCCGCTCGCCGCAGGGACCGCCGACACGGAGGGCACGGAGTGAAGCTCCTCATCGCCGACGACGACCCCCAGATGGTGCGGGCGCTGCGGATCACCCTCGCGGCCCACGGCTACGAGGTCGTCGTGGCCGCCGACGGCGCCGCCGCGATCGCCGCCGCGGCGCAGACCCACCCCGACCTCATCATGCTCGACCTCGGCATGCCCCGGCTCGACGGCATCGAGGTGATCCAGGCCCTCCGCGGCTGGACGAGCGTGCCCATCATCGTCGTGTCGGGGCGGACGGGCTCGGCCGACAAGGTCGAGGCGCTGGATGCGGGGGCGGACGACTTCGTCACGAAGCCCTTCCAGGTGGATGAACTGCTGGCCCGGCTCCGGGCGCTCTCCCGCCGCGCGGTCGCCGCGAACGGGGAGTCCGTGGTCGCGTTCGGGGACGTCGTCGTCGACCTCGCGACGAAGACCGTGACCCGTGCCGGCACCCGCGTGCACCTCACGCCGACCGAGTGGGGGATGCTGGAGCACCTCGCGCGGCACCCGGGCGCGCTGGTGACCCGGCAGGATCTCCTCAAGGAGATCTGGGGCAGCGCGCAGGTGTCCGACTCCGGCTATCTCCGGCTGTACATGTCGCAGCTCCGCAAGAAGCTGGAGCGGGAACCCTCGGCGCCCGTCCACCTCCTCACCGAGTCGGGGATGGGCTACCGACTGGTGCTCTAACGACCGAGCGGCGCGCGGTCGTGCGTGCCGGCGCGGCGCCGCCGGCGGAGGACGGCCACGACGCCGACGACGACGAGCAGGACGGCGACGATGATCGCGGTGACGGCGGTCGGCGTGCTCTCCGGCTCGCCCGTGAGACGCCCGATCGCGAGCCAGCTCAGCCCCCAGGCCGTCGCCAGCGCCGGGGCGAGGCGGCCGGTGAACCAGGCCGATGCGGCGCCGATCACCAGCACGACGACGAGCACGGCGACGGCCCAGGCGTCGGGGGCATCCGCCCCGATCTCCCGGACGGTCTGCGTGAGCCAGGCGGCGGTGTTGGCGACCGTCGCGATCGTGACCCAGCCGAAGTGCAGGCCGTTCGCGCCGTCGGTGAGGAGGCGGTCGGCGAGGGAGCGGGCGGGGTTCCGGCCGAGGAGCACGATGATGCGCGCGAGCGTCGCGAGCAGCAGCGCGATCACGAGCACGGTGAGCCACAGCGTCAGGTACCGCGCGGTCACCAGCCAGAGGCCGTTGAGGACCAGGGAGAGGGCGATCCAGCCGCCGACCGCCTGCTGACGCTCGTCCTGGCGCTGCGCGGGGAGGGCCTGCCACACGGTGTAGGCGAGGAGTCCGAGGTAGATGAGCGACCAGATCGAGAACGCCGGTCCCGCGGGGGCGAGGTACGACCCCTGGGCCGAGAGCGCGCCGTTCTGCAGCTCGTCGACGGAGTCACCGCCGAATGCTCCGGCGCCGACGGCCGCGGCGATCAGCATGAACACGGCGGCGGCGATCACGAGGCTCTGGCGGGCGATGCCCTTCGTCGAAGTCTCCATGCCGGCACCCTACGCGGGGCGGGAGCGGAAGGCAGTGGCCTTGACAGGGCCTCGCGGTTTCGCTAACCAAGTTAGCGAATGGGCATCAGGCCGGAGCGAGGGCGGCGTCGATCAGGACCTCGGCGGCGCGGCGTGCGTGCACGGCGGCCTCCGGGTCGGCGCCGATGGCCGCGGTGCTCTGCGCGCCCTCCGCGAGGAGAGAGAGCTGGGCGGCCAGACCCGCCGGGGCACCGGTGGCCGCGACGAGCTCCGCCATGTACTGCTGGAACGAGGCCTTGTGCGCGCGGACGATCGCGGCGACCTCGGGACTCGTCCCCCCGAGCTCGCCGAACGCGTTGATGAAGGCGCAGCCCCGGAACCCGTCGCTGCAGAACCAGTCCTCCAGGTAGCCGTAGACCGCGAGGAGGCGGGCGCGCGGGTCGTCGCCGCTCTGCGCCACGGCCGCCGTGAGCCCCTGCTCCCACTCGGCGTGCTTCCGGGTGAGCACCGCCGCGACGATGTCGGTCTTCGCCGGGAACAGCGAGTACACGCGCCGCAGCGACACCCCGGCGGCAGCCCGCAGCTCGTCCATGCCGACCGCCGCGTAGCCCTTGCGGTAGTACAGCTCCTCCGCGGCGGAGAGGATGCGTTCGCGGGCCTCGTCTTCGGTCATGTCCAGAAGTCTACTTGACACGAGAACGAACGTTCTCTAGATTGATCACATCAGGCGAGAACGATCGTTCTCACCGGCACCGAAAGGAACACATCATGGGTTACATCACCGTCGGCACCGAGAACACCACTCCGATCGAGCTCTACTACGAAGACCAGGGCAGCGGCCAGCCCGTCGTCCTGATCCACGGCTATCCGCTCAACGGCCACAGCTGGGAGCGCCAGACCCGCGAGCTCCTCGCCCAGGGGTACCGCGTCATCACCTACGACCGCCGCGGCTTCGGGCAGTCCTCCAAGGTCGGCTCCGGCTACGACTACGACACCTTCGCCGCCGACCTGAACACGGTGCTCGAGACCCTCGACCTCCGCGACGTCGTGCTCGTCGGGTTCTCCATGGGCACCGGGGAGCTCGCCCGCTACGTCGGCCGCTACGGCCACGAGCGCGTCGCGAAGCTCGCCTTCCTCGCGTCGCTCGAGCCCTTCCTCGTGCAGCGCGACGACAACCCCGAAGGCGTGCCGCAGGAGGTCTTCGACGGGATCGAGGCCGCCGCCAAGGGCGACCGCTACGCCTGGTTCACCCAGTTCTACACGGACTTCTACAACCTCGACGAGAACCTCGGCACGCGCATCAGCCAGCAGGTCGTCGACGCGAACTGGAACCTCTCCGTCACCAGCGCCCCGGTCGCCGCGTACGCCGTGGTCCCGACCTGGATCGAGGACTTCCGCGACGACGTGAAGGCCGTGGCCGCCGCCGGCAAGCCCACCCTGATCCTGCACGGCACGAAGGACAACATCCTGCCGATCGACGCGACCGCCCGCCGCTTCCGCCAGGCCGTCCCCGAGGCCGAGTACGTCGAGGTCGAGGGCGCCCCGCACGGCCTCCTCTGGACCCACGCCGACGAGGTCAACGCCGCGCTGACGCAGTTCCTGGCCCGGTAACCCCGTTCGAATCGCCTGAATGGCCCCATTTCCTCCGGAGATGGGGCCATTCGGGCGATTCGAAGCGGGTCAGCGGGAGCGCCAGAGCAGCCAGACGAAGTACGGGGCGCCGATCAGCGCGACCACGAGACCCGCCGGAAGCTGCGCGGGGGCGATCACCGTCCGGCCGATCGTGTCCGCGATGCCGACGAGCAGCCCGCCGAGGAGCACCGCCGTCGGGATCACCCGCGAGTGCCGTGCGCCCACCAGCGCCCGCGCGGCGTGCGGCGCCACGAGCCCCACGAAGCCGATGACCCCGATCGCCGTCACGCTCAGCGCCGCGAGGACAGCCGCCACCAGCAGCAGCGTCAATCGGACGGGCTCCAGCCGGATGCCGACCAGTCGCGGCGTGTCCTCGTCGAGCGACAGCACGTCGAGCTCCCGGCGACTCATCACCACGAACGGCACCGCGATCACGAGGACGATCGCCAGCGGGATGACCTGCTCCCACACCCGTCCGTAGGTCGTCCCGGAGAGCCAGGTGTAGATCTTCGGGGTGTCCCACGGGTTCGACCGCAGCAGGAGGAAGGTCGTGAGCGAGACCGTGAAGTACGACACCCCGATGCCGATCAGCAGGAAACGGTCCGCGTTCAGGCCGCCCCGCCACGACAGCAGGTAGACGAGGGCGAAGGCGAGCAGCGAGCCCGCGACGGCCCCGACGATCATCCCGCCCGTCGACGACGTGATGCTCGTGATCACCAGCACCGCACCGAGCCCGCCGCCGCCGGTGACGCCGAGGATGCCCGGGTCGGCGAGCGGGTTGCGGCTCACCCCCTGGATCACGACGCCGGAGAGCGCGAGCGCGGCGCCGGCGACCACGGCGGCCACGATCCGCGGCGCCCGCTCGTCGAGGGCGAAGGCGATGGGCGCGGGAGCCTGGCCCTGCAGCCACAGCGCGATGTCGCCGGTGAGCAGCCACGTGTGCCCGGCGAGCAGTCCGAGCAGCAGCACCCCGACCACGCCGAGGGCGACGAGGGCGAGGGTGATCCGGAAGCGCAGGCGGCTGCGGACGCCGAAGCGCACCCGCGGAGGCTCGCGCGTGGGCCCGGGGTCGCGGAGGCGTCGGGCCATGAGCACGAGCACGATCGCACCGAGCAGCGTCGTCGCGACGCCGGTCGGGATGAGGATCGCGGCCTCCGCGCCGATCACCGCGCGCAGGAGGGCGTCGGACAGGATGACGACGAGGGCGCCGAGGAGCCCCGCCGCGGGGATCAGCAGCACATGGCGGTTCAGGCTCGGCACCACCCGCGTCAGCAGCCGCGCGAGCACCGGCGCACACAGCCCGACGAAGCCCATCGGCCCCGCGAGGGTCACCGCGACCGCCGTGAGAGTGACCGCGAGGAGGATCCCGATGGTCCTCGTCGACCGGATCGGCACGCCGAGCGACGAGGCGGTGTCGTCCCCCAGCGACAGGATGTCGAGGCGCCGTGCGAGCAGGAGCGCGAGCACCGTGACGACCACGACGACCGGTGCCGCCTGGAGGAACGCGGTGAGTCCGAGCTGCGACAGGCTCCCGCTTCCCCAGGCGAGCAGTCCCTTGGTCTCCTCGTCGAACAGGATGAGCAGCGTCGAGGTCGCGGCCTGGAAGGCGAGCGCGAGCGCGGTGCCGGCGAGGATGAGGCGCGTCGTGGACGACCCCGCCCCTCCGGCCAGCCCGAGCACGATGCCCGCGGCGACGATGCCGCCCGCGAACGCCACCGCCCCGGAGGCCCACACCGGCACGGCGATCCCGAACGCGGCGAGCGCCGTGACGGCGAGGTAGGCCCCGGCTGTCACGCCGAGCGTGTCCGGCGACGCGAGGGCGTTGCGGGCGAGGGACTGCAGCAGCATGCCGGCGACCCCGAGGGCGATGCCCACCGCGACGCCGGCGGCGAGCCGCGGCACCCGCGACCCCCAGAGGACGTCGGTGTCGGCGAACACCGCGCCGCTCGTGCCCTGGGTGAGGTGCCAGCAGGCGACCGCGACCAGCACGACGGCGAGAGCGACGAGCACGCCGACGCCCGTCCACACCCCGGGCGTGCGACCCTCCGCCCCCACGGAGACGGCGGACGGGGCGTCGGGCTCCGCGGTCGTCGTCGTGTCGTCGAGGCGGAGGGTCTCGGTCACTTCGAGAGCACCTCGAGGTAGCCGTCGATGATCTGCGCGGTCGAGCGCGGGCCGCCGAAGGTCCAGATACCGGCCGGGAACGCGGTCAGGCGGTCCTCCGCCACCGCGGGGAGCGAGGTCCAGGCGGGGTTGTCGGCGAGGGCGTCGACGAAGCTCTCCGAGTCCGGGTCCGCGGTGCCGGTGTAGAACAGGTTCGCATCGCCGACCGTCGTCATGCCCTCGACATCCGTCTGACCGAGGCCGTACACGGGGTCGACCTCGCCGGTCCAGGCGTTCGTCAGCCCGAGCTCCTCGCCCACCTCGCCGACGAGCGAGCCCTGGCCGAACGGACGCAGCGCCACGTTGCCGCCGTCGACCCAGCCGTCGAAGAACACGAAGTCGGTCGTGGCGAGGTCGCGGTCGGCGAGCTCGGCCTTCGCGGTGTCGAGGTGCTCCTGGAACTCCTCGGTGACGACGTCGGCCCGCTCCTCGCGGCCGGTGACCTGGGCGATGAGGTCGAAGGTGTTCAGCATCTTGGCGATCGGGTCCTTCGCATCGGCGCCGATCGTCGCGAGCACGGGCACGTCGTAGGCCTCGAGCTGCGCGACGATGGGGTCGTCCGCGGCCCTCACCTCGACGATCACGAGGTCGAGATCGGTGCCGAACAGCGTCTCCAGATTCGGCTCCTGGCGGGTGCCCACGTCCACGACGCCCTCCGGCAGCTCCTCGGCGGTGACCCAGGTGCTGTAGCCCTCGGCGTCGGCCACCGCGACCGGCGTCACGCACAGCGACAGGGCGTCCTCGACCTGCTGCCACTCGAGCACCGCGATGCGCTCGGCCGGCTTGTCGAGCTCGACCGTGCGGCCGAGGTCGTCGGTGACGGAGACCGCCCCGGTCGAGGTGCTCGTGGTGTCGTCCGTGCAGCCCGCGCTCGTCGAGGTCGGGGCGTCGGACCCCTCGGCGGACGGCGTCTGCGTGGTGCCGCAGCCGGCGAGCGCGAGGGTGAGGGCGCCGCCGAGGGCGAGCACGGCGAGGGGGGTCTTCTTCATCGGTAATTCCTTCAGGGGGTCGGGATCAGGGGGCGGAGGGGGCGCGGAGGCGACCGTGGTGGCGACCGCGCGGACGAACCCGCACCAGGCCGGTCTCCTCGTCGAGGGCGGTGTCGATGCGCAGGCCGTACACGTGCGACAGGTTCTCGCCGGTGAGGACCTGGGCGGGAGCCCCCGCCGCGTGCACCCGCCCTCGGTGCATCAGCACGACGTCGTCGGCGACCGAGGCGGCGTGGTCGAGGTCGTGCAGCACGACGCCGAGCGCGGTGCCGTGGTCGTCGGCGAGCTCCCGCACCAGGTCGAGGGTCTCCACCTGGTAGCGCAGGTCGAGGTGGTTGGTCGGCTCGTCGAGCAGCAGCACCCCGGTGTCCTGGGCGAGCGCGGTCGCCAGCCAGACGCGCTGCAGCTCGCCGCCGGAGAGCTGGTCGACCGGACGGGCGGCCATCGCGGACAGGCCGGTGAGGGAGAGGGCGCGCGCCACGGCGGCGCGGTCGGCGTCGCTCACGCCGGAGAACCGTCCGCGGTGCGGGTGCCGGCCGTAGGCGACGACGTCGGAGACCTCGATCCCGGAGGGGTGCGGCCGGGACTGCGACAGCATCGCGACGGTCTTCGCAAACTCCTTGGCGGAGAGGGCGGCGGCGTCACGCGGCTCCGCACCGCCCACGCGCACGGTTCCGGCCTCGATGCGGTGCAGCCGTGCGAGAGCGCGGAGGACGGTCGACTTGCCGCTGCCGTTCGGTCCGATGAGCGCGGTCACTCGTCCCGGCGCGAGGCGCAGGGAGACGTCGTGCACGACCCGCGTGCGGCCGTAGCCGAGGACGAGGGATTCCCCCGCCAGGCTGCGGTGATCGATGGCCTCGGTCATCTCAGCCCCGCATCGCGACGCCGCGGCGCCAGTAGCCCATGAACGCGACCTGCGCGCGGTCGATCCCGAGGTCCTTCACGAGGTGCCGACGCAGCGTCGTCACGACACCGCTCTCCCCCGCGATCCAGAAGTAGCGGCCGGCGGCGGCGTCGGGCGCGATCTCCTCCCCCAGGCTCGAGTACTCGGGGGTCTCCCAGAGGAGGTCCTCCCCCTCGATGTCGGTGACGCGGATCTCGTCCCCGGCGTCGTCGTCGCCCAGGTGCTCGAGCACCGCGGGGATGAGGCGGAGCCCGTGCGGTTCTCCAGCGTCGCGCGGCAGCCAGTGCACGTCCACCCCGGCCGGCACGTCGATCGCGAGCACGTCCGCGGGCGACGGCACCTCGATGAACGCCGTGCCGCGGAGGTCGCGCGGGGCGTCCTCCAGGATGCGGGCGATGGCGGGGGCCGCGGTCTCATCCCCGACCAGGACCACCGAGGTCGCCGCCCCCGGGGCGTACTCCGCGCCGCCGTGTGCGACGACCCCCCGACGCGGGCCGACCAGCCACAGCTCCTGACCCACCGCGGCCGTGCTCGCCCACCGAGAGGCCGGACCGGTGAGCCCGGGCTCCAGGTGCAGCACGAAGTCGATGTCGACCTCGGTCTGGCCGTCGCCGTCGACCCGCAGGTCCCGGACGGAGTAGGTGCGCATCGAGCCGCGCTCCTCCTCCGGGACGGCCAGGTACGAACCCCACCAGTCGTGCGTCGACCGGTCGATCTCCGCGAGCACGCCGGACGCGGGTGGGAAGACGAGCTTCACCCGGCTGTCGTACACCTCCCCCGGCGTCCCCAGCTCGCTGAGCTCCTCGCCGCCGAGCGTCACCCGCACGAACGACGGGGAGACGCGGGCGACGGCGCGCACCTCGGCGCGGGTGAGGATGTAGGTCGGGCGCTCGGTCGTGGTGGATTCAGCGGACATGATGCCTTCCGATGGGGGTGACCATCGGCTTGCCGGAGACCGGGTCGATGGTGATCTGGTTGGGGAGGCCGAAGACCTCCTGCACGAGCTCGGCGGTGACGACGTCCTGGGGGGCGCCGATCGCGTGCACGCGGCCGTCCTTCATGGCGACCAGCTCGTCGGCGTAGCGCGCCGCGAGGTTGAGGTCGTGCAGCACCATGACGATCGTGGTGCCGCGCGCGACGCTGAGGTCGGTGAGGAGGTCGAGCACCTCGACCTGGTGGGCGACGTCGAGGAACGTCGTCGGCTCGTCCAGCAGCAGGATGTCGGTCTCCTGCGCGAGGGCCATCGCGATCCAGACGCGCTGCCGCTGGCCGCCGGAGAGCTCGTCCACGCTGCGGTCGGCGAGGTCGCTGATGCCGGTCGCGTCCAGGGCGTCGGCGACGACCTCGTAGTCGTGCGCGCTCCACCGCGACAGCGCCCGCTGATGGGGATGACGCCCGCGACCGACGAGGTCCGCGACGGCGATGCCCTCGGGGGCCACGGGCGACTGCGGCAGGAGGCCGAGGATGCGCGCGACCTCCTTCGTGGGCCGGGCATGGATCGACTTCCCGTCGAGCACGACCTCCCCGTCCCCCGGGGACAGCAGACGGGCGAGGGCGCGCAGCAGCGTCGACTTGCCGCAGCCGTTGGCGCCGACGATCGTGGTGATCTTCCCCGGCGCGATCTGCAGGTCGAGACCCTCGACCACGGTGCGGTCGCCGTAGGAGAGGGTGACCCCCTCGGCGGACAGGCGGTGGGCGGCGGTCACAGCGAGCCTCCGGTGCGGTTGGTGCGGATGAGCAGATAGATCAGGTAGGGCGCGCCGACGACGCCGGTGACGACGCCGACCGGGTAGCGCGCGCCGAGCGCGAACTGGGCGATGAGGTCGCCGCCGAGCACGAGCACCGCGCCGACGAGACCGCTGGGCAGCAGCAGCGTGGCGCCGGGACCGGTGAGCCGCGCGGCGATGGGTCCGGCCATGAACGCGACGAACGCGATCGGCCCGGTGGCGGCGGTCGCGAAGGCCAGGAGGGCCACGGCGCCGAGGATGAAGACGAGGCGCGTGGCGGTGACCCGCACGCCGAGCCCCGCGGCGGAGTCGTCGCCGAGCTGGAGCGTGCCCAGCGCCCGCCCCTGCGAGAGCAGCAGCGGCACGAGGATCGCGGCGGCGATCGCCATCGGCAGCACCCGCTCCCACGACGCGTTGTTGAGGCTGCCGGTGAGCCACTGCATCGCCGTCTGGATGTCCCAGTTCGCGGCCCGGGACAGCAGGTAGGAGATGACGCTCTGCAGCATGGCCGCGACGCCGATCCCGATGAGGATGAGGCGGGTGCCCGCGAAGCCGCCCTTGATGGCGAGGAGGTAGATCGCCAGCGCCGTCACGAGCGCGCCGACGAGAGCGAGGAGCGAGACGGCAGGGCCGTTGAGCGAGAGCACGACGATGCCGAACACCGCGGCGGCGCCGGCCCCGTTCGAGATGCCGATGATGTCCGGCGAGGCGAGCGGGTTGCGCAGCATGGTCTGGAAGGTGACGCCCGCCATGCCGAACGCGAGGCCCGTGAGGATCGCGAGGACGGCGCGCGGCAGGCGCAGATCGCCGACGGTGAACGACGCACCGGGCACCGTCTCGCCGAGGATCACGCGGATGACCTCGTCGAGCGGGTAGAACGTGTTGCCGACCATGAGTGCCACGACGAACAGCACGATCACGACGACTCCGAGCGCGACGGTCACCGCGGCATGACGGCGGTGACGTGCCCGGCGGCCGGCGATGATGCGCGCGGTGCGGGCGGCGGCGGTCTCGTCGCCGCGGACGAGGGTGTGCTCGGTCGTGCTCACAGCTCCCGCACCTTCTGTCGGCGGACGATCCAGATGAAGAACGGCGCCCCGATGATCGCGGTGATGATGCCGACCTGGATCTCCTCGGACGACGGCGAGATCACGCGGCCGACGATGTCGCTCGCGGTGAGCAGCGCCGCGCCGGCGAGGGCCGAGAAGGGCAGCAGCCACCGGTGGTCGGTCCCCACGAGCATCCGGCACATGTGCGGGACGATGAGCCCGACGAACCCGATCGGTCCCGCGATCGCCGTGGCCGCGCCGGCGAGGATGACCGCACCGAGGGCCGACAGCATCCGGGTGCGCAGCACGTGCTCGCCGAGGCCCTTGGCCATGTCGTCGCCGAGGGCGAGGGAGTTCATCCCTCGCGCGCACAGGAAGCAGATGAGGGCGCCGACCGCGAGGACGGGCGCGGTGATCGCGATCCGCGGCCACTCCGCCCCGCCGACGCCGCCGATCTGCCACGACTGGAACGTCTGCAGCAGGTCGACCCGCGGCAGCATGACCGCGCTGATGAGCGAGGCGAACGCGGCGGAGGTCGCCGCTCCCGCGAGGGCCAGCTTGAGCGGGGTGGCTCCGCCGCGACCGAGGGAGCCGACGGTGTACACGAAGACGGCGGCGGCCGCGGCGCCGACGATCGCGAAGGCCATCTGCCCGTAGGGGTTGCTCAGCCCGAAGAACGCGATCCCGAGGACGACCGCGAAGGAGGCCCCGCTCGAGACCCCCAGGATGCCGGGGTCGGCGACGGGGTTGCGGGTGACGGCCTGCATGGTCGCCCCGGCGAGCGCGAGGGCCGCCCCCACGAGGAGCGCGAGCACGGTGCGGGGGATGCGCTTGACGACCGCGGCCTGCGCGATCGTGTCGGTCTGGCCGGACAGCGCCGCGAGGATGTCGTCGAGCGTGACCGCGCGCACCCCGAACGACACCGAGAGCACGACGAGCACGAGGATCACTCCGACCCCGGCGAGCAGCCAGAGGGTGCGCACCACCGTCGGACGCCGCAGGGTGGCGGCGTCCGACGCGAGGACGGGTGCTGAGATCACGACGACTCTCCGCTGGGGGGCGGACGCGGAGCTTACTTCGCGAGCGGCGCGGCGAGGATGGCCAGGTAGTCCTCGAGACCCCACGGGATCGACAGCGCCGACGGGTTCGCCGAGGCGGCGATGGGCGTGGCGTCAGGGAGGATCGCGACGCGGCCGTCCGCGATGGCGGGGATCTTCGACAGCAGCGGGTCGGCCTGCAGCGTGGCCAGGGTGGAGTCGTCGCCGTAGGTCACCAGCACGTCCACGTCGTCGAACTTCTGCGCCTCCTCGGCGCTCACCTGCAGGTAGAACTGGTCGCTGTCCTCGTTCTCCTCCACGATGGCGGGGAGCGGCAGGCCGAGGTCGTGCAGGTAGCCGGGGCGCGTGTCGGCCGCGGTGTAGTAGCCGATCTGGCTCAGGTCGCTCGGGTCGAAGTAGGCGAAGAGCACCTTCTTGCCCTCCAGCGCGCTGTTGGCCGCGAGGGCGGCGTCCGCGTCGGCGTGCAGGTCCTCGATCAGGTCCTCGCCCTCGGCCTCGAGCCCCAGGGCCTTGGCGTTCATCTCGACCATGTCGTCGACGGACGTGCCCCACGCGACATCGGGGTAGGCGACGACCGGGGCGATCTTGGAGAGCGTGTCGTACTCCTCCTGCGTGAGCCCGGAGTAGGCGGCGAGGATCACGTCGGGAGCGGTGTCGGCCACGGCCTCGTAGTCGATGCCGTCGGTCTCGTCGAAGAGCACCGGGGTCTCGCCGCCGAGCTCATCGAGCTTCTCCTCGACCCAGGGGAGGATGCCGTTGTCGTCGTCGTCGCCCCAGGTGGCCTTGCTCATGCCGACCGGGACGATGCCGAGGGCCAGCGGCACCTCGTGGTTCGCCCACGCGATCGTCGCCACGCGCTCGGGCTTCTCGTCGATGGTCGTCTCGCCGTAGACGTGCTCGATGGTGACGGGGAACGCGTCGTCGGAGGCCGGGTTGCCGCCGGTGGTCGCGGTCGACTCCGGCGCGGAGGACGAGCAGGCGGAGAGCGTCACGGCGAGCGCGGCGGCCGCGCCGAGGGCGAGGAGTCGAGAGGTGCGCACAGGCGTTCCCTTCGGGATGGGAGGTGGGGTGTCGACGCGAGAGCGTCCGGCCTTTGGTAAGCCTCGCCTAATCTAACACGGAGGTTAGGGCGCCCTCACTCCCGTTTCGAATCGCTCACCTTGTCCCATCCGGCGCCCGGATGCCGCAAAGTGGGCGATTCGAAAGTGCCGGGGCAGCGAAAAGCCGGCCGGACCCGTACGGATCCGGCCGGCTTCAGGAAGTCAGCGCACGCTCAGAGAGCGCGGATGTTCGCCGCCTGCATGCCCTTGGGGCCACGCTCAGCGTCGAATTCGACCTTCTGGTTCTCGCGGAGCTCCTTGAAACCGGAGCCGGCGATAGCCGAGTAGTGGGCGAAGAGGTCTTCGGTGCCGTCATCGGGAGCGATGAAGCCGAAGCCCTTCTCTGCGTTGAACCATTTCACAGTGCCAGTGGCCATGTGTTTTCTACTTTCTGTTGACCGGCCGCTCACGCGGCCTGCATCATGCCGATGATCCGACATGCATGCTCGGTCACGCTACCACGGCGGACTGACGGGTCTCCCCTTCTTCGGCCGTGCGATGGGCGAGCGCCGCTTCGGTGCGCGTGCTCACGCCGAGCTTCCGCAGCACCGCCGAGACGTGGACGCTGACGGTCTTCACGCTGATGAACAGGCGCTCCCCGATCTGGCGGTTGCTCAGGCCCTCCGCGATGAGGGCGAGCACCTGCCGTTCTCTGGCCGTCAGCTGCTCCGTGTCGGTGGCCTCGCGGGGCCCGGTCGGACGCAGCCCTGCCGCCTCGCCGAACCGCGCCAGAGCCTTCCGCAGCGGGACGTGACCG
Source organism: Microbacterium sp. GbtcB4 (assembly GCF_019091465.1). Taxonomy (NCBI): domain Bacteria; kingdom Bacillati; phylum Actinomycetota; class Actinomycetes; order Micrococcales; family Microbacteriaceae; genus Microbacterium; species Microbacterium sp. GbtcB4. Next base: position 173,428 of record NZ_JAGXJJ010000001.1, read on the forward strand.
AGATCCTCCGCGATCGCCGTCGCCGCGGCGAGCACGGCCGCCGCCTCCGCGCGCTCACCCGCCGCCACGTGCAGCCGGGCCCGTTCGAGGCGCAGCACCACCCGGAACGTCACCGGCACGTCATCGCCGTCCGCGCGGAGCAAAGCCTCGTCGACAGCAGCGGCCGAGGGGTCGAGGAGTGCGCCGAGCACCGTCGACCACGCGTCGCCCTGCAGTTCCTGCGGCTGTGCCGCCCACGCCGCCTTGATCGCCGCGACCGCCGCCTCGTCGTCCCCACCGCTCGCCCGCAGCTCCGACACGAGGGCGCCGGCCTCGAGGAGCAGTCGGCGCTCGTGCAGCAGCACCGGACCCTTGTCCGTCAGCATCTCCCGCACCGCGTCCAGCGCCTCGCGGAGGTCGCCACGGCTCTCCGCCACCGCGACCGTCATCGTGATCCGGTCGTACCAGATCTGCCGCTCCGAGACCCCCGTCTCCTCGAACGCCGGCAGCCACTCCTGCAGGGTCTCCGCGGCCTCCGTCGCCCGGCCCCGCCACGCGAGCACGCGCACCCTGGTCATGCTGACGTACATCCGGAAGACTCGCAGCGTGCCCTGCAGGAAGTCTCGGGCCAACATGTCCTCGACCGTGCCGATCTCCCCGAGTTCGAGCAAGGACACGATCATGTTCTGCGCCATGATCGAGCCCGACGTCCGCTCGACGCGCAACTCGCGGGCCCGGCGCAGGCCCTCCTCCGCAACGGCGACCGCCTCCCGATAGCGACCGAGCAGCGTCAGCAGATCGGAGTAGTTGACGCGGTACCGCATCTCGGCGGTCGATCCGGCGGCCAGCTCACGCGCCCGTTCGTACTCGCGCACGCCCTCCGCAATCCGGCCGAGGTGGGCCAGCGACGCGCCGCGGACATTCGCGGCGATCGAGAGCTGATCGGTGGTCGCGGCGCCCTTCGCCCGACGTTCGGCCTCGTCGGCGAGCCGGATCGCGTCCTCGCGGTCGCCCGCGATCATTCGCCGACTCGCGAGCTGATTGAGCAGCTCCGCACGGAACACGTCGTCGTCGACCCGCTCGGCCAGTTCGAGAGCCTCCTGCAGCAGCGGGATCGCCCCCAGCCGCCCGAGGTTCACGAGATACAGCGCCTTGTTGCGGAGCAGGCGCGCGTGCAGCCGCGGGTCGACCGTCGCCGGGTCGACCTCGCTCAGGGCGACATTGGCGACCGCCAGCGCCCGCTCGCCGTCACCGGCGTTACGGAGGACCGACCCGAGCACGTGGAGGAGCGCGAGCCTCGCGAATCCGGTGGCCTCCTCCGCGTCCGGCACGAGCGGCCAGAGCTCGAGGACGAGCTCCCCGAACCGCGCCGCACTGGCGAAGGCGTACTGGGCCTTGGCCTGCCGCATGGCCTCCGCGGCGGCGGCGATGGCGCGACGGTCGTCCTGTGCGAGCTGCCAGTGGTAGGCCAGCGCCGCCGGGTCGTCAGCCTCTCCCTGCTCCAGCGCCTCGGCATAGGACCGGTGCAGGCGTGCCCTCTCGCCGGGCAGCAGGTCATCGTGCACCGCCTCGCGCAGGAGGGCGTGACGGAATCGGTAGTCGTCCTCATCGACGACGATGATGCTGCTGCGCACCGCTTCACGGACCGCCTCCTCGAGCCGCGCCTCCGGAAGCTCGGCGAGGCGCTGGAGGAGCGGGTCCGCGATCGGCCGCTCGGCGCCGGACAGGACCTGCACCACGCGGCGCGCGTCGTCGCCGAGACGGTCGAAGCGGGCGAGCAGGAGGTCGCGCAGACTCTCCGGCAGCGGACCTTTGGCGCATCCGGCGATCTCCTCCACGAAGAAGGGCACGCCCTCGGCACGCACCTGCAGCCGCTCCAGCGCCGTCACGCTGGGCGCGCGTCCTGTGATCTGCTCGACGAGCTCGCCGACCGCATGGTCGTCGAGGCGCGGCACGGTCATCCGTTCGAGCAGCCGGGCTCGCGAGGCCTCGCCGATGAACCGGCTCACCGCGTCTCCCCGACGCACGTCGTCGGTGCGGCACGTGATGAGCAGGAGGAGCCGTCCGCGGTCGAGCGTGCGGAGCAGGAAGGAGAGGATCGCGAGGGTCGACTCGTCGGCCCAGTGCAGGTCTTCGACGAGGATGACCTGCGGCGCCAGTTCCGTGGCCGCTTCGATGAGCGAGGCGATCGCGTCGCGCAGGCGCTCGGGGCTCGTGCGGTCGCGGGCGGCAGGGGTGTCGACGAGTTCCGGCAGCAGCATGCCGAGCGCCTCGACGCCCACGCCGACCGCCTCTCGTGCCCGCTCTTCACCCAGCCGCTCAACGATCGAACGAAGGATGCCGGCGAGCGGTCCGAATGGGGCGCGGGAGGAGCCGAGGTCGAGGCACCATCCCACGTGCACGTCGGCGGCGTTCGCGACGTCGGCGCCGAACTCCCGGACCAGCCGTGACTTGCCGATCCCCGCCTCGCCCTCGACGAGCAGCGCGGCGGGAACGCCCTCGCGCACGCCGTCGAACAGGCGGCGCAATTGGGCGAGCTCGGCGTCACGCCCGACCATGGCGGCGGCGGGGGCTGGGGCCATAGACCCATCGTGCCACTCCCCCCGGACATCCGGATGGCCGAGCGGGAAGGACAGCACGCCGACGTCGGTCATCGGGCGACGGCCGGGTCGCACGCTCCCGCGCGCGGCGCCCGGTTCGCCGCGGCTCCGCTGCCGCGTCCGAGGCGGCGCAGCAGGCGGCGCAGCGAGCCTGCGGGGCGCGGGACGATCTGGTCCGCATGCTCGATGAGCATCCGGCGCCGCGCGACCGCGCGCTCGATCTGCTCCTGCTCGAAAGCAGTGACCTGCTGGGTGAGGTAGGGGTGCTCGAACATGATGTCTCCTCGCGGTTCCGTGTATCCCTACACTCCGCTCTGAGGTGGCCCCTCGACATCGGACGGATGCCCTATTTTCCGCACCCTTTCCCTCCCGACGCCCCACGCCGACGCAGGCCTCCGCGCCACGTCAGGCGCTTGGCGCACGCACCTGCCTGAGCTCGCGCGACTGCCTGCCCTGCCAGAGCGAGGGCCGCGCGGAGGGACGCGCCTCCTCCGGCGCGAGGATCGCCAGCACCCGCACGAGCGTCGTCATCCACAGCAGCCCGAGCCCCACCACCACCGCCTCCACCGCGGTCACCGGGAAGAAGCCGATGGGCCACCACAGCAGCACCGCCGCGATCACGAGCATCCCCACAGCGACGGAGGTCACGACGAGGGCCAGGGGCCGCCCGGGGACGGCGGCGGTCGTCACCCCGGCCGCCCCGAGGAACAGGAGCAGCGCCGCGACGGCGGCGATGTCGTGCGGCACGGGCGCCCGGGAGAGCGGGACGAGACCCACCGCGGCGAGCGCGAGTCCGGCCCCGGCCCACAGCACCACCACGGTCGCGATCCGGGACAGCGCGTCGTCGCCGAGCAGCCGATGCAGGTCGCGTCCGATGTACGCGCCGACGGTGGCGACCAGCAGCCCGGCCACGACGAGGGTGCCGTTGAACGCCCAGCCCACCCCGAGCTGCGAGAAGTTCTCCTCCCACCACCGAGGGTCGACGGCGGTCACCATCGCGAACAGCGTGCCGATCACGAGGAACCCGAACAGGAGTCCGGCGAGGTCAGCGGTCCGGAGACCGATCCCCGCACCGAACGCGAGTCGTCCGCCGACCGCCGCCGCGACCCCCGTGAGCAGCCCGCCGCCGATCGCTCCGAGCGCGAGACCGCGCAGGCCCGCCGCGAGCACCTCCGCGGTGAGCAGCACGCCCATCGCCGTCACGGCCCCGAACGCCACGGTGAGGGCGGCAGCCGAGAGGTGCGACACGGTCCGCTGCCAAGGTGGCATCCCCGCCGCCTCCCTCCGACGGTGCAGGTGCGTGCTGATGACGAAGGCCAGAGCCGCGATGCCGCCGGCGACTCCCGCGGCGGGCACCGCCAGACCTCCCTCACCGGTCAGGGGCCGCGGCGGACCGGCGAGGAGCAGCGCCCCGGCGAGACCTCCACCGACGAAGCAGATCACGGTCGCCAGCACGGCTCGAGCTTCGCCCCGGAGACGCTCCGTCGTGTCCATGCGCCCATGCAAGCACGCCCGTCCGACGTCCGCACGCCTGCGGACGCGACGAGGCCCGGGACCGTACGGGTCCCGGGCCTCGAAGAGGATGCGTCAGGCGTCCACGTCACCGCGCCAGGCGCCGGTCTCGACGCCGCGGCCCTCTATGAACTCCTTGAAGTTCTTCAGGTCCTTCTTCACCGCGTGGGATCCCGCGCCGACCAGCGCACCGACCTTCTCCAGCAGCCCCTCCGGCGCCCAGTCGAGCTGGACGGTCACCCGCGTGGTGTTGTCGTCGAGCTTGTGGAACGTCACGACGCCCGCGTGCTCGGTCTCGCCGCCGACGCTGTTCCACGCGACGCGCTCATCCGGGTGCTGCTCGGTGATCTCGGCGTCGAACTCACGCTCCGCGCCCCCCACGTTCACCTTCCAGTGCGTGTGGGTCTCGTCGATCTGCGTGATGGAGACGACCTCGTCGAGGAACTTCGGGAAGCTCTCGAACTGCGTCCACTGGTTGTACGCCGTGCGGACGGGAACGTCGACGTCGATGGTCTCGATGATCTGCACCATGGGGATGCTCCTCACTTGTTCGTCGTTCGTGTGCCTCCATTCAGCCTGCTGGGCGCGAGAAGGGCGATGGGGTTGACATCGGCGCGACTACCGTGGAGGTCATGCGCATCCCCGCCGCGATCCGCGCCTCCCAGCGCTCCCCCCTGCTGCAGGTGGTGAAGTCGGCCGCGGCGACCATCGCCGCGTGGCTGATCGCGGGCTGGGTCTTCCCCGGGCAGCTGCCGGTGTTCGCCGCGATCGCCGCGCTCCTGGTCGTGCAGCCCAGCGTCAACCAGTCGCTGTCGAAGGCGCTCGAGCGCAGCATCGGCGTGATCGTCGGGGTCGTCATCGCGGTCGGTCTCGGCCTGCTCCTCGGCTCGCCGAGCTGGATCGTGCTGCTGGCGATCGTCGTCGCGATGCTCGTCGCGTGGATCTTCCGGGCATCCCCCGGCACCGGCAACCAGGTCGCGATCTCGGCGATGCTCGTGCTGGCGCTCGGGTCGTCGAGCCCGGAGTACGCGGTCGCCCGGATCGTGGAGACCCTGATCGGGGTGGTGATCGGCATCGTCGTGAACGCGCTGATCGTGCCCCCGGTGCTCGTCGAGCCGGCCCGACGGAACGTGGGCTTGCTCGGGCGGGAGCTCGCCGCGAGCCTCGACCGCCTGGCGGACGCCCTGCCCGCCCCGCAGACGCCGGCGCGGCTGCAGGAGCTCATGGTCGAGGTGCGGCTGCTGCGGCCCATGAAGGATGCCGCGGCCACCGCCATCGCCGCCGGGGAGGAGTCGCTCACGCTGAATCCGCGGCGTTCGACCCATCGCGCCGACCTGCAGGAGCTGAAGGCGCTGCTCGACCGGCTCTCGCCCATCGTCACGCAGACCATCGGCATGACCCGCGCCTACTTCGATCACTACGACGACCGGCTCGGGGAAGAGCCCGCGGTCGCCGCGATCGCCGAGCAGCTCCGCCGCGCCGGACACGATGTGCGCCTCGCGGTGCAGACCACGGCTCCCTCCGCGGAGCCCGAGCCGCTGACCTCCGCCATCCCGGCCCTGACGGCTCCGCTCGTGATCCGTCCGCCGTCCTCGCAGCACTGGATCCTCATCGGCTCCCTCATGGAAGACCTCCGTCGTATCCGCGGCGAACTCCTCGACGAGGACTGACCTCCCTCCGATCCACCCCCTTCCGCGCCACCCGGCCCCGTAAGTGCGTCCGCAACGGGCCGGGACGCACCGAAAGGGGTGGGTCGACGGGGGTTACCCTGGCGGGATGACAGTGGAGGAGGCGCTGGCGGAGCTCGCGGCGCTGGAAGACCCCAAGCAGCGCGCGGCGAACGAGAAGCGCGGCGACGACCACGGCATCAATCTGAGCCGGATGCGCGCCCTCGCGAAGCGCATCAAGACCGATCAGGCCCTCGCGCGCGAACTGTGGGCGACGGGCGAGACGTCCGCCCGGCTCCTGGCCCTGCTCGTGTGCCGCCCGGCCGACTTCACCGCCGACGAGCTCGACACGATGCTGCGCGAGACCCGTCCGCCCAAGGTGAACGACTGGTTCGTGAACTACGTGCTCAAGAAGTCACCCCTCGCCGAGGAGCTGCGCCGGCGCTGGTTCGACGATGCCGATCCCACCGTCGCCGCGGCCGCGTGGTCGCTCACGACGGTCCGGGTGACGAAGGACGCCGACGGCCTCGACCTGCCGCACCTGCTCGACCTCATCGAGCGCGACCTGCAGCAGGCCCCGCCGCGCCTGCAGTGGGCGATGAACGAGACCCTCGCGAACATCGGCATCTTCCATCCGGACCTGCGTGCACGGGCGGTGGACATCGGCGAGCGGCTCCAGGTCCTGGCCGACTACCCCACGGCCCCTGGCTGCACCTCACCCTTCGCGCCCCTCTGGATCGGGGAGATCGTCCGCCGTCGCGAGGGCTGAGTACGCTGAGCGGATGAGCACCCACATCGCCGCGGAACCCGGTCAGATCGCCCCCATCGTGCTGTTCCCCGGCGACCCGCTGCGGGCGAGGTGGATCGCCGAGACCTTCCTCGACGACGCCGAGCTGTACTCCGAGACGCGAGGGATGCTGGGCTTCACCGGCACCTGGGAGGGGCATCGGGTCTCCGTCCAGGGCTCGGGCATGGGGCAGCCGTCGATGGCGATCTACGCGACGGAGCTGTTCACCGAGTACGACGTGCAGACGATCGTCCGCGTGGGATCCTGCGGCGCGCTGACCGAGAGGCTCGCGGTGCGCGACATCATCATCGCGAACGGCGCGAGCACCGACTCCGGCATCAACCGCGTGCGCTTCCACGGCCTCGACTACGCTCCGCTCGCCGACTTCGCCCTGCTGCGCGCGGCGGTGGAGGCGAGCGAGACGGAGCCCCTCTCATCCACGGTTCACGTGGGGCCGCTGTTCTCGAGCGATCAGTTCTACAGCACCCGTCCGGAGCTCACCGCCCCCTTCGTGCAGCACGGCATCCTCGGCGTCGAGATGGAGGCGGCAGGGCTCTACACGCTCGCCGCCTTCCACGGGCGCCGCGCCCTCGCGATCTGCACGGTCAGCGACCACATCGTCACGGGTGAGGAGACCACGGCCCAGGAGCGCGAGCAGACGTTCAGCGACATGGTCCGCATCGCCCTCCGTGCGGCGACCTCGGTCTGAGACTGGCCCGCTCCCCGAGTAACGTTATACACTTCACAGGTCGCGCGGCGCTGGGGACGACCGCACAGGGCGGTCGCTGCTGCGCGCGACGGAGACGACTGGGGAGAACCATGGCCACGCAAGATCAGCTCAACGCGCTGCTGGCGGACATCGAACGCGACATCAACGGATTCATCGGGGCGTCGATCGTCGACCTCGAATCGGGGCTGCCGCTCGCCTCGAGCTCCGTCCGCCCGGATTTCGACCTCGAGGTCGCGAGCGCGTTCAACAGCGAGATCGTGAAGAACAAGAAGCGCACGATCGACGCCCTCGGCATCGAGGGCGAGCTCGAGGACATGCTGCTGACGCTGAACACGCAGCTGCACCTGCTCAAGATGCTCGACGACGACCTGTTCATCTACCTGGCCGCCGATCGCCAGGCCACGAACCTCGCCCTGCTGCGCTCCTCGGTGAACCGCCGGGTCGCCGCCCTCGGCGCGTGATCCATGGGGCCGTGGGGAGCGGCCTCGGGAGAGGGCGACAGCGGAAGAGCGGTCGCGTGGGGCGGACGATGAGGCGCCCGCGTCGGCGACGGACCGACCTGCCCCAGCGGTACCGGGTGATCTTCGCCGGACCGGTGGGCGCGGGCAAGACGACCGCGGTCCGCGCCCTGAGCGACGTCCCGCCGGTGGACACCGACGTGCCGATGTCGCTCGCGAGTGGTGACGGCAAGACCACGACGACCGTCGGGCTCGACTACGGGACGTGGCGGCCGACGCCGGAGGTCTCCATCGCGCTCATCGGCATCCCGGGACAGCAGCGGTTCGCCTCGGCGCGACAGCGCGTCTCGATCCCTGGCACCCGGGTGCTGCTCTGGCTGCGCGGCGACCGCGACACCCTCGTCGCCGACGCCGAGGAGTGGCTCGGCGTGTTCGCGGGCGAGGAGCATCGCGTCGCGATCGCCGTCAGCCACACCGCCGCACGAGCGATCGGCGACATCCGCCGCGCCCTCGCCCCCGTGCTCGCGCGACACGGCATCCCGGCCTCGCGTGTGCTCGCGGCCGACGCGCGCGACCGCGACAGCGTGATGCGCGTCGCCGGTGCCGCTCTCGATCTTCCGGAGGAGAAGCCATGACCGGACCCGCCGGGCGGCAGGACGCCGCCGCGACGCCCGATCCGTCCCGCATGCACCCCGACGTCGCCGGCAACTGGGCGCTGTGGTCGCGGATCGTCGGCCCGTCGGCCCAGACCCGTCTGCAGCAGTTGGAGGAGCGCTTCCCGGAGCTGACGACCGCGGTCCTAGGCACTGCGGACGGCCTCCACATCGCCTCCCTCGGCGTCGACCCCGACGGCGGCGAGCAGCTCGCGGCGATGAACGGCTCGCTGTTCGGGGTCGCGCGGGCCGAGGCCGAGATCATCGCGGGAGGGACGGAGCCGACGCTGTCGGCCATCGTGTCGCTGTCCATCGGCGAGAACCAGATGGCGCTGCTCAGCTTCATCCTCGCGCCCTACGGCCAGCTCCTGCTGTCGGTGTCGGCGTCGTCGTCGCAGCTCGGGACCGTGATCGTGCACGCGCGCTCCACGGCGTACGAGCTGCTCACCGCGCTCGGGGTCACGGGATCGGCGACATGACGCAGATGGGATGATCGAAGCACCATGAATCCCACGCCGCGGCTCGAACCCTCGCTCGTTCCCGACGCGGCGGACGCCGATGCGGTGTACCTGACCTTCGTGGAGTGGGCGGAGTCGACCGGCATCCGCCTCTATCCCGCGCAGGACGAGGCGCTCATCGAGATCGTCTCGGGTGCGAACGTCATCCTGTCCACGCCGACGGGCACCGGGAAGTCGCTCGTCGCGGTCGGCGCCCACTTCGCGGCGATGGTCGGCGGAAGCCGCAGCTACTACACGGCACCGATCAAGGCCCTCGTGAGCGAGAAGTTCTTCGCGCTGGCAGAGGTGTTCGGCGCCGAGAACGTGGGGATGGTCACGGGAGACTCCGCCGTGAACGCGGACGCCCCCATCATCTGCTGCACCGCGGAGATCCTCGCGAACCTGGCCCTGCGCCAGGGCGACGCCGCCGACGTCGGCCTCGTCGTCATGGACGAGTTCCACTTCTACGGTGACCCCGACCGCGGCTGGGCCTGGCAGGTGCCGCTCCTCGAGCTCCCGCAGGCGCAGTTCGTGCTGATGTCGGCCACCCTCGGCGACGTCACCACCCTCGCCGCCGACCTGACGCGCCGCACCGGACGGGAGACCGCCTCGGTCACGGGGGTCGAGCGCCCGGTCCCCCTGCACTTCTTCTACGAGACGACGCCCATCCACGAGACCATCGACGACCTGCTCAACACGGGGCAGGCACCGATCTACATCGTGCACTTCTCGCAGGCGGCGGCCATGGAGCGGGCGCAGGCGCTGTCGAGCACGAAGGTCGCCACGCGTGAGCAGCGCGACGAGATCGCCGCCCTCATCGGCGGCTTCCGCTTCACGACGGCGTTCGGCAAGACGCTCTCCCGCTTCCTCCGGGCCGGCATCGGCGTGCACCACGCCGGCATGCTGCCCAAGTACCGCCGACTCGTGGAACAGCTCGCCCAGCGCGGTCTCCTCCGGGTCATCTGCGGCACCGACACCCTGGGCGTGGGCATCAACGTCCCCATCCGGACCGTGCTGCTCACCGCGCTGACGAAGTTCGACGGCACGCGGATGCGCCAGCTCAACGCGCGGGAGTTCCACCAGATCGCGGGCCGGGCCGGACGCGCGGGCTATGACACCGCTGGTACCGTCGTCGCCCAGGCCCCGGAGCACGAGACCGAGAACCTCGCCGCGATCCGCAAGGCCGGCGACGACCCGAAGAAGAAGCGGAAGATCATCCGCAAGAAGGCCCCCGACGGCTTCGTGTCGTGGGGCGAGCCGTCGTTCCGGAAGCTCATCGACGCGACGCCGGAGACCCTGACCTCGCACATGCAGATCACCAGCGCGATGCTGCTCAACGTGATCGCCCGGGGCGGGGATGTGTTCGCCAACGTCCGCCGGCTCGTCTTCGACAACCACGAGCCGCGCGCCCGTCAGCGCGCGCTCGCGCTCCGCGCCCTCGCGATCTTCCGCACGCTCCGGGAATCGGGCGTCGTGGAGACGTTCGACACGGGCGTGCCCGGAGAGCCGAAGGGCGTCCGGCTCACCGTCGACCTGCAGCCGAACTTCGCGCTCAACCAGCCGCTGTCGCCGTTCGCCCTCGCGGCGTTCGATCTGCTGGACCCTTCGACAGGCTCAGGGACCCAGCCTTCGACAGGCTCAGGGACCCAGACTTCGACAGGCTCAGGGACCCAGACTTCGACAGGCTCAGGGACCCAGCCTTCGACAGGCTCAGGGACCCAGCCTTCGACAGGCTCAGGGACCCAGACTTCGACAGACTCAGGGACCCAGGCGGGCTCGGGGGATCAGGGGGTGGGGACGGGGTCGTACGCGCTCGACATGATCTCGATCGTCGAGGCGACGCTCGACGATCCGCGTGCCGTGCTCAGCCAGCAGGAGTTCCTCGCACGGGGCGAGGCGGTCGCCGCGATGAAGCGCGAGGGCATCGAGTACGACGAGCGGATGGAGCTCCTCGAGGCGATCACCTACCCGAAGCCGCTGGAGGAGCTCCTCGATGCGGCCTTCGAGACCTTCAGCGCGGCGCAGCCATGGATCCGGGACTTCGCGCTGCACCCGAAGTCCGTCGTCCGCGACATGTACGAGCGGGCCATGTCGTTCGGCGAGTACGTCGCGTTCTACAAGATCGCCCGCTCCGAGGGCGTCGTCCTGCGGTACCTGTCGGACGCGTATCGCGCCGCCTCCCAGACGATCCCCGAGGATCGGAAGGACGAGGACCTCCACGACCTCATCGCCTGGCTCGGCGAGCTCGTGCGCCAGATCGACTCCAGCCTGCTCGACGAGTGGAGCGAGCTGACCGCCGGGACCGCCGCCCGCAGCGAGACCGACGAGCCGATCGTCCCGCCCGCACCGAAGCGCCTCACGAGCAACACCCGCGCCTTCCGCACGCTCGTCCGCAACGAGCTCTTCCGGCGGGTGCAGCTCGCCGCCCGCGAGGACGTGGACGCGCTGGCCGAGCTCGACCCGTCGTTCGGCGCCGCCGCCTGGTCGGACGCGCTGGACGCGTACTTCGCCGAGCACGACGACATCGGCATCGGCCCGGACGCCCGGAGTTCCCGGATGCTGCTGCTCACCGAGGGCCCGACCGCCTGGACGGCACGGCAGATCATCGACGACCCCGCCGGCGACCACGACTGGGGCATCAGCGCCACCGTCGATCTCGCCGCGTCCGACGAGGCGGGCGAGGCGGTCGTCACGGTGACGGCGGTCGACCGGCTGTGAGCGAGGCGGGCCCCGTCAGGCCTGCATGACGGCGAGCACGTTGCCCGCCGGGTCGCGGAACCACGCGATGTCGGGGCCCTGCCCGTTCCCCCTGACGATGCCGCGGGAGTCCGACGGGAACTCGTCGTCGCCGTAGATCTTGGTCTGCACCCCGCGCTCGTTGAGCTCCTCGACGGCGGCATCGACGTCCGCCACCGGAAAGTTCAGGATCGTGAAGCTCGCCGGGGTGTGGTTCGGCTTCGCGTAGACGAGGACCGACCCGCCGCGGGGGAGGCGCAGATCGAGGAACCCCATCGCGTTGACCTCGACGTCGAGCCCGAGGGTCGTGCCGTAGAACTCTCTCGCCGCGTCGATGTCGTCGACGCTGAAACCGCTGAACGCGTTCTCCGCTGTGAAGGCTGCCATGCCCCCAGCATCCGCCTCTCCCTCACAGATGTCGACCCCTTCTCACACGGCCGCTCGGACGAGCCGGTCCACGAGGTCGACGTAGTCCACCCCGGCCGCCGCGAACATCCGCGGCACCTGGGAGGCGGCGGTCAGCCCGGGCATCGTGTTGACCTCGTTGAGCACCGGACCTTCGTCCGTGAGGAAGAAGTCCATGCGGGCGACCCCGTCGCACCCCAGCGCGTCGAACATCGCGATCGCGGCGCGTTTGAGCGCTGTCGTGGCGGCCGCATCGAGCTGCGCGGGAACCGTGAAGCGGGCCGTGCCGTCGTACTTCGTCGCGGTGTCGAAGAGCCCGGGCGCGTGGATCTCCAGGGGCGGGGCGGCCCACCGCACCCCGCCCTTCTCCCGCAGCACGGCGACGTCGATCTCCCGCGCGTGCACGACCTCCTCGACCAGGATCCGCCGGTCGAAACGCGCCGCCCCCCGCAGCGCCGTGAGCAGGTCGCCCTCCTCCGTCACCAGGCTCACGCCGTGGCTCGAGCCGGCCGTGACCGGCTTGACCACGACGGCGCCCTCGAACTCCACGTCGCCGATGTCCTCCGCGGCGACCAGCCGCCCTCGGGCGGTGCGCAGCCCGACGGCCTGGGCCACGAGCTTCGTGGCCCATTTGTCCATGCCGATCGCCCCCGCCCCCAGCGCGGAGCCGACGGCCGGCACCCCGGCGAGCGCACACAACGCCGCGAGGGCGCCGTCCTCCCCGAGCGCACCGTGCACCGCAGGGAACACGACGTCGCTCGCCGCGAGCAGCGGCAGGGCCTGCTGCAACGACGCCGCCGGACTCACGCCGGGCGGGATGCCGTCGGCCCGCCACACGCCGTCGCGGTCGATCGTCACGGTCGTGACGGTGTGTCCCCCCAACCGCAGCGCCGCGGCGACCGCTGCCGCCGAGGCGAGCGACACCTCGTGCTCGGGATTCTGTCCCCCTCCGATGACCAGGACCTTCATCGTCATGCCACGCTCCTCTCCACCCGCGGGCCGATGCCCGTGACGATGGTGTGCGGGATGGTGCCCGCCCACCGCGCCCACTCCTGCACCGACGGCACCGCGCCGCCGTCCGGCCCGAACACCGTCGCGACCGCTCCCCGGGGGAACGCCCTCCCCCCGGTGTCGACGACGATCTGATCCATCGACACCCGGCCGACGATCGGATGCCGTTCGCCTCCGATCTCCACCCCCGCGCCCGACGCGATCTCCCGCGGGATGCCGTCGGCGTATCCGACGCCCACCACGCTCAGGTGCGTGGCCGCCGCCGTCGTGTGCGTCCCGCCGTAGCCCACGACCGTGCCGGCCGGCACGGCGGCGCTGTGCACCACGGGCGCGGTGAAACGCGAGGCCCCGACCAGAGAGACGGTCTCGGACGGGTCGATCCCCACGAGGGCGGCCCCCACCCGCACCATGTCGAAGTGCGTCGCCGGATCGGTCAGGGCGCCCGAGGTCGCCGCGAGATGCACGAGCAGCGGTCCGAAGCCGGCGCGCAGGACCGCGTCCCTCCCCTGGCGCATCCGCAGCACCGCGGCCGCATTCGCCCGCGGATCCGCGCTGTCGGCGTGCGGGAGGTGTCCCATCACCCCGACGACCTCGATCCGGCCACGGGCCGCCCGCGCCGTGCGCAGCAGCGCATCCCAGTCCTCCACGGGACACCCTCCGCGCGCCATCCCGGTGTCGAGATGCAGATGCACCCGCACGGAAGCTGTGGCATCGGCCGCGAGCTGACGAAGCTCCTCGACGGAGCCCACAGCCACGTCGACCCCGGCGGCGGCCGCGAGCGGCGCGTCGATGCCCGCGGGGTGCAGCCAGGCGAGGATGGGCACGCGCAGTCCGGCCTCGCGCAGCACGACCCCCTCGGCGACGTCGGTGACCCCGAGCCACTCGGCCCCCGCGGCCACGGCGGCGGTCGCCACGGCCACTATTCCATGGCCGTACGCGTCGGCCTTGACCACGGCCATGACGGGTACCGCGGCGGCCTCCCGCACACGGCGGAGGTTCTCGGTCACGGCGTCCGGGAGGGTGGACAGTGTCGGTGCGTGGAGGCGGGACAGGGTCATCCCCGCCGCGAGCACGGCCGTCATCGCTGCATCCTCGGGTCTTCGGTGGGGTCGGCGTACTGTGCGGGGCAGCCGTTCTCGACGGCCTCCGGTCGCAGCTCGTAGTGCCAGGATTCGTTGCCGTAGGTCTGGCAGAGGCCGTAGCGCCATCCGCGCTGTGTGAGCCAGTCGAGAGTGGGCAGGGGACCGAGGTCGACGGCGTCGCCGGAGACGTGCGCCGAGGTCTCCGCGGTCGCCACCCAGCGGCGCGCCTCCTCTTGCGAGCCGTAGTCGTCGATCGCGTCGCGAAGCAGCTGCTCCTGCAGGGCCGCCGAACGCCATCCGCTGTTCACGAGGAACGTCACCCCGTCGGCCTCCGCATCGGAGGCGGCGCGCTGGAGGGCGTCGAGCAGGGCGGGGTCGAGATTGCCGACGGCGACCCTGTCGACGTCGAACACCGTGGGCTGATCGCCGTCGCGGATCACGCCGTCGGCCTCGCTCGGGGCGAGCACCGATCCGGTCGGCGGGTGCGGATAGGAGGAAGGGGCGGGGCCGGCGACGTGCGGGGCGGTCTCGGCGAACGCGGCCGACAGCGACTGCTGCACGGCGACGGCGCCGACCACGGCGAGCGCCAGCACGGACGCCGTGGTGGCGATCCGCCGACGGCGCCGGGCACGGACGGCTCGGGGGGTGCGGAGGTCGTTCATGCTTCCAGTGAAGAGAGCACGCGGTTGCCACGGCGTATGGCCTTTTCCATACACCGGCGATATGCCGCACTGCGTAGGATCACTGCCATGCGTGTGCTGATCGTCGAGGACGAGCCCTACCTCGCCGAGGCCGTCCGCGACGGGCTGCGACTGGAGGCGATCGCGGCCGACATCGCCGGCGACGGAGACACCGCGCTCGAACTCCTGGGCATCAACGCGTACGACATCGCGATCCTCGACCGCGACGTGCCGGGCCCGTCCGGCGACGACATCGCGCGGTGGATTGTCGCCTCGGGCAGCGGCATCCCCATCCTCATGCTCACGGCCGCCGACCGCCTCGACGACAAGGCCTCCGGGTTCGAGCTCGGCGCCGACGACTACCTCACCAAGCCGTTCGAGCTGCGGGAGCTGGTGCTGCGGCTGCGTGCCCTCGACCGCCGCCGACAGCGCGCGCGGCCACCGGTGCTGGAGATCGCCGGGCTGCGCCTCGACCCGTTCCGCCGCGAGGTCTACCGCGACGGCCGGTACGTCGCCCTCACCCGCAAGCAGTTCGCCGTGCTGGAGGTGCTCGTCGACGCCGAGGGCGGGGTGGTCAGCGCCGAGGAGCTGCTGGAGCGGGCGTGGGACGAGAACGCCGACCCGTTCACGAACGCCGTCCGCATCACCGTCTCCTCGCTGCGCAAGCGCCTCGGCGAGCCGTGGCTGATCCTCACGGTGCCCGGCGTCGGCTACCGGATCGGAGCCGACGCGGATGCGTAGGCGACGGGGGCTGAGCGTCCGCCTCAAGCTGACGCTGAGCTACGCGGGCATCGTCGTCGTGTCCGGCCTCCTGCTGCTCGGGGCCGTGGCGCTCTACCTCCTGCGGTACGTCCCGGATGTGCAGATCCCCGTCGTCGATTTCTTCGTCCCCAACCGCTCGGATCTGATCCGGGCGTTCGTGCCGGTCGCGGCGATGGTGATGGTCGCGCTGCTCGCGATCGGCCTCGGCGGCGGGTGGCTGCTCGCCGGACGGATGCTGGCGCCGCTCGACCGCATCGGCGACGCCGCACGGCTCGCGGCGCAGGGCTCCCTCTCGCACCGGATCCGCATGGAGGGCCCGAGCGACGAGTTCCGCGACCTCGCCGACGTCTTCGACACGATGCTCGAGCAGCTCGAGGCACACGTCGCCGAGCAGCAGCGCTTCGCCGCGAACGCCTCGCACGAGCTGCGGACGCCCTTGGCCATCTCGCAGACGCTCCTCGACGTGGCCCGCACCGATCCCGACCGCGACGTCGACGCCCTGATCGACCGGCTCCACGAGGTCAACACGCGCGCGATCGACCTCACCGAGGCGCTGCTGCTGCTGAGCAGGGCGGATCAGCGCACCTTCCCACGGACGCTCGTCGACCTGTCGCTCCTGGCCGAGGAGTCCGTCGAGGCTCTCCTCCCGCTCGCCGACCGCCGCGGGGTCGAGGTCGAGGTGTCCGGCGTGCCGGCGACCGTGCTGGGCTCCTCCGCCCTGCTGCCGCAGCTCGTCATGAACCTCGTCGCCAACGCGATCGTCCACAACCGCAGCGACGGCGGCGGCTCCGTCGCGGTGCGCACGCATTCCCTTCCGCACGCGGTGGCCCTCGTCGTGGAGAACACCGGTGCGGAGCTGCACGCCTCCCAGGTCGCGACGCTCGTCGAGCCCTTCCAGCGCGGCACCGAGCGCACGCGCGGGCCGGAGCACGCCGGGGTGGGTCTCGGCCTCGCGATCGTGCAGCGCATCACGCAGACCCACGGCGGCACCCTCGTGCTCACACCCCGCACCGGCGGAGGCCTCATCGTGACGGTCTGGTTCCCTCACCCCTACCCCGGCTGACGGCTTTCGAATCGCCCGATTGGCCCTATTTCGGCTCCGGATGGAACCATTCAGGCGATTCGAACGGGCGTCACCAGGGGCTGGGCTCGTAGTCCTTGAGGAAGACGCCGTGGATGTCCTCGCCGGCCTCGCCGCGCACGATGGGGTCGTACACGCGGGCGGCGCCGTCGACCAGGTCGAGCGGGGCATGGAAGCCCTCCTCCGCGAGGCGCACCTTCGTGTAGTGCGGGCGCTCGTCGGTGATCCAGCCGGTGTCGACGGCGGTCATGAGGATGCCGTCCTTCTCCAACATCTCCCCCGCGCTCGTGCGGGTCAGCATGTTGAGCGCGGCCTTCGCCATGTTCGTGTGCGGGTGGCCGGGGCCCTTGTAGCGCCGGGAGAACTGCCCCTCCATCGCGGAGACGTTCACGACGTACTTCCGGCGCGACGACGACGCGGCCATCGACGCCCGCAGCCTGCTGATGAGCAGGAACGGCGCGGTCGTGTTGGCGAGCTGCACCTCGAGCATCTCCAGCGGGTCGACCTGATCCACCGACTGCACCCAGCTGTTGACGCGGTTCACGTCCGGCACGAGGCCGCCCGCATCGATCGCCGTGCCATCCGCGTGCTTCTCGAGCGAGGAGGAGCCGGGGGCCATCGCGAGCCTCGCGAGGTCTTCGGCCGTAAGGGCCTGTCCCCCCTGCTCCGCGACCGTGCCGCCGAGCGCCGCGACCGACAGCAGCGGATGCGCGTCGACCGAGGCCTGCAGCGCCTGCGGGTGCGGGTCGACGGTGTGCCCGAAGGTCTCCATCTCCGGCAGCGGGCCGTCCGGCAGCGGCTGGAGCTCCGCGTCGGCGAGCAGCGAGTACGCCCCCGGTGAGCGGCGGACCGTCTGTGCGGCGTTGTTGATGAGGATGTCGAGCGGGCCCTGCGCGGCGACCGAGTCGGCGAGCCCGATCACCTGGGCGGGGTCGCGGAGGTCGATGCCGACCACGCGCAGCCGGTGCAGCCAGTCGCCCGCATCCGGGAGGGCCGAGAACCGCCGCACGGCGTCACGCGGGAACCGGGTGGTGATCGTGGTGTGCGCGCCGTCGCGGAGGAGGCGCAGCGCGATGTGCATGCCGATCTTCGCGCGGCCGCCGGTGAGCAGCGCGCGCTTTCCGGTGAGGTCGGTGCGGGCGGTGCGCTTGCCGTGGCTGAAGCGGGCGCAGTCCGGGCAGAGCTGGTGGTAGAACGCGTCGACGAGCGTGTACGGCTGCTTGCAGATGTAGCAGTTGCGCGGCTTGAGCAGCTCGCCGGCGATGGGGGCGTCGATCACACGGGACGCGAGGTCGTGCCCGCGCGTCTCGTCGTCGATGCGGTCGGGGGCGCCGGTGGCGGTGCGGGCGACGACGGCCTTGTCCGCCTCGGCGATCGCATCCCGGATCTCCTTGCGCCGCACGCGCTTGACCGCCTTGAACATGGCCGCGGTCGCGTGGCGCACGGCCACGAAGTCGGGGTGCTCGTTGTCGATCGTGTGCAGCTCGGCGAGGACGCGCAGCGTCGTGGCGAGGTCGTCGGGGTCGATGCCGGGGCCCAGGTCGGGGGTGGCGTCGGGCGCGTCGGTCATTAGGCCGATTTTACGCGACCGTCCTGGGGGTCTCCTGCTGTGTGGGGTGCCGGGCGCCTCGCGGCTACGCTGTGTCCGGACGGAGGGATGCGATGAGGAGGGCCGGCATGCTGAGGATCATCGGTTTCGTGTGCCTCGCTCTGGCCGTCGTCGGGACGGTCGCATCCTTGTCGGTCGTCCGGGCGGGCGGCGCCGACGGCGCCGTGTACCTCGGTGTGAACATCCTGCTGGCGTTGCTGGGAATCGTGCTGCTCGTCATCGGGGCACGACGCCGACCGGGCGCCTCCCGCGGCGAATCCGCCGACTAATACGCGCTCGGCCACCACCGGCATCGCTCCCGCCCTCATCGCAGAACGGCGGCGGGTCTCCTGCTGTGTCCGCGCCCCGGCGTAGGGTCGACGCATGAGCAGCGCAGAATCCTCCCCGCATCCCGGCGTCGTCCCCTCCTACCTGCTCGCCCGCCTGGCGGAGTCGGGTCGGTTCCCGAAGGCCGCCGCCGCCGCCCGGCAGACGCTCACCGCGGGGCGCCCGCCGTTCCGCGCCCGCATCGACCTCTCCATCGACGAGAACGGCGACCTCGTCGCGCAGCTCTCGGATGCGCCGAACCGCACGATCAGCGACGCCGGCAACACACAGCAGCTCCCGGGGGCCGTGGTCCGCACGGAAGACGATGAGCCCGTCGCCGACACCGCGGTCAACGAGGCCTTCGACGGCCTGGGCGCGACGTTCGAGATGCTGCTCTCCGCGTTCGGCCGTAACTCGCTCGACGACGCCGGTGCTCCTCTCGACGCGACCGTCCACTACGGCGTCGACTACGACAACGCCTTCTGGGACGGCGAGCGCATGGTGTTCGGCGACGGCGACGGCGAGGTGTTCCAGCACTTCACGGGCTCGCTCACCGTGATCGGACATGAGCTCGCCCACGGTGTCGTGCAGCACACGGCGAACCTGGAGTATCAGGGGCAGCCGGGCGCACTCAACGAGTCCGTGGCCGACGTGTTCGGCGCCCTCACCGAGCAGTACGCCCTGGGTCAGTCCGCCGACCAGGCGAGCTGGCTCATCGGGGCGGAGATCTTCACGGATGCGGTGGAGGGCTCAGCTCTCCGCTCCATGATCGCGCCGGGCACGGCCTATGACGACGATGAACTCGGGAAAGACCCGCAGCCCGACCACATGAGCGGATTCGTACGCACCACCGAGGACAACGGGGGCGTGCACATCAACTCCGGCATCCCGAACCGCGCCTTCGCCCTCTTCGCCCTCGACCTCGGCGGCAACGCCTGGGAGCGCGCCGGAACAGTCTGGTACCGGGCACTCACCGGCGGGCTGTCGAGCACCGCGAACTTCACCGAGTTCGCCGACGCCACGGTCGCCGCGGCAGCCACGGTCGATCAGGAGACGGTCGCCGCCGCTCGACGCGCGTGGACGACCGTGGGAGTCTATGAGGGTGACCGAGGACCCGACGCCGCCTGACGCCCCCGTCGTCATCGCCGTCGTGCGCTCGGGAGGTCTCGCCGGCATCCGTCGCCAGTGGCGTGTGGAGGCCGAGCCGCCGGACGCCGAGGAATGGATCGGCCTCATCGACAGCTGCCCCTGGGACGACGACGTCGACACGGAGCCCGGGGCCGATCGGTTCGTCTGGAGCATCCGCGCCCGCACCCCGTCCGAGCGCCGGGAGCGGGAGCTGCCCGACTCCGCCGTGGACGGTCCGTGGCGCACCCTCATCGATGCGGTGCGGGAGGCGGCGCGCTCGGAGTGAGCCGCGGTCGGAGATTCGCGCTCCCGTCGCAGGATGCCGCCGGATCCCTGCGACCTCGGTGGGAAACTGCGACCCCGCGCCGCCCGGGGGTGACAATGGACACATGGGACTCTTCCAGCAGCGACCGGAGGAAGAAGAGAAGCAGTGGGGACTCCCCTCTGAACCTCTCGAGACCTCGGCCGCAGACACGCTCGACGCCGCGCCGGCGCTCGACCCGCTGACCCTCGGCCTCGACACCTCGTCCTCGGTGAGCTCCATCGTGTTCCCCGTCGCCCCACCCGCCCCCGAGGACTGACACCCGCGCGGCGTCGCTGTTTCGCACTCCCGTCGCAGGTTCCGCGGGAATCCGTGCGACCGCGGCGCGAAAGTGCGTCCGCGGCCAGCGATACGGTGGACGGATGACCATCACCGCCGCCGCAGACGGCTCCGCCCTGGGCAACCCCGGCCCGAACGGCTGGGCCTGGTACATCGACGACGCGAACTGGGCGGCCGGCGGCTCCCCGCACGGCACGAACAACCAGGGCGAGCTCCGCGCCGTCCTCGAACTGCTCCGGGCGACGGCCGGCACCGACGAGAAGCTGCTGATCGAGTGTGACAGCCGCTACGTGATCGACTCCGTGACGAAGTGGATGCCCGGCTGGAAGCGCCGCGGGTGGCGGAAGTCCGACGGCGGGCCCGTGCTGAACCGCGACCTCCTCGAGGGGATCGACGAGGCGCTGCGCGGTCGCGACGTCGAGTTCTCCTGGGTCAAGGGCCACGCCGGGCACCCGCTGAACGAAGCCGCCGACGAGCGCGCGAACGCCGCCGCCAAGGCCTACCAGCAGAAGCAGGAGCCACGTCGAGGCCCCGGGTTCACCCGCGCGACCGACGCCGGAGCCGCCGTCGCCGCCTCCGCCCCGGTCGCCGCTGCCGCTACGGAAGCCCCGGCCTCCTCCTCCACGGCACCCTCATCCCGCACCACGACGCCCGTCGCCGAGGCGGAGTTCGCCGCGCCGCTGTGGGCCGAGACCTCCGACCTCCTCGACGGACTCGACCTCGCGCAAGACGATCCCATCGTGCTCCAGCTCCCGCTGTCCCCCGACGAGCACGCCCGCCTCCGGGACCGCGCCGACGCGCAGGGCATCACCCTCGAAGAAGCACTCCGCCGCCTGATCTGACGGAGACCGCGAGGAGTACACTCGCAGCATGTCGACTCCCCGCACCATCGGCCGGATCTTCCTCGGCGTCTCGCTCGTGTTCGCCGGCGTCTCCCACCTCACGTTCGCCCGCGAGGAGTTCCAGGCGCAGGTGCCGGAATCGTTGCCGCTCGATCCCGACACCACGGTGCTCGCGTCCGGCGTCGCGGAGGTCGCGCTCGGCTCCGCTCTCCTCTTCGCCCGACGCCGCCGTCGCACGGTCGGCACCGTCGCCGCGCTCTTCTTCGCGGCGGTCTTCCCGGGCAACGTGGCGCAGTGGATGCATCACCGGGACGGCTTCGGACTCGACACCGATATGAAGCGCTTCGTGCGTCTGTTCTTCCAGCCGGCCCTCATCGCGCTGGCGCTGTGGTCGACGCGCGCTTCGCGCCGCTGACCCCTCCGCCACAGCAGGCATTCCCGCGAGAACAGGACCCCACACCCGCCCGCGCCTGAACCCGCGCGACGGCCTGATGCGGCGTCCCCCGGATCGGCTCCGTAGACTCGGCGGATGGCGGAAAGGACGAGGCGACGGTGAACAAGCGCACCGTCTTCGGCCTGCTCCGGCTCACCGCCGCCGCCGTCTGCCTCGTCGCGCTGATCCACCGCCTCGCGTGGGGACTCGCGTCGAACACCATCGCGAGCCAGAACTTCTTCGCGTACCTGACGAACCAGTCGAACATCGCCTTCGTCGTCCTCCTCACCGTGGCCGGAGTCCTCGCGCTGCGCAGAGCCCGCGATCCGCGGTGGCTCACGGTGGCGCTCGCCCTCGTGCTCACCTGGACCATCACGGCGGGACTCGTGTTCGCGATCCTCGTCTGGCAGGCCGGCGTCCGGGGGATCCGCATCGACGTCCCGTGGTCGGATCAGGTGCTGCACTTCTGGCTGCCCGCGGTGACCGTCGCGGCCTGGGCCCTGGCCCCGGGGCATCGGGCGGTGCCGTGGCGCGTGATCCCGGTGACCCTCGCCTATCCGGTGCTGTGGGGCGTCGCGACGCTCATCCGCGGGCCACTGATCGGCTGGTACCCGTACTACTTCCTCGACCCGCGGCAGGTGAGCGGCCCCGTCGAGTTCACCGTCTCCTGCGCGATCGCGCTGGCCGTCTTCGCCGCCGTGGCGACCGCGCTCGTGCTCATCAGCCGCCTGCCGGACCCGTGGGACCGCGCTCCTGCCGAGCCCCCTCCCGAGGACCGCGCCCCGGTCGAGGCCGCACGCGAGACGGTTCAGGCGTAGAGCGCCAGCGATGCGAGCGCCGCCTCGACGGCCTCGGCCTCCCCGAGCTCCGCGAAGTCCCGCGCCGCCGCACCGCCCACGATCCCGACGAGCACGTTCTCGCCGGTCGAGGGGCGGAGGTTGATCCACGTGGGGATCGCGATGTCGTCGCCCACCGCGTGCCAGATCGCCTCGTCACCGTCCCAGAACGGCTCGTCCCATCGCAGCCACACCGTCTCGATGGCGCCCATGCCGAGCGCGGACACGGCGCCGCGGTTGTCGAACGGCAGCGGCGGGTCGAACTCGAGGGCCTGCTCCTGCAGCACCCCGAGCGGCACCGTCAGCAGCACCCGGTCGAAGGAGAGGGCTTCCCCGGTGCCGAGGCGCACGCTCACCCCGGTGTCGTCCCACGCGAGGCGGGTGACCGGCGAGCTGAGGCCCACCTTCACCCCGTCCAGGGCACTCTCGATGAACGGGGTCAGGTCGTCGCCGACTCCCTGCAGCGCCGCGTCGGGGAGCGGCGGGGCGAACCAGCTCGACAGGTCGGCGGCGTCCGCGCCCGTCCGTGCGGCGAGGAGCGCCAGGAGCGCAGCGGTCGCGGGATCCTCCGGGTCGATGCCGGCTGCCGCGAGGGCGTCCGCCACCGAGGAGTCCTGCGGGGCGGACTGCGCCGTGGTCACCGCGGCTTCCACCGGCTGCGGGTCCACGGGGTCGACATCGCCCTCGGCCGAGCGCCACCGCGCCCCGTCGAGGTCGACGAGGTCCATGTCCCCCTCGTCGATCGTCTCGAGAAGCTCCGCGTCGGCGTCGCCGAACAGCCACGCGCCGAGCTGCACCGGAACCGGCCAGTCGTCCTCCGCGCGGGAGAGGATCCGGCCGCCGACGCGGTCGCGCGCTTCGAACACCGTCACCTGCAGGCCGTTCTCCGCGAGCTGCGCGGCGGCGGTCGCCCCGGCTATCCCGGCGCCGATCACGGCCACCCGCTCGCCGTCCTCGGCGGCGACGATGAGCTCCCGCGCGGCACGGCGGCCCGAGCGCAGGGCTCCCCGGACGGTACCCGGCGCCTCGTCGTCGGTCGCCTCACCGGCGAAGAAGAGCCGGTCGTCGACGGGCTGCGCGAGCGCCGCACGGGTCGCGGCGAGCACCCCCACGGGGGTGAAGCTCGCGGCGCCCCGGGCGAAGGGGTCGGTGGTCCAGGTGCTGCGGACGCTCCCGCTCGGGGCGGGGACGCCGGGCGGCGGCTCCGGCTCGCGCGTGCGGGTGGGGGTCGGCGTCGGTTCCGGCTCCGGAGTGCATGAGCCGAGAAGCACCGAGACGGCACCGGCTCCGGCGCCGAGGAGCAGGGTACGGCGCGTGATCCTCATCGTGCCGCCACTTTATCCCGCTTTCGCACAGGCAGAAGCGCCGGAACAGGCGGCTCTCGACGAGAACCGCCTGTTCCGGCGCGCGTGCCTGGGTGTCAGACGGACAGCAGCTCCCGCTCCAGTCGCGCGAACGAGGCCTCCATGCCGTCGGCCATGCCGGTGGCGAGGATCATGTCCCGCGTCTCCTTGTCGGGATACTCGATGAGCACCGTGACGAGGGTCGCGCCGTCCTCCTCGTAGAGGTTGAGGTCGTTGAGCGTCTCGGTCGGCATACCCTGCATCCGCTCGGTGGTCACGGCGCGCTTCGGGGCGTCGATCAGCAGCGCCTCCCCCTCGAATCCGAACGGCTCACCCTCCGTGTCGCCCACGGGCGCCCAGGAGTTCCGGTACGACTGGCCGACCTCGGTCGCCGACACGCACTCGGTCATCTCCCACCCGTCCGGGCCGAGCATCCACTGGCGGATGAGCTCGGGCTCGAAGTGGGCGCGCCACACCAGCTCGCGCGGACCGTCGACGAGCCGGGTGATGCGCACGTGCGTGTCGTCCAGCAGCTCCACCCGGGTGCCCTTGCCCTGCGCGTAGTCGCGGAGGTCCTGCAACACGGCGTCGAGCTGGGCCATGGCCATCCGGGTGCCCTCAACGGCACCCATCGCGACGACCTGCTCGAGCGCCTCGGCAGACGTGAAGTGGCTCGTGTTGACCATGCGTGTGCCCTCGGCCGTCGGCTCGAACGTGAAGGTCATGCGCATGGAGGGGAGGTTGGCGTCCGGCGTGCCGTCCTCGTCGGCGAACGAGTCGAGCACCGTGAAGCTGCGCGGCGCGTCGATCTCCAGGAACTCCCACGTGCCGGAGGCCTTCTCCCCGCGGGGGCCGTTCATCGTGTACACGGCTCGGCCGCCGACGGTGTGGTCCCACCGGGAGAAGGTGGCCGGCCAGCCGGGTGGGCCCCAGAACCGCTCGAGCTGCTGCGGGTCGGTGTAGGCGGCCCAGACGCGCTCGACGGGCGCGGCGAGGTCGGCGACGACGGTCATGGTGAGGTTCTCGGCATCCGTGATGATGTCCGTGACAGGCATGTCAGTCTCCTTGCGATTCGTTGCGTTGACTGCTGGTGGGGTCGGTGGAGGCCGGTCGCTCCCGCGCGGGCGGGGAGGGCTCGGCCAGGAGATCGTCGAGCCGGGCGATGCGCGACCGCCACAGCTCTTCGTATCGGGCGAGGAGCGCCCTGGCGCGGGCGATCATCTCGGGGTTCGCGCGGACGAGCCGCTCGCGTCCCTCGGCGCGCTTGACGATGAGGTTCGCCGCCTCGAGCACGGCCACGTGCTTCTGGACCGCGGCGAACGACATCTCGTACTCGGAGGCGAGGGTCGAGACGGACTGCTCCCGCTCGATCGTCCGGCGCAGGATGTCCCGCCGGGTCGACGTCGCCAGTGCGTGGAACACACGGTCGACCTCCGCTTCGCTCAACTCCGTTTGTGCAACCATTTGGTTGTACGTTAGACCTGGGCCCGGATCGTGTCAAGAGTTTTTCCCCGGGACAGACGGTTCCCACAGCGTAGCCAGGCGGCCGAGCATTTCCATTCACATGAATCCACACCGGTATTACGGGCGTAGGCTGGAGGGAAGGACGGACCGTCCGAGAAGATCTCCCGGCACCGCGCCCGCCCGGGAAGGAGCCCGAAAGTGGCTCAGTACGACGTCTCGAACCGCTCGGCGATCGTGACAGGAGCGGGCAGCGGCATCGGCCGCGCGGTCGCCCTGCTGCTGGCGCAGAACGGCGCGGCGGTGGTGGTCAACGACCTGAACGCGGAGCACGCGAACGCGGTCGTCGAGGAGATCCGCGCCGCCGGCGGCACCGCGGAGGCGTCGGTCGGCGACGCGACGGACCCGGCCTGGATCGCCTCGTCGGTCGAGCTCGCCAACTCGCTCGCCCCGCTCCGCATCGGCGTCAACAACGCCGGCATCGGCGGCGCCACCGCGCCCACCGCGGACTACGAGGAAGACGCGTGGGACAAGGTGATCGCCATCAACCTCAACGCCGTGTTCCGCAACATGAAGGCGCAGATCCCGTCGATCCTCGCCAACGGCGGCGGCTCGGTCGTGAACATCGCCTCGATCCTCGGCAGCGTCGGCTTCGCAGGCTCCCCCGCCTACGTCACCGCCAAGCACGGCGTCGTCGGCATGACGAAGACCGCCGCCCTCGAGTACTCGGCGCAGGGCGTCCGCGTGAACTCGGTCGGCCCCGGCTTCATCGACACCCCGCTCCTGGCGAACATGGGCGACGAGGCGAAGGACTTCCTCGTGTCGAAGCACCCGATCGGGCGTCTCGGCCAGGCGGAGGAGGTCGCGAACCTCGTGGTGTTCCTCGCGAGCGACGCCGCGAGCTTCATCACCGGCAGCTACCACCTGGTCGACGGCGGCTACACCGCCCTCTGACGAAGAAACGGCATCCGGCTGCCGGGAACCCGAATCCCGGCGGCCGGATGCCGCGGTCGGCGATCGAGAGCCCCCGCTCCGTTCTCGCCGTAGCCGTCACCGCCCGGGATCCGAGAGCCCTTGAAGAGGATCCCGAGGCGGTGAGGCAGGTCTGCACCCCTCCGTTATCAGGCGGACATCGCCTGCAGTTCGCGCGATACCGCATCGAGCGCGAGCTCGGGGTCGGTGAGGTCGAGTCCGCCGGTCGAGCCCGCGGCCTGCATGAGACGGGCCAGCAGCGGTCGCTGCAGGGTGACCGACGTCTCGACGACGAAGCGGATCGGGATGGACGCGTGGATCCACAGCGTCTCGGTGCGGTCGGCGCCGGTCTGCACCGTGAGCGCGAACGGCTCGTTGCGCCGCAGCTTGGTGACGGTGGCGGCGCGAAGGTGGGCGAGCAGCTCGTCGTCGATCTCGATCGGCTCGGCGAGGTTCGCGTAGGTGAGGGTTCCCATGTTCTTCTCCTCGTGGCAGAAAACCTGGACGAGGATAGTTTACTAGTTTAACTAGTTAAATCAAATCGATCAGGGAAGATCGCCGAGCTCATCGGTCAGGCGGCGCAGGAAGCGGGAGATCACAGCCGCCTCCTCCGCCGTGAACTCGCCCTCGACGGCGGCCACACGCTGCGCCAGCTCGTCACCCTGGCCGTGCAGATCTCGCAGGGACGGGCGGAGGACTTTGGACCGGGCATCCAGGGGGTGCGGGGCGACGACGATCTGTCCCCGCTCCGACATCCGCCGGACGACGCTCGTGACGGCGGCCGTGCTGATACCGAGGTAGGTGGCCAGGTCGCGGGGAGTGACGGGCTTCTCGACGGGCGCGGTGCTGATGAAGTGCATCGCGGCGCGGTCGGTATCGTTGGGTTCGCGCCGAGCCGCGAGACGGCGGTTCAACTGCGCGTCGGCGCGACGGAAGTCGTCGACATCGCGCGCGAGCGCTGAGGTCGAGACGTCGGTGCTCACGTTTCCCATGCAGAGATCCTCCTTCCCCGCTCTCCATGGTACCTCGACAGTCTGACAGTAAGGCTGACTAGCGATATTCGCGGGAGACCAGGGACTTCCGGAGGTGCGATGATGGAACCCTGCCCCCGAAAGGATGCCATGCCCGAGCCACTGAGCCTCGAGGAGGCGTCGTACATCCGCTACGCCGATCTGCTCGCACGCCTGGAGGAACTCTTCCCCTCCGTCTCGCGACGCCGGATCGAGCAGATCATCGGCGCCGAGACCGACGCGATCACCGGCGGGCTCCTGCGCATCGTCCCGGCCGAGGTCGAGACCGGCGCGATGGAGATGCTCGAGCGGGAGGCCGGTTCCAGCGACGAAGGAGAGGTCGCGTGACCGACAGCACCGGCGAGTTCCACGCCTCCGGGTACTGGTACCCCGACAGCGAGCGCGCCACCACGGTCGACGTGCTCAACATGCTGCGGCGGTACCGCAGCGCCGAGACGGCGATGCGCGCCCGCACGCGCGCGTCCATGGGGATGAACGAGACAGACCTCGTCGCCCTCCGGTTCCTGCTGCGCGAGCAGAAGGCCGGGCGCATCGTGCGGCCCATCGATCTGGCGCGCATGCTCGACATCTCCACCGCGTCGACGACGACGCTCATCGACCGACTGGAGAAGGGCGGGCACGCCCGCCGCGAACCGCACCCGACCGACCGCCGCGCCGGGATCGTCGTGCCCACCGTGAGCAGCGACGACGAGGTGCGCGCGACGCTGGGTGCGATGCACCGGCGCATGCTGTCCCTCGTGGACGACCTCTCCGACGAGGAGCGCGTCGTCGTCATGCGGTTCCTCGTGGGAATGACCGCCGCGATCCAGGAGGCCGCGGACGCCGACGCCGCGCACGGCGGCGCCGATCTCGTGGAGGAGCCGGCCTAGTCCGACCCGTTCCGCGGGCGCCGGGCGTCCAGGAAGCCCGCGAGCAGCACCGCCACGAGCGCCGCGACAGGCGCGACCACGAGTCCCGCGCGGAGACTCTGCGTCTCCGCCAGCCACCCGACGAACGGCGGCGACAGCAGGAAGCCGAGCCGCAGCAGCCAGGACACCACGGTGAGCCCGACCCCGGGCCGCAGCCCCGGGAGCTCGTCGGCGGCGTGCATCGCGGCGGGGATGAGGGTGGCGATGCCGAAGCCGACGGCCGCGAACCCGAGGATTGTGCCGGGCACGCTCGGGAAGAGCAGCGCGAGCGTCATCCCGACGGCGGCGATGAGGCCGCCGACCCGCGCCACCCAGCGCTGCCCGAAGCGATCGGTCATCGGATCGCCGAGCAGACGCCCGACGAACTGCGCGCCGACGAGGGCGATGAATCCGAGCGGTGCGACCGCGGCCGCCGCTCCCAGGGAGTCACCGAGGTAGAGGGTGGCCCACGAGTTGCCCGCGTCTTCGGCGATGGCTCCGGCCATCGCGATGAGGGTCAGGGCGATCACGGACAGCACCGTCCGCGCCGGAACGCCGCGACGGACCGCGGAGGCGATCTCCTCGGGTTCCGCCACCGCCTCCTCCTCGACCTCGTCGTCGCGGCCGGGCAGGCAGAAGCGGAGGGCGACGAGGGCGACCGTCGCGAAGACCGCGGTCGAGATCCCCAGGTGGACGGCGAGCGGGAGCTGCAGGGCGATCGCGCCCGCGGCCATCACTCCGCCGAGCACCGCGCCGATGGACCAGATGGCGTGGAAGGAATTGATGATGGAGCGCCCGTACCGCCGCTGCACGCGCAGCCCGTGGGCGTTCTGCGCGACATCGGTGATGGCATCGGAGGCGCCGCCGACGAAGAGGGCGATCGCGAAGAGCGCGCCGGTCGGGGACAGCGCCGCCGACAGCAGGCCGAGGCTCGTGAGGACGGTGCCGATGACCGCGATGCGCGCCGACCCGAAGCGGCGGATCAGCGTGGCCGCCAGGAGTCCTGCCGCGATCGCCCCGGCGGGGAAGGCGGCGAGCGCGAGACCGTAGCCGAGGTTGTCGAGGCCGAGGGCGGCCTTGATCTCCGGGTACCGCGGCAGGATGTTCGCGAACAGGGCGCCGTTCGTGAGGAACAGCGCCGAGACGGCGACGCGCGCGCGGCGGGTGGCGCGGTCCGCGGGCGCTCGTCGAATCGATTCGATGGATGTCACGGATACGACCGTACCCTGTCGCCGGGGGTGCTCGCGACGTCACCCGGAGGCGCCGATGCTGCGGGCGCAAGCCCGTACCGCATGTCGGCCCCGGGATCTACCCTCGGAGCATGAGCGAGCTCACCCAGCCCACCGGTCGCGAGGACGCCCTGCGGGCGGTCCCCCGCGACGACGGCTCCGCACCCCGCGCCCTCGTGCTCGGTGCCACCGGCTACATCGGCGGCCGCCTGACCCCGCGCCTGCTGAACGCCGGCTACCGGGTCCGGGTCCTCGCGCGGGACGCCGCCCGCGCCGCCTCCTTCGGCTGGGGCGAGGAGTGCGAGATCTTCGAGGGGTCCGCCGACGACGAGCACGCCGTCGCCTCCGCGATGGACGACGTCGACGTCGTGTACTACCTCATCCACTCCATGTCGGCCGGGAAGGGCTTCGAGGAGAGCGACGAGCGCGCCGCGACCACCGTCGCCACGGCCGCCGCCCGGGCCGGGGTGCGGCGGATCGTCTACCTCGGCGGCCTGCACCCGGACGACGTGAAGCTCTCCCCGCACCTCCGCTCCCGGGTCCACGTCGGCGAGATCTTCCTGGAGTCCGGGGTGCCCACGCTCGTCCTGCAGGCGGGCGTGGTGATCGGCTCCGGTTCGGCGTCCTTCGAGATGATCCGGCACCTCACCGACGTGCTGCCGTACATGCCGGCGCCGAAGTGGGTGCGCAACCGCATCCAGCCCATCGCCGTACGCGACGTGCTGCACTACCTGCTCGGGGCGGCACGGGTCGACGATCAGGTGAACCGCGCGGTCGACATCGGCGGACCGGATGTGCTGCGCTACGGCCAGATGATGAACGGGTACGCGGTGGAGGCCGGGCTGCGGCAGCGCGCCATCGCGGCCCTTCCGGTGCTGACCCCGGAACTCGCCTCGCACTGGGTGAACCTCGTCACGCCGGTGCCGCGCTCCATCGCCCGGCCGCTCGTCGCGTCGCTGCAGAACGAGTGCATCATGAAGGACCACGCCGTCGACGCACTCATCCCGCGCCCCGAGGGCGGGCTCACGCCGTATCGCCGGTCCGTGGCGCTGGCCCTCGGCCGGGTGGACGCGGACGCCGTGGAGACGAGCTGGCAGGACGCCGAGGTGACCGGAGCCCCGAGCGACCCGCTGCCGAGCGACCCGGACTGGGCCGGACGCACCGTCTTCACGGACAAGCGCTCCGTCGCGACCCGCGCGTCCGTCGCGGAGCTGTGGCGCGTCATCCTCGGGATCGGCGGAGAGAACGGGTGGTACTCGTCGCCGCTGCTCTGGGCGGTCCGGGGACTCATGGACCGCGTGGTGGGCGGTGTGGGGCTCCGCCGCGGACGCCGCAGCCGCACCGCCGCCCGAGTCGGGGATGCGATCGACTTCTGGCGCGTCGAGGCGGTCGAGCAGACCGAGGAGGGGCATCTGCTGCGCCTCCGCGCCGAGATGAAGGTGCCGGGCGAGGCGTGGCTCGAACTGCGCGCGGTGCCCGACGGCGACGGCGCCCGCTACGAGCAGCGCGCCGTGTTCTTCCCCCGCGGGCTCCTCGGCCGGCTGTACTGGCTCGCCGTGCTGCCCTTCCACGGGCTCATCTTCTCCGGCATGGCCGCACGGATCACCGCGGCTGCCGAGACAGGCGACCACGCCGGTTCAGGCGTCCTGCGTGAGGACGTGCCTGACCCGGCGTGAGCGCCTGAGCTCCCGCGTTCAGTCCTTGTCGGCAGGGGCGTCCATCGCCGCATCGACGGCGGCGTCCACCTCGGCCGGCGGGATGATGTCGATCGCCTCGGTCGCGGCCTCGTACACCTCGGCGAGGGTGTCGTCGACGGTGTCCTCGTCGATCCAGGCGAGGTCGTCCTCCGAGTGGTCGTACTCGACGGGCACGAGGGCGAAGTCGTCGCCGTACTCCTCGAGCCCGGCCATGACGCTGTGGCGGACGGCGGCCCGGGCATACCGGTCGCGCAGGATCAGGGGATCCCGCCGCAGATCCTTCATGAACGCGATCATCATGAACGCCATGATGATCGCGAACGGCAGCGCCGCGATGATCGTCGCGTTCTGCAGGGACTGCAGGCCGCTCCCCTCGGCGCCGCTGACGAGCAGCACCGCCGCGATCACCCCGACGAGCACACCCCAGACGACGGCGACCCAGCGCGACGGCTCCGGGCGGCCCTGCTGGGACAGCGTGCCCATGACGAGCGAGGCGGAGTCGGCGCCCGTGATGAAGAAGATCGCGATGAGGATGATCAGGATGATGCTGGTGACGAGCGGGAACGGCAGGTTCTCCAGCACCCCGAACAGCACCTCCTCCGGCGGGTCGACGACGAGACCCGCGCCGTCCATCTGCTGCTGGATGGCCGTGGTGCCGAAGATCGCGAACCATACGAGCGAGATCGCGGACGGCACCACGATGACGACCGACACGAACTGACGGAGCGTGCGGCCGCGCGAGATCTTCGCGATGAACATCCCGACGAAGGGCGACCACGAGATCCACCATGCCCAGTAGAAGATCGTCCAGCTCGACAGGAAGGCCTGCGCGGCTTCACCCTGCGAGGCGGAGCGGCCGATCATGGTGGGCAGGTCGCCGAGGAACTGGACCGCGACCGACGGGATGACGTTGAGGATCAGCAGCGTCGGGCCGACGAAGAACACGAAGAACGCCAGCAGGATGGCGACCACGGCGTTGATGTTCGACAGCGCGCGGATGCCCTTGGAGACACCGGAGACGGCGGACGCGATGAAGCAGGCCGTGAGCACCGCGATGACCGCGATGAGGATGCCGTTGCCGAGGGGTCCGGCTCCGCTGACGATCTCGACCCCGTGCCCGATCTGCAGCGCACCGAGCCCCAGCGAGGCGGCCGTGCCGAACAGCGTCACGATGATGGAGAAGATGTCGATCGTGCGGCCGACCGGGCCCGTGGTGCGGTTCTCGCCCAGCAGTGGGGCGAAGATCGAGGAGATCAGCGGCGTGCGGCCGCGGCGGTAGGCGCCGTACGCGATGGCTCCACCGACGAGTGCGTAGAACGCCCAGGCCTGCGGACCCCAGTGGTACAGCACCTGGGTCTGCGCAGTGTGCATGGCCTCGAGGGTGTTCGCCTCGACGGTGCCTGGCGGCGGGTTCTCGAAGAACGTCAGCGGCTCGGCGGCGCCCCAGAACACCAGGCCGATGCCCATGCCCGCCGCGAAGAGCATGGAGATCCACGAGAACATCGAGAACTCGGGCTCCTCGTCGTCGCGGCCGAGCGGGATGCGCCCGTACTTGCTGAAGCCGACGAACAGCATGAACACGAGGATGATCGTGGCGATGGTCGTGAAGAAGAAGCCGAAGTACTCCACGACCCAGGCGAGGACCGTGCTCGTGGTGCCGGCGAGGTTGTCCCCCGCGAACACGCCCCACGCGATGAAGGCGAGGGCGAACGCGGCGGCGACGCCGAAGACGAGCGGGTCGGTGCGGTAGGTGCGCCCCGTCTCCTCGACCGAGACACCGGGCACGAGCGCCGGGTGCACGCTGCGCGGCGGGACCGTCGTGATGTCACGGACGATCTTGCGCGCGGTCTCGGAGGCCTTCGCGGCTTGGCGGTGCGTCCCGGTCACGACGGCGTCAGTGCGCGGACGGGTCGATCCTGCGGAGCGTTCGGTGGGCTTCTCAGGCGTGTCCATGAGAGACCATCTTTCCACCTGCGGGGCCTCAGGCGGACGCGGGAGATCAGGCGCTCCTGGTTGGGAGCGCCTGATTCCGCGCGTTCGCCTGTTCTGGCGGGGCCGTCGGGCGGGGTTCAGGCGGGGTTCGGCGGGAGTCAGCGGGGGCGGCGGCGGCCCAGGAAGAGGGCGCCGAGGAGCGGCAGCACCGAGACCCACAGCAGGGTGATACCCAATGGCGGGAGCGGACCGACGAGCAGCGCCCCGCCGACGAGCATCGCGGCGAACAGCACGCCGGAGGCGATCCGCCGTGCGATGCCCTCCAGCCGGTCGAGGCGGCGCTCCAGACGCGAGGTGTCGAAGGAGACGTTGCCGTCGTCGACGCGGGTGATGATGTCGTCGATGCGCTTCGGGAGCCGCCAGGTCGTGGCCGCGTTCGCCATGGCCTGCTCCGCCATGTCCTGCATGAGGTTTCCGGACTCGTCGCGGAGGAGCCGCGCGGCGTACGGCTCGGCCGCGTCCCACACGTTGAATGCCGGGTTCAGGCCGCTGCACATGCCGGACGTGAGGGACACGGCCCGGATGAGGAGCAGCATGTCCTCGGGGAGCTGCAGCGGAAGCCGCCGCACCATGTCGCCGAACTCCTCGGCGAAGTCGGTGAACTCCCGCGGGTCCACCCGGCTCAGCTCCGCGAACCCCATGCCGCCGAAGCGCGCGAAGAGGGCGGTCAGCGCCCGCTCCAGCTCTCCCGTGTCGGCCGTGGGGAGCAGCACGCCGATCTCCTTCGCCGCACGGACGAGGCCGCGACTGTCCCGCGCGGTCACCGCGATGAGGAGGGTCCGCAGCCCCTGCCGGAGGTTGTCGGAGACCTCCGCCATCATGCCGAAGTCGATGAACGTGAGCCGGAAGCCGCCCTGGGCCCCTGAGCCCTCTTGGGTCCCTGAGCCCGTCGAAGGGACGGGCGTGACGAAGATGTTGCCGGGGTGCGGGTCGGCGTGCACGAACCGGTGCGTGAAGACCTGGTCGAACATGACCTCAGCGAAGGCATCGGCGACCGCGGAGGGGTCGATGCCCGCCGCCCGGAGCGCCGCGGTGTCGTTGATCTTGATCGCGGTCACGTCGGACAGCGTCAGGACCCGGCGGGTCGTGCGCTCCCAGACGATCTCGGGGGCGGCGACGCGGGGGTCGTCGGCGAAGTTCCCACGGAACCGCTCGGCGCTGCGGGCTTCGTGGAGGTAGTCGATCTCCTCGAGGCTCGTGACGGCGAACTCCTCCACGAGGGCGGGGGCGTCCACGCGGTCGGCGACGATCCGGACCCGGGTCAGCCACCGCGCGACCCGGCGGAGGGCGGCGAGGTCGACGGCGACGATCTCGTCGATGCCCGGGCGCTGCACCTTGACCACGACCTCGTCGAGCCCGGTGTCCTCCGCATCGAGCGCCGACAGCCGCGCCCGGTGCACCTGGCCGAGGGACGCGGCCGCGACCGGGGTGTCGTCGAACCAGGTGTACACCCGCTCGAGCGGCATGCCCAGCTCGGCCTCCGCGAGCGCCCGGATCTGCGGGGTGGGCACGGCAGGAACCTCGTCCTGCAGCCCCTCCAGCTCGGCCGTGATCTCGGGCGGGAGCACATCGAGGCGCGAGGACATGAACTGCCCGACCTTGATCATGAGCCCACCGAGTTCGACCGCGAGCGTGTGGAACCGCCGCGCGAACCGCTGCATGCGGCGGGCGCGCGTGCGCTCCGCGACGGACGACAGCCCGAACCGCGGAAGCACGAGCTCGAACCACCAGATCTTCAGGAACTCACGGCTCGCGAACGACAGGATGCGGCGGTACCGGGCTCGGTGAGGACCCTGTGCCGCCGCTGCCGTCATCGCGTCATCCTTCCGCCGTTCCGCGCCGGACGCCGCACGACGCGGTCAGTCCTGGGCGAGGATCGTGTACAGCCTACGGCGGGCCTCGTCGAGCACCTCGATGGCCTGCTGCACCTGTTCCGGGGAGCCGCTGCGCCCGACCTGCGCGGCCGCGGCGGCGAGGTCGACTCCGGCCTTGGGCAGAGCGCTGTACCGGGCGTCACGGCTGCGGTCCTTGTCGGAGGACGGCACCCACGGCGGGGTCTCCGTGCTCTCCGCGGCGACGGCCCGGCCGGCCTCGGTGAGGGCGTAGGTCTTGCGGCCGTTCTGCTCCTCGGCCTCGATCAGGCCCTCGTCGGCGAGGAGCTGAAGCGTCGGGTAGACGGAGCCGGCACTGGGCTTCCAGGTGCCGCCGCTGCGCTCGGCGATCTCGTTGATGATCTGGTAGCCGTGCATCGGTCGCTCGGTGAGGAGCGAGAGCACGGCGGCGCGCACGTCCCCGCGGGCCATGCGGGACCCGCCGGAGGGACGCGACTCGAACGACTTGCGGAGCTGGTCCATCGCTTCGAACAGTGCTCCGGCCGGACCCTGCGAGCCCCCGAAGAGGTTGCCGAGGCCGCCGGCGAAGTCGCCGCCGTTGCCGTTGCCGCCGAACGGGGTGGAGGGGAATGCGTTGTTCATGATGACCTCCCAGTCGTGAACGATACTCAACGATATATCGTTAACGCTGAACGTGGGGTGGGAATCCGGACTCAGACCGGTGCCAGCACCGCAGCCCCGGTGACGGTCGCATCGACCCCGAGCTCCGCGGATCGCACCCGGGCCGTCGACGGGCCCGGCATCGCCGCCTCGCGGTAGGCGCGGGCGACCCCGGCGAGATACCGCTCCCCGATGGCCGCCACGCCGCCGCCGACGGCGACGACCTCCACGTCCAGGAGCGCCTGCGCCCCGGCCAGCGCGCGTCCGAGGAACGCCGCCCCCTCCGCGATCACCTCTTCGGCGACCGGCTCCCCGGCACGAGCGGCCGCGTCCACCTCCCGCAGCGTGCGCGCCGTGCCGGTGCGCTCGAGGTACGTCTGCTCCAACGCCGGACCGGAGGCCACGGCCTCGACGTGCCCGACCCCTCCGCAGCCGCATCGACGACCGGCCAGTCCTGGCGGGAGGGCGAGCTCGGTGTGCCCGACCGATCCCGCCGTGCCGGTCACACCCGCGCGGAGACCGTCCGGGAGGACGACGGCTCCCCCGATGCCGGTGCCGACCGTGACCATCAGCAGACCACGCGCTCCCCGACCCGCCCCTGCCGTGGCCTCCGCGACCGCCGCCGCGTGCACGTCGTTGACGACGACCACCGGGGCATCGAGGGCTCGGATGAGCGTCGCACGCAGCGGGAAGCCCGCCCAGCCGCTGATCGCATCGGTGGCGGAGGTGATGCCGCCGTCCTGATCCACCACGCCCGCAGTGCCCACGCCGACCGCCGCGAGCTGCTTCCCGCCGCGGATCACATCGATCGCATCGACGACCGCCCGCACGATGGCCTCGCCACCCTCCCGAGCCGGCGTCGGCAGGGTGTGCACGGCGGTGGCGCGACGGCGCGCCCCGCCCGGCTCCGCACGGAACCCGGCGACGGCGATCTTCGTCCCGCCGATGTCGACCCCGACGATCACACGCGCTCCCGGGCGGCCGGCGTCGCGGCGACGAACCGACGCGTGAGGGCGATCGGATCGGTGATCGCTCCGCCGACGACGACTGCAAAGGCCCCGGCGTCAAAGGCCGCGCGCACCTGCGCAGGGGTCTGGTAGCGACCCTCGGCGATGGTCGGGATCCCCGCGGCGACGAGCGCGGCCACAAGGTCGAGGTCAGGGTCGTCCTGACGCGGCGAGTGCGGGGTGTAGCCGGACAGCGTCGTGCCGACGACCGCCGCCCCCGCCGCCCAGGCCCGCTCGCCCTCCGCGACCGTCGACACGTCGGCCATCACCGGTCGCCCCGTCGCCGCGGCGATCTCCCCGATGAGCCGGAAGTCCGTGCCGAACTGCTCCGTCGTGGCGTCCACCGCGATGATGTCGGCCCCGGCCTCCGCCAGCCCCGCGGCGAGCGCGCGTTCCGGGGTGATGACGTTGCGGACGCCGTTCCAGACCTTGTGGAGCCCGATGATCGGCGCATCGGTCACCGGTCGCACCCGACGGATGTCCTCCGGCCCGTTGAGCCGCAAGCCGCTCGCACCGCCGAGCAGCGCCGACTCGGCGAGCGCGCCGATGACGTGGGTGTCTCTCGCGGGGGCTCCCGCGGAGGCCTGGACCGAGGCGACGAGCCGGCCGCGGAGGAGGGCGAGGGATTCATGGGTCACTTGAGGGCTCCTGCACTGGCACCGCCGATGAAGAACTTCTGGCCGAGGAGGAAGATCGCCACGGCCGGGAGGGTGAACATCACGCACGC
This sequence comes from Microbacterium sp. GbtcB4, assembly GCF_019091465.1. Classification (NCBI taxonomy): domain Bacteria; kingdom Bacillati; phylum Actinomycetota; class Actinomycetes; order Micrococcales; family Microbacteriaceae; genus Microbacterium; species Microbacterium sp. GbtcB4. The sequence continues at coordinate 210,661 of NZ_JAGXJJ010000001.1, forward strand.
GGCCATGAGCGGCCCCCAGGCCACGTCGTTCTCCCCGAAGAAGGCGTACAGACCGATGGACAGCGTGTACGTCGACTGGTCGTTGAGGTAGATGAGGGGATTGAGGAAGTCGGTCCACGCCCAGACGAACTGGAAGATCGCGGCGGTCACGATGGCCGGGCGCGCCAGCGGGAGCACGATCGTCGCGTAAGTGCGGAACTCGGAGGCACCGTCCAGGCGGGCGGCCTCGATGAGCTCGTCCGGCACCGCGAGGAGGAACTGCCGGATCATGAAGATGAAGAACGGCGTGCCCAGGAACGCGGGGACGATGAGCGGGAGGTAGGTGTTCGTCGCCTCCAGCCCGTTCCACACGAGGAACAGCGGGATCAGCGTGACCTGCGGCGGCAGCATCATCGTGGCGAGCACGAGGATCAGGAGCGGTCGGGCGCCGCGCCACTTCACCTTCGCCAGCGCGTAGGCGACGAGGGGGCAGGAGATGACCGTGCCGAGGATGCTCATGCCCGAGACGAAGAGCGTGTTGGCGAGGTAGCGCCACACCGGGATCTGCGCGAACGCCTCGGCGAAGTTGGCCGTCGTCCACTCGGCGGGCAGCAGGGTGGGCGGGGAGGAGAAGACGTCGCCTGGTGTCTTGAACGCGGTCGACAGCATCACCAGCAGCGGGAACAGGAACAGCAGCGCGAGCAGCGTCACCGCGATCTGCTGCCGGACGCGGCGGAGCGTGCGCCGGGTGCGGCGGGGCCGGCGCACCGGTGCGGAGATGTCAGCGTGCACCATCGTGGACCCACTTCCTCGAGGTCGCGAGCACGATGAGGCTCACGGCGAGCGTGATGATGAACAGAGTCCACGCCATGGCGGAGGCGTAGCCCATCTTCAGGAACACGAAGGCGTTCTGGTACAGGTACATCGCGTAGGAGAGCATCGACTGCCCCGGCCCCGAGCCCGCCTGGTTGAGGCGCTCCTGCGACAGGATGTAGGGCTGCGTGAAGATCTGCAGGAACCCGATGATGCTCACGATCACCTGGAACAGGGTGACCGGGGAGACCGTGGGCCAGGTGACGTTCGTGAAGCGGCGCCACGCCCCCGCGCCGTCGAGCTCGGCCGCCTCGTACAGCTCCTTCGGCACCTCCTGCAGGGCGGCGAGGTAGATGATCATGGTGCCGCCGACGGTCCACAACGACATGAGGATGATGGCGGGCTTTGTCCACTCCGGCTGCTGCAGCCAGGCCGGCCCCTCGATGCCGAACCACGACAGGAAGTAGTTGATGAAGCCGTATTGGGCGTTCAGCAGCCAGCGCCACAGGTAGCCGCCGACGACGACCGGCACGATCGACGGGAGATACACGAGCGCGCGATAGAGCGGCTGGCCCCGCACGGGCGTGTTCAGCAGGTGCGCGCCGGCGAGCGCGATGCCGATCGCGAGCGGCACGCCGAAGACGGTGAGCACGGCTGTGTTGGCGAGCGACTTCCAGAAGACCCCGTCGGCGAACATCTGGGTGTAGTTGTCCAGCCCCACCCACTCCGGCGCCTGGAACAGGTTGAAGTCGGTGAAGCTGTAGTACGCCGACGCTGCGATCGGATAGGCGAAAAGGAACAGGAAGCCGACGATGAACGGCGACGCGAAAGCCAGGCCGATCAGCGTGGTCCGGCGGCTGCGGCGCCGCCGGACGGGAGCGCCGGGTCCGGCAGGAGCGTTCTCCTGCCGGACCCGGGGTGCTGTTGCCGTGGTCACGAGAACCGACTCACTTCGAGGCGTAGGAGGCCATGCGCTCCTCGACGGTCGCGATCGCCTCCTCCGGGGTGGCGGTCAGTCGCACGACCTCGTCGAACGCGGTCGCGAGGTCGGTCGCATACTCGGCGCTGTACGGACGGCTCGCCAGGGACTTCGCGTTCGGGGAGGACGCGGCCTCCGCCCAGACGCCGAAGTCCTGCAGCTCGTCGAACGCGGCGCTGCCCGCGAGGGAGGAGCGGCCGGGGAGGTTGCCGAGGGCGACGGCGAACTTCTCCATGGGCTCGTCGCTCACGAGGTAGGCGAGGAAGGTGGCCGCCTCCTCCTTGTGCTTCGAGTTCGCGGGGATGAAGAGGGTGCTCGCGGTGACCTGCGTGCTGTTCTCCAGGTCGGGCGAGGCGGCGGGGATCGCGGTCACGCCCCACTCGAACTCGGGGGCGATCTTGGCGGCGCTGGCCGACCGCCACTCGCCGTCGATGATCATGGCGACCTGGCCGCTGAAGAACGGGTCCTGCGCGGAGAGGTACTCGCCCTGTCCGGACACGAACGTAGCCATGGCGTCGGCACCGACCGGCTCGATCACGTTGTCCTGATACCACTGCAGGGCCTCGATGTTCCCGTCTTCCGCGGGGGTCGGGCCGTCTTCGCCGTCCCAGCTCCCGCCGAACGCGTAGCCGAGGGTCGTGAGGGTGGTGCTGTCGTTCGCCGAGCCGAGTCCGAGCTGCGTGATCTTGCCCGACGCGTCCTTCTTGGTGAGCTTCGGGATGGCGGCGGCGAGCTCGTCCATCGTGGTCGGCGGGGTGACCCCGGCCTCCTCCAGAAGCTGCGGGTTGTAGAGGAGCTGGAAGCTGTGGATGGCGATCGGCAGCGAGTAGATCTTGCCGTCGTAGGTCATCTGCTCCATGGCGCTGGGGACGAAGTCGTCGACATCGATGTCCTCGGCGGCGATCGCCTCGTCGAGCGGTGCGAGGATGCCCTTCGAAGCCCAGGCGCCGACGGTGTTGCCGAAGTTGTCGGAGATGTCGAAGGAGCCGTTCGACGACGACATCGACGTGAGCTGCTTCTGGGTGTCGGGGCTGGAGACGCCCTTGACGACGATGTCGTCCTGACTGGCGTTGAAGTCGGCGATGATCGCCTCCAGCGCCTTCGCCTCCTCCCCTCCCCACAGGTACGAGAACGTGATCTCGGTGGGGCCGTCCGCATCACCGCCGCCGCCGGCGCAGCCGCTCAGGGCGACGATCGTCGCCGTGCCTACCGCCCCGGCGACCAGGACGCGTCGGCGCATGTTGTGCTTCACGTGCATGGGGATTCTCCGCTCATCGTTGACCGTGCAAAGGATTGGAATAGACCAATTAGGAACCGCTGAGAGGAGACATTGACACAATCCCGGGTGATCGTCAAGATTGGGTTAGTCCAAACGAGGGGGGAACCATGGCGGCGATCGAGGGCCTTACGAAGCACGAACGCGTGCGGCGGCATCTGGAGAAGGTCATCGACCAGGGGCTCGCACCCCACGAGAAGCTGCCGACGGAGCGCGAACTCGCGGAGTCGCTCGAGGTGAACCGGCAGACGGTGCGTCGCGCCCTCGACGAGCTCGAACGGGACGGCCTCGTGTACCGGCTGCAGGGAGCGGGCACCTTCGTGAGCGCCTCGCGGATCAGCAAGGCGTTCGAGCTGACCTCGTTCTCGGAGGACATGCTCGCCCGCAACATGCGACCCGGCTCCCTCTCCGTCGACGTGGGCACCGCGGCGGCCGGGCAGACCGCGGGGTACGCCTTGAACCTCAGCCCGCAGTCGCCGGTCGTCCGGATCCGCCGGGTGCGGACCGCCGACGACATCCCGATCTGCCTGGAGGTGTGCTCGATCGCGGCCGACGCGGTGCCGGGCCTGGAGGACGGCATCGAGGGCGACTCGCTCTACGACGACCTGCGCACCCGTTTCGGCATCACCGCCGTGCGCGCCGACCAGGAGATCCACGCGGTCGTCCTCGACGAGGAGCAGGCGGCCGCGCTGCAGACGCCGCCGTTCTCCCCCGCCTTCCTCGTGAAGCGCACGACCTACGACGCCCGCAGCCGCCCGATCGAGTACGCCGAGTCGGTGTACCGCGGCGACCGCTACTCGTATCTCGTCTCCATCGCCCGCCCCTGATCCCCGATCTGCGACCCTCTTCACCGACGAAAGGCTCCTCGTGTCCGACCCGATCCTCCGCCCCCGCATCGCGCTGCTGCCCCTCGACGACCGCCCGGTGAACGTGAAGCTCCCGGGAGACGTCGCGGCCGTCGCCGGGGTGACCCTCGACGTCCCGCCCGCCGCGATCCTCCCCTCCTACCGGACCGCGGGCGATGCCGACGGGTTGGGCGCCTGGCTGCGCCAGCGTGCCGCAGACCCGGCGACCGTGCACCTCGTGGTGTCGGTGGACATGCTGCTCTACGGGGGACTCATCGCGAGCCGCACGAGTCACGACACCACCCGCGACGTGCTGGCGCGCCTGGACGTGCTGCGCGAGGTGCGGCGGATGCGGCCCGACCTGCCGATCTCGGCGGTGTCGCTGGTGACCCGGGCGAGCAACTCCTACTCCGCGGCCGAGGAGCCGACCTACTGGACGGAGCACGGCAAGGAGATCCACGCGCTCGGCGGCGACGCGCACCGGCTGCTCGGCGAGACCGAGGTGCTGCCGCTCGACGAACTGACCCCGGTGCCGGCCGATGTGGTCTCCGACTACTCGTCTCGGCGGCTGCGCAACCACATCATGAACCTCTCCACGCTCGGCCTCGTGGAGGACGAGACCCTCGACTTCCTGGCGATCACCGCCGACGACACCGCTCCGTTCGCGGCGGGCAGCGCGGAGCAGGTCTGGCTCCGGCACTGGATGCGGATGCTGCCGTCGGGCCGGCGCGTGCTGATGTACCCGGGGGCCGACGAGGTCGGGGCCGCGCTCGTCGCCCGGGCCCTCGCGGCGAACGCCGGGGTGACCGCCTCGTTCTCGGTGGTCTGCGCGGACGCCGCCGGCATGGAGCGCATCCCGCCCTACGAGAACATGTCGCTCGCGGCGTCGGCGAGCCGGCAGATCCGCGCAGCCGGCGCCGAGGAGGTCGCCGCAGGAGGCGATGTCACCCTCGTGCTGCACGCCCCGGACCCCGACCGGCACGACATGTTCCGCGGGCGGCCGGAGGTCGTCGACGCCGAGGCCGTCGCGGGGACGGTCGCACTCGTGCGGGAGCGTCTGGACGCCGGGCAGCACGTGGCCCTGGCCGACGTGCGCTACCCGAACGGCGCGGACGAGGCGCTCGTACGCGCGCTGGCCGAGGCCGGACTGCTCGGGCGCCTGGAGGCCTTCGGCGGGTGGAACACCGCCGGGAACACGCTCGGCAGTGTCGTCGCAGTGGCCGCCGCCGCAGTGGTGGGCAGGGCCGCCGGCTCCTTCGACGAGCGCGCCGCGCGGATCGCCCTGCTCACGCGGCTGCTCGACGATTTCGCCTACCAGGCCGTGGTGCGCACCGATGCGGGCCCGTCGCTCTTCCCCGACATCTACCCGATGACCGAGGATTCGCAGGTCGCGACGGCCGAGCGCGTCATCCGTGCGGAGCTGACGGCCCTCCTGGAGTCGATGCTGCCCGCCGATGACGTGCGAATCGTGGAGCTGACCCTCCCCTGGCGGCGCTCGTTCGAGATCGGTCTCACCCTGCACTGATCCTCCGCGGCGTCGGCATACACCCGAGACCGCCGCGAGCCTGGCGCGCTCCACAGGAAGGGATGGTTGGCTGGAACCTCCGGCGGGGGAGATTCGGGCCGGCCATGATCACAGGGGGATGACGTCCATGAGCAGTGCGACCGGGGACGAGGCGGCCGGGGGCCGCGTGCGGGTGAGCGTGGTGGTACCGGTGTTCCGGCCGAAGGCGTCGTTCGACGACCTCATCGCGTCTCTCGACGCCCAGACGCTGGATCGGGAGGCGTTCGAGGTCCTGCTCTGCGACGACGGCTCCGGGGAGGAGACGGCCGCGCGGCTCGAGAGCATCGCGAAGGGTCGCCCCCACGTGCGCGTGCTTTCGCTGCCGCACTCCGGGTGGCCGGGCACTCCGCGCAACCGCGGCGTCGAAGAGGCCAGGGGCACGTACGTGCAGTTCGTCGATCAGGACGACTGGCTCTACCCGCGCGCACTGGAGCGGCTGTGCGATTACGCGGACGAGAACGGCTCCGATGTCGTGGTCGGCAAGGAGGTGGGCATCGGACGCAAGCTGCCCGCCAAGATCTTCCAGCGCGACATCCCGAACGCCGTGCTCGGGGAAGACCCGATCCTGGAGATGCTGACGCCGCACAAGATGTTCCGGACGGCGTTCCTGCGGGAGAACGGCATCCGCTTCCCTGACGGGAAGGTGCGACTCGAGGACCATCTCTTCGTGATGCAGGCGTACTTCGCCGCCGACACGATCTCGGTCCTCGCGAGCGAGCCCTGCTACGCGTGGGTGAAGGAGCCGGGGAGCGCGAGCTCGTCCCGGATCGAACCGGAGTCGTACTTCCCGCATCTGGAGACCGTGCTCGACGTGGTCGAGGCGAACACCGAACCGGGGAAGGTGCGGGATCGACTGCTGCGGCACTGGTTCCGCGGCAAGATCCTCAACCGGATCGCCGGGCGGCGGATGGTGAAGTACCCGGCGGAGTATCGCGACCGTCTCCTGGACGTGGTGGTGCCGCTCGCGCAGCGTCGTTTCGGACCCGGCGTGGACGCGGGGCTGTCGTTCCCGCAGCGCATCCGGGCCGCTCTGCTGCGCGCCGATCGCCGCGACGACCTGCTCGCCTTCGCTGCCTTCGAGGCGGACACGACCTGCACCGCCACCGTGACGGCGGCGCGCTGGTCCCGCGGCGGGTTGCAGCTCACCGTGCGCGTCCGTCTGCTCCGGGACGGCGAGGAAGCGTTCGTGTTCGAGACCGTCGGTTCCGCCGACCGACTGGTGTCCCTGCCGCTGTCGACGACCGAGGATCTCCCCTCCGGGCTTCTCAACGCCCGCAAGGAACGTCGCGCGGACCGGGTCGACCTGGTCGCGCGCGATACGCCGACGCCCGGCCGACCCGCGGAGTCGACGGCCGGCTCGGAGCGCAAGATCGGCGGCCGGCGCCCGAAGCGCCTCGACGCGGTGCCGATCGCCCTGGACCCGATGAAGGTGTTCCGTGAGGACGGCGCTCGCGAAGCCGACCTCACCGTCGCCGTGCGCTACGCCGGCTGGATGTTCACCGCTCCGCTGACAGCGGCTCCCGACGTGACGGCACACCTCGGCAGGTCGCCGCTTCTCGCGGGCCGTCGGGTCGAACTCGTGCGTAACGAGGACGGCAGCCTCCGGCTGCGCCGTGAGTGGCCGGGCGGCGCCTGGCGCGACGCCCTCGCGCGTGCCGCCCGCCGCGTCCGCTCCCGACTTCGCCGCTGACAGCGCGATCCGGCATTCAGGCGCGCCGGCCACCAGGAGCCCGTGCGCGCCATCGCGACACCGTGCGCGAACAGCCGCTATCCACTCAGGCCGCGACATCGAAGCGTGCCCGTCCGCCCAGCCGCGGCGTGCGCTCCGGGTCGACCCACCGCGGCGGAAGGAACCACGGCCGGCCGCTCACACCGGCGCCCTCGATGACGATCTCCCACCCGTTGTCGTGGATGCGGTGGTGACAGGTCTCGCAGAGCAGGATCCCGTTCGAGAGATCGGTCGGACCTCGGTCGCGCTGCCACCAGCGGAGGTGATGAGCCTTCGTCATCCCCGGCGGGAGCCCGCACATGGCGCACCCGCCATCCCGCTCGGCGAGCGCCAGGCGTTGGGCTCGTGTGAAGAGGCGCTTCTCGCGACCCCAGTCGAGCACTTCGCTCGCCCCGCCGAGGACGCAGGGGATGACGCCGCCGCTGGCAGCCATCCGCCGCGCGGCGCCGATGTCGATCACCTGGTCGAGGCCGTCGATCGTCGCCGACCCGGCTCCCGCCTGCAGATCGTCCAGCGATACCCGGACGATCACCGTCGCCCCCGCGAGCGGCACCCGATCACCCTCGCACCCGAGCACGTGCCCGCAGAAGAGGGCCAGCGCATCGGCCTGGATCATCGCGACCGAGCGCCGGTCGGCGTCCGGCGCACCGGCGTCCGGGGCGTCGAGGCGGGCGGCGAACACGGCGGACACGTGCCCGCGGATCGCAGTGACGACCGGTGCCGCGGTCTCGGCATCGAGCTGCGCGTGCAGGTGCACCATGCCGTCACGTTCGAAGATGCGCAGTCCGCGCCGAGCGCGCTGCTCCTCCGCCCGCGGCGCCACGCCGTCGGGGTCGAGCCACGCTTCGGCGCGGAGGACGAGCTTGCGCACCGCATCGAGCTCGAGACCTTCGGCTGCACCGATCAGCACACGCTCCGCCTCGGCGATGCGCTCCGCCCCGGCGGCCACACGGCAGCGATCCAGCAGCGCGACGAGGAGACCAGCCGCCGGCGCCCCGAGCGCACCCGACGCGAGCGCTTCCCGGAGGAGCGGGTACCGCGCGGGCAGCGGCGCACCGAGCAGATCGCTCCGCGGGGCCGTCGCCTCTCCCACCTTCACCAGACGCTGTGCCTCCCCCGTCGAGATACCCGTCACCGCGGCGATGAGCTTCGCCGCCGTCCGGTAGCCGCGTTGCTTCGCCAGGCTGTCGGCGCCGAGCTCGGCGCGCGACTCCCGGGCGATGCCGGCGGCCACGTCGACGTGCAGTGCATCGAGCCGGCGCTGCAGGAGTCCGATCGCGTCGGCGACGTCGACGAGTTGCGCGCGGGAGAGCTCCGGGGCATCGCCCGCAGACCCCCACGCCTCGTCGAGGCGATCCATCGCCTCGCGCAACCCGGAGATTTTCGACATGCTTCATTTTATCTCCGCGAGGCGCGAGTTTCGAAGAAATGTTCGAGTCAGTACCGGCATTCCGCGCCCTCCGACAGGACACCCCACACCCCGGTCCGGGACCCATCCCCCACCCGTTCACCTCATCGCATCCTCGCCTTCACGCCGCGCGCCTATCTTGAGTGCGGACGCGCGACCGCGCTCACGAAACCAGACAATCTTTGTGCCTTCACCACAAGAACCGGTAGTGTCGCATCGACACACCTCGAAGGCGAGAAAGGGACGAACATGGCCGACAGGCAGCAGAGGCGCTGGGCGCTCATCGGATTGACGGCCGCGGCGGCGATCGCGCTCACCGGATGCATGGCGGGCGGCGACGGAGACGCGGACGGCGGCGGCAGCGACAGCGGCTCCGGGGACACCCTCATCGTCTACACGAACTCGAACAGCGACGGCCGCGGTGAGTGGATCACCGAGAAGGCGGCCGACGCGGGCATCGACATCGAGATCGTGGGCCTTGGCGGCGCCGACCTGACGAACCGCATCATCGCGGAGAAGAACAACCCCGTCGGCGACGTGGTCTTCGGCCTGAACAACATGTTCTTCGAGCAGCTCAAGACGGAAGAGGCCATCACGGCCTACGAGCCGAGCTGGAGCGGCGAGGTGCCCGCGGACGCCGGCGACCCGAAGGACGGCGCGTTCTGGCCGCTCGTGGAGCAGGCGATCGTCACGGTCTACGACGAGAACCGCATCAGCGACGCGCCCACCGACCCCGACGACCTGTACACCGACGAGGAGTACGCCGGCCGCTACGAGGTCAACCCCGCGCTCGGCCAGGCCACCCCGCAGCTCGTGCTCGCCAGCATGCTCACCCGTCACCTCGACGAGGACGGCGACCTCGGCGTGAGCGACGAGGGCTGGGACCTGGTGAAGTCGTACTACGCCAACGGCTCCCCCGCCGTGGAGGGCACCGACCTCTACGCCCGCATCACCCGCGACGAGGTGGACTACGGCGTGCTGCCGTCGAGCGGCATCTCCGCCCGCGACGAGGAGTACGGCACCAGCACCGGCATGATCGTGCCCGAGTACGGCGTCCCCTACGTGACCGAGCAGATCGCGCAGATCAACGGCACGGACAACGAGGACAAGGCGCAGGAGTTCATCGACTGGTTCGGCAGCGCCGAGGTGCAGGGCGAGTTCGCCGCGGAGTTCAACGCCATGCCGGTGAACGAGGGCGCGGTCGAGAAGGCCAACCCCGAGGTCGTCGAGCTCATGGGCACGCTCGACCGTCAGGACATCGACTTCGGCTTCGTGAGCGAGAACCTCGGCGCCTGGGTCGAGAAGGTCACGCTCGAGTACATCGGCTGACCCGCGCAGTCCCGCACCGGCAGAGAGAGAAGACGATGATCCGTTTCGACGACGTCGAGGTCGTGTTCGGCGACCACCGTGCGGTCTCGCACCTCGATCTGGAGATCCAGGAGGGTGAGTTCTTCACCCTCCTGGGTCCGTCCGGATGCGGCAAGACCACCGCCCTGCGCACGCTCGCGGGGTTCATCGAGCCCACCGGCGGCCGCATCCACATCGCGGGTCGCGACGTGACCCGCGTGCCGAGCGAGAAGCGCGGCGTGGGCATGGTGTTCCAGAACTACGCGCTGTTCCCGAGCATGAACGTGCGGGAGAACATCGCGTTCGGCCTCTCGGTGCAGAAGGTGTCGAAGGCCGAGCAGCGGCGGCGCGTGGACGAGGTCGCCGACCGCACCGGGCTCGCCGCGTCGCAGCTCGAGAAGAACGTGGCGGAGCTGTCCGGTGGCCAGCAGCAGCGCGTCGCCATCGCCCGGGCGCTCGCGCTCACCCCCAGCATCCTGCTGCTCGACGAGCCGTTGTCGAACCTCGACGCCAAGCTCCGCGTGCAGCTGCGCGAACAGCTCAAGGAGCTGCAGCACGAGGTCGGCGTGACCACCGTGTACGTCACCCACGATCAGGAGGAGGCGCTCACCCTCAGCGACCGCATCGCCGTGCTCGACGCCGGGACGCTGCAGCAGGTGGGCACCCCGGAGGAGATCTACGACCGCAGCGCGACGCCCTTCGTCTGCCGGTTCATCGGCGAGAACAACCGCCTCAGCCCCGCGCAGCTCGTCGCGATCGGCGCGGGCCTCGACGCCACGGCCGAGAGCTACGTGCGGCCGGAGAAGCTGCACCTGGCGTCCCCGTCCGAGGCCACCGCCGGCAGCACGGCGTCGCTCGACGGCACCGTCGCGGAGCGCACGTACCACGGCAGCCACAGCGTCTACGCGGTCTCCGCTGCCGATGCGACGCTCCGGGTGAGCGTGCCGGCCGCGGCGAGCGCGCGCCGGTGGGACGTCGGCGATGCCGTGCGCATCGACGTCGACCCGCGGTGGATCCTGCAGTACCCGGCGGCGTGACATGAGCGCTCCGCAGAACGACTCCCGTCCGGTGCCGCCGCCGTCCGCGGCGATGACCGACACCCCCGGCGCCCTGACGACTGAGGCCGCCGAGGCGGGCACCGCGACGAAGCCCCGCCTCCGCCGCGGACGGCCCGGCAGCCTGCGCGCGATGCTCCGCTCTCCGCTGGCCTGGGTGACCGGCATCGTCGTGATCTGGTTCGCCGCCGCCTTCCTCGTGCTGCCGAACGCCGAACTGCTCGCCGCGACCTTCTTCCCGGACGGCCAGTTCAGCATCCGCGCCGTCGAGAAGCTGCTCGGCAGCGAGCGCGCGCTGAAGACGCTCGGCAACAGCTTCCTCCTCGCGATCACGCTGTCCGTCACGGTGAATGTCGTCGGGGTGTTCATCGTGCTGGTGACGCAGTACTTCCAGGTGCGCGGCGCGAAACTCCTCTGGCTCGGATACGCCACCACCCTGATCTACGGCGGCATCGTGCTCGCCGCCGGCTACAACTTCATCTACGGGAAATTCGGCTTCATCACGAACCTGATGGTGAACATCTGGCCGGACATGAACCGGGACTGGTTCTCCGGCTACTTCGCGGTCGTGTTCGTGATGACGTTCGCGACGACGACGAACCACATGCTGTTCCTGTCCTCGTCGCTCGGCAAGGTGGACTACGCGTCGATCGAGGCGGCGAAGCTCATGGGCGCGTCGACCTGGACGATCCTGCGCCGCATCGTGCTGCCGGTCATGAAGCCGATGCTCTTCGCGGTCACGGTGCTGACGTTCCTCATCGGTCTCGGGGCCCTCACCGCGCCCCTCGTGCTCGGCGGGCCGGACTTCCAGACCGTCGCGCCTCTCATCATCGACCTGTCGCGCAGCCCGATCACCCGCGACATCGCGGCGCTGCTGGCGATCGTGCTCGGTGTCGCGACCATCATCCTGCTCGCGATCATGAACCGCGCCGAGAAGTCGGGGGTGTACTTCTCGGTGGCGAAGGTGGCGACGCCGATCCAGAAGCAGCGGATCCGCAACCCGTTCGCGAACGCCGTCGTGCACGTGGTCGCCTACCTGCTCTGGGTGATCTACCTCATCCCGGTCGTGCTCATCGTGATCTTCTCGTTCGTGGACGCGCGGAGCATCCTCGCCGGATCGATCACGCTCGACAGCTTCACGCTCGACAACTACATCACCGTGTTCTCCAGCGCGGCGGCCCTCCGTCCGTTCATCGTGAGCGTCGTCTACAGCGCCCTCGCCGCGGTCATCGTGGTGGGCGGGCTGCTGTTCGTCGCGCGGATGATGCAGAAGCACCGCAACCTGCTCACCACGGCCATCGAGTACGTGCTGCACATCCCGTGGATCCTGCCGATCGTGCTGATCGCGCTGGCCTTCGTGATGGCGTTCGACGCGCCGCAGCCGTTCGTCGGCAACATCGTGCTCACGGGGACGCCGGTGCTGCTGCTCGTCGCGTACATCTGCGTGAAGATCCCCTTCACGCTGCGGCTGCTCAAGGCCGGGTTCGCGTCCGTGCCGGACTCCCTGGAAGACGCCTCGCGCATCCTCGGCGCCCGCTCGCTGACCACGTTCCGGCGCGTGCTCATCCCGCTCGTGCTGCCGACCGCGGCCGCGATCACGGCGCTGAACTTCAACAGCCTGCTCGACGACTACGACGCCGCGATCTTCCTCTACCACCCGCTGTACAAGCCGCTCGGGGTCGCGATCCAGGAGAGCACGCGCGGGGAGAACAACCTCGACGCGATGCCCATCACGTTCGTCTACACCGTGCTGCTCATGATCATCATGGGTGTCACCATGTATCTCGTGTATGGACGAGGTTCGCGCGCCGGAGCGCCCCGCCGACGGAAGCAGCGCGCATGAGCGGGACGGAGGCCGGGACGCCCGCCCTGCGGGTCACGATCAGCGACGTCGCCGCGGCGGCCGGGGTGTCCCGCGCGACGGCGACCAGGGCACTGAAGGGCGAGGGGCGGTTCGCGCCGGAGACGCAGGAGCGCATCCTGGAGGCGGCCGAGCGGCTCGGGTACGTGCGCAACACGATGGCCGCCGAGCTCGCCGCCGGACGCACCGGCACCGTCGGCCTCATGCTGCGCGACGCGAGCAACCCCGCGTACGGTCTGCTCTTCTCCCGGTTGCAGGAGGAGGCGCATCAGCGCGGCCTCGACCTCGTGACCGTCACGATCGGCGCCGACGAACAGGGCGCCAAGCAGGTGAATGCGCTGCACCGGCTGCTCGGCATGCGCGTCGCGGGACTCATCGTCGCCACCGGCGGCATCTCCGCGGCGCAGCTCGAGCCCTTCGCCGACCAGGTGCCGATCCTGCGTGCCGGGCGCGTGGAGTCAGCGGGCCGCATCCACACCGCCCACTACGACGACGAGGGCCACGGACGTCTGCTCGCGGAGCACATCGTGGGGCTCGGTCACCGGACCGTCGTCGTGCTCGCCGGAAGTCCCGACGCGTCGTACCCGGAGCACCTGCGCGCGCTCGCGATGCAGGAAGTGCTGACGGGGGCCGGCGTCGCCGTGACGATGATCTCGGCCGGCGCGCGTCCCGAGGACGGCGTCGACGAAGCCCTCGCCGCCTTGCGAGCCGGGGCGACTGCCGTCATGTGCGCCTCGGACTACCGGCAGCTCGCCGTCATGCGCGCCGCCCGCGCGGCCGAGCTCCGCGTGCCGGAGGACGTGAGCGTGACCGGGTGCGACGGCATCCTGCCCGGCGCCGATCTGCTCGGGCTCACCACGCTGCGGATCCCCGTGGAGGCGGTGGCGGCGGCCGCCGTCGAGACCATGCAGCAGCTGCTCACCGCGGACGAGCCGGAGACGCTCGTGCGCCGCTCGTTCACGGGAGCCCTCGTCCCCGGCTCCACGGCCGCCGCCGTCTGACATCTGCCCCGACCTGACTCCGTCCGCCGACCAGGAAGAGACATGATCCTCACCGAACACCCTCGCCCGTCGCACACCTTCGTGCACATCTCCGACACGCACCTGCCCGGTGAACGGTCGCCGCTGTACGGCAGCGGGGCCGACGCCGACGCGAACCTGGCGGAGATGCTCGACCGGCTCGTCGCCTCGGGGCTCCGTCCCGACGCGCTGCTGTTCACGGGAGACCTGACGGACCGGGGCGATGCCGCCGCCTATGAGCGACTGCGCGAGCTCGTGACGCCCACCGCCGATGCGCTCGGCTGCGAGGTCGTGTGGGCGGCCGGCAACCATGACGACCGCCGTGCCATGCGATCGGAGCTCGGACTCGCGGGGGCGGGTGACGAGCCGATCGTCGAGGTGCGGTGGTTCGGGGGGATGCGCGTCATCGTCGTCGATTCGACGGTGCCCGGCGCGCATTGGGGGGAGGTGCCGTCGTCGCAGCTGGTTCGGCTGGAGGGAGAGCTGTCGACGGCGGCACCGCAGGGCACGCTGCTGCTCATCCACCATCCGCCCCTGCCCACCGTGCTCGACCTCGCCGTGACGGTCGAGCTGCGGGATCAGGACGCGCTGGCCGCGGCGCTGCGGGGGTCGGACGTGCGAGGCATCCTGTCGGGGCATGTGCACCATCCGTCGTTCGGCACCTTCGCCGGGATCCCTGTCGCCGTGGCCTCGTCGAGCGCGTACGGGCAGGACCTCGCGCAGCCGGTGGGTGCCACCCGCGGACAGGACGCCGCGCAGGGCTACAACCTCGTGCACGTGTACGCCGACACCATCGTGCACTCCGCCGTCTCGCTCGAGCGCGGGGCGGACGTCGGCGAGCCGGTCGCCGCCGACGAGGCCGGGCGACGGATCGCCGGCGTCGGGATCGACTGGCGCGACTAGGCGGTCACGAGGTCGTCATCGGCGTCACCTCGACGTCGATCGAGCCGAACGGGAACGGGCTGACGACGCTCCAGGAGTCGCCGGTGAACTGCTCGATCGGGATCAGCGCGAACCAGACGTGCGAGATGATGATCGCCGCCACGACGAACAGCCCGACTCCGCGCAGGGTCCACTCCAGGGTGCGAAGCGCCGCGCGCTCGTCAGTCGCCTTCATCACGCGACCCAGCGCGAGCAGCACGATGACGGCGATGGCGATGTAGACGAGGGGGCTCGGCGCGAGCGTGAGCTGGATGCACTGCGGAGCCTCGCCCACGGGCTGACCCGCGGAGTCGATGAACCCGCCGTTCGCGTCGACGCCGCCGGGGCAGATGCCCTTGCTGGCGGTCATGAACACGGGGTAGAGGAACGCGGCGATCAGCGACCAGAGGAGGACGCGACGGATCGCGGCGACGACCACGGCCCCGGGGAGCGTGGCGGATGCCGTGTCCGGGGACGTGGAGGGGGCGAGCGACGACATGCGGGGCTCCTCTCGGCGGTCGTGTTCATCCTGGCGGATGTGAGGGGTGGGGTGGAAGGGGCGCGGGGTGGGCGACTTGCGCATCAGTCATAGGCTGGAACGTCTGCCTCTTTCTGTGAGGCGCCTTCCCCTGGAGCTCCATGTCTGCAACGACGGTCGACGACCGCGCCCGCTATCGCGCCCACCCTTCGGTGCTCGATGCCCTGAAGAATCCGCGACTGCTGACGCGAGAGGTGCTGGCCGGGCTCGTCGTCGGACTCGCGCTGATCCCGGAAGCGATCGCGTTCTCGGTGATCGCGGGCGTCGACCCGAAGGTGGGGCTGTTCTCGTCGTTCATCATGGCGGTGTCGATCGCGTTCCTCGGCGGCCGACCGGCGATGGTCACCGCGGCGACCGGAGCCGTGGCGCTCGTGATCGCTCCCGTCGCGCCGACGTACGGGCTCGACTACTTCATCGCGACGGTCATCCTCGCCGGCATCTTCCAGGTGGTCCTCGGGGTGCTCGGCGTCGCGAAGCTGATGCGCTTCATCCCGCGCAGCGTGATGGTCGGGTTCGTGAACGCGCTCGCGATCTTCGTGTTCAGCTCGCAGTTCCCGCAGCTCATCGACGTGCCGTGGCTGGTGTATCCGCTGGTGGCGCTCGGCATCGTCGTGATGCTCATGATGCCGAAGCTCACCAAGATCGTGCCGGCGCCGCTGGTGTCGGTCATCATCGTGACGGGCGTCGTGCTCGCCTTCGGGATCACGGTGCCGACGGTCGGCGATCAGGGCGAGCTGCCTCGGAGCCTGCCGTCGCTGTTCATCCCGAACGTTCCGCTGACATGGGAGACGTTCACGATCATCGCGCCGTTCGCGCTCGGGGTCGCGCTCGTCGGGCTCATGGAGTCGCTACTCACCGCGAAGCTCGTCGACGAGATCACCGACACCCACTCGAACAAGACGCGCGAGTCGTGGGGGCAGGGCGTCGCGAACGTGCTGTCCGGCATGTTCGGCGGCATGGGCGGCTGCGCCGTGATCGGTCAGACGATGATCAACGTGAAGGCCTCGGGCGCGCGAACCCGCATCTCGACGTTCTGCGCCGGGATCTTTTTGTTCTTGTTGGTCGTGGTGTTCGGTGACTTCGTCGGGACGATCCCGATGGCGGCGCTCGTCGCCGTGATGATCATGGTCGCGATCGGGGCGTTCGACTGGCACAGCGTGCGGCCGTCGACGCTGAAGCGGATGCCGAAGAGCGAGACGTTCGTGATGGTGTCTACCGTTTTGTTGGTCTTGGTGACGCACAACCTGGCGGTCGGGGTCGTCGGTGGGGTGCTCGTCGCGTCGGTGCTGTTCGTGCGGCGGGTGGCGCACTTCGTTTCGGTTCGTCGAGTTCCGGGGCCGGCGGGCGATGTGGTGACGTATGTCGTGGAGGGGGAGCTGTTCTTCGCGTCGAGCAATGACTTGACGACGTTGTTCTCGTATACGGAGGATCCCGATCGCGTTGTCGTCGATCTGTCGGGGTCACATGTGTGGGATGCGTCGACGGTTGCGGCGCTGGATGCGATCGAGACGAAGTACGCGGGCCTGGGGAAGACGCTGGAGATCGTCGGGATGAATGACTCGAGCGGGACGATGCACGGGCGGCTGACGGGCGGGTTTGAGTAGTGGCGGTAGAAGGTCTGTGTTTCATTGTCCAGATGAGTCTCCACAGTCGGGCGATCCGCTTGCTGTCGCAGCCGTCCGACATCACCAGCACAGCGAAGTAGCTCATCCCGCTCTGCAGCTTCACATCTCCGCACGCGATGGCCTTGACTATCGTGGTGCTGGCCGCCGGAGGCTCCTGCACCATGGTGCCGTCCAGCTTGCGCTGGTGGTGTCTTCAGCCTCGGTAGGCTTCAGCAGACCCCGCAAGCTTCGCGACATTCTCGTTGGGCGCTGCGGCGGACGCCAGATTTTCCGGGACTGGAGAGTCCGCCCCCGCGCCATCGGCCAACGCGTCCGCTGCACGCTCCGCCGCTCTTTCCTCAGTGGCCCGCTTCTTCTCATCTTCGCGCACTATTCTGTTCAGCTGAGCGAAGTTAACAATCGAAAGCTCACCCTCGCAGACGGAGTAGAACTCTTCGACCAGCGAAGGATGCCCGTGAGCGGAGGTCTTCCAGTCCCGTTTCGCTTCGTTCGTCACCCAGAGATAGCGATCCCGCGGCGTTGGTTGGCCCAACATACAGCCGAGCAGGAAGTCACACCACACGAAGAAGTCTCCGCCAGAAGCGGCCGCCTTGTCTTTCTCGTCCGCGAATCCGGGCGGGAACTTGCTGAAAAGACGAACAGCCCCCAGGTCTGCGAACCGGCTCCTTGAGACGTGCGGAACCACAGCGGACGCGAGCATAGTCTTGACCAGGTCGACCGACTTCTGGAAGTATGCGGGCGATTTCGGATCCTCGAGGTCGCCCGCGACTCGGTCGACGAGACTAGCGATGTCATCGAGGACCTCCGAACCAAAGCCCGAAAAATTGGCGCGCTCGAGACGTGTCTTGAGGCTCGTGAGGTCACCCCGGAATCCGCTGCCTTCCTCCTCGGCAAACAACTGGTGATTGTTCCAGTACTCCGTCAGTGTCTGTGAGGGAACAATCAGCCTGACCCCGCTTGCTCCTAGGGTTAGGAAAAGTTGCTCAGCGGCGGGCAGGTCCTTCCTAAGGGCTTTCAGCACATTTGTGTCGATCCCGATAGCCGCTATCTCCATCAGCGAGGTGGGTAGCTCGATGCCCAGACCCTGCAGATGCGCTTCTCTCAATTCGCGACCGCGAGACAGCCGCTCATGCAAAGAGTCCTCCAAACCATCAATATTCATACCAGATCCCCGTAACAGACCTCGTCACATCAACAGACTCCAACTCGACCGCGTCAGCTGTCCACGCGCTGATATTCGGTGTCCTCTCAGATTGGAGCACTTTTGATGCAATTTTCTGAGTGACGCCTTCAGGCGTGCGCGCGCCAGGCGGCCGCCGCTCAATGGTCGTTAGAACCCAATTACCGATCATTGTGCCGATTCGATCAAACTGCTCTTCGCTAAAGCCGGGCCAGTCCTCAGCGTTCTTTGGGCGCACCAGATGCGGGTACCCTGTAAGCATTGGCGCTGGGTCGTTTTGCAGGAGTGCGGACCGGACGACGTGCGCCTGCGACCGGTTCAACCCACGCAAGAGCCGGAGTTCGAACTCCTCCTTCGTCGGACGAAGATCACGCAGCTTCTTAAGCTCCACCTCCCACGAGCCCCCGTGACGCAGCCGACGCGCTGCGCGCGTGAACTGCGCTTCGATACTGCCCGTCCCGAAGACCCCGCCAAGAGTTCCGGGGATAGCGATGTTGAGGATCGCCCGATAGAGTTCGTCGGCGTTCGTTTCGCGGCTGGCCGCGAGGAAGAGCGGCCGGAACCGGCTCATCGACAGCGCGTCAGCTAGCATAAATGCCCGCATCTGTGCTTCGCTCGACTCCAAGTCGATCCCAGGATCAAGCATCTGAAGATAGGCCGGCAGGAATGCTTCCAGATTTTCTAGCAAGCTCTCGACGCCGCCAAGGCCGCGGTATCTCTTCGACACCACGTCGTAGAGGTCACGCGGAATGACGTACCCGTGGTCGAGAGAAACGACGTGGCGGACGAAGGTGGTGAGCTGGTCAAGTTGTCCGATGGAGTCGAGCTGGCTCTCGATCTCGCTCCAACGACGGTACGTATGCTCCCGATGATCGCTGCTAGTTCCGATGAGGTGCGACTTAATTAGTTCAGTCGGAGTGAGGATTTTTCCTCGGGTATTGATCACTTCGAAAACGCGAAACGCTGCTCCCCGATCCGGATGCTTGAACACCGCGAAAGTGAGACGTTTCGTCACGAACTCACTCCACTGACCAACTCTCAGCGCCGCGTTATTGTGCTTCGTGAGATCGGCTTCGAGATGCGCGAACAGGCGCCGGTGCGCTTCGTAGATCGGCGAACTTGCGTGCTCATCCACGGCAGAGACTGAGTCTGCTCTCAGGAGAGCGCGCAGGTCAGAGCTGTCTCCCGCGTCGGTCAGTTTGATTCGCGTCACCTGAGCCTCGGTCTCGAAGTTCATGGCATACAAAAAGTCCTTGCGAAGACTCTCGGCCACCAGACGACGCCCTTGAGCCAGCGCGGCGAGTCGTAGCGCGTTCGCGAGAATCGTCAGCGTGACTAGACGCTGCTGCCCGTCCACGATCTCCTGACGCTCAGCACCATCGGCAAGGATGATCAGCCCGAGGAAGTACTCGGTATTACCCACAGCATCACTCAAGTCAGACCAGAACTCATCGATCTGAGTCTTTGGTTGCCAGCTATACCTGCGCTGGTAGTCCGGGACGAAGAACTTGCTCTCGCTGAAGAGCGTTCCTGCGCTCACCGTCGATGCATCGACTTGCGACGCCATGTCGCTCCTCCTCGCGTTACCGGCGGCATCCGCCGCGACTCACGTACCTGAACCTATCGTCCCCAGCACGGTCGCGGCGTTGAAGCGAGCCCTGTGGCGCCAGCGGATTCACGTCTCGGCCTGGCCGAGCTCCTCGCCTCGACCACTTTGGGCTGACGCTCTGGAGTCTCCAGTTGGCCGTGCGTGATGCGGTCCACCGTCCAGCATTCTTGGCGAGACTTACGATCGCTACTGTCATTTCAGACGGGCGAACCCCGTTCACCGTCTTCCCTGCTATGGCGAAGATGGGGAAGTTTCATTATGACCTAACTCATCAGACTTACCGAGGAAGACGTGATGCTCCCCGCTTGTCTGGAGCGACCGTACGAAGTCGGCTCGAAGGATCTGCATGCCCTGGTAATAGTCACGGAATGCCTTTGAGGCCGCCGCTGCCGCGTTAGCATCGTTAGTCCAGGGGATGGCTACCTCAAGATAGCGACGTCCGACATCTTCACGGTTCGTCTGCATGAAAACGACCCGCTTCCATTGATTGCGAACGGCCTTAAGCGAGAGGGCCCACAGCAGGTAGAAGCTGTCCACATTTGCATTTGGGCCAGGACGAAGTATGAGAACTTCCTTCGTCACCACCATCTCTTCCTGCCCAGGCATGAGGACTGCAAATTCACCGATGTTTTTCGAGGCTCGAACTGGAGTCACCAGGTCGAACGCCTTCAACCCAGAGGCATCGCCGCGCCAAAATCGCTCGGCAACGATTCGAGGGACGAGGTTCGTCGGGTTGATATTAACCTGGCCTGCGCGGATGTCGCTGACCTTGATGTACGGGATCTCACCGTCGCGCATATCGGCTGAGGGCGAGCCATGTCCAGGTCTAGCATCGATCATGCCGTCGCCGATCAGCTCTGCCAGCGTGCGCGGCGCGAAGCGCGCATACTTCCTGTTCTTCAAAAGCTTGACGAGCGGTTCCGTGTGTTCGTCGCTGTAGTAGGCCGGCACGCCGACCGAGTAGTGATCCGAATCGACCCATCGACTGGTCGCTCCAGCGCGTGATGCGCGAAGGGCATCGACATCGGCTTCGACCTTGTCATCGATAGTCGTCGTGCGCATGCCTGTAGCGGGATCAACTCGGAAAAGAGTATTGCCGTCCTTATTGATACCAACTGTATCGGCGAAAGAGACGTATACGAACCCGTCCTTGAACCATGCAGGCTTGTGAACCATCAGTCGGTCCCTCCCTCCCTCTTTTCTAGGACGTACAAGTTGGTCTTCGCCCGACAGAAGCCCTGAAATGCCTCCATCGGGATGTTGACAACCCCGCGCATAATGAACCGACTCTCGAGCCATTGACGGAGGTAGTCGTAGCTTGATGAAAAGAAGTACGTCTCTGGGAGGATGATGCCCAGACGGCCACCCTTCTGTAGCAGCCGATATGAGCGCTCAAGGAATACCAGTCCGAGTTCCAGATCCTTATAGGTACCCTTCCCCGCAGCGGAGGAAAGCGAGTACTTGTTGACTTCGCAGTCACGCGCGCTCATCTTCAGATTCTCACCAAAGGGCGGATTGGTGAGGACTGCGGAAAAAGCACCCTCCCTCATAGCCGACGTGAGCAGCGGGTAGTCCGCGCCCCAACGATCTTCGCGGAGCGAGTCTCCGATGTGGATATGCGCGCTACCGTCCCCGAGTACCAGCATCATGGCACGAGTCAGCTTCACGTTGATGGAGTCTTTATCAACGCCGAAGACGTTGCGGTTCGCCCAGGTACGGACCGCAGCGTCGTTGCCGATGCGAGCTGACATGTCACGGAACGCCTCGATCAGGAAGCCGCCAGTTCCGCAGGCGGGATCTATGATCTTGTCCTCTGGCTGTATATCCATGATCTTTACAGCGGCGGAGATCACCCGGGCCGGAGTGAAGTATTGTCCTTCGCCAGCCTTGAGGTTCGCACGACGGAAGATCTGGAACGCGTTCGAAACTGCCTCGGCGCCCACTTCGAGGAGATTCCAACCAGACCAGGCGAACACGACCTCCTTGATGGTGTGGTCGTCGAAGAGCAGACGAGGCGAGTGCTCGTCACGAAACACCTCCTCGCGAGTCAGCACGAGCTCATCGAACGAAGCACGTATGTGATCGGCTGTCATTTTCTCTGTGCTTCGCAGCTGAAAGAGCAGAGGCTTCGTTGGATTCAAGGACCCGAGTGTGTCGGACTCAAGCTTAAGGAGGAGTAGGTTGCAGAGCTGATCGAGCTGCATCTCCGAACGTGTCACCACGCTGTCGCGAGCAACGACGAGGTCGAGTAGCGCCTTGAACGAGGTGCGCAAGTCGGCTTCAGTTGGACGAGACAGATCGTTCCAGACGATTGCCTTAGAGGTCGCCTGGGTGAAGTCGTCGGTCGGCGAGGGAAGCTGAAGGTCATCGTGACGGGTGCACTTGAATGTGCCATCGGGCAACTTCCAGACAACCGCTGAGGACGTCCCGTTGGACCAAACGCCGAATCGCGCACGGGGCTCCCGACTCAAGTAGGTCTCGAGCTGAGAGATACCCGCGTTCCCGTTCGGTTCCTTGAACTCGAAGATCGCGAGAACGTTCTGCCAGTCGTTGGGCGCCTCAGGATCCTCGAAAAGGACGAGGTCCACGGGCCATCCTGCAAAGCCGTGCTTGCCTTCGCGTTTCGTTGCCTCGCTTGGCGCTTTCGGCACTCGCCACTCGGGTTGCCACTGCATCTGGTGGTCAACCCAACCGAGCACGCGAAGAGCCTCGATGACTGGAAGGCGCACCTGCTGGTGCTCAGGCCCGGTAAGTGCCATGTATGTGTATCTCCTCCGCGGTGGCGCGCTACGCAAATGTCAAGTAGTGGACAACGCTACCGATGCCTACATACGCTTGGTTCTGGCTCAACGTTCCGACACCGTCGCTGCATCGCGTCAGGGAATCCCGGACGGGCTCGACAAGGACCACGAACCGCATCAATCATCTCACTACACGTTGCCATCGAGCACCGGAGGTCGGTGGCCTGGTCAAGATGATGCAACAGCGTCATCCGATAGCGGGAGCGGACGCGGCTGACCGTGGAGCCATGCAGCTGATACCCGATTCGGTACAGACCGGATCGGCGGGCCCACTGCAGCGCGAAGACACCAAACTCCAGGGTGGTGGGACCAACGCGAGGCTGCCGGAAGAGCATAGAGCTGCGGCCCGTTAACGGCAGGTCGGCTGGATACCGGCGAGTCCACCGCGACGCCGTCGCCGGCGGGCATTGAGACCGCTCGGCCGCGCGGCGGCTAGCCATCACCCACGACGAGGCAAGTCAAGCGGGCTCTCTGCCCCTCGGGTATGGGATGCAGCGCCAGCGTGAGTCATGGCGACCTCCGTGGAGCGAACGTAAGCGTCAACCCACATCTTCCCGGAGGTCTTCGCTTACGTCAGGCCTCGACTCAGCGTCGAAGAATTGCGGCTAGCCGTCAAACCGCTCCCCCGAGCTCACCTGCTGCGCCACCCGCCGCAACGCCAACAACAGCGGCTCCACCAACACCGACCCCAGCACTACGTACCGCACCGCCGCCTCCGCAGACTCTTCCGGCACCCCCGCGATCTCCGCATCCGCGATCCGCCGCGCACTCGCGAGGTACTCCGCCATCACCGCCTCCGGAACCGTGAACCCGACGCGCTCCAGCCCCTGCGACGCTCGCGCGACCGCATGCAGCACCGCGGGGTCACACATCCCCGGCTTCCACCCGAGCTGGGCGGCGAGCGCCTCGGCGCCGGCGAGGTCCAAAGACTCATCCACCGGCGGGGTGATCGCGGCATGCGCGGTCCCCAGCAGCTCGTGCGGGTTCGCGGGCGGGTCATCCAGCGCCGCGACCACCCGTCGCGTCTCAGCGATGCTCACCCCCGCGTCGAGCAGTGCCCGGATGACGCGCAGCCGCTCGACGTGCTTCTCGCCGTACGCGGCCTGCGTCGCGGAGGTGCGCGCGCCCTCGGGGAGCAGTCCCTCACGCAGGTAGTACTTGATCGTCGGCACGGTCACGCCGGTCTGCGCTGACAGTTCGGAAATCCTCATGGCCACCTCTTGACTTCGATAGTAGCGCTATCCATTATGGATAGCATCGCTATCCAATCGAGGAGTCGCCATGTCGAAAGTCGTCACGGGCCGCATGACCCACCGCCACGAGGGCGAGCTCGTCGTGTTCCACATCGGGATGCAGATCAACCGCTGGTGGCGCCCTGACCTGTGGCTGCCGGCGTTCGTCGCCATGCCGCGCATGCTCCGCGAGCTCAGCACTGAGCCCGACTCCGGACTGCTCGGCTACCAACTCCTCCTCGGATCGGGTGGACCCTACGTCGTGCAGTTCTGGTCGTCGGTCGACAAGCTGTACGCCTATGCGTCGAACCCGGA
Source organism: Microbacterium sp. GbtcB4 (assembly GCF_019091465.1). NCBI lineage: Bacteria > Bacillati > Actinomycetota > Actinomycetes > Micrococcales > Microbacteriaceae > Microbacterium > Microbacterium sp. GbtcB4. The sequence goes on from NZ_JAGXJJ010000001.1 coordinate 234,757, forward strand.
CCAGCAGCATCGTCCGGCGTGGACCGCCTTCAACCGCGCCGCCCGCAAGGCTCCGGGAGCGGTCGGCGTGTGGCACGAGACGTTCCTCGTCGACACCGCCGAGAGCGTGTACGTCTCGACGAAGCGCATGGGCCTCGCGGCCGCGACGGAGCATGTGCCCGTGCCGCGACGCCATGACCGCGCGCAGGCGCGGTTCACGGATGGGCGGACGGCGGCAGCCCACCCGAGAGCCGATCAATCCCAGGCCAACACTCAGTGAGCCCCTTTCGGCGCCGGGAACCGCACCATTTTCCGACACCATCGCCTGGACTACGTTCGTCATCCAAATATATTGCAATCGTCCTCATGCGTGCGCTTTACTCACTGCAGATACAGATCGCATAGGAGGATCCATGAGACGGCACATTCCTAGCCTCGGACTGGTGGCTGGCCTGAGTGTGGCTTCAACGCTGCTCCTCGCGGCTCCCGCTTCGGCCGATGCGGGACTTCTCTCCGACGCCGAAGAGTCAGCGATCCGATCCACGATGACCGAGGGCGGCATCGACCTGGAGATCCAGGATCAGCTCGTCGACAAGATGGAGCACGGCGAAGCTCCCGACTCACTTGCTGGAAAGGGCCCTGTGCGGACGATGATCGAATCCACGAGCACCGGCACTCGCACCGTCAGCATCTTCGCCGACGGTTCTCGGAGTTGGACCGAGATCGAGCTTCCAACCGGTGCGTCAGACGCAGCAACACGGTCCTCGATCAGCGGTTGCAGAAGCTCCGCGGGCTGGAAAGTTGGATGCCGGGTGGGGGTCTACGACCTCATCAGCAGCGCGACCTTCGTCATCGACTACCAGACCAGCACTTCAGGTCGCGCGAGGGTTCGCGACATGCGATCGCTCACCTGCGACAACGTCGCCGGCTCCTGCACCCGATCGGGCAGCATCAAGCGGGCGACGCAGAGCGCCGCGGGCCCGGCATGGGCGGAACTCCGGTACACCGCGAACTTGGCCTGGGCAACCACAAAGGGCTCTATCGGGATCCGCGTAAGCGGCACATCCGTCTCCACCTATTGAACGCCGCCAGCGCTGCAGCACGAAGGAACCCCAATGTTCGGAAACGTCTTCGCCGTAACCGTTATCCTCCTGTGGCTCGTCGTCGTCGGCGGTGCGGGGTACGCCATCTTCCTCTTGGGAAGAGCGGCCTACCGCCGGCTTCGGCACAACTCTCGTCGTGATGTCGAGCAGAAGCGACGTGGGAGCCCGCACCTTCGTTGACGATCCGCTCGGAGGCGACCGCTCGTGGTTCTCGATGGTCTCGCAACGACGCCAGAACCTCGTCGGGACGCTGAGCACATGGAGCATCTTCGCGCTGAGCCTCATCCCCACGCTGGCGTCCTGCTCTCCCGGGGACATGCCGCGTTCGTCGCCGAGCCCGACGACGCGACGTTGACGCACGCGTCTTTCGCTCGCACCGAGCTACACGAGAAGGGAGCCACGATGTTCGTCGGCCAAAAGCCCAGCCCCAGACACTGTCCAGGTCACTGCCACCCAACCGTATGTGGTTCCGGGCTTGGTGTGGTGGGTCGACACGTACCGAGGAGGTCCCTGCAGATGAGGGATGTGCCGCGAACCTGGAGGGGAGTGATCACAGAGCGCGGGCGCGAACGGGCGCTGACAATCGCGATGGGCCTGCTGATCGCAGCAGCCACGGTGCTCTCAGTGCTCTATCCCCCTACAGGGCCATGGTTGTTCGTGACCACCGCGCTGATCGGTGCCGCGTGGTACCTGCACATGATGAGGCGTTGGCTAACCCGAAGGGTGACGAATGGCCGGAATCCCGATGGTGCGTGACGTGCGATCGGAGCAGCCGCTCGTCGTCGAGCATTCGACGTGGTTCGAAACGATCACACACCCCCGCCGCCATCTCGTCGCGACCCTGTGCGTTTGGGGCTGGTTCGTCGCGGTGCTCGCAGGCGCGGACTCTGTGCCGCAGCTCGCTCCGGCGCTCGAAGCGACTGCGGCGACGGGCGCCGCCGTGTGGCACTTCGCGATGATGAGGCGATATCTCGACGCGCCCCGGAATTCCTTGCCGCCCGGACCCATGTCGTGATCCCCAGCCGGGCTGCCGTCGCGGAGGTGGCGCCAGCCCTCATCCATTCCACCCCACGCGCCACCGGCGACCAGCGCGCCGACAACATCGTCAAGACTGGTCTGCTTCCAGGTGGCCGAAGGCGACTTCTGAGGCCCGCCCGTTCGCGTTCAGTGTTTCGACGCGATCCTTTTCCCGAATCTGTGTCCTCTGCGCTGGTGGTCGTCCGTCGTCTGGGTAAGTAGCTGTAGAAAGACCTTGAGGAGAACACATGCGCTACGTACTTTTCATCTGCACCGACCCGACCGCTGAGCCCTATGTCGAGGCCGAGGACAACGCCGGGGAATGGGTGGCGTCGCTGCAGGACAGCGGCTCGTACGTCTTGGGCGACCGTCTGCGGCCTGTCGAAGACGCCACGACCGTGCGCGTCCGAGCCGGCGAGCGGATCGTGGCCGACGGACCGTTCACCGAGAGCCGCGAATGGATCGCCGGGTTCGACGTGATCGATGCCGACGACCTCGACGCCGCGATCGAGATCGCCGCCGCACACCCGATGGCCCGGTTCGGCCTGGTGGAGGTGCGGCCCGTGTGGCCGCTCGGGTCGACGATGTGACCACACCGGAGGAGCCGCCGGGCACGTTTCCGGATGCCATGGCCGCCGTGCGGCACGTGGCATCGATCGAGTACGGCCGTGTGGTCGCGAGCGTGATCGGCTCAGTCCACGACTGGACCCTCGCGGAAGACGCCGTTCAGGATGCTCTCGCGCGAGCGGTCGAGCGGTGGCCAGGCGACGGGGTTCCGGCGAACCCCGCCGCCTGGGTCACGACCGTCGCGCGCCGCCGCGCAATCGACCTCGTCCGGCACGCGAACGCCGAGCGCCGGGCGGTGGCCCGGCTGGAGCACGAGCCGCACGATGGCGTCGACAACACCCGGGAAGCCGACGACCACGACGACGTGTTCCCGCACGGGGACGAGCGGCTGAAGCTGATCTTCACCGCCTGCCATCCCGCGCTGCCCCTGGAAGCCCGCGCGGCGTTGACGCTCCGCACCGTCCTGAACGTGTCGATCGAACAGCTCGCCGGGATCTTCGCGGTCGCACCCGCGACGATGGAGAAGAGACTCGTGCGGGCGCGGGCCAAGATCGCGCACGCGAACATCCCGTACCGCGTTCCGGATGCCGCACAACTCGACAGTCGAAGCGCGAGCGTCTGCGAGGTCCTGTCCGCCCTGTTCACCATCGGCTACTCCGATCCGACGCTCCAGCCCGACCCCGGCGCCGAGGCCATCCGCCTTGCTCGGCTGTGCCGGCAGCTGCTCCCCGCGGACTCCCCGGCTCGACTCGAGTTCACGGGGCTTCTCGCCCTCCTTCTTCTTCAGCACTCCCGCCGTGCAGCACGCACGACGCCCGACGGCCTGTCCGTGCCGTTCGACGAACAGGATCGCGAACTGTGGGATGTCTCCGAGATCGAGGAGGGGCTGCGGCTTCTCGACGACGCCGTCGAGGAGGCGGCACGGGCGGGCATCCACGGCGGACGGCACCTCATCCGCGCCACCGTCGCGGCCGAGTACGTCCGCCCCGACCCGGGCATGGAGATCGACCACGCCCGCATCGCCGACATCTACGGGGTGCTGGAGCAGGTGGATGCATCGCCATTCGTCCGCCTGAATCGTGCGGTCGCCGTCGCGAACGCGGGACGACCGGCCGAAGCCCTCGCACTGACGGAGGCGCTCGAGAGCTCGCTGGGAGGACACCACCTCTACTCAGCGGTTCGGGGAGATCTCCTGCAGCGCCTCAGGCGCGTCGATGAAGCGAGGTCTGCGTTTCGCGATGCCGCACGTGCTGCTCCGACGGAACGCGAGCGACGGTCTTACTCCCAGCACGCGGACGACATCGCCTCGGCGTCGACCTAGCCCGCACCAGAGAGCCCGGTCCACCCTCAACGAGGTGACCTCGAGGCGGCAGATTCTTGCCCTACCTAACCGCGGTGATCTTCTATCGGCCGAATGATGGGATAGGTGACCTCGCGTAGTTCGCTCGCTGTTCCGCCCTCTGCGAGATGCGCGATCAGCGCCTGCTTGGCAGCCCGCCGGTCGATGCGATCGGGCAGATCAAACGCGAGCACATCGAGGTCTCGCTCGTGGTAGTGAGGAACCATTGCTCGCACGCGTCCAAGCTGAGGGTCCTCACTCATGACATGCAGGTAAGCGCGCAGCTCTGGGTCGAATCCAGTGCCGCCTACGTACGCGATCGCGCCGCTCTGCACATGGAGCCAGACGTAGAGCCAAGATCCACTCGGCTGAACTTGACCATTCCGGACCGCGACGACGCATAGGGAGCTAAGGCTCGTCTGCCACCCATATTCGGCGCGCGTAGACCTTTGTCAGACGCCCCCTGGTTGGAGACGCCTTTCACCCTTGCTTCATTCGCCGTGGCCCAGACTCCAGCTTTTAAACCTCTGCACGCTCCGCCTGTCCGTCACGGCCTGTCCGCCGAAAGGAGGACAGACAGTACACACACCCACGAAGTAACGTCTTACATGTCGGCGGAATGATCAGCGAAGGAGCAATGATGAATATCGCCGCAGTCAGGAGCGGCGGCGACGTCGTGACCGTCGGGCTCCCCAACCCTTCGGAGGCTGCGCGTGGCATTGCTGATGCAGACGGCCTCGTCCACTTCAACAACGCCGATGGATCCACCACCGTCCCCCTGGTTCGCGAAGACGGGGTCGTGCAGATCACGACCATCATCGAAACCGCATCAGCCCCGGCTGTCTTCGAGTATCCGATCGCCGTTGCCGACGGCGGCCAGCTCGTCGACGCAGGAGACGGATTCTTCGCCGTTCTTGACGAGGCTGGACAGCCGGCAGCGATGATCGATCCGGCCTGGGCAAAGGACGCCAACGGTCGCGACGTGCCCACCTGGTACGAGCAGCAGGGGAACACGCTAGTGCAGGTCGTGGAGCACAGGTCAGACTTCGCGTATCCGGTCGTTGCGGACCCTGCTGTGCGGGGAAATCTCATCACCGACGTGAAGCTCAGCTGGAGCCGCTACGGCACAACCGTTGGAGTCACCCCCCGCTCCGGCTGGGCGATCACGCCGTTCTCCAACTGGTGGGCGGAATACAAGCTCTGGGTGGGTGCGCAGTACGAGGGCAACAAGTTCTATAACCAGCTTCGGTGCCACGTCGACATCGCCCCTTTCAAGTCGCCCTGGAACCTCGACGCTTGGCGGCCTGACGTAAGGTACAGCGACGTCTTGGCCGCAGGATGCAACCCGTAGGAGCGATTGTGAAGCAACGAACGCGACGAGCGATGGTCACCATTGGATTTGTCGGTGCCGGCGTCATCATCCTCGCCATCGTCATGGCGATTGCTGAGGGCTACATCTCGGACGCGGAGCACACGGCTGGGAACCTCGCACCTGCTGCTCTGACTGGTCTGTTTGGCGCATGTCTCATGCTCGTCGGCTTCGGGAGCATTCTCTTCCGAAAAGAGTGACTAGGGGACTACAGCTCAGCTCGTTCGGCCCCGCTACCCGTAAGGGTGGCGGGGCCTTCTCCTGCCCGCACACCGTTCGTGGCGCGGCGATCCGCTCCGAATCGGGCTACCGTACCGAGATGGACGAGTCACTCCTGACCATCGAATCGTTGCGCGAACTCACGGACGCGGACGCCGAAGCAATTGCATCGCTCCTGGTGCAGCTCTCCGCATCGGCCGAATTCGATCGCGCTCGAACCGAGGCGGTCATCGCACACGAGGCGACGGATCTCCTGGTGGCGCGTGACTTTGGGCGCATCGTAGGCACCGCCACTCTCGTGACCGCGCCTTCCCTGACCGGGCTCCGCGGGCACGTCGAAGATGTCGTAGTCGACGAGGCGGAACGAGGGCGGGGCATCGCGCGGCTTCTTTTGGAGCACATGACTCAGCTCGCGCAAGAGCGCGGGCTCCGGACGCTCGATCTCACCTCACGCCCGTCCCGAGAGTCCGCACTGCGGCTGTACGAGTCCGTCGGGTTCCGCAGGCGTGAGACGAACGTGCTCCGGTTCAGCCCGACCGCGGACTAGTCACGCCGCGATCCCCCGCAGCAAGCGCACCGCCGTCTCTTTGGTCGAGATGTGGCGGTCTCGCGGGCCGGTCTGCTTCCCGGTGGCGAAGGGCGACGCCTCAGCCCGCGCAGGTCAAACCCCGGCCGGCGGCACCGTCGAGACGTCACCGCCACACTCGTCGCCGGCATCACACGCCGCCCGGGTCATGGTTTCTGTCGTGAATTGCGCACGGCCACGAAGCGATTGGTGAGGTTGACGCCGATCGTGAAGGCAAGGAGCCCGATCACGAGGTACACCGGTAGCGCATCTCCGGGCGGGCTGTCGAGGTCGCCCGACGAGCCGAACCACGCCAGGACCCCGAACCACACCAGAACGGGAACGATGGCGAGAAGAGTGCCGAGCTTCGTGCCGACCCGCCCCACCAACGCCCCCCAGAGGAGAAGAGCTACGCCCACCGCGACATAAAGCATGATGTCCACCTCTAGCAGTTCCTCACCCACGGCCACCACACGCCCGCCGGCCCCGACCCGATGCCGCGGGATCGCGCTCTCTGTGTCATGCGACATATAAAAGCATACATATGAGGTCATAGCCGATGTTCTCGACTCGGGGTATCCGGGGAATGCAGTAGGGAGCACCGCGACCGTGGCGCCTCACCGCGATCCAGCGAGAGACTCGGCTACGCCGCGATCCCCCGCAGCAACCGCACCACCGTCTCGTCCACCCGCTCCGCACTCAACGGCTGCCCGATCAGGGCGGAGTATGAGGCGATCGCGATGAACTCGTCGGCGACCGCGGCGGCATCCACGTCGGCCCGTACGTCTCCGTCCGCGCGTCCGCGCGACATCCGCTCCGCCACCCACTCCCGGATCGGCGCCGCCAGCCGCTCGTTCAAGACGAGCCCCAGCTCGGGGTCAGCCGCCGTCACCTCGATGAGCGCCCGCGCGAGCGAGACACCCTCGGGCCGAGCGAGCCCCGCGGACACCGCCGTGAACCACGCGCGCAGGTCCGCGCCGAGGTCGTCCGTCATCGGCACGACGACATCCGAACCAGGGACGGTCCCCTCGAGCAACGCCTCCCCGAGGATCGCGGCCTTCGACGGCCACCACCGGTAGATCGTCTGCTTCGACACCTCCGCCTCCGCCGCGAGGCCCTCGATCGTCACGGCCTCGTATCCGTCTGCGGCGAGCGCGCGACGCATCGCCTCCAGCACGGACTGGCGGGCCTTTTCACTGCGAGGACGGGGCACCTTTCGAGCGTACAGAGGCGTACACTGGAACATAAGTAGACGCACCGTTGCGAAACTACGACGGAAACCCGAGCAAGGAGAAAGAGCATGGCCCTCACCGCACACTCCACCATCGGCGACTGGATGAACGACCCCACCGGCGGCCCGCTCATCCGGGGCCTGTTCGAGCAGACGGGCGCCGACCCCGAGCTCCTGACCCCCGTGCTCGGGCTCCCCCTGCAGCAGCTCGTCGCCATGAGCCAGGGCCAGCTCCCGCAGTCGGTCGTCGACGACCTCGTGCGCGCCGCGAACAACGGCGAGATCCCGGAGGACGACGCCTCCGAGGGCTGGACCGAGAAGGTCACCTCCGGCCGCTTCGCCGGCAAGACCGTCATCGTCACCGGCGCCGCGTCCGGCATCGGCAAAGCCACCGCCTCGCGCATCGCCCGGGAAGGCGGTCGCGTGATCGCCAGCGACATCGCCGCCGAGAAGCTCGACGCCCTCAAGGCCGAGCTGCCGGACGCCGACATCGTGACGGTCGCGGGCGACCTCACCACGCAGGACGCGATCGACGCCGTCGTCGCGGCCGCGGGCGACCGCATCGACGGCCTCGCGAACGTCGCCGGCATCAACGACGACTTCTCCCCCGCCGGCGAGACCCCGGATGCCGTGTGGGACCGCGTCATCGCGATCAACCTCACCGCGCCGTTCAAGCTCATGCGCGCGGTCATCCCCGTCATGGAGAAGGCCGGCCGCGGCGCGATCCTCAACGTGTCGAGCGAGGCGGGCCTGCGCGGCAACGCCTCGGGCAACGCCTACACGGCCAGCAAGCACGGCATCGTCGGCGTCACCAAGTCGGCCGCCTTCATGTACGGGCCGAAGGGCATCCGCGTGAACTCCGTCGCCCCGGGCGGCGTCGCCACCGGAATCCCCATGCCCCCGCACATGTCCGAGTACGGCTCCGGCCGCCTCGCCCCGTTCCAGCAGGCCATCCCGACCGTCGCGACCGCTGAGCACCTGGCCGCATCGATCACCTTCCTGCTCTCGGACGACGCCGTGAACATCAACGGCGCCATCCTCGCCTCCGACGGCGGCTGGTCCGTGCAGTAACGCGACTCCATGGAACCGACGCCCCCGCCGACCCGAACGGCGGGGGCATTCTCCGTCCGGGGTCAGCGCCTCTGCGTGAGGACCGCGGTGGCGAGGGCGGTGGCGATGACGCCGAGTGCACCCACGCCCAGGAGCACGAGACCCGCGGGCCAGACCTCGCGCGTGAAGACGTCGTAGCTGTCGCTGTACTCGACGATGTGCTTGACCGTCCCGACTCCCGTGAGACTCACGCCGACGATCAGAGCCACGACGGACACACCCCACGCGACAATCCATCCGAAGCGGTTCACGGCCAGCCGGCGCCGCTCCGCGCGCTCGGCCTCCTCCGCCTCTGGCGCGGTCCCCGACCGTGCGTCGTCATCGGTCTCGTGCGTCAGCTCGGATGTGATCTCCATGGCCGCACGATATCGGACGGGGTCGCTTCCGGCGGGATGCCGGTCACACCACTCCGACACGACACCGGCGGAATGGGCCGCGGTCGGGACGCTCGCCGACACGGTCGCCCAGGGCGCTCGTGTCGCCGTCACCTCCACCGACCAGCACGGCGCGCCTCGGAGCCGGTGATCGCCCCACCGCCCCGTTGCGGAAGCTGATCCCGCGCGGCGGCGCAAGCCCCTCCGCGGAGGCCTACCCTCGCCGTACCCTCGGCGGCATGTTGAAGATCGTGTCGATCGTGATCCGCGTAGACGACCTCCCGGCCCAGACTGCGTTCTGGAAGGCAGCCCTCGACTACGTCGAACGAGACCCCGCGGAGGACGACTGGGTCGTACTCAAACCCCGCGACGCCGACGCACCGTGCATCGCGCTCGACGCGCACCACTCGGAGCGTGTGCTGCCCCCGCGCATCCACCTCGACATCTACGCGGAGGACCAGGCTGCCGAGGTGGAGCGCCTCGCCGGGCTCGGAGCACGGGAGGTCCACTGGGACGGTCGGCCCGACGACGCCGACTACATCATCATGGAAGACCCCGAGGGGAACCGCTTCTGCATCGTGGACCGTCCCGACTGGGGCGGGTGGAGTGCGGGGTGAGTCCGGGGGTCTTCGTGCGGCCTCCTGCGGGTGCGGAGTGCGAAAACGTTCCGTGACAGGCGGAACTATGGACGTTTCTGCACCCGCACCGGGTCCCGCGCGGCGCGCATGACGTTGCGAGTGCGAAGACGTTCCGGAGCGGGCGAGGCCAGGGACGTTTCTGCACTCGCACAGAGGCGGAGTGGCGCACCCGCTGGGGAGTGCGGAAACGTTCCGGTACTGGCAAGACCAGGGACGTTTCTGCACCCGCACCGGTGTCCCGGACGGGCACCCGTGCAGGGAAGCGCAGAAACGTGCCGGAGCCGGGTGGCGGGAGGAGCAGTTCTGCGCCTGCACCCGACGTCAGGGGCGAGGCATGCGGGCACGAGAGCGCTAGAAGCGCAGGATCAGGGGGTGTCCGGCGCGGTGGTGCGCTCCGCGGCGAGGGCGCGGCGGTGCGCAGTCAGTGCCGCCCGGACCGCCGAGTAGATGATCAGCCACAGGAGCAGCAGCGCGAGGAGCGGGACGACCACGTAGACGAGCAGGAAGTAGACGGAGGCACCGGCGAACATCGCTCCAGCGTAGGGGCGCTCGTACTCCTCGGGAAAACCCTGACACGGTTCGGACCGCCCCCTTCCGAAGTCGAGTGCGAGAACGCCCCGGAACCGGCGACGGGAGGTGCGGTTCTGCACTCGCGTTCAAGGGCCGGGATCAGCCCCCGCGGCGCGGAGTGCGAGAGCGGACCGAAGCGCGCCACGGGAGGAGCGGTTTCGCATCCGCGGCAGGGCGTGTGCAGCCGGCGCTGGGGAATGCGAAAACGGGCGGGAGTCTGCGCGGTGAGGCACGGTCTGCACTCGCACGAGCGGGCCTGAGATGTGGAGTGCGAAAAGGGACCTGAATCCGCGGAGAGAGGGACGTTTCTGCACCCGCACGGGTGCCACGGTGCGGCGGAGCTAGGCGCGGCGGAGGCGGGCGCGGGCGGCGCGGACGAGGGCGGCGTTGCTCGGGGCGTCGGCGCCGTCCGGCAGGAGGAGCGTGTCCTCCAGGCCGATCCGCGTGTCGAGGTCGAGCTCCCCGGCGAGGTCGAGGGCGGGCCAGGCCGACAGCTCCTCACCGTGCAGCAGGATCGGCAGGTCGGGCTCCTCGCGCGCCACGTGGGCGATGAGTCCTTCGGCGTGCGGACGGACGACGTCGGCGGCCTCCGCGGCAAGCTCGACCAGCACGCGCAGGCAGGCCCCACGGACCGGGGAGACCCGCCAGGCCTCGAGCCCTGCCGCGTCCCAGATACCCGCTTCCACACCGATCCCCCGTCGATGCAGCGCCGCCGCCACCTCGTCCGCCCCGGCCTCGTGCCAGTTCACGGAGGCATAGTCGGGGAGTTCCGTCCAGCCCTCGATCGCCTCGAGGCGCCTCGACACGTCCGGTTCGGCCCAGGCGCCGGTCGTCACTCCCACGCGCACTCCCGGCGCCGCGGCACGGACGGCTCCGAGCCACCGCCGCACATCCTCGGGCGCCAGGGAGTCGCGGCCGGCGGCGTCCTTCGCATGCACGTGGATCTCTGCGGCACCAGCATCCACGGCCGCCGCGGCGTCCTGGGCCACCACCGTCTCGTCGGCGCTCAGCCACGGATGCTCCGCAACGTCCCTGGCACCGTTCACGCAGGCCTGCAGGATCATCCGCGACTCACCACATGAGGTCGCGCGGGTGGGCCTCATTCGGGGCCACGTCGTCGGACGGCCCCTCCTCGGTGCGCACGAAATGCTGCACCTGACGCGCTGTCGCCGCGCCACGGCCGACCTTCACCGCCTCCTCCATCGACTCGAAGCTGCTGCCCAGCGTGTGCGACTCGCCCTGGATCCGGTTGAACCAGATGCCGTTGCGCGAGAACGTCTCGATGTCTCCTGCGGCCATGCCCTGCCTTTCGTCTCCTCCTTTCTACGTCAGGCGACCGACGACGAAGAGGCCCTTGACATGTCATGTCGCCCACGGGCGGTGACCCACCCCGTTACGTGCATCCCGGCCCGTTGCGGACGGGCGCAAGGGGCCGGGTCGACCGCATGGGGCCGGGTCGAGCGTCCGAGTGGGGTCAGGCGACGTCGAGGACCCAGGTCACGCCGAAGCGGTCGGTGAGCATGCCGAAACCGGCGGACCAGGCGGAGGCGGCGAGAGGTTCGATCACGGTCGCCCCCTCGACGAGAGCGTCCCAGACGGGCTGCAGCTCATCCAGGGAGTCCGCCCGCAGCGACTGGAAGAAGGAGCGGTCCGTGATCGTCGTCCCGTTCTCGCGACGGGTGGTGCCGGCAGTCGCGGCCGTGTCGTCCGCGCCCGGGATGTCGTACGCCATCAGCCGCACGGGCCCGTCGAGCTGCCCGAACACGAGCTTGTCGAACCCGGGAACGCCCTCCGGCATCCCGAACTGTCCGTAGGTCGCCGCGGTCACCTCGCCGCCGAAGACCGACCGGTAGAAGTCGAGGGCCTGACGGGCCGTGCCGCGGAAGTTGAGGTGGGTGGTGGTCGTGAGAGTCATGGTGTCCTCCGTGTCCCGGTCCGCCGATCGGACCGTGTGATCCCACGGTTCCAGGGATAGAGGTCTGTTTCTGTCCTCTTTCCGCCGCAGAATGGAGCCATGACCGGAAGCTCGTCGCGGATGCTCGCGCTGCTGTCCCTGCTGCAGGCGACGCGCGACTGGCCGGGCGGGGAGCTCGCCGACCGCCTCGGCGTCACACCGCGCACGGTGCGCCGCGACGTCGATCGGCTGCGCACGCTCGGCTACCGCATCGAATCGAGCAAGGGCCCGTACGGCGGCTATCGCCTCGAAGCGGGGTCGGATATGCCGCCGCTCCTGTTCGACGACGAGCAGGCCGTGGCCATCGCCGTCGCCCTCCAGAGTGCGAGCGCGACCGGGGTCGAGGTCACCGAGGCCGCTCAGCGCGCTCTCGCGACCGTCCGTCAGGTCATGCCCTCGCGCCTGCGCCACCGCATCGACGGGATCCGCTTCGACGGAGCGCCGGCAGAGGTCCGCGCCGACCCGGCCGTGCTGGAGGCGGCGAGCGCGGCGGTGCGTGAGCGGAAGGTGCTCCGCTTCGACTACGGCTCCGAGCGGGACCGCCCGCCACGGCGCACCGAGCCCCATGCCGTCGTGGCGCGCGAGGGCCGCTGGTACCTGCTGGCCTGGGACCAGGACGCGGCCGACTGGCGCACGTATCGCCTCGATCGACTGCGGCCGCGGACGCCGACCGGCCCCTCCTTCGCGCCGCGGCCTCTTCCCGCCGCGGACGCGCAGACCTTCCTCGCCGCCCGCGCCAAGGGCTCGACGACCGAGGACCGCTGGCCGTGCACGGGGGTGGTGGACATCGCCCTGCCCGCGAGGGAGGTGGCGCCGTGGGTCGGAGACGGCGCTGCGGTGCCGCTGTCGGAGGACTCGTGCCGGGTCACGGTCGGCTCCTGGTCATGGACGGGTGTGCTCGCCGCGGTGGCCCGGTTCGACGCGCCGTTCACGGTGGTCCGGCCCGAGGCCCTGCGCGAGGCGGCGGGGACTCTGGCGCAGCGATTCGCGGCAGCGCACTCCTCCTCCTGACACCGCCCTTCAGGAGAGTTATCCAGAGCCTTCGGGGAGATCCATCCGTGCGGCCTCGCAATGTCGCCGAGCGATGGTTCACTGGACCCACGAATCGGAGAACTAGTAGTTCTACTACTTTGGATCTACCCTGAGGAGATGGGCACCGTGTCGAAAACCGAGCTGAATCAGCAGACCGCGCGGGTGCTGGCGCGCGTCACCGCCGGCGAACACCTGACCGTGACAGACCGCGGGCGCCCGATCGCCGAGCTGTCGCCGCCCGCCGAGACGGCATGGACGCGCATGATCGCCAACGGGCGGGTGACGCTGCCCCGCGCGAGCGGTCCGCTCCGCCGCGCCCCCGTGCCGGACTCGCTATCCGTGACGGAGATCCTCGACGAGCTTCGGGCCGACCGGTCGTGATCTACCTCGACACCTCAGCGGCTGCGAAGGCACTCATCGAGGAAGAGGGGTCGGAAGCGGTCGTCCGCGCTTTCGCGAACGGCAGCGAGTTCGTCTCCTCGCGCCTCCTCGCCGTGGAGCTGCACGCGCTCGCCGACCGCCGTTCCCTCGACCGCGCAGCCGTCGTCGACCTCCTCGACCGCGTCGCGCTCGTCTCCCTCGACGACGAGACGCTGACCTCGGCCATCCGGGCAGGCTCAGGGCTCCGCACTCTGGATGCTCTCCACCTCGCCGCCGCGCTCGAACTCGGCGACGTGGTCACGGCGCTCCTCACCTTCGACCGTGAGCTGGCGGCCGCCGCACGCGCACAGGGCCTGAGCCTCGCCGAGCTGCCATGAGGCCGCCGCCTTCCCACCCCGACGCCGTGCGACAGCACGCACGAGAGAACGGCCCCGACCGCGCCGGTAGACTGAACACGCCCCGCCGGCCCCTTCCTTTGGAGTGCGCGTGACCACCGCCCCTGCACCTTCCCCCCAGCACGTCCCCGACTCCGTCGAGAACGCGATCGCAACGCCCGAGAAGGAGCAGCCGTACGGCGCCCTCGGGCTCAAGGACGACGAGTACGCGCGCATCAAGGAGATCCTCGGCCGCCGCCCCACCTCGGGCGAGCTGGCGATGTACTCGGTGATGTGGTCGGAGCACTGCTCCTACAAGTCGAGCAAGAACTACCTGCGCCGCTTCGGCCAGAAGGTCTCCGACGAGATGAAGGAACGCCTGATGGTCGGCATGGGCCAGAACGCGGGCGTCGTCGACGTCGGCGAGGGCTGGGCCGTCACCTTCAAGGCCGAGTCGCACAACCACCCGTCGTTCATCGAGCCGTTCCAGGGTGCGGCCACCGGCGTCGGCGGCATCGTCCGCGACATCATCTCGATGGGCGCCCGCCCCGTCGCCGTCATGGATGCGCTGCGCTTCGGTGCGATCGACCACCCGGACACCGCCCGCGTCGTGCACGGCGTGACCAGCGGCATCAGCTTTTACGGCAACTGCCTCGGTCTTCCGAACATCGGCGGCGAGACGGTCTTCGACAGCGTCTACCAGGCCAACCCGCTCGTGAACGCGCTCGCGGTGGGCGTGCTGCGCCACGAAGACCTCAAGCTCGCGAACGCCACCGGCGTCGGCAACAAGGTCGTCCTGTTCGGTGCCCGCACCGGCGGCGACGGCATCGGCGGCGCGAGCATCCTGGCCTCCGACACGTTCGCCGACGGCGGCCCCACCAAGCGCCCCGCGGTGCAGGTGGGCGACCCGTTCGCCGAGAAGGTGCTCATCGAGTGCTGTCTGGAGCTCTACCGCGGCGAGCTCGTCGAGGCCATCCAGGACCTCGGTGCCGCCGGCATCTCCTGCGCGACCAGCGAGCTCGCGGCCAACGGCAACAGCGGCATGCACGTCTCGCTCGACAACGTGCTGCTGCGCGACCCCACGCTGACGGCCGAAGAGATCCTCATGTCGGAGTCGCAGGAGCGCATGATGGCGATCGTCGCCCCTGAGAAGCTCGACGCCTTCCTGGCCGTCGTGAACAAGTGGGAGGTCGAGACCTCCGTGCTCGGCGAGGTCACCGGCGACGGACGCCTCATCATCGACTGGCAGGGCGAGCGCATCGTCGACGTCGACCCCTCGACCGTCGCGGTCGACGGTCCCGTCTACGACCGTCCGGTCGCCTACCCGACGTGGATCGACGCCCTACAGGCGGACGCCGCCGAGAACCTGCCTCGCGCGAACGATGCCGAGACGCTGCGCGAGCAGTTCCTCGCCCTCGTCGCCTCCCCGAACCTCGCCGACACGAGCTGGATCACGAACCAGTACGACTACTACGTGCTCGGCAACACGGCCCTGAGCTTCCCCGACGACGCCGGCATGATCCGCGTGGACGAGGAGTCCGGCCTCGGCTTCTCCGTCGCGACGGACGCCAACGGCCGCTACTGCCAGCTCGACCCGTACGCCGGCGCGCAGCTCGCCCTCGCCGAGGCGTACCGCAACGTCGCCGTGACCGGTGCCGTGCCGACCGCGATCACCGACTGCCTCAACTTCGGTTCTCCCGAGAACCCCGAGGTCATGTGGCAGTTCGGGCAGACCGTCGACGGCCTCGCAGACGGCTGCTACGAACTGGGCACTCCGGTCACCGGCGGCAACGTCTCGTTCTACAACCAGACCGGCGATGTGCCGATCCACCCGACCCCGCTCGTCGGCGTGCTCGGCATCATCGACGACGTCTCCCGCCGCATCCCGTCCGGATGGCAGGACGAGGGGCAGAACATCTACCTGCTCGGCACCACGTCGACCGAGCTCTCCGGCTCCGCGTGGGCCGAGGTCGTGCACCAGCACCTCGGCGGCCGCCCGCCGAAGGTCGACCTCGCGGGCGAGAAGCGCCTCGCCGGACTGCTCGCCGCCGCCCGGGACGAGTGGCTCATCTCCTCGGCGCACGACCTCTCCGAAGGTGGTCTCGCGCAGGCCCTGGCCGAGGGCGTCATGCGCTTCGGCGTCGGCGCCCGGGTCTGGCTCAACGAGATCATCGAGCGCGACGGCGTGGACGCCGCGACCGCCCTGTTCTCCGAGTCGACCGGCCGCGTCATCGTGACCGTCCCCCGCGAGGACGACGTGAAGTTCCGCGGACTCTGCGAGGGCCGCGGCTACCCGGTCGCCCGCATCGGCGTCACGGACAGCGAGCCGCAGCTCGAGGTGCAGGACGTCTTCACCGTCTCGGCCGCCGAGCTCCGCGAGCGCTCGCAGGCCACGCTGCCGTCGTACTTCGGTCCGACCGTCACGGAACCGGTCAGCGCATGAGCGGCGACGGCCTCAGCGAGGACTACGGCGACCTCGGCGAGAAGCGCAACCGGCGCATCCGCATCATCGCGTGGACGGTCATCGTGGCGCTGATCCTCGGTGGCGGCGGCGCGACCGTCCTCACCCTGCTCCTCGGCTGACCCGGGCCCGCGTCGCAGATTCGCACCCGGGTCGCAGGGATACCAGGAATCCGTGCGACCTCGTGCGGATCCGCGACCTCAGCGCGCGAAGAAGTAGCGGGTCAGGGCGACGACGGAACCCGGATCGTGGGCCTCGCGGCCGAGGGACTCCACGATGATGGCCCCGAGGATCGCGCGACCGAGTTGCTCGACCGGGGCGTCCTCCGGCAGCTGACCGTCGCGGATGCCGCCGCGGAGACGCTCCGACAGGTACTTCTCCACCCCGAGGCTCTCGCCGAGGTGAGCGCCGACCGACGCATCCTCCGTGGCCGCGGCCACGAGCGACCGCAGCAGCACGCCGCCCTGCGGCTTCTCGAGGATGGACAGGACGCTCCGCAGCCAGGTCTCCACGTCGGCGGAGAGGTCTCCGGTGTCGGGCACGACGAAGTCCACGGGGATGAGGCGTCCCTCGGCCAGGCACTCCCCGATGAGCGCACCCCGCGACGGCCACCAGCGGTAGATGGTCTGCTTGCCGACCTTGGCCTCCTTGGCGATGCCCTCGATCGTGAGCCGGTCGTACCCCTGATTGTGGAAGAGCCGGGCCGTCGCGTCGAGGATCGCCTCGCGGGCCGCGGTGCTGCGCACAGGGCCGCTGCGATGCTCGTTCACCATGCGTTCAGGATAGCCACAGATCCCTAGACGAGACGTGCCGTATGCTCTTTTCGTCTGAAGGAGATCACGTGGCTTCACTGCTGTTCCGTCTGGGTTCTTTCGCTGCGCGCAGGGCGTGGACGGTGATCGTCTCCTGGGTGGTCATCCTCGGGCTCGGCGTCGGCGCCTTCCTCACCTTCGGCGGCACGCTGAGCAACAGCTTCGACATCCCGGGCACCGCCTCCGGCGAGGTCACCGATCAGCTCGCCGACAAGCTGCCGGACACCGCCGGCGGCACCGGGACGGTCGTCTATCGGACGGACGACGGCGAGCCCTTCACCGACGAGCAGAAGCAGGCGATCTCCGACCTCGCCGCGAGCGCGGAAGACCTCGACGGCGTCGCCTCCGTCGTCGACCCGTTCGACGCCCAGCGGCAGCAGGATGAGCAGGCGAAGGAGCTGACCGACGGCCGGACCCAGCTCGAGAACGGGCAGGCCCAGCTCGACGCCGGCCAGGCCCAGCTCGACGATGGCCGGGCACAGCTCGACGCCGGGATCACCCAGCTCGAAGGCGCGCGGGCTCAGGCCGAGGCCGCCGGCGCGCCGCCCGAGCAGACCGCCGCGCTCGACGCGCAGCTCGCAGAGCTGAACGCCCAGCTCGCGCAGCTCGAGGCCCAGCAGGCCACCATCGACGCGAACCGCGACGAGCTCGCCGACAACGCGGAGCAGCTGGAGCTCGGCACGACCCTCCTCGACCTCGCGGACGGCGTCGGCGTCGTCTCGGAGGACGGCTCCACGGCCATCGTCAACGTCTCCTTCGTCGACCCGCGCCTGGAACTCGCCGAGGAGACCAAGCAGAGCACCATCGCCCACTTCCAGGACGAGGAGATCGACGGTGTGACGGTCGACTTCGGCACCGACATCGCCCAGGGCGTGCCGGAGATCTTCGGCGTCGGCGAGGCCATCGGTCTCGCGTTCGCCGCCGTCGTGCTCATCGTGATGCTGGGTTCGCTGATCGGTGCGGCCCTGCCCATCGTCACCGCCGTGGTCGGCGTCGGGGTGGGCGTCACGGCGTCCCTGGCGTTCTCCGGCGTCGTCGACATGGCCTCGGTCACTCCCGTCCTCGGCGTGATGCTGGGGCTCGCGGTCGGCATCGACTACTCCCTCTTCATCGTGAACCGGCACCGCAAGCAGCTGCTGGCCGGGTCGCCCGTGCGCGAGTCCATCGGTCTGGCCACCGGCACCTCCGGGACCGCGGTGGTGTTCGCGGGGACCACCGTCATCGTCGCGCTCCTCGCCCTCAACGTGACGGGCGTGCCGTTCCTCGGCCTCATGGGCACGGTGGGCGCCGTCTGCGTCGCCGTCGCCGTGCTCGTGGCCGTGACCCTCGCCCCGGCGATCCTCGGCCTCGTCGGCACCCGCCTGCTCGGTCGCAAGGCGCGGGCGACCATCGGCCAGGAGCACGCGGCCGGGAAGCCCGTGCGCCGGATGTCGACGCTGCGCGCGGTCGTCACCGCGCTCGTCAGCGTCGTCGCGCTGCTCGTGATCGCGATCCCCGCTATGTCGATGCGCCTCGGCCTTCCGGACGGGTCGAGCGAACCCGCCGACTCCACCAGCTACCGCGCGTTCCAGACCGTCGACGAGCAGTTCGGCGAGGGCGCGAACGGCCCGCTCCTGGTCACCGCGACCCTCGACGACGCCGTGAGCGACGACGACCTGCTGGCCACCCAGGTGACCGTCGCGGAGAAGATCGCCGAGCAGGACGACGTGGTCGCGGTGGCCCCCATCGCCACGTCGGACGACAACACGCTCCTCGCCTTCCAGGTGCTGCCCGCCGGAGGCCCGAACAGCGCCTCCACCGAGGAGCTGGTGCAGGACCTGCGGGGTCTCCCCGAGATCGACGGCGGCATCACCCTCGGCGTCGCCGGTCAGGCTGCCACCAACATCGACATCTCCGAGGCGCTGGCGAGCGTGCTCCCGCTGTACCTCGTGGTCGTCGTGGGCCTGTCGCTGCTCATCATGATCGTCGTGTTCCGCTCGCTGCTCGTGCCGCTCATCGCCACGGGAGGGTTCGTGCTGTCGCTGTTCGCGACGTACGGACTCATCGTCGCGGTGTTCCAGTGGGGGTGGGGCGCCGACCTCATCGGATTGCACAGCACCGGTCCGATCCTGAGCTTCCTGCCGGTGATCCTCGTCGGCATCCTGTTCGGACTCGCGATGGACTACCAGCTCTTCCTCGCGTCGGGGATGCGGGAGGCCTACGTGCACGGCGCCTCCGCGCGCGATGCCGTGGCCCAGGGCTTCCGAGCCGGGCGCTCGGTGGTCATCGCGGCCGCGCTCATCATGGTGTCGGTGTTCGGCGGATTCGTGTTCTCGGAGTCGACCATCATCCGGTCCATCGGGTTCGGTCTCGCTTTCGGCGTGCTACTCGATGCATTCGTGGTGCGGATGCTGCTGATGCCCGCGCTCATGCACCTGCTCGGACGCTCGGCTTGGTGGCTGCCGAAGTGGCTCGACCGCATCATCCCGAACGTCGACATGGAGGGCGCGGCGCTGGAGCGGGACCACCCCAGCGTGCACACCGACTCCGTGCCCACCGTGGAGGCGCCGCGCACCCGTCGCGGCTGAACCGCGTTCGCGGGTTCAGGCAGTCCGGGAGGACAGGCAGTCACGCCGGTTCAGGCGCCTGTCACCGGTGTCGCCTGAACCCGCGCGGGCGCCTGATCCTGCGCGAGCGGTCGCGGGGGCACGCTGTCCGGAGAGGACAGGCGGGCGCGGGAGTTCAGGCACCTGCTGCCGATGTCGCCTGATCTCGCGGGGATGCCTGGTCCGGCGACGACGCGAGTGTCGCAGGGCGGGCCTAGAGTGGGCGGATGGATCTGCGTGCGCTGTTGCAAGAGCGCCGCGCCGAGGCCGAAACCCGCGTCACGGCGACGGCGGCGACGCTCGCGGAGCTCATGCGCGACCGCGAGGGCTCGAACGACGATGACGAACACGACCCGGAGGGGGTGACGCTCTCGTCGGAGTGGTCGCGGCTGTCGGGGCTCGCCGAGGCGGCACAGGCGGAGCTCCGCCAGGTGGACGAGGCGCTGATGCGGATGGACGCAGGGACCTACGGCATCTGCGCGCACTGCGGGCGGCCCATCCCGCCGGAGCGCCTGGAGGTACGGCCGTTCGCGGAATACTGCGTGGCCTGCGCCGGGAAGCTCGGTCGTTGAGGCCGGAGTAGCATCGCGGGCATGGCTATCGCCTTCGAGAACATCGGGATCGCCGTGCGCGACCTCGACGCCACCATCGCGTTCTTCATCGACCTGGGCCTCTCCGTGGTCGGACGGGACGAGGTCAGCGGCGAGTGGGCGTCCACCGCGGTCGGGCTCGACGGGAACCACGCGCGGATCGCCGTGCTGCAGACCCCGGACGGGCACGGGCAGATCGAGCTGTTCGAGTACATCCATCCCGAGGCGATCGAGACGGAGCCGACGAGGCCGAACGAGATCGGCATGCACCGGATCGCCTTCTCCGTCGACGACATCGATGCCTCCCTCGCCATCGCCGCCCGACACGGATTCCACCCCTTGCGCGGCGTCGCGAACTACCGGGACATCTACCGGCTCACCTACCTCCGCGGCCCCAGCGGGATCATCCTCATGCTCGCGCAGGACCTCACGAAGGCCTGATTCCGGCCCCGGGCACGACTTCGGCGACCGGAGGCGACACGCCGCCGCACGGGACCTGTGGACGGCGTGCCGGATCCGATCTCCGAACCTGTGCCCGGGTCAGCGGGAGGCGAGAGCCTCGGCGACCATCTCGAGCACGGCGATCGGGGCGCGCATCTCGGGCGCGGGAACCGGCGGCTCGCCGGTCTCGAGCATCCCGGCGAAGGCACGGACGCCGGGCTGCACGTAGCCGGGGCCGATCGGGATCTCCCGGCTCGCGATGCCCCGGCGGCCGACGACGGCCGCCCGGAACGGCACCTGACGATCCCCGTCCGGCCGCACGAACTCCAGCGCCACCGGCACCCCGCCGACCCGGTAGCGGGCGACGACACCCGCGGGCAGGGACTGCACCTCGACGTCCTCCGCGGTGCCGGGCCGCAGAACCTGGGCGAGATCGGCGAGGTGGATGCCGTAGAAGAAGATGCCGCTGTACGGGCTGTCCGGATCGGCCGGCCCCGTGACGGAGACCGCCTGGACCTCCCCAATGCGGGCGGCCTCCGCCACGAGCTCCGCGGTGTCCGCGAGCCAACGGAGCGTGGACGACGAGGTGACGGGCACCCGGCCACGCTGCGCGGCGGCGAGGATCGCGTCAGCATCGGCGACGGTCGCCGCGAGCGGCTTGTCGACCCAGACCGGCACCCCGGCTTCCAGGAAGGGGACGGCGAGGGCGCGATGATCGGCACCGTCGCGGGCGGTCACGATGAGCGCATCCACCGTGCCGAGGAGCGCGCCCGCCTCGTCGACGACACGTTCGATGCCGCCGAGCGCGGCCAGTTCCCGCGTGCGCTCCGGCTCCCCTGCCACGAGGGCCGTGATCCGCACGGGCACGTCCGGGGCCTCGACGTTCAGGAAGCGGACGATCTCCGTGGCGTGGCTGTTCTCGATCCCGACGATGCCGACGCTCTTCATGCGGCCGCCCTCCCTCTCGTGCGGGCCCCCGGCGACCCGCCGTCGCGCAGTAGGCTGAACCCATCATGGACGAGTTCATCCGGGGCTTCTGGAACTTCGCGGGTAACTACTGGTGGCTCGTCTTCCCGATCATGGGCATGGCCGGCGGAGTCGCCAAGGCCTGGGAGCGCGGCTCCAAGCGTCGGCACGAGCGCCGGCTGGAGGCCCTGCGCATGAAGGCGCAGGTCAAGACCGCCGAGATCGAGGCGCGCGCGGCCGCCCGGCAGGCGAAGCACGGCGGTCCCACTGTCGTCGACACGACGGCGTCGGTGGCGCCCGACGACCTGCTCGCCCGCCTCTTCGCCGAGCACGACGAGATCACCGCGCGCTGGCTGGACTACGAGCTCGACGTCGCCAAGCTCATCGCGTTCCCCGCCATGAGCGACGGCCGCCAGCCGCTGACGGCCGCCTTCCTCCGCGCGAAGAAGACCGCGGACGCGCTGCGTCCGGCCTCCGCCGACGCGAAGCTCACGGAGCAGCAGATCGCGGAGTACCTGCAGGCCGTCGGCGACTACGCGGTCGCGTTCGAGATCGCGGAGAAGGACGCCCGGCGCCTGCGCGACTCGACGTTCACCGAGGCCGAGCGCAAGCGCCTCGACCGCGCGCAGCAGCTCCTCAAGGTCGCCGTGGACGAGTCGGCGACGCAGTCCGAGCGGAACATCGCCTACAAGCGGGTGCGCGAGGAGCT
This sequence comes from Microbacterium sp. GbtcB4, assembly GCF_019091465.1. Classification (NCBI taxonomy): domain Bacteria; kingdom Bacillati; phylum Actinomycetota; class Actinomycetes; order Micrococcales; family Microbacteriaceae; genus Microbacterium; species Microbacterium sp. GbtcB4. The sequence continues at coordinate 257,143 of NZ_JAGXJJ010000001.1, forward strand.
CGACGGCCTCATCCTGCTCTCCGACGAGGCCGTGACCGTGCTCGAGAAGCAGGTCGCGAAGGAGCTTCCGTCCGCGCCGGCCGCAGCGGCGGATCATGCCGACCCCGTTCCGGAGCCGCTCCCCGTGACCGACCCGCGGCGGACGGCGGAGGGCGCATGACCCCCGAGAACGTGACCGGACCGGTCGCCGTCCACGCCGAGGCCCCGGTCTGGTGGCCCGGGTGGGGCGGCCTGCGCTGGGTCGACGGAGACGCGGGCGATCTGCTCACGCTCCGCGGCGACGAGATCGTCCGCCAGCACGTCGACGACGAGTACCTCGCGTTCTTCCGCCCGCGGACGTCCGGGGGCTTCGTGGCGGTGGGCGCGCGCACCCTGTACCTCGCCGACGGCCCCGACGCGGAGGCCCGTCCCGTCGCGACGCTGCTCGACGACGGCGCGGTACGCATGAACGACGGCTGCTGCGACCCGCGAGGACGACTCCTGGCCGGATCGATGTCCACGGACTCCACCGCGGGTGCCGGGACCGTGCTCCGCATCGACGCCGCCCTCGACGTGACCACGGTGCTCCCCCGCGTGACCTCGTCCAACGGTGTCAGCTACTCCCCGGACGGCCGCCGCGTCTACTACGTGGACACCGACACCGGCCGGATCGACGTGTTCGACGTGACCGAGGGCGACCTCCGCGGACGCCGGGTGTTCGCCCACATCCCCGAAGACGACGGCGTGCCCGACGGCCTCACGGTCGCCGCGGACGGCAGCGTCTGGGTCGCGCTGTGGGGCGGGAGCCGCGTGCGGGGGTTCGAGCCGTCCGGGGCCGTGCGCGAGGACATCGTGCTGCCGGTGCCGCAGGTCAGTGCGTGCACCTTCGGCGGCGACGACCTCGGCACGCTCTTCATCACGACCTCCGCGCAGGGCCTGCCGTCCGATCACGGCACCGCCGCGGGCTCGGTGTTCGCGGTGCGCCCCGGGGTGCACGGCCTCCCGGTCCTCCCCTTCGCCGGCTGACCCCCGCGCGGGTTCAGGCGCTCGCGCGGCATCAGGCACCTTTCCCCTCCACTCGCCTGAGCCCGCGCGGTTGCCTGAGTTCACGTGGATGCCTGAGCCGCCGGGGGCTTGCGGCAACAGGCTGTCGCGCGAAAGCAGGCACCTCTCCCTCCACTCGCCTGAGCCCGCGCGGATGCCTGAGCCCGCGCAGGCGCCAGCGGTGGGTGAGGACTCTACCCGGGACACGGTTGCACTCAGCGAAAGGAACCGTGCCCCGGGCACAGGCCTCACCCGAGACGGACCCGCTCCGTGCGCTGGTGCTGGCGGCCGAGCCGTTCGATCTCGATGGTCATCTCGTCGCCGTCCTGCAGGTAGGGGAAGCGTCCGGACAGCGCGACACCCTGCGGGGTGCCGGTGTTGATGACATCGCCGGGTTCGAGCACGAGGTAATGGCTGAGCTCGTGCACCAGCTGCAGCACGGGGAAGATCATGTCGGCGGTGGAGGAGTCCTGCCGCGGCTCGCCGTTCACGAAGGATCGGAGGCGCAGCGCCTGAGGATCGACCTCGTCCGCGGGGACCAGTGCCGGGCCGAGGGGGTTGAACGTCTCGGAGCACTTCCCCTTCGACCACTGTCCGCCGGAGACCTCGAGTTGATACGCGCGCTCGGACACGTCGTTCGAGATGGTGTAGCCGGCGATCACGTCGCGCGCGGCCTCGACGGAGGGCAGGTACCGCGCTGTGCGGCCGATGACGACCGCGAGCTCGACCTCCCAGTCGACCTTCTCCGCGCCCGGCGGCAGGAGCACGACATCGTCCGGACCCACGACCGTGTTCGGGTGCTTGAAGAACACCACCGGGTGTGCGGGCGGCTCGGCGCCGGACTCCGCCGCGTGCGCCGCGTAGTTCTGGCCGATGCAGATCACCGCGGTCGGCCGCGCCACGGGGGCGCCGACGCGCAGTCCCGTGGTCTCCACCTGCGGCAGGGAGCCGTCCGCGAGCGCCGCCCGCACGCGGACGATGCCGTCCGCGGCGAGGAAGGCGCCGTCGATGTCGCGGGTCAGGGAGCTGAGATCGCGCACCACGCCCTCGTCATCGCGGACGTATGGACGCTCGTGGCCGATCGCGCCGAGTCGCAGCAGTTCCATGGGAGTCCTCTCAGCGCGCGGCGGCGAAGGCCGGGTTGACGATGGGCACGGCCTCGCCCGCGAGCGAGCGGATCACGTTCTCGGCGGCGTGCACGGGAAGATCCGCCAGAGCCTCCGGGGAGTACCAGGCGGCGTGCGGCGAGAGCAGCACGGTGTCGAGCGCGCGCAGCGGGGACGCCGCGGGGAGCGGCTCCTCCGCGAAGACGTCGAGAGCGGCACCGGCGAGCCGGCCGTCGCGGAGCGCCGCGGCCAGGGCGTCCTCGTCGATGAGCGGCCCCCGGCAGGTGTTCACGATCACGGCGTCCCGCTTCATCGTCGCCAGGGCCGCGGCGTCGATCAGATGGCGGGTCTCGTCCGTCAGCGGCACGTGCAGGGTGAGGATGTCGGCGCGGGCGATCGCCGACGGGATGTCCACGGGCTCACAGCCCGCGTCGCGCACGGCGTCGTCGGAGGCATACGGGTCGGCCACCAGCACGCGGAAGCCGAGCGCCCGGCACCCGCGGGCGACGATCGATCCGATGCGCCCGAAGCCGAGCACCGACACGGTGGTGGAGGACGGCCGCACGGCGAGCGGGCGGGCGTCGACCGCCTTCCAGACGCCCTCCCGCACGGCGCGGTCGTAGGCGGAGAGGCCGCGGGCCTGGGTCATGATCATCGCGACGGTGTGCGCGGCGACCTCTTCGATGCAGTAGCTCGGCGTGTTCGCGACGGCGATGCCGCGGGCCGTCGCGGCCTCGACGTCGATCATGTCGTAGCCGATGCCGACTCGGCTGATGAAACGGAGGTTCGGCAGCCGGTCCATGAGGGCGCCGTCGATGCGCGCCCACTGCACGACCAGCGCCTCGGCTTCGGCGCCGGCGGCGGCGATGTCGTCCGGGCTCCCGGAGGCGGCCCGCTCGGCACGGAGGCCGGCGGCGCGGAGGGTGTCTTCGATGACGGTTCCCGGGAGGTCGCAGTCGGTGACGAGGATGAGCGGCGCGGTCATGCATGCGATGCTATAGCCTCTAGCAACTTCTCGTACAGCGCTGTCCTGGGGGCCCATTCTTGCTATAGCGTTTAGTCATGACTGTTCGCCGCGCACTCGTCACGGGCGCCAGTTCCGGCATCGGAACCGCCGCCGCCCTCGAACTCGCCCGCGAGGGCGTCGCCCTCTGGATCACCTACGCCGGACGGGAGGCCGAAGCCGTCCGCGTGGCGGAGGAGTGCCGCGCGGCGGGCTCCCCGGACGTCCACGTCTCGCGCCTCGACCTCCGCGACCCCGACTCCATCGCCGCGCTCATCGCCGAGATCACGGCAGCGTGGGACGACCTGCACGTCCTCGTCAACAACGGCGGTGTCTGCCCCTACACCCCCTACCCCGAGATCGACATCGAGGAGTGGGACTTCGTCCTCGAGACGAACGCCCGCGGCACTTTCCTGCTCACCCGCGCGGCGCTCCCGCTGCTCCGGGCCGCCGACGGCGACCGCTCCGTCATCAACATCGCCTCGATCGCCGGGCAGGTCGGCGCGCTGCAGACGGGCATCCACTACGCGGCCAGCAAGGGGGCGATCCTCGCGATCACCCGCAGCTTCGCCCGGCACCTCGCCGCCGAGGGCATCCGCGTCAACGCCGTCACGCCCGGCCCGGTCGCCAGCGCGATCACGGATCAGCTTCAGGGCGAGGGCCGCGCCAAGCTCGAGTCGGGCATCCCCCTCGGCGCGTTCGGTCAGCCGGAGGACGTCGCCTGGATCATCGCGTCGCTCGCCTCGGAGCGGGCCCGCTTCATCACCGGAGCCACCTACGACGTCAACGGAGGAGTTCGCATTGACTGACCGCACCACCCAGGACCGTTCTGCCCTCGACACCGTGCAGGCGCAGCTCGACGCCTTCAACGCCCACGACCTCGACGCCTTCGTCGCGACCTATGCCGACGACGCCGTGGTCACCGGGGTCGCGCCGGAACCCCTCGTCGGGTCGGCTGCGATCCGTGCCTTCTACGAGCCGCGGCTGCAGAACCCGGAGCTCTCCTGCGTGATCGACACGAGCGTCCTGTTCGGCTCCCGCTGGGTCGTCGCGCAGGAGCGGGTGATCAACGCCGGCGTCGCGACGGAGACCATCGCGACCTTCGACGTGGTCGACGGCGTGATCTCGCGGGCGTCGATGCTCAAGGCCTGACCCGCTTCGAATCGCCCGATTGGCTGTGTTTCCGGCCGAAATGGGACCATTCAGGCGATTCGAAAGGGGTCAGTGGTGCTCCGGCAGCACCGGGGACGACCAACCGGGGTCGCGGCCGAGGTGGGCGGCGCGCGAGACCGAGGCGGAGCCGTAGCGGTCGCGGAGCGCGTCGAGCACGGTGTCGAGGCGAGACTCGTCGCCCCAGTCGATCGGCAGCTCGGGCGGGACGCTGTCCGCCGCGTCGAGCTGGGTGAGCGAGAGACCGAGCAGCGTGATGCCCCGACCGCTGATCTCGGGGTGCGCCGCGGCGAGGAGCGTGCGGGCGACGGCGAGCAGCAGCGCGGTGCGGTCGGTCGGCGCTCGCAGCGACCGGGAACGGGTGGCCTTCGCGAAGTCGCCGAAGCGCAGCCGCAGCACCACCGTTCGGCACACGCGCTCGCCGTCGCGGAGCCGCCGCGCGAGCCGGTCGACGATCTGGGTGAGGATGACGTCGAGCTCCTCCGGCGACCGCGGACGGACGCCGAGCGCCCGCTGCGACCCGATCGATCCCCGGCGCCTGGTCGTGTCCACGGGTCGGGGGTCCCGCAGGCGGGCGAGAGCATGGACGTGCGCTCCGGTGGCCTTTCCGAGCATGCGCTCCGCGGTCGCCGCCTCGAGCTCCGCGAGCTGTCCGACCGTGCGGATGCCGTAACGGTGCAGCTTCTCCGCCGTCACCGCGCCGACGCCCCACAGCCGCTCGACAGGGAGCGGCAGCAGGAACTCCTCCTCCCGGTCGGGCTCGACGACGAGGAGTCCGTCGGGTTTGCTCACCGCACTCGCGACCTTCGCGAGGAACTTCGTGCGGGCGACGCCGACCGAGATCGCCAGGCCCGCCTCGGCGCGCACGCGCTCCCGCAACCGGACGGCGATGGCCTCGGGGGTGCCGGCGATGCGCCGTAGCCCGCCGACCTCGAGGAACGCCTCGTCGATGGAGAGCCCTTCCACGAGCGGGGTGGTGTCGCGGAAGATGCGGAAGACGTCCTTGCTGGCCGCGGAATAGGCCTCCATCCGGGGCGGCACCACGACGGCGTCGGGGCACAGCTCCCGCGCCTGCCGGCCGCCCATCGCGGTGCGGACGCCCTGCGCCTTGGCCTCGTAGCTCGCGGCCAGCACGACCCCGCCGCCGACGATCACCGGACGCCCGCGGAGCTCCGGCGCATCACGCTGCTCGACCGAGGCGTAGAACGCATCGAGATCGGCGTGCAGAACCGTCGCTTCCCCGCGCATCCCGTTCTCCCGTCGACGAGCGGATCGTCGCACGGACCGGGGACATCGGCGCGGTGGGGCTCAGGGAGCGGGCGGCGCGTCGAAGCGCTCCCGCAGCGCGGGGTCGAGCGCGATGTCGCCGAACGACGCCGTCCAGGCTCCGTCGACCGCGATGGACTGCCCGGAGAGGTAGGGGGCCTCGTCGGAGAGCAGGAACGCCGTCACCGCGGCGACCTCCTCCGCACGGGCGATGCGTCCCATCGGCGGACCCTCCGCGAGCAGGCGCTCCTCCGCCGCAGGGTCGGCCGCCCGGGCGATCTGCGCCTCCAGATGCGGGGTGCGCACGCCGCCCGGCGCGACGGTGTTCGCCCGTATGCCCACTCCGCCATATGTCACCGCGACACTGCGACTCAGGGCGTCGATGCCGCCCTTCGTGAACTCGTAGGCCGCGTGGTCCACGAAACTCGACCGCCCGTGGATCGACCCGATGTTGACGATCGCCCCGGCGACGCCCTGATCGAGGAATGCGGACACGGCCGCCGAGCACCCCCAGAGGTAGCCGAAGCCGTTGATGTCGACGATCTCCCGCACGACCGTCTCGTCGAGCTCGTGCAGCGGCGTGCGCTTCGTGATGCCCGCGTTGTTGACCCAGCCCGCCAGCGGAGCCCTGGCGCGCGCGGCGGCGGCGGCACGCTCGTGGGCGCTCCGATCGGCGGCGTCGCCGAGCACGACCTCGGCGACGATGCCCTCCTCCACAGTCCCGGAGCCGGGCGAGCGTTCGAGCCCGACAACGATCCAGCCGTCGGCGGTGAGCCGCGCGGCCACCGCGCGGCCGATGCCCTTGCCGCTGCCGGTCACCACGACGCTGCGCGGGGAAGGTGTCATGTCAGTCCCTCTCGAATCGGAAGACGGTGGGATCGAGGCCGAAGCCGAGCCCCGGAGCCGTGGGGGGCGTGACGGTGCCGGCGAACCGCGGCCCGCCCGTGACGAACGAGGGTGCGGGGTCGTAGGGATTCACCCCGCGGGCGAAGGTCTCCACCTGGATGCCGAGGTGCGCCGTGACCTCGGGATAGACGTGTCCGGACACGGGGACACCGCGCTCCGTCGCCCAGGCGATGAGCTCGCGCGCGGGAGTGATGCCGCCGATCGCGACGACGTCGAGGCGCAGCGCGTCGACCTCGCCGACCTCGACGAGAGCCCGGAGCACCGCGGGGTCGGTCACCTCGTCGCCCACCGCCACCGGCAGTCCGGTCTCCCGGCGGATCCGGGCCACGCCGGCCGCGTCCTCGGGGAGCAGCGGGTCCTCCAGCCAAGCCAGGCGCGGGTCGCCCCATTGCGCGACCTCCGTCACGGCGGCCTCCGCGTCGGGCCAGCCGAAACCGACATCCACGACGAGTCCGGTCGAGGTGGGAAGCTCTGCGCCGAGGATCGCGAGCAGTTCGCGCATGTATGCCGGATCGGGAATGCGCGAGATCTTCACCTGCGCCCAGCCCTCCGCCTGCGCGAGCACCTCGTCCGCGACCTCCCGCGGCGGGCGCTGCGGAGACGGATACGCGGCGACGAGCATCCCCTCCCGCGGGGCGTCACCGGTGCCGAGCAGGGTCCACAGCGGCACGCCGGCCCGACGGGACGCGATGTCCCACAGGGCGATGTCGACGAGACCGATCGCCCGCCGCACGAGCCCCACCCGTCCGACGATCGCGCTGCCGCGGAGCATCCGGTCCCACGCGGCCGCCGGGTCGTCGGCGTCGAGCCCCACCGCGTGCGGGGCCACCAGGCGGTCGACGATCTCCGCCATCGGGGCCTCGCGCGACAGGCAGTAGGCGACCCCGGTGGTGCCGTCGTCCGCCGTCACCTGCAGGGCGGAGTACTCCCGCCGCGTGACCGTCATCGCACCGAGCTGCAGCGGTGCCGGAAGGGGCAGGACCGCGGTGGCCGTGTCGATCCGGGCGACGGCGGTCATTCGGGCTTCTTCGCGAGGGGCACGCCGTAGTCCACCATGAAGCCGCCGTCGACGTACAGCGTCTGCCCGTTCATGTAGCGCGACTGGTCGGACACGAGGAAGCTCACGGCCGCGGCGATCTCACTCGCGTCGGCCAGGCGCTTCGCGGGGATGCGGGACAGGATCGTGTCGAGACTCAGTGTCCCCTGCTCGACGCCCTGCCGGAACACCCCGGTGTCGACGTAGCCCGGGGCGACAGCGTTGACACGGACACCGCGCGCCGCCCACTCGGCTCCGGCCGTGGAGGTGAGTCCGATGACGGCGGCCTTGGTCGTGGCATACGGCGCCCGCCCCGCGGAGCCTCGCGAGGAGATGGAGGAGATGTTGACGATGCGGCCCTCACCCCGGTCGAGCATGCGCTTCCCGGCAGCCTGGAGCGCGGAGAACACCCCGTGCAGGTTCACGTCCACGACCGCGGACCACTCGTCCCACGTGAGGTCTTCGATCCCGCGATGACGCTGGATGCCCGCGTTGTTCACGAGCACCTCGATGGGTCCGAGCTCCGCCTCGATCTCGCCGAAGACCCGGTCGACGGCGGCATGGTCGGTGACGTCGAGCTCCCGCCACAGGATCCCGGCGGGGTTCTCGCCCGCGGTGAGCCCGGGGACGCGGTCGGTCGCGACGACGAGGTACCCGTCCGCGGAGAGCCGCTGTCCGATCTCCCAGCCGATGCCGGCCGAGCCTCCGGTGACGATGGCGACGGGTCGCGCGGTCATGTCTCTCCTCTGCCTCGGGGATTTGCTATAGCAACTCTATCCCGTTCAAGTCGCGCAACTGGTTCGATTTCGGCCGGAAATGGAGCAAAGTGGGCGATTCGAACGGGGGACTACCCCAGCAACCCGGCCACGACCGACACGGCGTGGGACTCCAGGAGCTCCAGGGCACCGGGAGCCAAGGGGGTCTGCCAGGACTGATAGGCGCCACGGTCGTAGGCCTCGCGGGTCGGGAGATACACGAACCCCGGGCCGTTCGTGAGGTTCATCACCACGATCGGCGTCTCCGGGAACCGCTCCCGCAGGGTCGTCTGCAGCCGCGAGTACGCCTCGCCCGGATGCCCCACGATCACGGCGTCTCCGAGCCGCCACGCCCACACCGGATGCGCCACGGTCGGACCGTCGATGTAGCCGTCACGGAGGTTCCGCGCCCGTCCGAGGCGCTCCTCCCGGGACCGGGGGTCGATGTCCTTCCACTCCTCGGCGAGTTCGTCCAGAGTGGGCAGGTCGCGCAGCGGCAGCTCGACCGCCGAGACGACTCCCGCCGCCCCGTCGCCGCCGTCCGCGGGGGTCCCGGTCCAGATCGCGAGCGGAGCCCCCGACTCCACGACCCCGTCCAGCGTCAGCTCCTCGCCGGGTACCGGGAGCCCGTCCAGCGCCGCGAGCACCGCGTGCCCGAGTGAGCGTCCGTGCCGGTCGGCCACCGCGACGTCGCCGGTGTACTGCTCCCGAGGGGCCAGCTCGCCCGAGGCCCCCTGCACGAACAGGCACGGTGCACCGGTGGCGGCCTCCACGATCTCGCGCATCGCGCCGACGTAGTCCGGCGACACCTCCCGGTGCTGCCAGGCCAGGGTCGTCGGATGGCAGGCGTAGTTCACCAGCGTCGCCCGCACCTCCCCGTCGACGCTGATCCGGCCGATGGTCACCGTGTCGTCGGCGGTGCCCTGGGGGTTGTAGCCGACGAGAGCGCGGCCGTCGAGGTCGAGCTCACGCTCCGCCGCGAGGGTGCAGGTGCCCGTGGTCCACTCGATGAGCCCCGGTCGCGCGGCCTCCAGCGCCTCACGCCCGGCGGCGATGCCCGCGGCAGCAAGCGCCTCCAGGTACCCGGGGATGAGCTCCCCGCCCGGGAGATGCGCATCCGCGGCACAGAGCACGGCCCCCGCGTGGGTGTGCGACAGGGAGAGCATGAGCTGATCGGCATCGAGGCCCAGACCGTCGAGGATCGCCCCGCGCACGCCCTGCTCATCGGCGACTCGGCGCCACCACGTGCCGTCCACGGCGAGCAGCACCCGGGGCCGCTCGTCCGCGGCCACCACGGCGAGCGCGGTCAGCTCGAACGGCCGGTGCGCCCCCTCCGAGCGCTCCCAGTCGGCCGGGCCCCAGTTCTTGGCGCGGATGCCGACGGGCGGGGTGATGTCGCGCCGGGCGACGCCGATGCGCGCCCGCGTGCGGGGGATGCGGATGCGGTCTCCGAGGTGCGTCGCGGCTGCCGTGTGATTCACGCGTGGTCCTCCCTGATGTCCATGATGCCGTCCGTCACGCGCTCGCCAGCACGTCCGCGATGACGACGCGCGGTCCGGCCTCCGGGAGCGCGGTCTCGACGCCGCGCTCGACGGTGTCGCTGTACAGCAGCGTCGAGGGCTCGGCGAATCCGTCCGCCAGCCGCAGTCCTCCGCCGACGAACTGGCTGCCGGTGACGCGGGCGTGATTGACGCCCGTGCCGATGTCGAGGTGCGCCGCGCCCTTCGGCACGGTCGAGGTCACGCCGCTCACCCGCCAGGTGACGACGCCGGCACCGGCGGCCCTGCTCAGCAGCGCGCCGTCCGTCCGCTCCGTGGACAGCTCGACGCCGTCCAGAGCGACGAGCTGATCCCGCACCGCGGTCGCGGTCAGGCGCACGTCGCGCACGGACCCGCCGCGGATGGTGACGCGGGAGGCGCCGAGCTCGAAGGGCGCACCCGCCGCCGGGCCGCTGAGGCGGCAGTCCACGAACTCGACCGGACCCGACCCGCGGGCCTTCACCCCGTCGATTCCGGTGATCGTGCAGTCCACGAAGCGCACGGGAGCCGTGACCGGGGTCTGCACGAGCACCTGGTCCTTCGGCAGCGCGAAGGTGGAGTCCGCGATCACGGTCGGCCGCGACGAGCGCTGCGACCGCTGTCCGATCGCCAGAAGTCCCGCGGTGCACCCGCGCACCTGGGCGCCGTCGGCGTTGATGGTCATGGTCGCCTGCGGATCGAAGGTCGAGCGGCCGATGACCCGCACGTTCTCCAGCGTCAGATCACTGATCTTGGTGCCGGCGACGAACCAGGAGCAGACGTGGTCGCGCACCGTGATGCGCTTGGCGGCCGTGCCCCACTGCGCGCCGGAGTTGGCGATGTCCATGAGCCCGGAGTTGCCGATGAAGGTGAGGTCGTGCTCGTACTGGCCGTGCGTGGTGAAGGGGTTGCCGCCCTGATCGTCGCCGTCGCCGTGGCAGTTCTCGACGATGCAGTAGGCGCTGGCGGTGAGGTCGTTCAGGTGCCGGGCGTTCGACGACGTGCAGTCGCTGACCCGTCCGTAGAGGCTGTAGATCTGCTGCGTGAGGTAGCCGGCGCCGCCGTAGAACACGGTCGGCGGGTTCTCCACCGAGCAGCGCTCCGTCGTGAAGTGCGTGTTCCACCGCCGCATGATCACGGGCCACCAGGTGCGGCTCGCGTGCACATCGGCGACGTCGCAGTGGATCGCGTACTCGAAGGCGATCGGGTGGGAGCCGGTGAGCTCGCGGGAGTCGGGGAAGGAGCCGTCGGTGGGACCGTCGAAGGGACCGGCCCCCAGGAACCGCATGTTCGCGATCCGGACGCCCGCGACCGGTTCCATCTGCCGCCAGATGAGCTTCCGCCCCTTGTCCAGCGGCCAGCCATTGAGGTAGTCGATGCGGATGTGGGTGCCGTCGATCTGCTGCGTCACCTGCACGAACCGCTGCAGCTCGCGCTCGTCCGCACCTCCTCCGGCGACGGGATCGCACTGCACCGCCCACCAGGAGTCGACGGGGAACCGGGAGGCATCCGGCACGGCGACGGCGTCGGTCAGCTCCGGCCAGGCCTCGGCCAGCGCGTGCTCGACCGTCACGTCCTTCGACACCCCGGTGAAGAACATCACGGCGCCGAACGGGTTGTCGTGCGTGTTCTTCTCGATGCCGTCGGTCGTGATGAGGTGTCCGCCGAAGTCGATCTCGACGTACGACCGGGTGAAGCGGTGTCGTCGCTGGAACAGGAGATCCGTGCTCGCCTCGATCCGGCGGATGCGGGGATCGTTCACCATCGCCGCGAGCGCATCGTCGGCCGGCTTCTCCGGTCCCGTGATGCCGAAGACCCGGAAGTCGACGGTGCCGTCGTGCTGCAGGATCCAGCGGGTGTCGTGCTTCCCCGCGATCACGGTGCCGCCGTTGGGCGCGGTCTTCGCGTTCTCGCTGCCCACGTACACGAGCAGCCCGGCGTCGCCCGGCTTCCGGTACCCGGCGACGATCGCCACCTCGCCGTCGCGGGCCCGGAGGCGGCCGAGGTCGGCGACGGACTCCGCTCGCGTGACGTCCTTGGCGCCGGCGGCGACCGGGGCGGCCTGCGCCGGTGCCGTGCTCGCGAGCGCGCCCGCTGTGCCGAGCGCGACCGCGCCGAGCCCGGCCATGAGCGCGCGGCGGCCGGTGGACCGCACCGCCGCGCCGGCACCCGCGGTGTCCGCCGCGGGCCCCGTCCCCTGATCCGTGATGGTCATCGTCGTCCTCCTCGTCCGGCGGTCGTCGCGGGGACCGCACCCGTCTGCCCGCCGTGGGTCTGCCAGAGCGCCGCGGCCTCCGCACGCCGTCGGCGCTCGAGGACCGGGTCGGCGACGGGGATCGCCGCCATGAGCCCGCGCGTGTACTCGTGCTGCGGATTCGCGAAGAGCGCGTCGCGCGCGCCGATCTCGACGATGCGGCCCTGCTGCATCACGGCGACCGTCGAGGACATGTACCGGATCACCGCCAGGTCGTGGCTGATGAAGAGATACGTGAGGCCGAGCTCGGCCTGCAGCTCCCGGAGCAGATTGAGCACCTGCGCCTGGATCGACACGTCGAGCGCCGACACCGATTCGTCCAGCACAAGGAACTCCGGCTCCAGCACGAGCGACCGGGCGATGGACACGCGCTGGCACTGCCCGCCGGACATCGAGCGCGGCAGCCGGTGCGCGAACTCCTCGTCCAGGCGCACGCGGTGCATGGTCTCGCGCACCTTCTCGGCGCGGGAGGCCCGGGTGCCGATGCCGTGGGCGCGTAGCGGCGCCTCGATGATCTGCGCGACGGTCTGCCGCCGGTTCAGCGCCGAGAACGGGTCCTGGAACACCATCTGCATGCGCTTGCGCAGGCGCCGCAGCTCCTCGCCGCGGAGGTCGTGCGGGCGCTGCCCGTCGAAGACGACCGACCCTCCGTCGATGCCTCCGAGCGCGAGCACGGCCTTCGACACGGTCGACTTGCCGGAGCCCGACTCGCCGACGAGCCCGACCGTCTCGCCGCGCCGGATCTGGAACGACACGTCGTCGACCGCGGTCACCCGGCGTCCGGAGCCGAGCGTGAACACCTTCGACACGCCCTGCACGTCCACCAGGACGTCACCGGACTCCCGCGCCCGATCCACCGCGCTGATCGACCCGGCTTCGGCGAGCGGCTCCGTCCCGCGTTCGAGCACCTCCGCGGCGGTGCGGATGGGCTGCTGCACGTCCACCGTGAGGTCGACGACCGCGCCGAGCAGCGCCTGCGTGTACGGGTGCTCGGGGGCGGCGTAGATGCGGTCGACCGGGCCCTCCTCGACCACGCGCCCGTGCCGCATCACGTGGATGCGCTCGCAGAACCCGGCGGCGACGCCGAGGTCGTGCGTGATGAGCACGACCGCGGTCCCGTGGTCCTCCGCGAGCCGGTCGAGGAGGTCGATGATCCGGGACTGCGTCGTGACGTCGAGGGCCGTGGTCGGCTCGTCCGCGATGAGCACGGCGGGTCGAGACGACATGGCCATCGCGATCATGACGCGCTGCCGCATCCCGCCGGAGAACTCGTGCGGGTACTGGCCGAGACGCTCCTCAGGGAGCGGCACCCCGACCTCGGTCAGCAGCTCGACGGCCCGCGCGCGGGCGGCCGCCGCCGAGACCCGGTCGTGCAGCCGGATCGCCTCGACGAGCTGGTGCCCGATCGTGCGGACCGGGTTCAGCGACGACATCGGGTCCTGGTAGACCATCGCGATCTCGCCGCCGCGCACGCGGGTCATCTCCCGCGGGCTGAGCGTGAGCAGTTCGCGATCGCGCAACCGGATGCTGCCGCCCAGGGTCGCCCCGTCGTTCAGCCGCATGATCGACACCGCCGTGAGCGACTTGCCGGAGCCGGATTCGCCGACGAGGCCGATGCGCTCACCGGGGCGCACCGCGAACGTGATGCCCTGGACGGGCATGACGTCGCCGTAGGAGACGGTGAGGTCCTGCACCTGCAGGACGGGCGTGAGGTCGGTCATCGGCCCTTCCCCTTCCGATCGCCGCCGAACTGGTCGGCGAGCACGTTGAGCAGCCAGATGGTGACGAAGATGAACAGGGCGGGGAACAGCACGTACCCGATGGACTGGTACATCTTCTGGTAGCCCTGCTGCACGAGCGTGCCCCAGGTGGCCTCGGGCGGCGCGATGCCGAGCCCGACGAAGCTCATCGACGCTTCCAGGAGGATCGCGTTGGCGGCGTTGATGGCCGCCTGCACGACGATCGGCCCCTTGGCGTTCGGCAGCACCTCGGCGAAGAGCAGCCGGCGCGAGGTCGAGCCGAAGGCCACCGCGGCCGTGAAGTAGTCCTCCTGCAGTTCGCTGAGCACCGACGACCGCACGAGCCGCGCGGTGGTCGGCGTGAGGAGCACCCCGATGATGACGGCGAGCTTGACGGGGTCGGCGCCGAAGGCGGAGATGAAGACGAGCGCGAAGAGGATCTGCGGGATCGCCATGACCGTGTCGGCGAGGCGCATGAGGATCTCGTCGACCCAGCCGCGCGCGAACGCCGCCGCCATTCCCCAGGCGATGCCGAGGACCATGGCCACGAGCGTCGCGCCCCCGGCGATGAACACGGTGAGCTGGCCGCCGTAGAGCACGCGGCTGAAGAGGTCGCGGCCCAGCTCGTCGGTCCCGAAGAGGTGCGCCGCCGAGGGTCCGGCGAACCGGTCGGACGACTGTGCCGCGGGGTCGTACGGGGCCAGGAGCGGGGCGAGCACGCAGGCGAGGACGATGATCGCCAGCAGCCCCAGCGGGATCCAGGAGGCGACGGCGACCCGTCGCCGCGGACGCGCGGAGCGCAGCGCGAGGGTGAGGGTGTCAGCCACGGCTGCTCCTTGCACGAAGACGCGGATCGAGCACCCCGTAGAGGAGGTCGACGATGAGCGTGGTGAGGATGAACATCGCGGAGATCAGCAGCACGACCGACTGCAGCACCGCGTAGTCCCGCTTGAAGACCGCGTCGATCGCGAGCGAGCCGAGCCCGGGGACGCCGAACACGTACTCCACGATCACCACGCCGCCCAGGGTGTAGCCGACGATCAGGCCGAGCATGGTGAGCCCGGGGATCAGGGCGTTGCGGAGCGCGTGGCCGAGGACGACGCCACTCGCCGACTGTCCCTTGCCCTTCGCGGTGCGGATGTAGGGGGCGTCCAGCACCTCGACCATCGAGGCCCGGAGGAACCGCATGAGCAGCGGCGCCGCCGCGAAGGCGAGGGTGAGGCCGGGGAGGATCATGCGCACGAGGTTCTCGGCGGGGTCCTCCGCGAACGGCGTGTAGCCGCGGGCCGGCAGCACCTTGAGCTGCACGGCGAACACGACGATGAGCACGATGCCGATGAGGAACTGCGGAAGGGCCATGCCCGCGGTCGAGATCGCGGTGAGCACCCGGTCGACCACGCCGAGCGGACGCAGCGAGGCGAGCACGGCGGCCGGGGTGGCGATGAGCACGGCCAGGAGCACGCCGATGAGCGTGAGCTCCAGCGTCGCGGGAAGGCGCTGGGCGATGAGCTCCGTCACCGAGTACTGGTTGAAGTAGGACTGACCGAAGTCGCCCGTGAAGACGCCGCCGATCCAGCGCAGGTACTGCTCGATGACGGGGGCGTCGAGGCCGGCCTCCTCCCGGAGCCGGGCGATGGTCTCGGCATCCACGCCCGGCGTCGAGCCGAGGCGGGTGATGACGGGGTCGCCCGGCAGCAGCCGGAGCACGACGAAGACGAGGAGCGAGGTGGCGATCAGCATCGCGATGCTGATCGCCACCCGCCGGAGGACGGAGAGGACCACGTCAGCCCTTCAGCTGCGCGCCCTCGAGGTGCAGCTGTCCGCCGCCCTCGACCCACACGCCGTCGACCGCCGTGCTGGTGGCGGTGACGACCGTCGACTGCAGGGGCACGATGAGCGGCACCTGCTCGTTGATGATGGTCTGCACGGTGCCCCACTTGTCGGCCCGCGCGGTCTCGTCCGGCTCGGCCACGGCGTCGGCGAACGCCGTCTGGAAGTCGGGGTCGACCCAGTTGCACTCGCACCGCCCCTCCAGGTAGAAGTTCAGCGAGTAGGCCGGCTCGGGCGGGGTGGACTGGAAGTTCGGCACGATGTACCCGGGGTAGCTCTTGCCCGCGGGGTAGAACGCGTCGACCCAGGTGCCGATGTCGTTGTTGTCGATCTTCAACGTGATGCCGATCTCCTTCAGGCTCGCCTGCAGGATCTCGCCGCTCGTGTTCCACTCGGGGTACTGTCCGGCCACGCCCCACCAGGTGAGCGTGCTCCCCTCGGTCACCCCGGCCTCGGCGAACAGCTCCTTCGCCTTGTCCAGGTCGTAGGAGTAGTCGGTCAGCTGGCCGCCGAACCACGGGTTCACCTCGCCGAGCGCGTTGTTCGTCGGCGAGACCGTGCCCTGGCCGTAGTAGGCGGCGTCGAGGATGGCCTCGCGGTCGGTCGCGTACGCGAGGGCCTGCCGGGCGCGCACGTCGTCGAAGGGCGGCGACGTCGTGTCGATCTCCCACGACGGCCACTGGCTCGGGTTCTCGGGCTTCACCAGGGCGATGTCGCCGCCCTCCAGACCCGCCACGTCGCCCTGTGGCACGGACCACAGCACGTCGATGTCGCCGGAACGCAGACCGGTGACGGCGGCGGTGGACTCGGCGGCCTTCACGATCGTGATCTCGTCGAGCGCCGGAGCCTCGCCGAAGTACTCGGGGTTGGGGACGAGCGTGAGGCTGTCGTCCGGAGTGAAGGCGTCCACGACGTACGGACCGGTGCCGATGGGCTCCTTGTCGATCGTGTCGAGCGCGTCGACGTCGATCATCTTCACCCAGACGATGCCCGCGGGGAAGGTCGCGATGGGCTCGGACAGCGTCACCACGACGGTCTTCTCGTCCGGCGCGGTGACGTCGGTGACCATCGAGATCTTGTTCTTCTCCTGCGTCGCCGTCTCCGGGTCGAGGTAGTAGTCGAACGCGGCCACCGCGTCGTCGGCGGTGAAGTCCTCGCCGTTCGAGAACGTCACGCCGTCGCGGAGGGTGAACGTCCAGGTCTTCTGGTCGGCGGATGCCTCCCAGCTCTCGGCGAGGTCGCCGACGATCTCGCCGGACTCGTCGGTCTTGGTGAGGCCGTTCCACAGCAGCGGGAACAGCACCTCCTCCCACGCGAACGTGCGGATGGCGGGATTGAGCTGCGGGATGCCCTGCGCGGCGGCGACGGTGAGGGTGCCGCCCTCCTGCGCCTGGCCGTCGGGGGTGGATGAGGTGCTGCAACCAGCGGTGATGAGCGCGGCGGTCAGCAGCATCGCTGCTCCGCCGAGCCGAACACGACGACGCGACATGGGTGCCTCCAAGGTCGGGTGGTGCTTCGGGTAAGGGTGTTGCGCTATAGCATGTAGCAAAAGCGTAGGGTCGTCTAGAGCGAACCGGGCCGGCGGGGTCACGTTCTCGTCACGACCGCCGGCCCGGACCGGTCACCGTCGGGCGCTGGACGCCTCGACGGCGAGCGCGGGCGCCGTCGTGAAGTCCGTGCGGCGGCTGAGCACGAAGGCGATCGTCGCCCCGAGCAGCGTCAGCCCCGAGATGAGGAGCAGGCCCCACACCGCCGATCCCGTGGTCTCGCTGATCCAGCCGATCGCGTAGGGTCCCGCGAAGCCGGCGAGGTTGCCGACCGAGTTGATGAACGCGAGGCCGGCCGCGGCCGCCGTGCCGGTGAGCACCATGGGCGGCAGGCTCCAGAACAGCGGGGTGGTCGAGAAGAGCGCCGACATCCCGACGCACAGCGCTGCGAGCGCGAGCACCGGCGTGCCCTGGGCCGCGACCGCCGCGATGAGCGACAGGGCGGTGATGCTGAGCGTGATGCCGATCTGCAGCGGGATGTTGCCCTGCTTCCGGGCGGCGCGCTCCCACGGCAGCATCACGAGGGCGGCGCACAGGTTCGGCAGCGCCACGAGCCACCCTGTGGTCGCGTTCGAGAAGTCGCCCATGCTCTTCACGATCGTCGGCAGCCACATGCCCAGCCCGTAGGCACCGAACACGACGCCGAAGAAGAGCACGATGAGCGTCCACAGGCGGCCGTTGCGGAAGACCTCCCCCAGACGCAGGCGTCCGTGCCGCTGCTCGGTCGCCTGGGTCTCGGCGGCGAGCGTGTCGGTGATCCAGCGCTGCTCGGCGGGGGTCAGCCAGCGCGCGTCCTGCGGGCGGTCGGGGAGCCAGAAGAACACGACGAACGCGAGCAGCACGGCCGGGATGCCCTGCAGCAGGAAGACGAGCTGCCAGCCGTCCAGGCCCCACAGCCCGTGCAGCTCCAGCATCCAGCCGGACAGCGGCGCGGCGACCGCGTTGGCGATCGGGTTCGAGAGCACGAAGACGGCGAGCACCTGCGTGCGGTACTGCCGCGGGAACCACAACGTGAGGTAGAGCAGCACGCCGGGGAAGAACCCGGCCTCCGCGATACCGAGGATGAAGCGCGCGATCGCGAACTGCGTCGCGTCCTGCACGAAGGCGGTCAGCGCGGCGACGATGCCCCACGAGATCATGATGCGGGCGATCCACTTGCGGGCGCCGAACTTCTCCAGGAGCAGGTTGCTCGGCACCTCGAACAGCAGGTAGCCGATGAAGAAGATGCCCGCCGCGAAGCCGAAGGCGGCCTCGGTGATTTGGAGGGCGGCGGTCATCTCCAGCTTCGCGAAGCCGGCGTTGTTCCGGTCGATGTAGGCGACGAGGTAGAGCAGGCCGAGGAACGGACCGAGTCTCCAGATCGCCTTCTTCATGGCGGCGGCTCCCACCGCGTCCTCCGCGGCGCGTGCCTGCGCAAGCGTCTCTCTGCCGGACATGACAACTCCTTCGTCATCGGTTTCGTGTTTTGCTATAGCATCTAGCACCGCGCGGCTCCTGTCCAGTCCCCCGCTCATGCCATAGCATCGACCGAGCGAAGGAGCCCCCGCTCGACGAGCACCGGGCCGCGCGAGATCGAGAAGGGCCCCGGATGCGCAGCGTGTCGGATCAGAACATCGCCGAGCAGGTCACGGACGAGCTGCGGGCGGCGATCCACTCCGGAGAGCTCGCCCCCGGCGAGCGGCTCGTGGAGCGCAAGCTCGCCGACCGTCTCGGCGTCAGCCACATCCCCGTGCGCGAGGCCCTGACCCGGCTCGCCGAGGAGCGCCTCATCACCCGCGAGCCCCGCCGTGGCGCCCGCGTCGCCCAGCTCAGCGCGCAGGACCTGGAGGAGATCTCGAGCCTGCGGATCGTGCTGGAGCAGTTCATGGCGATCCGGGTCCAGGAGCGGTGGAACGACGAGTCGGCGGCCCGGCTGGAAGCGATCATCCAGGCCATGGCGGCGGCGGCCCCGGGCGATGTGGCCGAGGTCCTGCGCCAGGACCGCCTCTTCCACGAGACCCTCGCCGACCTCGCCGAGCACCGGTTCCTCGACGAGCTCAGCGCCCAGCTCCGTGGCCGGATCGCCGGGTTCATCCAGGCGGCCAACTCCGCCCTCGACCCCGCCGAGCAGGAGGAGCACGTGCGCAGCCACCAGCAGATCGTCGACGCCATCGCGACCGGCGATCCGGAGCAGGCGCGCGCGGTGATCGCCGAGCACGTGACCAGGGCCGTCCGCCGCATCACGCCATCGGCCGAGTGAGCGCCGCCGTGGCCGCACGCACCATCGTCCTGACCGGAGCCTCGGACGGGATCGGCGCCGCCGCCGCCCGCCAGCTCGCGGGGTCCCCGCACCGCCTGCTCCTCGTGGGCCGTTCGCCCGACAAGATGCGGGCCGTGGCGGAGGAGACCGGCGCGGAGTGGTTCACCGCCGACTTCGCGCGCCTCGACGACGTGCGCGCGCTCGCCGCCCAGCTCGCGGACGCCGTGGGCGCGGCGGGCATCGACGTGCTGGCCAATAACGCCGGCGGCATCTTCGGCGACCGCACCCCCACGGTCGACGGGCACGAGAAGACGATGCAGGTGAACCACCTCGCCCCGTTCCTGCTGACGAACCTCCTGCTCCCGCAGCTGCTCGCCGCCCGCGGCGCGGTCGTGAACACCTCCAGCGTCGCCCATCGCCTCTTCGGGCATCTCGACGTCGACGATCTCGACAACACCCGCCGGTACTCCCCGAACAAGGCCTACGGCGATGCCAAGCTCGCCAACGTCCTGATGGCGAAGAGCCTGCACGAGAAGTTCCATGCGCAGGGGCTCAGCGCGGTGGCCTTCCACCCCGGCACCGTGGCGACGAACTTCGCCGCCGAGTCGTCGAGCATCATGCGCCTCGTCTACCGCACCCCGCTGCGCCGCCTCGTCCTCATCGGCAGCGACCGCGGCGGCGCGACGCTGCGCTGGTTCCTCGAAGGCACGCCGGGCGAGACCTGGATCTCCGGCGGCTACTACGACGAGCGCGTCCTCAGCACCCGCGTGAACCCGCAGGTGCACGACCCCGCTCTCGCCGAGGCCCTCTGGCGGCGCAGCGCCGCGCTCGTCGGCGTGGCCGGGGGCTGAGCGCCGTCTACGCTGGGGCGATGGCGCGCCTCGACTGGACCCAGCTCCCTCCCGCTCTCCGAGCCCGGGTCGAGGAGTTCGCGGGTTTCCCGGTGGCAAGGGCGCAGTCGCAGGACGGCGGCTTCTCAGCGGGGCTGGCCTCACGGCTGACCTTCGCCGACGGACGGCGGCTGTTCGTGAAGGCGGTGCAGGAGTCCGCGGAAGGCACGTTCGCGCTCTACGTACGGGAGGCCGAGGTGCTCGGCGCGATCCCCCGCTCCCTCCCCGCCGCGCACCTCGTCGACGCCTTCACCGCGGACGGGTGGGCGGTGCTGCTCATCGAAAACGTCGAGGGTCGTCATCCGGAACGCTCGGCCACCGCTCCCGACACCGCGCACGTCCTGGATGCGATCGCCGCCCTGGCCACCGCCGAGGCGCCGCACACGCTTCCCCGCCTCGCCGACGAGCTGCACGACGACTCCGGATCCTGGCGACGGCTCGAGGAGGCCGGGCTCCTGGAGACGACCACGCCGTGGTGCGCGCAGAACGTCGACCTCCTCCGCACGGCGGCGGAACGCGTGCGCACCGCGGTCGCGGGGGATCGGCTCCTGCACGGCGACCTCAGGGCCGACAACATCCTCATCGACGCCTCCGGGCGGGCGCGCCTGCTCGACTGGCCGTGGGCGGCCCGAGGTGCGGGGTGGGAGGACGCCCTCCTCTACCTGCTCGACCTCCGCGTCGAGGACGCCGCAGCCGAGGTCGGCCCCCTGCTCGATCACCCGGCCTTCGCCGGGTCCACCACGGAGGACCACATCGCCCTCCTGTCCGCCGCGGGCGGCGCCTGGTTCGAGAAGTGCCGTCTTCCCGCGCCGGACGGGATGACGACGCTCCGCGACTTCCAGCGCCGGGAAGCGGTCATCGCCACCGACTGGATCGCCGAGCTCGTCCGCTGATCGCCCACGAGGCGGGGGCGTCCGCCGTCATCCCTCGGGCTGCGCGCCCGACTCGCCCGCGTGGACGCGTTCGCCCTGTCGGCCGAACAGGCTGAGCACCTCGGCGGGCTCCCCGTCCGCGCTCCCGAACCAGTGCGGCACGTGCGTGTCGAACTCGGCGACCTCTCCGGCCGCCATGCGCAGATCGCGCGTGCCGAGGATCAACCGCATGGTGCCGCTGAGCACATAGAGCCATTCGCGCCCCTCGTGCGCCCGGGGACGCGGAGTCACCTGGCTCCCCGGGATGAGGATCTTCCAGGCCTGGACCGGGCCGGCGTGCGGGGTCAGCGGCACGACGATCCGGCCGTGCACGCGGCGCGGCTTCAATCGCACGCGCGGATCGCCGACGTCGGGCGCCCCGACGAGGTCGTCCAACGGCACCCGGTGGGCGCGGGCGAGCGGGAGGAGAAGCTCGAGGCTCGGTCGGCGTTGCCCCGTCTCCAACCGTGAGAGCGTGCTCGTGGAGATCCCCGTCGCGTCGGCCAGGTCGGTCAGCGTCATCCCCCGCTGCTTCCGCAGCCACCGCAACCGCGGGCCCACGCCGTCGAGCGTCGCGTCGATCTCGTCCCCCTGCACGTCCTCAGTCTGGCCGCATTTCCCAGGAGCAGCAAAGAAGTTTGCCGCCCCGGCACCTCCGGGGCGACTCTCGTGGCATGAAGAGATTCGATGTGCTCATCGTCGGCGGCGGTGCCGCCGGCCTCAGCGCCGCCCTGGTCCTGCTCCGCGCTCGACGCACGGTCGCGATCGTCGATGCGGGGGAGCCCCGCAACGCCCCCGCGGCGCATCTGCACGGCTTCCTCTCCCGGGACGGCGCCGCGCCCGCTGCGCTGCTCGCGAGCGGACGCGACGAGGTCGCGGGCTACGGAGGCACGATCATCGACGGACGCGTCGCCGAGCTGTCCCCGGGCTTCACGGCCACCCTCGACGACGGGCGACGGCTGGAGGCCCGGCGGGTGCTGGTCACCACGGGCCTGCGCGACGAGATCCCCGACATCCCGCATCTGCGGGAGCGCTGGGGGCGAGACGTACTGCACTGCCCGTACTGCCACGGCTACGAGGTGCGGGATCGCGCTCTCGGGGTGATCGGCGGCACGGCTGCGTCGGTCGCCCACGCGCTCCTCATCGCCCAGTGGTCCGCCGACGTCGTCTACTTCCCCCACACCCGGCCACTCACGGACGACGAGCAGGAACGTCTCGACGCGCGCGGCGTCCGGGTGCATCCGGGGGAGGTCTCCCGCCTCATCGTCGAGGCCGACCGCCTCCAGAGCGTGGAGCTGAGCGACGGCACGCACGTCGAGCGCGCCGCGGTGTTCGTCCGCCCCGAGATGCGCGCTCACGACGCCCTCCTCCACGTTCTCGGCTGCGAGACCGACGAGAACGGGTGGGTCCGGCACGATGCCGGCGGGCGCACGAGCGTGCCAGGGGTCTCCGTCGCCGGGAACGTCGCCGATCCGCGTGCGCAGCTCATCACCGCGGCCGGACAGGGCTCCGCCGCCGCGATCGCCCTCAACGCCGACCTCACCGACGACGACCTCGCCGCCCAGCTCGCGACCCACCGCGGCGCCTGACCCCCGAGAGAGAAGGAACACAGCAATGTCCGCAGCACCCGCCCCGACGGCGACCCCCGCTCCCCCGCCCACGCAGCACCAGCTCGCGCTGATGATCTGGATCGCCGTCTTCCCGACCCTCACGGTCTTGAACCTCGTCCTCGCCGCCCCGCTTTCCGGACTCCCGATCGTCGTGCGCACGCTGGTGCTCGTCACCATCGCCGTCCCCCTCGTGATCTACCTGGAGATGCCGCTGCTGCACCGCGTCCGCCGCCGGATCCACGGTCTTGTGACGGCGCGTCGGCGAAGGTAACGTTCTACCGTTCCTGACGAGAGAAGGCGACGATGCCCCGGACCGATCGACCCCGTTCCACGACGTCCGTGTGGCGCCGCAAGCCCGTCAGCGACATGACGGAGGAGTCGGGCGGGAGCGGTCTGTTCCGGACGCTCGGGCTCTGGCAGCTCACCGCGATCGGCGTGGGGGGCATCGTCGGCGTCGGGATCTTCTCGCTCGCCGGACTCGTCGCCCATGGCGATGCGACGACTCCCGCCGTGGGCCCCGCCGTCGTCCTCTCCTTCCTCATCGCCGGGCTCGCGTCGGCAGCGGCCGCGCTGTCGTACGCGGAGTTCGCCGGCATGATCCCGCGGGCCGGTTCCGCCTACAGCTACGGCTACGTCGCGCTCGGCGAGCTCGTCGGCTGGTTCATCGGCTGGGACCTGCTCCTGGAGTACGTCGCCATCGTGGCCGTCGTCGCGATCGGCATCTCCGGCTATCTGGACGCGTTCCTCTCCGGATTCGGGCTGGAGCTGCCGACCGCGATCACGGAGACCGCCGACCAGCCGGGCGGCATGGTCAACATCCCGGCCATCCTCATCTGCCTGTTCGTGACGTTCCTGCTGAGCCGCGGCACCCGCACGTTCGGCCGCTTCGAACTCGTCGCCGTGGCCATCAAGATCCTCCTCGTGGTGTTCATCGTCGTCCTCGGCGTCTTCTTCATCGACCCCGCCAACTACGACCCCTTCCTGCCGAACGGCTTCGGCCCCGTCTTCACCGGTGCCGCGACGGTGTTCTTCGCGGTGTTCGGCTACGACGCGATGAGCACTGCCGCCGAGGAGGCGAAGGACGGGCGTCGGCACATGCCGAAGGCGATCATCCTGTCCCTCGTGATCGCGATGGTGCTCTACGTCGCCGCGACGCTCGTGCTCACGGGCATGCAGAACTACCAGGACATCGATCCGAAGGCGGGCTTCGCCTCGGCGTTCACGGGTGCGGGGCTCCCGGTCGTCGCCACCGTCATCTCGGTGTTCGCCGTCGTGTCGATCCTCACCGTCATGCTCACGTTCCTGCTCGGCGCCACTCGCGTGTGGTTCAGCATGAGCCGCGACGGACTGCTCCCCGGCTGGTTCGCGCGGGTCGACCGCCGCGGCGTCCCGCAGCGGGTCACCTGGATCGCGGGGCTGGGCGCGGCGTTCTTCGCCGGCGTGTTCCCCATCCGCGCCGTCGCCGACCTCACGAACATCGGCATCCTCGCCGCCTTCGTCGTCGTCTGCATCGCCGTGATCGTGTTCCGCTACACGAAGCCGGATGCGCCGCGGACGTTCCGGCTGCCGTTCATGCCCGTGGTCCCGATCGTCGGCGTGGGCTTCTCGCTCTTCCTCATCTCGCAGCTCCACCCCGAGACGTGGCTCCGGTTCGGGGTCTGGCTCGTGATCGGACTCGTCGTGTACTTCGTCTACAGCCGTCGGCACTCGCTCCTGAACCCGGACAGCCCCCGGCACCGCCCGGGCACGACTTCGGAGACCCCCGGCGACACGCCGTAGGCGGGGCCGGGGAGGCGGCGGGTCGCGCCGCAGCTCCGAAGTCGTGCCCGGGAGGATCAGCCGACGACGAGGTTGGCGGTGTCGACGACGCGGTCGCCCTCGGCGGGGAACGCCGTACGGGTGACGCCGGCCTCCACGTTGCCGGTGTGCAGCAGCGTCGAGCCTGTGCCGAAGGCGTCGTCGCGGAGCTCCAGGGCGCCGCCCTCGAAGCGGTTGCCGACCGCGCGGTAGTGGGTCGCGCCGCTCGTCACGGCGACGTGCGTGGTCGCCCCCTCGGCCCGGAAGGTGCTGTCGCCGAGCGTCAGGTGCAGCTCGCCCGCGCCCGACCGCGACACCGTCGTCCCACCCTTCGCCGACACCTCGGAGCCCGCGATCTCGACGACCTGACGGTCCTTCGAGGCCGCCGCGATGCGGGCGTTGCGGAGCGTCGAGCCTTCGATGCGCAGCTTGCCCGTCGCGGAGGCGATGGGGGCGGCGTCGTCCGCCGCGGTGAGGGTCGAGCCACGGAAGGTGACCGCACCCGGCCCGTTGATCTTCATGCCGCCCACGCGGTCGAGCACCGTGTCGACGAAGGTCACCGGCGTCTTCACCGTCGCGTTGGTGAGCTCGCCCGGAGCGACGAACGTGAAGTGCGAGTCGGCGATCACGGTCGGGCGGGTGGAGTTGTCGGACGCCTGGGTGATGATGAGCGTGTCCGACGCGGTGCAGCCCCGCAGCTGCGCGCCGTCCGCGTTGATCCACAGCATTCCTGAACCGGACAGCGAGGGCTTGCCGATCACCTGCACGTCCTCCAGCGTCAGGTCGGTGATGCGCACCCGCGCGACGAACCATGAGCACACGTGCTTGCGGACGGTGATGCGCTTGGCGGCCGAGCCCCACGCGGCGCCCGAGTTGGCGAACGTCATGAGGCCGGAGTTGCCCGTGTAGGTGAGGTCGTGCTCGTACTGGCCGTGCGTGACGAAGGGACCCTGGTCGTCGCCGTCGCCGTGGCAGTTCTCCACGAGGCAGTAGGCGCTCGCGGTGAAGTCGTTGAGGTGCCGGGCGTTCGCGGTGTGGCAGTTGGCGACGTAGCCGTACAGGCAGTAGATCTGCTGCGTCAGGTAGCCGGCGCCGCCCCAGGTGACGGAGGTCGGGTTCTTCAGCGTGCAGCTCTCCGTGGTGAAGTACGTGTTCCACCGGCGCTGGATCAGCGGCCAGAAGGTCGCCGTGCCGTCGATGTGGTCGACGTCGCAGCGCACCGCGTACTCGAAGGCCAGCGGGTGCGACCCCGTGTACTCGTCCGTCCCCTTGCCGAGGAACTTCAGGTTCGACACCGTCACGTCCTGCACCGGCTTCACGTGCCGCCAGGTCATCGTGCGGTCCTTGCCGAGCGGCCAGCCGTTCTTGTAGTTCACGCGGATGTGCCGACCGTCGACGATCTGGGTCACCTGCACCAGCCGCTGCAGCTCGCGCTCCCAGCGGCCCGACAGCGCGTTGACCTCGGCGGCGTACCACTCTCCGACCGCGAAGAACGACGAGTCGGCGACGGGGAAGATGTCGGCGAGGTCGGGCACGTCCTCGCCGAGCTTCGCCTCCTGCACCGCGTCGGTCACCTCGCCGCGGAAGAACATGACGGCCGCGAAGGGGTCGTCCTTCCCGGCGTTCTCGATACCCTCGGTCGTCATCAGGTGGTTCCCGAAGTCGAAGGCGATGTTCGACCGGGAGAACTTGTGGCGGCGGACGAAGTTGAGGTCCGTGTGCGCCTCCACGCGTCGCACCCGGGCGTCGCCCACCATCGCATCGAGCGCGTCGTCCGCGGGCGCGGAGGCGTCCATGATGCCGAACTTCCGGAAGTCGACCGTGCCGTCGTGCACGAGCACCCAGGCTCCGCCCTTCGGCCCCGCGAGCACCGTGCCGCCGTTCGCCGTGGGGGCGTCCTTCTTCACGAAGCGGTAGAGCCCGTCGCCGCCGTCGCCGGGGGTCGCGTAGCCGCTCGTGCGCACGAGGTCGCCCTCCTTGCCTTTGCGCGTCGCGAGGGCGGTGGCGACGCCTCCGTGCGCGACGTTCTTCGAGCCCGACGACTCCTGCGGCACGGCGGGTCCCGCGGCCTGGGCCGCGGCGGGCGCGCCGATCGCGGCGACCCCGCCCAGGGCGGCGGCGCCGAAACCGGCGAGCAGCATCCGTCGACTGCGCATCGCCGCGGTCTCGGTGGTGGTGTCCAGCTGGGTCATGCTCATCCTCCTTGCGGCGTCCTCGCCGCGGTCAGGCGTCCGGCCCTCGGCCGGATCGCGGTCACCGATCAGTCCCCGATCCCCTGCGCTCTCCGAGCGGATGCTCAGAAGTAGTCGCCCGCCGTGAAGTGGCGGATGCCGTCCACCCGGGCCTCCCGGCGAAGCGGGCGGATCATCCCGGTGCGGTCGTCCTGCCGCACGGCCGCGGGAGCGATCGCCCGGACGGCGGCCTCCTCCGCGGCGAGCGCGGGGACGGCCAGCTCGCAGGTGCGGACGCCCGCCGCGGCCCAGTCCGCGGCCACGGCCTCCAGCAGGGTGTGTCGCACCGCGGCCGGATCGGCCACGGTGGGATCGGTCGCGCTCTCGTGCAGCAGCCCGATGCCATCGCGCACCTCCGCCACCGCGTAGCCGACCGTCGCCTCCGCCTCGGCGAGCCGATACAGCGTCGCGCCCCGCAGCCGCACCTCCGCCATCGTCCAGTCGCGGTCGCCGCGCACCGGAGCGAGCACGACCACACCGGTGCGGGAGCGCTCGTAGACCTCGCGCAGCGGGCCGAGGACACCGAGTCCCACGCACTCGCGCGCGATCGAGGCGGGCTCCGGGGCCGTCGCCGACGCCGCCCACGGCCCGGCGAAAGCACGAGGCATCGAGAAGGTCGTGAAGCCGCTCGACCGGTACACGTCGGGGGTTCCGGTGAACAGCAGGGCCCAGTCGGCGTCACCCGCCGCGTCCAGGGTGGCGGCCACGAGCCGGCGGGCCAGGCCCCGACCGCGAGCCCGCTCGGCGACCGCCACACTGCCGATCGCGTGCACCCGCGCCACACCGCCGTCCGATTCCCGCAGGCGCTTCGGCAGTCCGAAGATCGACCCGCACACGCCCTCGTCGTCTTCCGCGACGAGCGTGTGGCTCAGCCGCTCGTCGTCCACGAGCCACTGGTCCGGCGCGAGGGGCGGTGTGAAGGCGGCCGCCCACAGTGCCGCGAGGGCGGGCTGGTCCTCCGCCCGCGCCGACCGCACGACCACGGCGCTCATGCCATCGAGGAGAGCTGGGCGCGGTCGACGGCGTGTGCGAGCGGCCGCCCCGCAGCGAAGGCGTCGAGCTCGTCGGCGACGATCCGCCCCTGCCGCAGTCGGCCCTCCCTGGTCCCGGCCGCGCGGTGCGGAGTGAGCAGCACGCGCGGTGCCGAGCGGAAGGGGCTCTCCGCGGGGAGGGGCTCCTCGTCGAACACGTCGATCGCGGCGCTCAACCGGCCGCGCCGGAGCTCGGCGAGCAGGGCGGCCTCGTCGACGAGCCAGGAGCGCGCCGTGTTCACCAGGCCCGCGCCGTCCGGCATCAGGGCGAGTTCGCGCGCGCCGATCAGGTGATGCGTCTCGGGCAGGGTCGGGGCATGCACCGCGACGATCTGCGCGCGACGGAGCGCCTCGTCGAGCGTCACGAGCTCCGCCCCGAGGGACGCCGCCTCCGCGGCCTCCAGGGTCGGGTCGACGAGCAGCGGCTGTGCGCCGAGCGCCCGGAGGAGCTCGAGGTACGCCCGCCCGGTCCGGGAGGCGCCGATGACCGCGATGGGCGCGCCGAGGATCTCGTGCTGCAGCCCGACGGCCTCCGCGTCCCACCAGCCGCTCCCGGCGCGCAGCGCGTCGTGCATCTCGGGCACCCGGTGCAGCAGCGCGAGCGTGAAGGTCAGCGACACCTCCGCCACCGACCGGGCCATCCCCGCCCCGGCCTGCGTCACCCGCACGCCGCGGTCGAACAGCTCGTCGGTCGCGAAGGGCTTGATCGTGGCCCCGGTGTGCGCGACGAGCTCCAGCTTCGGAAGGGTGGCGAGCACCGCGTGGTCGAAAGGACCCACGCCCCAGCTCGTCACCACGACGCGCGCCTCGTCGAGCACCGCGTCCGCGAGCCGGTCCACCCGCACGAACGTCCCGCCGAGCCGCGCCGCGACGGCCTCCAAGCGCGCCGCGTCCTCGGGCGAGAAGAACTCCGCGAACAGCTCGGCGGAGACGACCGCGACCACGCTCGGAGCGCCCGTGCCGGCGGTCATCGCAGCCAGGCCTCGAGGTTCTCGGCGATGAACGCGTCGTCGTTGAGCTCCGGATACGCCTGCCGGACGCGGGCGATCTCCTCCGCCTGTCCCGGCGAGAGGCCCTCGGCCGGGTCGAGGCACCAGATGCCTTCGAGAAGCCCCTGCTGGCGGAGCATCTCGTGCACCCCGGCGATGACGCCGTGGAAGTCGTTGCCCGGGTCGAACACGGCCTGGTTCACGTCCACCATGTCCGAGGCACGGCGTCCCACCTCACGGTAGGCCTCCGCGTCTCCCGCCAGGGCGCGATGCACCCGCTCCAGCAGCGCGACCGCCGCGTGCGTGCCGACCGCCCACTGGCCGAGCAGCCCGCCGACGAACCGGAGGGTGCGCCGCCCGGACGGGGAGTCCACGTGGAACTCGGAGAGCAGGTCGGCGACGATCGCGTCGTCGTTGCCCGTGTACAGCGCGATCTCGTCGGCGCGGCCCGAGGCGGCCACGCCCCGTACGAGCTCCAGCGTGCGATAGCGGTCGAAGGGAGCGGCCTTCACCGCGACGACGGAGGGGATCGCGGCGAACTCCCGCCAGAACTCGCGGTCGAGCACGGGTCCGCCGATCGCGGTCTGCAGGTAGAAGCCGACCAGCGGCAGCACCTCGCCGACGGCGCGGGCGCGGTCGAGCAGGGCACGCTCGTCCGCACCCGCGACGCGGGGACTCACCAGCACGGCGTCGTAGCCGAGGGAGCGGGCGAGCTCCGCTTCGGCGACCGCCTGGGCCGTGTCGCCGGCCACGCCGGCGATGCGCACGAGGGTCGCGTCGCCGCGGGCGTCCATCTCCTCCGCGGCCAGCGCGAGCACCGGCTCGAAGAGCGCGTGCTCCGGGTCGCGGATCTCGAACTGCGTCGTGTGCACGCCGACGGCGAGGCCGCCGGCCCCGGCGTCGAGGTAGTAGCGGGAGAGCGCCCGCTGCCGCCGCTCGTCGAGCGTGCGCGCGGCGGTGAGGGCGAGCGGATGGGCCGGGATTACAGCCCCGCGGGCGAGGGTCGCGGCGGCCTCAGGGCGCAGCGATGGCACGGTCGCCGTCCGCGCAGCGGCGTCGGTCATCAGAACTTCCCGTCCCGTACGGCCCACTTGGTGGGCTTGGCGATCATCGGCAGCCCGTCGCGGATCCAGCCGGCCTGCATGCGGATGAGCTCCTCAGCGGAGACGGACGGGTAGCCGAACAGGGCCATGCAGCGGCGGGCGTCGCTGAGCAGCGCGGTCGGCTGCGGCTCGTCGACGATCTCGACCTCCCGCTCGAACAGCTCGCCGAAGCGGTGGGCGATCGAGGAGACGCTGAGCAGCTCCGGACCGGTGAGGTTGATCACGAAGGGGGCGGTCGAGGCATGCACGAGGCTGCGCAGCACGACCTCGTTCGCGTAGCCCTGCCAGATCACGTTGACGTTGGCGGTGGCGACCGAGACCGGCTCCCCCGCGTGCACGGCGCTGCCGATGTCGGCGAGCACCCCGTAGCGGAGGTCGACGGCGTAGTTCAGGCGGATGATCGCGACCTTGGTGCCGCGCTCCTGCGCCCCGAACTCGAACACGCGCTCCCGACCGAGGCAGGACTGCGCGTACTCGCCGATCGGCGCGGGCGTGGTCTCCTCGGCGGCACCGCCCGAGGTGGCAGGGACGAACGGGTACACGTTCCCGGTGGAGAGCACCGAGATCGCACTGTCGCGGTATCGGCGGGCGATGCGGTCGGGAAGAGCCGCGTTGACCTCCCACGCCCAGGAGGCGTTGGTCGCGGCACCGAACTTCGCGCCCACCATGAACACCACGTTCGGGGCGTCGGGGAGACCGGCGAGGTCGTCGTTCTCGATGAGGTCGAACGGCACGACGCGGACCCCCGCGGCCTCCAGGCGCTCGCGGATGGCGGCGTCGCCGAAGCGGGAGACCGCGTAGACGGCGTCGTCCGTGCGGCCGGCGGCGTCCAGGCCGCGCCGGGCGAGCATCGCCAGGGTCGGTCCCATCTTGCCGCCGGCGCCGAGGATCACGAGGTCTCCGGAACCCTGGGCGAGGTCGGCCACGAGCCCGTCGCTCGGGGTGGCCAGCGCCTCCTCGAGCTCGGCCTCGGAGGCGAATGCGTACTGCGTCATTGTCGTGCGGTTCCCTTCTTCTCAGCCCTTGATCCCGGTGCCGGTGACGCCCTCCTGCACGTACCGCTGAGCGATGAGGTACGCGAGGAAGATCGGCAGCAGCGCCACGACGGAGCCGGCGAGCATGGTGCTGAGCGGCACATCCTGCTGCTGCAGCGACGAGATGCCCACGGTGAGGGTGAACATCGAGTTGGACTTGGCGATGATGAGCGGCCAGAGGAAGTCGTTCCAGTGCCAGAGGAAGACGAAGATCCCGAGCGTCGCGAGGATCGGCTTGCACAGCGGCAGCACGATCCGCAGGAAAATGCGGAACTCGCCGGCCCCGTCGATGCGGGCGGCCTCGAAGAGCTCGTCGGGAAGGCCCTGGATGAACTGGCGCATGAGGAAGACGGCCTGCGCGTTCGCGAGCGTCGGCAGGATGAGACCCCAGTAGGTGTCGATGCCGCCGAGGTTCGCCATGAGGATGAACGTCGGGATCAGCGTCACGTGGAACGGCACCATGACCATCGCCAGGAACGACCAGAACATGACCTCCTTGCCGCGGAAGCGCTTCTTGGCAAAGGCGTACCCGGCGAGCGCGGAGAGGAACAGCACCGCCACGACCGACACGAGCGAGTAGACGAGCGTGTTGAACAGCCAGACGAGGATGTTCTGCCCGGCGAGCACCTGCTCGTACGCCTCGAACGAGATGTCGTTCCAGGGGAGCAGCGAGCCGGGGAGCTCGACGAGCATGCCCGGCTTCAGGCTCAGCACGACCATGGCGTAGAAGGGGAAGAAGCTGAGGATGCCGGCGAGGCTCAGCCAGATCCAGCGGACGGCGATGCCCCAGCCGGTCGGCTCGAGCGCGCGGAACGAACGGCGCTTCCGCGCGGCGGGACGCGTCGCGGGCGGCGTCGTCTGCGTCGGCGGCTGCAGGAGGGCGGTCATTTCTGCTTTCCGATCACGAGGCGCTGGATGAGGGCGACCACGAGGGTCATGACGAACAGGGCCACGCCCACCGCGGCCGCGTAGCCGTAGTCGAAGTAGCGGAAGCCCTGGTCGTAGAGCATGTAGACGAGCGAGTAGCTCGCGTTCGCCGGCCCGCCCTGGGTCATCACGTAGATGACGTCGAAGACCTGGAAGGCGGCCGTCGTCTCGATCACCGCGAGGAAGAAGAACGTCGGGCGCAGGTGCGGGAGGATGATCCAGCGGAAACGCTGCCAGGCGTTCGCGCCGTCGACCAGCGCCGCCTCCTCCAGCTCGCGCGGCACGTCCTGCAGGGCGGCGATGAGGATCATCATCCCGTAGCCGAACCGGGACCAGACGCCCACGACGACGATCGCGGGGATCACGAGCACGGTGCTGCCGAGCCAGGAGCCGCCGAGACCGAGCGGGGCCATCAGCGCGGACCACGGGCCGTTGGCGGAGAAGATCCAGACGAAGATCGAGCCGGCCAGCACGAGCGAGGTGATGACGGGGAGGAAGAAGATCGAGCGGAAGAACCGGGCGCCGCGGAAGGCGCGGCGCACGCCGAGGGCCATGATCGTCGACAGCACGAGCGCGATCGGCACCGCGAAGACCGTGTAGATGAGGGTGGTCCCCAGCGCCCGCCAGAACAGCGGGTCGGCGACGAGGCGCTGGAAGTGGTCGAGGCCGCGCCAGGCGATCTCGCCGGAGATGTCGTAGTCGAAGAAGCTCAGCGCCACACCCGCGATGCTCGGGCCGAAGCGGAAGGCGATGAACAGCAGGAAGGCGGGGAGCACGAACAGGAACGCGACGCGCGCTTCCCGTCGGGCGAGCACCCGGGCGACCCGTCCTGCGGGCTTCGGCGCCGTGGTGGCCGTCGTCATTGTCGATTCCTCACGTGGGGGGCGGGGGAGGGGGCGTGCGGCGGGTACCCGCACGCCCCCGGGTGTCACTTCTGCAGCAGCGGGGCTGCGGCGGCCGCGGCGTCCTTCAGGGCGTCGGCCGGGGACTTCTGGCCCAGCAGGGCGGCCTGAATCTCCGGCGAGAGCACGCCCATGAGCGCACGGGAGCTGGCGTCGAGCTCGCCCACCGTGGTGTCCGGGACGTACTTCTCGACCTCGCCGAGGAGCGGGTCGTCGGCGTACAGCGGCTCGGTGGTGCTGAGCGCGGAGAAGTAGCCGGCGGCCTTGAGATACGGCTCGACGACGTCGGCGCCGGTCGCGAACTCGGCGAACGCGGCTGCGGCCTCGGGGGCCTTCGAGCCCTTGAGCACGGACAGCGAGCCGACGGTGCCGTAGGCCACGGACTCCTTGTCGGTCAGCGGCGCGAGGACCTTGACGTTCTCCTCGCCCCAGAACGGCGCGACCTCGGTCACGGCGTTGTTCCAGGTGCAGGCGACCTTGCCCTGGGCGATGGCGGTCTGCTCCAGCGGGACGTTGGTGGTGAGAGCCTCCGGGTCGAGCGCGCCCTCCTCGGCCAGGTCGGTCAGGAAGGTGAGGGCCTCTTCACCGGCCTTGCTGTCGAAGCCGACCTCGCCGTCCTCGGTGTAGACCTCGCCGCCGGCCTGCCACAGCAGCGGGTAGTAGGTGAGGTTGAGGGTGTTCTCGGCCGACGCCGGGTAGTTGAGGGCGTACATGCCCTTGTCGACGAAGGCCGGGGCCATCTCGGCGATGTCGTCCCACGTCTCCGGGTACTCGGTCACCCCGGCGGCCTCGAACGCGGCCGCGTTGCAGATCAGCGGCTGCGCGCTGGTGAGGATCGGGGCACCGAGGATGTCGCCGCCGAGCGTGACCGACTCCTTGACGTTGGGGAGCAGGTCGCCCTGGCGCTCCTCGCTGAGCAGGTCGTTCAGCGGGGCGATCGACTTCTGGTACGCCGCGAGCTGGTCGGGGATGAGGTAGACGACGTCCGGTCCCTTGCCGGCGGCGATCGCCGTCTGCAGGGCCTCGTCACGGTTCGCCCACGGGAAGATCTCGTACTTCACGTTGACGTTCTCGTTCTCCTTCTCGAACGCCTCGATGGTCGAGTCCCAGAAGTCCTTGTGCACCGCCTCGTCGGCGATGACGGGGTAGAGCCAGACCGTGATGTCCTGCTCGCCCTCTGCGGTGTTGCCTCCGCCGGCCGAACATCCGGCCAACAGGGTGGCGGCCGCGACTCCCGCGACGACGCCGGTGATCTTGCTGACGCGCATGGTGCTCCTTTGCGTAAACCGTGCTGAGTACGGTTCATTATGACATTGGCTTTGGATAATTCGTCAAGCACAAGTTCTCAGAGCCTTGTTTCAGCCGTGTTTCTCGGCCGTGAACAACAATCCCCGATCTGAGAATCGGGTGTGCTAATTTGATCGCACCAATGGCGGAGACGAAGGAGGGACCCGATGGGCGCGACCAGTCCGCTCTCGATCGTGGCGCGGTCCGCACTCCGGCTGCGCGACGCCGGACCGGCGACGGTCAGCGACCTCTCGCGGTCGCTCGAGGTCTCCCGCACCTCCGTCGAGAACGCCGTGGCAGTGCTCTCCGACTCCGGCCTCCTCATCGACGCCCCGGCGCAGGTCGGCGGAGGCGCCGGTCGGCCCGCCCGCCGCTACTCCTTCCACGCCGCCGCCGGCGTGGTGGTGGGCGTGGACATCGGCGTCGCGAGCGTGCGCGTCGTCGTCGCGGACCTCGCGGGCGTGGTCATCGCCCAGCGGGCGTTCCCCGGCGTCGCGGAGCAACCAGACGGCCCGGCCAAGCTCGCCGCCGTGATCGACGACGTCCGGGACACGCTCGCCCCGCTCTCGCTGCCGCGGACCGGCTTGCGGGCGATCGGCGTCTCCCTGCCCGGCATCGTCGACGACGACGGACGGGTCACCACCTCGGTCGTCATCCCGGAGTGGTCCGGCATCGACATCGGGTCGCAGCTGCGCCAGGCGTTCGGCTGCCCCGTGGCGGTCGACAACGGTGTGCGGCTCGCGGCCGTTGCGGAACATCACCTCGGCGTCGCGCAGCTCGTCGACGATGTCATCTACCTGTCGGTCGGCAACCGCATCGCCATGGGCCTCATCCTCGGCGGCCGTCCGCGGCGCGGCATCCACAACGCGGCGGGAGACATCGGCCGCCTCGCGTTCCGGGGCCTGAACACCGAGACCGGGCAGATCTCGTGGCGCACCGCCCCGACCGCCGCCGAAGTGTTCGCCCTGGCGCGCAGCGGGGAGCAGGCCGCCCGGCAGGAGCTCGACGGGTTCATCGACGAACTCGCCCACGGGATCGCGACGCTGATCATGACGGTCGACCCCGCCATGGTGGTGATCGGCGGCGGACTCTCGGCCGCGCACGAGCAGCTGCTCGACCCCCTGCGCGCCGCCCTGCCCGGCCACCTCGGACTGCCGTTCCAGGTGCCCGTCGCGGAGGCACGGCTGGGTGCGGAAGCAGCCGCCCACGGCGCCGTCGTGCACGCGTTCCAGCGGCATCCGGGCGACATCTACGGCATCGACGACATGCCCGCCCCACCGATCACCCCCCTGCCGCACGACCCCGCGGCCGGCGACGACCCCGAGGAGAAGCAGTGAGCACGTTGAAGGTCGGACTCATCGGCGCGGGCGGGATCTCCCGCGTGCACGCCGACGCCTGGCGGGCGCTCGGCGTGCAGGGCTTCGTCACCTCGAAGGAGGGCGCGGAGGAGATCGCCGCCGAGTACGGCTTCGAGGTCGTGGCCGACGTCGACGCGCTCCTGGAGCAGGTCGACGTCGTCGACATCGTCACGCCGAGCAGCACCCACGCCGACTTCGCCCTTCGGGCCATCGCCCGGGGGATCGACGTGATCTGCGAGAAGCCGCTCGCCGCGACCGCGGAGGCCGCCGCCGAGGTGACCGCCGCCGCAGCCGCCGCGGGAGTACGGCTGTTCCCCGCCCACGTCGTGCGCTACATGGGGGAGTACGCCCGGATCAAGGCCGGCATCGACGCCGGGCAGATCGGC
Source organism: Microbacterium sp. GbtcB4 (assembly GCF_019091465.1). NCBI lineage: Bacteria > Bacillati > Actinomycetota > Actinomycetes > Micrococcales > Microbacteriaceae > Microbacterium > Microbacterium sp. GbtcB4. The sequence continues at coordinate 292,990 of NZ_JAGXJJ010000001.1, forward strand.
ACCCCTGCCGTGCAGCGCTTCCGTCGCCTCGGCGCCGCACCCCAGGCCCCCTGGTTCTTCTCGGAGCGGGCGGGCGGCGGCGTCATCCGCGACCTCATGATCCACGACATCGATCAGGCGCTGTGGTTCGCCGGGCCGGTCGACAGCGTCTACGCGGTGCAGAACCCGCCGACGGTCGACGACCGCGTTCCGGCCCCGGTCACGGCGCATGTCGTGCTCACCCACCGCAACGGGGTCATCAGCCACGTGCACGCGAGCTGGGTGCAGCCCGGCATGCCGTTCCGCACCAGCGTCGAGGTCGCCGGATCCGAGGGGCGCCTGCGCTACGACAGCGCCGAGGACCACACGCTGCGCACCGACGCCGTGCTCGTCGAGGGCGCGACCGACTACCTCCCGCCGATGTCACCCGAGGAGAGTCCGTACTACGCGGAGATCGCCGACTTCGTGGCCGCCATCGCGGAGGGACGCGATGCCGCCGTCACCCCGGAGGACGGCATCCAGGCGGTCGCGGTCGCCGAGGCCGCCTACGCCTCGATCGCCTCCGGAGCCCCGGTCGCCCTCCCCGCTTCGTCCCCCGCCGTCGCCGTCGCCGAGGAGGCCACCCGATGACCGCTCCCCGCCCGCTGCGGATCGCCGTGCTGTCCTTCGCGCACACGCACGCCCTCAGCTACGTGCACGCGCTGCAGCAGATGCCCGGTGTCGAGCTGATCGCCGCCGACCCCGACGGCGCCTCCGCCCCGGACGACGCTCCGCGCGGTGCCGCCCTGGCCGCGGAGCTCGGGGTCGCGTACGTCGAGACCTACGACGAGGCCTTCGCGTGGGGCCCGGACGCGGTCGTGGTGGCCGCCGAGAACTCCCGTCACCGCGCCCTCGTCGAGCAGGCCGCCGCGGCCGGCGTGCACGTGCTGTGCGAGAAGCCGCTGGCGACGACCGTCGAGGACGCGATCGCGATGCGCGACGCCTGCGACCGGGCGGGCGTGCTACTCATGGTGGCGTACCCGGTGCGCTTCTCCCCCGCGGTGCGCGACGCCGTCGCCGAGCTGCGCAGCGGACGCCTCGGGAAGATCCTCGGCGTCACCGGCATCAACAACGGCAAGCTCCCGCAGGACCGGGCCTGGTTCACCGATCCCGCGCTCGCCGGCGGCGGTGCCCTGGTCGACCACGTCGTGCATTGCGCCGACCTCCTCGACGAGCTCCTGGGTGAGCGGGCGCAGACCGTCCGCGCGGTGTCGAACAGCATCCTGCACGGGGAGCGCGACCTCGCGGTCGAGACCGGGGGCCTCGTGACGATCCAGTACCCGAGCGGGGTGATCGCCACGATCGACTGCTCGTGGAGCTGGCCGCTGAGCTCGCCGACCTGGGGCGGCCTCACCCTCGAGGTCGTGGCCGAGCGCGGGACCGTGACCGTGAGCCCCTTCGCGAAGGGCGTGGCCGGACACGATGCCCACGGCGAGACCTGGACCCCGGTCGGGGCCGACCTCGACGCCCTGCTGCTCGAGGAGTTCGTGCGGGCCGTGCGCGCGGGCCGTCAGCCCCAGCCCGACGCCGGTGTCGGCATCCGCACCGTCGAGATCGTGAAGGCCGCGCAGGAGTCCGCGTCCCGCGCCGGCACCCCCATCCCCCTCTAGCCCCCGCACCTCGCCCACCTCGCGGGATCACATCTGCACCTCCCCGGCCCAACCCCGGCACGTTTCCCGTCCCGCATCCTCCTCCGCGCCGCGAGTTCCCACCTCGCGGGATCGAAAACGCTCCCGGGTCCGCCTCCTCGGGAACCTTTCCCGTCCCGCACGGGCGTCCCCGATCTGGGCTGCGCTCCGTCCGTTCCCTCCCCCGTCTCCGTCCGCCCCGCCCACCGCGCGGGATCACACCTGCACCTCCCCAGCCGTTACCCGGCACCTTTCCCGTCCCGCATCCTCCTCCGCGCCGCGAGTTCCCACCTCGCGGGATCGAAAACGCTCCCCGCTCCGGCTCCTCGGGAACCTTTCCCGTCCCGCACGGGCGTCCCCGGCGGGCGGGGAGCGGGCGGGCATGAATCCGGCGCGGCGGGCGTTGCACCGGAGGCCGCAGCGACACGGAGGAGACATCATGCGCATCGACCTCGCCGGGAAGACGGCCCTCGTCACGGGTTCGACCCAGGGCATCGGACTCGCCATCGCCACGACTCTGGCCGATGCGGGAGCGCGGGTCGCCGTCAACGGTCGGAACCCCGAGACCGTGTCGTCGGTCATCGCCGCGCTGCAGGAGGAGAACCCGGACCGGAACCTCCTCGCCGCGCCGGGCGACGTCACCACGGAAGACGGCGCCGCCCGCGTGCTCGCCGCCACCGGAGACGTCGACATCCTCGTCAACAACCTCGGCATCTTCGGGGCCACCCCCGCGCTCGACATCTCCGACGACAAGTGGCGCCGGTACTTCGACGTGAACGTGCTCGCCGCCGTCCGGCTCATCCGCGCGACCCTGCCCGGCATGAAGGAGCGCGGCTGGGGTCGGGTGCTCGACATCGCCAGCGACTCCGCGGTCGTGATCCCGGCGGAGATGATCCACTACGGGATGTCGAAGACCGCGCTGCTCGCCGTCTCCCGGGGGTTCGCGAAGGAGGCAGCCGGCACGGGTGTGACGGTGAACTCGGTGCTCGCGGGCCCGACCCACACCGGCGGCGTGGAGGACTTCGTGTACTCGCTCGTGGATCCGCAGCTGCCGTGGGAGGAGGCCCAGCGCGAGTTCATGCGCGTGCACCGCCCCCAGTCCCTGCTGCAGCGGCTCATCGAACCGGAGGAGATCGCGAACATGGTCGCGTACCTCGCGTCCCCGCTCGCCTCGGCGACGACGGGCGCCGCCGTCCGCGTCGATGGCGGCTACATCGACGCGATCGTCCCCTGACCCCTTCGAATCGCGCACTTGGCGGCATCTGCGGCCGGAATGGGGCCATTCGGGCGATTCGAAACGGAGGAGTAAGCTGGCCCCGGAGAAGCACGGAAAGGCGGTGATGGCGATGTCCGACGATAGTAACGACGCCGCCCTCGCTGCGTCGCGCTTCCCGGCACCCACGCGTTGAGCTCCTGCTCCGCGTCCGTGCCACTCGCCTCGCAGTCATCGGCGGCGTCTCCCGCCCCCTGACGAATCCGCACGCGAGACAAGCGTCTGCGTGCGCCCGCGAGAACGGAGCCGCATCATGGCGCTCATCGACAACGGCGTGTACGTCCACGGACGTCGCGTGGAGACCCCGAAGAACCTGGACGAGACCTACCGGATGCTGGACGCCGCCGGCGGGATCGCGTGGATCGGCCTGTACCGACCGAGTCCGGAAGAGGTCGCGTCCGTCGCCCGCGAGTTCGATCTGCATCCGCTCGCCGTCGAGGATGCGCTCTCGGGGCATCAGCGCTCCAAGGTGGAGCGCTACGGCGACACGCTCTTCGCCGTGCTGCGCCCCGCCCGTTACCGCGACAAGGAGGAGTCGATCGAGTTCGGTGAGCTGCACCTGTTCATCGGCCCCGACTTCGTGGTGACGATCCGCCACGCGGAGTCGCCGAACCTCGCCGCGGTCCGCCGCCGGATGGAGGCCAACCCGGAGCTGCTCGCGATGGGACCGGAGGCGGTCTTCTACGCGATCCTCGACGAGGTCGTGGACGAGTACGAGCCCGTCGTGGCGGGCCTGGAGAACGACATCGACGAGATCGAGGACCAGCTCTTCGGCGACAGCGACGACGACGCCCTCTCCCGCCGCATCTACGAACTCTCCCGCGAGGTCATCAACTTCCAGCGCGCGGTGCACCCGCTGAGCGGCATGCTGGAGTGGCTGCGCCGCGGATCGGAGAAGTACCGGATCGACGAGGAGCTGCAGCGCTCCCTCCGCGACGTGCTCGACCACACGATCCGCGTGAACGAGCGCGTCGACTCGTTCCGCGCGATCCTGGAGAACGCCCTGACGGTGCAGTCGGCGCTGGTCGCCCGGCGGCACTCGGAGGCGGGTCTGGCTCAGAACGACGAGATCAAGAAGATCTCCTCGTGGGCGGCCATCATCTTCGCGCCCACGCTCGTCGGCACGGTCTACGGCATGAACTTCGACGTGATGCCCGAGCTGCACTGGGCGTTCGGGTATCCGATGGCGATCGGGGCGATGGCCGCGTTCGCGGTCGGGCTCTATGGGGTGTTCAAGTACAAGAGGTGGCTCTGACACGCAGGCCGTCACGCCGGTTCAGGCCACCGCTTCCGGAAAGCGCCTGAACCGGCGTGCCCGCCTGTCTCATCGAACAGCGATCACGGGGAAGGCCGGCTCGTCGCCGGAGGTCGCGGGGATCCGCAGCTGGGCCTTCTCCGCGGATTCCAGCGTGAGGGTCCATCGCAGCCCGCGGGCGGTCCGCTCGACCTCGCCCACCGTCGGCACCGGGACCTCGACGTCCTCGAAAGCCGTCAGATCGATGTCGACGACCGCCCGTCCGCCCGCCGCCCCGGCGTTGGCGAGGTCGAGGAGGATGAGCGTGTCGTGCGTGGCCCCGGGCTGCGGGGAGAGCTCGACCGAGTAGCCGATCGCCGACTTCGTGTGCACCGAGAACCGCACGGGCGCCGTGAGGGCCGAGGTGTCGCCGCCGACGATCGTCCTGGCCACGACCTCATACGTCCCCTGCGTCAGCGGTGCGTCCACGGTCCAGGTGCCGTCGTCGCGCACGGTCACGAACCGCAGGAACGGCGTGAGCTCCCCGTCGCGGACGTCCACGCGGACGCGCGATCCCGGGACGCCGGTACCCGAGATGGTCGTCGTGGTCGCGGTGATCGTGGCCCCGGCCTTCGGGGTGAGGATGGTCGGCGTGGCCGGGGAGGTGCGAATGACGATGGGAGCCCTGGCCTCGCCGGCGATCAGGGTGCTCGGCCCGGCCGGAGCATCCGCGGGGACGGGGAACACGGTCGCGAACCGTCCCTGCGCATCGGTCTGCACCGGCATGGTGGCGGTGCCCACGCGGAGCTCCACGGTGCTCCGCGGCGGATGCCCGCTCCCGGTCACCCGGAAGGGCTGCCCGGTGAGCGCCACGCGGGAGTAGACCCCGACAGCGGGGACGGAGGTGCCGATGTCGGCATCCATGAGTCCGGCGCCCACCCGATCCGGTCCCTCGTCGGCGACGCCGTCGGCCGTGGCCCTGATGCGACGCGTGACCTCGTCGGGAGTGAGCGTCGGGTCGGCGGCGAGCATGCGAGCGGCGAGCCCCGCGACGTGCGGCGAGGCCATGGACGTACCGGGGAACAGGGCGTAGATCGAGCCGTCGTCCTGGCGGGTCACCGCGGACCAGACGACTCCCGGGGCGGTGACGGTCACCTTGCCTGCGCCGTAGTTGGAGAATCCGGCCATGACGACGGCGCCGCTGGTCTCGTCCTGATCCGCGGCGACGACGGAGATCACGTCCGGCAGTCCGGCCGGGGCCTTCAGGCAGGAGGAGTCGACGGCGCGCGGCTCCGGGGCCCCGTCGTCCGGGCTGAGGACGTCGGTGGTCATGGTGGCGAGGTCCTGGCTCTCGTTCCCCACGGCGGCGACGTTGACGACGCCCTGCTCGTGCGCATAGGCGTACGTGCGGCGGAGGGCTTCCAGCGCGGCGGACTGCGTGTCCTCGCCGGCGCACCAGACGTACCAGGGGTCGACGTAGTAGCTGTGGTTCACGACGGGGATGTCGTGTCGGACCGCCCACATCGTCGCGCAGATGCTGGCTTCGGGGTAGATGTGCCCGGTCTGGTTGTCGACCTTGATGGCGGCAACGCGCGCATCCGGGGCGATGCCGCGGACGCCTGAGCCGTTCGCGGCGCCGGCGATGCTCCCTGCCACATGGGTCCCGTGGGCACCGACGAGCCCCGCGCCCGGCTGCCACGCGGCAGGCCGGGTGTCCGGAACGCCGTTGACCCCGCACCCGACGGAGAGCGCGGGGTCGATGCGGTCGGCGAGGTCGGGATGCCCGGCGTCGATGCCGTTGTCCGCGACCCCCACGACGACGCCTGCGCCGCCCGGGGTCGTCGCGCCGACGGCGACGGTGTCCCACGCGGTGCCCTCGGCGGGCATGGCCTCCGGCTCCTCGGTGACCCCGGCTGCCGATACCGCCGGCTCGGGAAGGCGATCCGGCGTGGTCGACGTGCGGGTGGGGCCGACGGACTGCACCCACGGCTGAGCGCGGAGCTGCGCCGCGAACTCCCCCTCGGGCGCCCGGACGACGGTGACCCCGATCTCCGGGTATGAGATCAGCAGCGTCCCTCCCGCGTCGGCGATGGCCGCGCGCAGCGTCTCGTCGCTCGCCGCACCGGGGGCGGTGTTCACGACCCAGTTCAGGGCGGGGGCGTCGGGGGCGACCTCCGCCGCCGCCGCCGGAAGCGCGGATGACGGGATCGCCAAGGCGAGAACGGCGCCGACGGCGAGCGCGACGCCGATGCAACGGGAGAGGGGACGGGTCACAGCAGCCTGCCTTTCGAATGCGGCCGGGGGCCGTCGAGTCGGGATGGTCCGGTGAACAAGAGGCGGAGGGGGCGGATCGATTACGCGCGTCCGAGATTCCGGTCGCGGAAGAACCAGGGCCCACGGCGGGCGAGATGCGCGAGACTGGAAGCATGGCGCTCGATCTCCTCCTGTCCCGCATCGTCGAGAGCGGTCTGCTCGAAGACCCCGTGTCCGAGAACGGTCTCGTCTACGGCCGGGCGAGCCTGGATGCCGCCGGCACCGTCGTGAACGTGAACGTCGACCCCGAGCTGGAGGGCGACGAGACCGCGGAGGACCTGGATCCGGACGAGCTCGTCGCGGCCATCGCGCGCGTGCTCTCGATGAGCGAGAAGCGCTGGCGGGCGATCGTCGAGGAGGTCGCGCTCGACATCGAGGACGCGGTGCAGGACGAGCCCGTCGTCGAACAGATCGACCTGCGGGACGACCTCGAGGCCACGTCGGTGGTCGTGTTCGCGGACGCCGTGCTGCTGGCGTTCGTCGCCCCCAAGCAGTTCCCGGAGTCGCGCATCCTGGTGCAGCTCGATGAGGAGCTCGAGGTCGACGGCATCGAGGTGCGCGAGCCCGACGGCACCGAGGTCATCGACGTCGACACGCTCGACGAGCTGATGGACCTCATCAGTCGCGCCGACCGCGACTGACTCACTCACACGCGGAAACAGGCGAACGCGCGAGCACAGGCCACCCCCAGAAGAGGGGCCTGCACCCGCGCGTCCGCCTGAGTGCCGGCTAGCGCGCGCTGCCGTAGTAGGTGACGTTCGGGAAGGCGAAGCCGTCGCCGTTCCCGTTCCAGACACCGGTGAAGGTGATCACGACCGTCTCACCGGAGGCGAGGGGTCCCTTCCAGTCGATGCTGTCGCCGCTCACGGTGACGGTGCCGCGGTTGGCCGTCACGCTCGACGGGTTCCAGCTGGAATCGTCGAGGATGCCGGCCAGCGTGTACGCGATCTCCGCGTTCGCCGAGTCGACATTGCCGTTGTTGCCGAACTCCATCCGATACGTCACGGCCTGACCCGGCGTCGGGTCGGTCGGGTTCGAGTTGAACGTGTACTGGAAGAACTCGCGCTTGACGGTGTCGGTGTCGGTCGCGCAGACGTTCGCCGCGTTCCCGGCGACCGCGCAGGCCTGGTTGGTCAGCGCCCCGGGAGGAGCCGACTGGTTGACCTTCGCGTTCACCTTCAGCGTGACCGACTGCCCGGGCGCCAGCGTGCCGAGGTTGGCGGTCACGTTGCGCCCGGAGGCGCTCACCGTCACTCCCGACGGGCCGCTGCCCGAGACGAAGTCGAGACCGGCCGGGAGCGGGTCGCTGACCACGACGTTCGTGGCTGCGCCGTCTCCGGTGTTCCGCACGACGATGTCGTACGTGAGGTCCTGGCCGAGCTTCACATCACCCTGGCCGTCGTCCTTGCTGATGGTCAGCACCGGCGTCGTCTTCTTGGTGATGGTGGTGTCGTCCCAGTCGCACGCCTGGTTCGTGGAGGTCGCCACGGCGCACGCGTTGTTGCGCAGGTTCCCGATCGGCGTCGCATCGCCGACGGTGGCCTTCACGGTGATCGTCGAGGACGCTCCGGGAGCGAGCGACGGGATGGTCCCCTGGACGCGCTGCCCGCTGACCGAGACCGTCCCGGTCGTGCCGGCGGTGTACGCGGCGGTGATCCCGGTGAGCCCGGCCGGCAGGTCATCGCTGACGACGACGTTGCTCGCCGCACCGGTGCCGGTGTTGCGCACCACGATGTCGTACGAGAGCTGGTCGCCGATCACGGCCGTGTCGCGGTGGTCGTTCTTGTCCACCGTCAGCGCGGGCGCCGTGGGCTTGTCCACGTCGATGTCGATGCTGTGCAGGTCGCTCGGCACCTTCGTCCACGTCGGCACGAGCCCGAGGAACGCGCCCTTCGAGCGCATGCTGAGCTGGAACTCGACCTTCGAGACCGTGCCGTTGACCTGGACCGTGCCGGTCTTGGCGGCGAAGGAGGTCGAGGTGATCGTGTTCGACGTCACATCGAGGTTCCCGCTCACGGTGCTCAGGCTCACGCCGGAGGTCTTCAGCGTGTACTTCGCCGACGACTGCACCACGCCGCCGATGGAGTAGACGTCGCCGCCGAGGTTCGCGAGGGTGATCTTCGGGTTCGTGACCTGCTGGCCGAAGTCGATCACGACGTTCCCGCGGACGCACTCGATGCCGTTCTTGCAGGGGAACCCCTCGTTGAGACCGATGACGTTGAGGCCGAGCTCTCCGCCGTCGCGGACCGTGGCGAGGTTGACGACGTCGCCGGAGCCCTTGATCTGCACCTTGTCGGTGGTCGTGATGCGGGCCGTCGCGCCGGCGGCCGACGCGGTACGGGTGTCTCCCGATCCGCTCCAGCCGTTGACGTCGGCCGCCGAGGCGGCGGGGGCACCCGCGAGGGCGCCCGCCGCCAGAGCGGTGAGCACCCCCACGGTCAGCGCACCCCGAAGAAAGGATGTCTTCTTCACAGGTCTCTCGTCCTCCGTCTCTGTCCGGCGCCCGTCACCGGTTCGCCGAGGGACGACGGCGCAGCGCGAACGCGCCCGCGGCTCCGACGGCGATCACACCGGCTCCGGCCAGCCCGACGGCCGGATCGGCCACCGGTACCGGGGGACGCTCGGCGAAGGTGTGGCCGTAGTTGTAGGTGAAGCGGTGGTCGTCGGTGAAGACGCCGCCGGTGTAGAGCACCTTGGCGCTGTTGGTGATCTGCGGACCCCAGTAGTCGGCGTCGACGGTGAACGTCGCCATCGGGGTCACGATGCTGGTGCCTCCGTCGTGCGTGACGTTGAAGGTCCAGACGACGTTGCCGCCGACGAGCTGACCGCCGCTGGTCGCCGATGCGAAGGTCGTGTGCGCCGGCACGGGCAGGATCACCTTGTAGACGCCGTCGATCTGCTCGTCGTTGACGAGCTGCACGATGGCGCCCTCCTTGATCTCCGATCCCGGCGTCACGCCCGTCGCAGCCGTCTGGGTGGCTCGACCCAGGTAGCCGCGGGTCGAGGCCTGGCCGTCGACGTCTTCCGTGCTGCGGACCAAGGAGACCCCGCCGCTCGACGTGGTGCTCGGGGAGTCCGGCTCGTCGGCGGCCATGGCCCCCTGCGCGCCGAGGAGCGAGCCCCCGACGATCAGAAGGCCGGCACCGGCGCTGCACGCGGTCTTGAGGATGCTCTTCATGATGAAGCCTCTTTCTTGATGTGGACACGACGAGCAGAGTGCTTCGCCGCGAATGAGACGGAGGGGGCGACGGTCGATTACGTCCGGGGACGACGAGTATTCCGGCGCTGAGGGGCACGGACTCCGATGATCAGGAGCATGACGACGAGTCCGACGACGTAGCCGAGCACGCCGACGAGCGACCCCACGAAGACATGGCTCACCTTGTACCCGGGATCGAGACCCCAGGTCTGGGTGGCCCAACCGATCAGCACGAGCCGCAGCATGTTGACCGCGAAGACGATGCCCCACATCGCCGCGAGCCCGCTGAAGAGCCGGCTCCACCGCACGCGGGTGAAGGCGAGGATGACCGCGGCGACCACGGTGAGGGGGAGGCCAATCAGGAGCGCCGTGCACTCGACCGTGATCTGCAGGGCGATCAGGTCTCCGGTCGGGGTCCAGACGAGGTAGTGCTCGCCGATCGCTGCACGCTGTCCCTCGACGAACGGCGAGAGCAACCACGTCGCGACGACCGCCTCGATGGCGCGGAAGGAGGTGTTGACCGCCAGGAGCGCTCCCCCCGCGGCGAGCATCAGCAGCGCCACGACCACGCGCGCGGCACGGTTCGGCGGCGACACCCGATCCAGTCGGCGAGCGCGGAGGGCGGGCAGGGTTTCGGTGACGGCGGTCATCAGGCCTCCACGGCGACGGATCCGTTGACGACGACGTGGGCCTCCGCATTGCGGCGTGTCTTGGCCCATCCGTTCTTGCCCCGGACGATGCGCAGGAACGCCCGCGCGATGCAGATGTACATGTAGTAGACGTAGAGCCACACTCCGAGCCCCCACCCCAGCGCCGTCAGCCAGCTCGCCTGGGGTTCGCAGCGGATCTTGTAGACGAACCCCCAGACGGCGAACGGGGCGACGGAGAAGGCGAACAGCAGTCCGAGGACGCCGAGGGTGTCGCCGAGCGCGACCTGGAAGAGCTCCGGCTGCTGCACCCAGTACCCGACCTGGGCCCCGAAGAGGATGAGGAACGAGAGTCCGCCGAGCATCTGGAGGAACGGCAGCACGAGGTAGTACACCGTCTCGATGACCCCGGCGTTGTCGACGTACGGCGACTTCACCACCTCGCGGATGTACTTGACGCACTGGATGTTCCCCTGCGCCCACCGGGTGCGCTGCGTGAGCAGGCGACGGATCGACGGAAGCGCCTCCTGGTTCACGTGCGTGTCGTAGACGTGGCGGACCTGGTAGCCCGCCAGCACGACGTGCACGCCCAGCTCGTAGTCCTCGAGCAGGGCGCCGTGCCACGGTTCGCCGAACGTGTCGCCGATCGCGTCGAGCACGGAGAGCCGGGTGAACTGCCCGTTGCCTCCCAGCCCGACCGTCCCCGTCTTGGCCCGCAGCGACTGCATCGCGGCGATCGTGGTGCGGAACTCGAGATCCTGCATCCGCAGCAGGAACCGCGCGAACATGTTGGCGAACCGACCACTGTGCGGGTACGGCTTCGGGTCGTCGCGATTCTTCATCCACACCGCGATCTGCGCCGCCCCCACGCTCTCGTCGCCGAAGATGTCGTCGGCCGCGCAGATCTCGAGGGCGTTGGGCTCCATCTCGCCGTCCGCGTCGATGACGACGACGACGATCCGATCATGGTCGGCGTCGGCGGGGAGCCAGCCGAGGAGCTGATGGTAGGCGGCGTTGAGGGCGTCGCCCTTGCCGGTCCGCGCCTGGGGTCGCCGCCGCTGGACGAGATGCACGTGCTCGTCGGCGTCGGCCCAGCGGGTGACGATCGCCGCCGTGGCATCCTCGCTGTCGTCGTCGATCACCCAGACGTGGGCCCCGGGGAAGTCCCGCCGCGCCCGCGACACGGTGGTGTCGATGACCGCCTCCTCGTCCCGACACGGGATGAAGAAGTGCCATTCGAAGTGCGCGGGATCCCCGGGAACGGTCTTCGGATAGCGCAGATAGGGGATGAGGATGAACAGGACATACGTGACGAACGCGACGCCGAGCAGGACCGTGAACGCGTTGAGCACCGGGAACATCAGGGAGTCCTCCCCCGCACGGGATCCTCTTCCGGCGCGACGGATCGGCGGATCGGGCCAGGAGCCGGCGACGATCGCCGCAGCAGGCGGGTGCGCAGGAGCAGTCCCGCCCCCACGGTCACCGCGATCCCCGCCGCCATGACCACGGTGGTCGTGGATTCCGGCCCGGTGGCGGCAAGGGCGCCGACCGTGGCGAGCGGGGTGGTCAGGGCGTTGCTGTACATCAGGACTCCTCGGTGCGGGGCGGGGCGACGGTGGAGCGGATATGCGCCGCGATGCGCGCAGTGGCCTGGCCGTCACCGAAGGGCGACGGCACGGTGGCGAGTCGGGCGAGGGTCGGCTCCACCGCATCCAGCAGGGTGGCGGCCGCAGCGGCGAGCTCCTGCGGTGAGACCAGCCGCGTGAAGGAGCCCAGCGCCTCGGGGCGCTCGGTCGAGTCCCGGACGACGAGGACGGGGCGCCCGATCACCGTCGCCTCCTCCTGGATACCTCCGGAGTCGGAGACCAGCAGGGCGGCATGCGCGGCGAGCGCGAGGAACCGCTCGTAGGGAAGCGGCTCCTCGGCGATCAGCGCGTCCAGGAGATGCGTGGCGTCCAGCGTGGTGAGCATCGCCCTGGTGCGTGGGTGCACCGGGAACACGACGGGCCACCCCGATGCCGCGATGGCATTGAACGCACGGAGCGTGGCCAGGAGGTTCTCCGGCGTGTCCACGTTCTCCTGGCGGTGCAGGGTCGCGAGGACGTAGCCGGCGCGAGTCAGTCCGAGCTCGGCGAGCACCTCGGCATCGCCGTCCGCCCCGGCGCGCTGCGCACGCACCGCCTCCACCACCGGGTTGCCGGTGACCAGGATGCGGGCATCGTCGATGCCCTCGGCGAGGAGGTTGGCGCGGTTCGCCTCGGTCGCCGCGAACAGGTCGTCGGCGATGTGGTCGACCATCACCCTGTTGTGCTCCTCGGGCATCCGGCGATCGTTCGCCCGGAGTCCTGCCTCCACGTGCCCGAGGCGGACTCCGGCGGCGTTCGCGGCCAGAGCGGCGGCGAACGTCGCGTTCGTGTCCCCCTGGACCACGACGTACCGCGGCTCGAAGCGCGTGACGGCATCGGCGATCTGCTCGGCGGCGCGCCCGATCTGAGCGGCCCGCGGGAGACCTCCGACGTGCAGCTGGAGGTCGACCCGCTCGATCCCGCAGGCCCGGAGGAACACCCGGGACATCCCCGGGTCATAGTGCTGACCGGTATGGACGACGAAGGCGGCGTCTCCCAGTTCCCGGACGAGGGGGGCGAGTTTGATGATCTCGGGACGGGTCCCGAAGACGATCATGACGGAGCCTTTCGGCAGCGGAACGGACGAAGTGGACTGTGAGAAGTGCATTTCTGGGTACCTCGATCAGCCCCCGGAGGGAGGTCCCCCGTGGCTGACGCGATCAGTGGTTATCGGTGGGTCGCGCGACGCGCGGAGACGATGAGGAGCAGAGCCCCACCTGCCAGCAGCGCGATCGCGGGGAGGACGGAGAGCGGCGTGCCGCCGGTCTGGGCGAGCCCTGCGGCCGCAGGGGCACGGACGACGGTCGCTGCGCACGACCACTGCGCGTCGTCCGCGCAGGCGTGCGCCGCCGACAGCGGCGGTAGCGCCGGAAGGCCGGACAGGTCATCCGGGACGGCGATCCCGGCCTGGACCGCTGCCGCCCGCAGACCGGCGATCATCGACTCGTCGTAGGCCACGGTGGCGCGGTTGACGATGGTGCCCTCCGCGTCGCGCGGCAGCTGGGCACGCAGGGTCATCGTGGCGGACTCCCCCGGTCCGAGCTCGGGCACCACCCAGCCCACGCGGTCCTGCACGGCGACACCCCCGGTCGAGGCGGCGATGAACCGTGCGCCGTCCGGGAGATCGTCGACGACGGGGATCTGGGTCGCGGTACCGGGGCCGACGTTCGACACGGTGATCGTGTAGTCGAGGATAGATCCGGCGACCGCCGCGGATTGCGCGACCGTCTTGTCGATCTCGAGCGAGGCGAGCGCGGCCACCGCGGTCAGGGCGCACGCCTGCTGCGGGTCGTCAGGGCACGGGGTGGTCACCGTCGGCGCCGGGGTTCCGGCGGGCGCATCCGCAGGGTTCTGCACGGTGGCGCGGTTGAGGAGCTGCGCCTCGTCCAGGCCCCCCGGGGTGGTTCCGGTCACGTGCAGCGCGACCTCGCCCCCGGCGGGGACCTCGGGCAGCGTCCAGCGGACGGTGCCGTCGGCGACCACGCTGCCCTGATCGGCCGAGACCGCCGTCAGGGCCGGCGGCAGAAGGTCGGTCACCGGGACGTCGTTCGCCGGACCCGTGCCGGCGTTGGCGACGACGAGGGTGTATGTCAGCACCTCATCGTGCCCGGCGACCTGCTTGTCGACAGTCTTCGCGAGCGACAACGCCGGCAGGGCGGCGACCGTCGTGGCGGCGCAGGCGGCACCCGCGTCGTCCGCACACGGCGTCGCCGACGTGGGTGCGGGCGTCTCGGCCGGAGCATCGGCGGGATTCTTCACCACGGCGCGATTGACGAGCGTGCTGCCCGCACCCGCGCGATCGACCGTCCCGAGGACATGCAGGGTGCTCGTGCCGCCGGCGGGAAGGGCGTCGATCGTCCACGTGACCGCGCCGTCCGCGACGACGCCGCCCTGATCGGCCGTCACATCACGCAGCCCGGCGGGAAGGGTGTCGGTCACGGGCACCTGCCGGGCGTCCGCCTCGCCGGAGTTCCGGACGGTGATGGTGTAGTCGAGGGTCTCGCCGGGCGCGGCGGCCGCCTTGTCCACGACCTTCGCGATCGAGAGACCGGCGAGCTTCGGGTCCGGTGTGGCGGTGGCCGTGATCCCGAGCGCGTAGCCGTCGGTCGCCGTCGTCTGCATGCCGCCGAGGGCGAAGCGGGCGACGTCGAAGACGATGCGCGTGATCTTGGTGCCGGGGACGGTGAAGCTTCCGCAGCCTCCGGGGCGGGAGGCCGCGGTGCAGGAGATGCGGAGGTCGCCACGGACGTACCCGTCGCCTCCGTCCACGAAGGTCGCGCCGTCGGAGACGACCGCGCGGGTGGCGCCGCCGTCCGCGGAGGCGAAGCGCATGCCATCCGCGATGGCGATCCCGCCGAGCCCGGTACCTCCGGTCCCGGCGCCGAACTCGGCGATGTGGATGGCGGGATCGTCGACGGGGCGGTCGAACGTGATCGTGAGCTGTCCCTCACCGCACCGCGACGCCGTGCCGCAGTTCGCCTTCGAGTGCACGTCGAGCGTCGCGAGGTCCTTCGCCGAGACACCGGCGGCGTACATCGCGTCCGTGCCACTCCAGGAGCTCAGCGTCTTGCCCTCGCCCCCGAAGATGCGCGAGCCGCCCGACAGTGTCGCCGTGGCGACTGTGCCGTCCGGCAGCGTGAACCTGCCGGTGTTCGCGTCGACGATGGTCGCCGCTCCCGACGCGGCGGTCGCGGGGGCCGCGGCGACGACGGCACCGAGGGCGAGCAGCAGTCCGAGCACGAAGGCGCCCGATCGTTTCCTCATGGCGATGTGATTCCAATCTCGATCTCTTCATCCGCTGGTATCCGGAGATGACGGACTCCTACAGGACAGCGAGGCGCAGGGGTGATTACGCGCGGTTCCGAAATCAATCCACGATGACCACCTCGGCCGTCGCGGCCCCGGAGACTCCGGCGATGTTGGACTGCGCGAAGCTCAAGGTCACCGCGGTCCCGGCCGGGACCGGGTAGGCGTCGACCTCGAAGCTCGCCTGCCACCGTTCGTTCGCCGCGCAGGTACCCGCCGCGAGCGTGGCGCCGTACGCGGACACCGTCAGGTCGGCGCCGGCCTCGCAGGCCACGGTGACAGACAGGAGCTTGGTGCGTGAGACCTGGCCCGGGACGGAGATGAGGACCGGCGGGCTCGGCACGGTCGCCTCGGGAACCGGGTCCGGCGCCGGCTCCGGATCCGCCGGAGGCTCCGCCGGGGCCGGCGGCTCGGATTCCCCCGGAGGCTCCGTCGTCTCGGCAGGCGTTGCCACCGGGGCGGGGGCCGCCGAGGGCGATGCCGTCGGGGTGGGCACGCTCCACGTCACGATCTGACTGGCGGCGGGGGTCGCGACCACCGCGGTGCCGCCCACGACCGTGGCGACGACGGTCGCCGCCAGAGTCGTCGCGGCGACCGCGGTCACGATGGCGACGGTGGCCTTCGCCGCGGCGATGCCCGCGACCGGAGCAGCGATCGCCGGCGGCAGCGGTGCGGCGCTGGCGGAGAGTCCCGCCGAGGTCAACGACTGCCAGATCTGCGCGCCCGCCCCCACGGCGATGCCGGCGGGGAACAGGACCGACAACATGCGCGAACTGGCGTGACGGGCTTCGTCGGCCTTCGCGCGGCAGTCGGCGCACTCGTCGAGGTGGGCGTGCACGCGGGCGGTGTCTCGAGGGGTGAGTCGCTGGCGGGCGTGCGCGCCCAGCTTCCCCATCGTCCACTGGCACTCTCGCGATGCCGGCGGACGAGCGGCGACGTGCGCGGTGATCCAGGCCTGCCGGAGCCCCTCTCTGGCGCGGAAGGCGAGGACCGCGGCGGCGCGCTCGCTGATGTCGAGGCGCTTGCCGATCTCGTGCATCGACAGGTGCTCGACCTCGCCGAACCACAGCACGTCCTGCCACCGCTCCGGCAGGGCCAGGATGGCCTGGGAGACGAGGGAGGCGTCGAAGTCGGCGTCCGCGGCGGCGTCGGTGCTGTTCGGATCCTCCACCGCCTCGATGTACTCGATCGGCACTTCGCGGCGGGCACGGCCCCAGCTGATGGCGAGGTTGCGCATGGTGGCGAACAGATAGGGCTTGAACGCGGCCGTCGGCCCCTTCCCTGCCTGGATCGCCTGGTAGATGCGGGTGAACGACTCCGCGACGAGGTCGTCGGCATCGGCCGACCACCAGTAGCTGCGCGCCACAGCCGCGGCCGCGGGCGCGTACCGCTCCCACAGTTCCGCATAGGCCTGCTCGTCCCCCCCGCGGACGCGGCCCAGCAGGTCGGCATCGCGTTCTCTGTCTTCGTCTCTGCGTTCGTCGCTCATGGTGTTCCCTTCCCCCAGGGCATCAGTCGGCGAGGTGACGGACCTCGCCCGTGCGTTCTCGCGCCGACGCGGGGTGCGGCCGACAGACGTCGGCCGCACCCCGCACGGCATGTGCGATCAGCGGTTCCCGCGGCGTGCGCGTCGCGCGGCCGCCAGTGCACCCCCCATCCCCAGCAGCAGCACCCCGGCGACCAGACCCGTGACCGCGATCTCCCCACCGGTCGAGGCCAGCGATTTGCCCGGAGTTCCCGGCGTGGTCGGCGTGGTCGGCGTGCCGGGCGTGGTCGGAGTGCCCGGCGTCGGCGGCGTGGTCGGAGTGCCCGGCGTCGGCGGCGTGGTCGGCGTCGGCGGCGGCGGCACGACGGACACCGGGTTCTGCACACTCACGGCGACCGTCTCGTCCCCTACGGTGAACCGCTCCGGACTGATCGTCGGAGTGCCCCAGGCGATGCCGGCCACCGACTCGGGCGTGCGCTCGCGGACCGTGACCTCCGCACCGACCGGCAGCGCCGGGCTCGTCACCGGCGACCCCGCCTCGAGCGTGAGCACCCCGGACCCCGCCGGGAAGCCCCGGCCCGCCGGATACGCGTACTCCAGCACATACCGGGTCTCGGCAGGGATCCGCTCGGTCGCGGCCGCCTCACCGGCGAGGGTCTTCAGCGCCGTGAACCGCCCGACCCGCGTGCCGTTCCCCGTCCCCGAGCCCCCGTGGCGGGTGACCTCCGACGTGACCGTCGACGAGGTCTCGGTGCCGACCCGGATCTCGGCCGCGTTGCGGTAGCTGCCGGCCGCGCCGTCGTCGGTCACGCGCGAGAGATAGTGCACGTTGTAGAAGGCCCCCTCGCGGGCGGTGAAGGTCACGGTGGTGCCGTCCGCGGAGACGGTGTAATCGGAGGCCGGGGCCTCGGTGATCGGCCCCGGCACGACAAGACCGCTGGGGAGCGTCTCCAGGCCGGTGGCCACCCAGAGCGACGGGTAGCGCTCGCCGGCGGCGGATTCGCGCAGGAGTTCCTGATCCGGACCGATGATGTCGGTGACGACGACCTCTTGACCCGCGACCATGCCCTTCGCTCCCGCACCGACGGCGACGTCCCAGGCGATGGTGTCGGAGGAGTTCTGATACTCCCCGCTCTTGAAGTCGGTCCGCCCGCGGAAGTCGCAGTCCGTCGAGCAGGCGAAGGGGTCCGGCTTCACGTCCACGGCGGCCGTGACGTCGCCGAAGTCGTAGGTGACCGTGGTGGTCTCCGTCACCTCGGTGGTCACGGTCGCCCAGAAGGAGAAGCCGCCGGAGAGACCGACGGGGTGCTCCTGCAGGTAGGTGCCGTCGATGTCGCAGACGAGCTGGGTGGCGGTCGTGACGCAGCTCCCGGCCTCCTGGCCATCGTCGTCGAGCAGCGGGAACGCGTCCGGCAGCCCGCGGAGACCCTCGGGGAGATCGACGACGAACCCGGCTGGTGCCACGGGGTCGTCCGGCAGAGACCAGCTCCCGGTGAGCTCGGCCTTCGTACCGCTCGCGACGGCCTTCTCCGTGAAGGCGAGCGACGACACCGTCGCGCTGGTCGTGTACGGCGGCGCCGCCGTCGCGACGACGGGGGCGAGCAGGGCTCCGACGATTCCTCCGACGATCACGGCGAGGGCGGCGACGCGGCGGGCGACGCGGCTCCTCCGCCCCGAGCCGGGTCGGACGGGTGGCGAATGGGTCAGCATGTGTTCCTCCGGTGACAGCCGCGCGCACGCGACGTGGGCACGGTCGAAGATGAGACACGGCGAAGCCCGGCGTACTACGCGGGCTCCGCAGGATTGCGGAACCCGACGACGCGCGCCGCGCGCGTCTCCACGCCGCACGGAGCGGCGCACCCTTGCTCGCGGCGATGCCGCGAGCTCTCCCCCGGCCCGCAAGGTTCCCCTCCCTCGAACAGGCCGCGAACGACGGTACCCCTCATGCCGCGGATCACAGGTGTTCGCAGCCGCGCGTATATCGGCGTTCCGGAATGGGTCGACGGAACGCCCCCGAGACCGGGGATGTGCGGCGGGCCGGGGGAGCAGCCCGCCGCACGAGGGACTCGATTTCTCCACATCGTCGGGTTGGGGATTCGACGATGTCCTGGGCCGCGGATCCCGTCCGCGCTCACATGCCCAGCCTCGCCCCTCGGGAAACAGGACGGGAACGATGCCGGGGCATTACGCCACCCCGTCAGGAAGCAGGTCGCGGGCGACGGATAAGCTCTGAGGCGTGCCGATCGCCCCCTCCGCCTCCCCCGCCACCGCCTCCGACGACCTGGGCCGCCTCGCCGCCGCCCTCCGCGACCCCGCACCGTTGAACTGGATCATCACCGGCGACTCGATCACCCACGGCCTGGTTCACACCCAGGGTGGGCGCAGCTACCCGGAGCACCTCCACGAGCTGGTCAGGGGCGAGCTCGAGCGCGTCCGCGACATCGTCCTCAACACCGCGATCAGCGGCAACCGGATCGTCGACATCCTCGACGACTGGGAGCGTCGGGTCGCGGGCTGGCAGCCGGATGTCGTGACCCTCATGGTCGGCACCAACGACGCCTCCGACGGCGGACCACGACCGGTCATCTCGCCGGAGGACTACGCCGCGTCTCTGCACGACTTCGTGCGCCGGGTACGCGGGCTCGGCGCCATCCCGGTGCTCCAGACGCCGCCCGCCATCGACGTCCGCAATGCTCCGGAGCGGGCGCGGATCGCCGACTTCGCCGAGGCCGTCCGCCGGGTCGCTTCCGCGGAGGACGTGATCCTCGTCGACCAGCACGCGCACTTCGCGGAGCTGGGGAACGGCGGCGTGCCGTGGGGCCTCATGAACGATCCGTTCCACCCCAGCGCGGTCGGCCACGCCGCCCTCGCCCTCGAGCTCGCCCGCGTGCTCGGCATCGCGCCGGAGGGCCCCCGCGCCCGCACGACCGCCCTCCTCGAAGGCATGGTGGGCACGGCCCGCGTCTTCGGCTGAGTGGCCCGGATTCACCCGGCCAGGGTGACCGCTCTGGACGGCGGTGACGGCGCGACGCTAGGTTGAGCGCATTCACATCCGACAGTGAGGTGGGGGCATGTCGCACGTCGTCGCAACCGGGGCCGGCAAGGCCATGATGGAACGTCGGAACGATCCGACGCACGAGTACATCCTGAAGCTCACCGGCAAGGAGCGTCCCCGGGTCCTCTTCGTCGGGACCGCGACCGGCGACGACACCGCCTACATCGTGAGCTTCTACTCCACGTACGACTCCGACAGATGCGCGCCCCATCACCTGCCGCTGTTCCACCGCGCGGTCGACGACCTCGCCGGCTTCGTGAAGGGCTTCGACGTCATCCACGTCGGCGGGGGGAACACCGCCAACATGCTCGACGTCTGGAAGCGTCAGGGGCTCGACGTGGTCATGCGCGAGATGTGGGAGGACCCCTCTTCGAACGTCGTGTTCACCGGAGGCAGCGCAGGCGGCATCTGCTGGTTCGAGGGCGGCACGACCGACAGCTACGGCCCCACGCTGCAGGTGCTCCCCGAGGGCCTCGGGTTCCTGCACGGCAGCTTCTGCCCGCATTACGACGCCGAGGACCAGCGCCGGCCCCTCTTCCACGCCTCGCTCCTCAGCGGCGAGCTGTCGACCGGGTACGCGGTGGGCAATCTGCAGTCGCTCCACTTCGAGAACGGCGAGTTCGTCACCGCGGTCAGCCCGGTCGAGAACCCACTGGCGCTGAAGGTCCAGGCGGTCGACGGGAAGATCGTCGAGACCGAGCTGCCGGTGCAGGTCCTCGCCGGATCCGCGCCGATCGTGAAGGGGCCGTCGTCGTGAACGACAGCGTCTGGATCCTCGTCGCGGAGCTCATCGTCGTCGTCCTGGCGATCTTCATGGGCACCCGCACGAGCGGGATCGGCCTGGGCGTGTGGGGCCTCGTCGGCGTCGCGGTGCTCGTGTTCGTGTTCGGGGAGGCCCCCGGCAACGCCCCGGTCGATGCCGTGTTCATCGTCATCACGGTCATCACCGCGGCCTCGACCATGCAGGCCGCTGGCGGCATCGACTGGATGGTGTCGGTGGCCGCCAAGGTCATCCGCAAACGGCCGAAGTCCGTCGTCTTCCTCGCACCGGCGATGTCGTTCCTCTTCACGGTCGGCGCGGGCACCGGCAACATCTTCTACCCGCTGCTGCCGGTGATCTACGACGTCTCCTACCAGCAGAAGATCCGACCGGAGCGGGCGCTGTCGGTCTCGGCCGTCGCCTCGCAGGTCGGCATCCTCTGCTCTCCGGTCTCCGCCGCCACCGCATCGATGGTCGTGCTGCTCGCGCCGCAGGGCGTCGACCTCGGCGGCCTGCTCCTCATCATGTGGCCGGCCTCCATCGCGGGCCTGCTCGTGGCCGCGCTGGTCATGATGCGCCACGGCAAGGACCTCGAGGACGACCCGGAGTACCAGAGGCGCCTGGCGGAGGGACAGATCAAGCCGCCCGTGGTCGACGCGCACGAGAACAAGCTCCCGGCGACCGCCGTGCTGTCGGCCTCGCTGTTCCTCGCCGGTGTCGCGGTGATCGTGTTCTTCGGCCTGTTCGAGAACCTCCGTCCGGTCATCGGCACCGACGACGACGGCGATCCGCTGCGCCTGAGCGTCACCGTGATCATCGAGGTCGTCATGGGCATCATCGCCGCACTGATCTTCGTGTTCTGCAAGGTGAAGGCCGCCGACGTGCCGAAGCAGTCCACCTTCCCCGCGGGCATCGTCGGCGCCATCGCCCTGTTCGGCATCGCCTGGCTCGCGAACACGTTCGTCGCCGCGAACCAGACCCTCATCGTCGACGGGCTGGGCTCGGTCGTCTCCGGCTCGTCCGCCTTCCTCGGTGCCCTGCTGTTCGCGCTGGCGCTGTTCGCGGTCGCCATGCTCACGACCAGCCAATCGAGCGCCACGAACGCGATCGTCCCGATCGGCATCACGATCGGGCTGCCCGCCTCTCTGCTGGTGGGGCTGTGGCCGGCGGCGATGGGCATCTACACGCTGCCCGCCAACGGCAGCCAGGTGGCCACGGTCGCGTTCGACCAGACCGGGACGACGAAGATGGGCAAGTTCGTCCTCGATCACTCGTTCCAGCTGCCGAACCTCGTCTATGTCGGCACGGCCATCATCGTCGGGGTGGCGCTGTCGTTCCTGTTCTGGTGACATGACCGACGTCGTCGACCGTTCGGCGCTGCGGCAGTTCCTGCTGGGGTTGGCGCAGGGGATGAACGCGTCGGCGGAGTCCGTCGACCGCATCCGGGACACGATCGCCGAGGTCGCCACGGCGTCTGGCGGAGACGGCGCCGACTTCGTCGTCCTGCCCACCATCATCATCGTGGAGACGGGGGACGCGGAGGAGCAGCGGGTCGCGTTCCGCTCGGCCACGAACGCCTCGTTCCGCTTCGATCAGATCGCCGCGCTGTACGACCTCATCGCGCAGGCGAAGACCGGCGACGTGGACCCGCTGGACGGCATCCGGCGGCTCAACGAGATCGGGGCGATGCGTCCGCGCCTCGGCTGGTTCACCCGGACGCTCGGCCACGCCATCCTCACGACCGGCCTGGCGCTCCTGCTCGCACCGACCTGGCAGGGCGCCCTCGTCGCCTTCGTGCTCGGATTCGGGATCGGCCTGCTCAAACTCGTGCGCTCCCCCACTCTGCAGCTCGTCATGCCCATCGCCGCGGCCTTCGTGTGCGCGGCTGCGGTGTTCCTCCTCGCGGAGGTCATCGAGATCGGCGACCCGATCCGGCTGTTGATCGCCCCGCTGGTCACCTTCCTCCCCGGTGGTGTGCTGACCACGGCGACGGTCGAGCTCGCGGCCGGGCAGATGATCTCCGGTGCATCCCGCCTCATCTACGGCTTCGTGCAGCTCGCGCTCCTCGCCTTCGGCATCCTCGCCGCCGGTGCCGTGGTGGGCGTCTCGAGCGATTCGTACGAGGCCCTCGACGCCTCCTCGTCGTATCTGCCCTGGTGGGTGCCGCTGCTCGGCATCCTCGTGTTCGCACTCGGCAACTACCTGCACTTCTCCTCCCCGCCGTCCACGTTCGGGTGGGTGCTGCTCGCCCTGGTCGTCGCGTACCTCGGCCAGTGGGCGGGAACGGAGTTCATCGACCCGGCAGTGGGCGGGTTCGTCGGTGCGGTCGCCGTCACCCCGGTGGTGTTCTGGATCGCCGGGCTGCGTCACGGAGCCCCCTCGCAGCTCACGTTCCTCCCGGCGTTCTGGCTGCTGGTGCCCGGCGCCGCCGGGCTCGTGGGGCTCACCGAGGCGGTGGCGACCGACAACGGCCTCGCCGACTTCACCGCGGCCCTGGTGTCGGTCATGTCGATCGCGCTCGGCGTGCTCATCGGCACGGCGCTCTATCGCGTCGTGCACCATGGCGCGGAGGAGTTCGTCCAGTTCGCCGTCGCCCCGCCTCCCACCGAGGACGAGGAGCCCGCGCCGACCCTCTGGCACCGCCTCTCTGCTCCGCTGCGCCGCCTGCGCCGCCGCGACGGCTAGCGGTACACCTCGCGACGGTGGCCGGCATGCACGACGACGATCGTCAGGATCCCGTCCTCGATCCGGTAGAGCACCCGGTAGTCGCCCGTCCGCACCCGCCACTCCGGTCGGCCGGTGAGCTTGCGGGCCGCGGGGGGCCGCGGGTCTTCGGAGAGGAGCTCGATGACGGCCTCGATACGTCGCCTCCCCTCGGGAGGGAGCTTGCGGATCGCCCGCACGGCGACCGGCAGGACCTGGACGTCGTAGGTCACGGCACGAGCCCGAGGTCCCGCTTCACCTCTTCCCAGGGGATCGGCGTCTCATCGAGTCGCGCGGTCTCGTCCCAGGCGGCATCGACCGCGCGGATGTCGGCCAGTTCCTCCGCATCTTCGAGGAGTCGCTCCAGCAGGCTGGCATCGACGACAGCGGCCACCGGGACGTTTCGTCGGGTGAGGTAGACGGGCTCTTCACGCGCCTCGTCGATGATGGACGCCAGCCGCGCCCTGGCCTCCGTGATCGCGATCTCGCTCATGGGTACATGATAGTGCGAAATGTACAGAACAGCGCGGAAAGGACAGATCGCGCACGGGCGACGGGCCCCGCGTCGCCTGCGCGACGCGGGGCCGGTGCCGGTGCCGGTGCCGATCAGAGCGTGGCGAGGATCTCCTTCATCTCCGCGATCTCGGCGGTCTGCGCGTCGACGATGTCCTGCGCGAGGGCGACCGCGTCGGCGTTCTCGCCGTCCGCGACCTCCGCCTCGGCCATCTCGACCGCGCCCTCGTGATGCGCGATCATCTGCTCCAGGAACAGTCGGGACGCCTCCGGGCCCGCGGCGGCCTCGAGCGCGGCGAGGTCGTCGTCGCTCATCATGCCGTCGCCGTGATCCATGTCGGCGGGGTCACCCGCCTCGGCACCCCAGTCGTCGAGCCAGCCCTGCAACTGCTCGATCTCGGGCCCCTGAGCGGCCTTGATCCGCTCGGCGAGGTCGGCGACCCGCGGATCGACGTCCTCCTTCGCGAGCACGATGTCGGACATCTCGACGGCCTGCTCGTGGTGGACGACCATCATCGACGCGAACATCGCGTCGGCCTCGTTCGCTCCGGTCAGCGGGGCGTCCGAGGTGGTGTGATCCATACCGGAGTGGTCGGCCGGCCCGGCAGGTGCGTTCGAGGCGCACCCGGCGAGGGCGAGGGTCCCGGCCAGCACGAGGACGGCGGCGGCAGTGGTTCGATTGGTCATTTCTCTCTCATCTCTGTCTGTCGGAAGGGCGTCCGCGGTCGCGGCGCCCGGGCGCATCGGCGCCGATCAGGTCCGACTGATGCAGAGGATGTGGAGTGAGGGAGGACGAAGCGGGGCGGCGGCGGGCTCCACGGGCGAGCGGAGAGCGCGGAGCAGGGGTCCGGTCAGGAGAGCGCGAGAGGGGCGCAGCAGCAGGAGGAGCCCGCCGAGCAGGGCGAGGACGCAGGCCGCCCCGCCATCGTGCACAGGATCACCCGGGACGACGGCCTCGTCCGCTCCGCCCGCCTCGTGCGCTGCCGACGCGCCGGGGTGTGCGGGGCCCGCGTGCCCCGCGACGGCGTGCGCCCCCGGGGTGCCGTGGGTGTCGAGGGCGTGCATGCCGAGGAGGCCGAGGAGGACGCCGCCAACGAGGAGGACGGCGAGCATCGCTCCCTGGAACGCGCGACGACCGACCATGTGTCCATGGTACCCCGTGGGGGTATCTCGACCGGCATGCCGGCTCAGCGGGCGACGCCGGCGCGCCGCAGCAGCCGGCGGACGGCGAGGACGACACCGGCCACCGCGAGCTCGCCGACCACCCGCCCCAGCAGCGTGCCGATGAGCACCGGCGGAACGAGGTGCTCCGGGGAGAATACGGGGAGGGCGACGACGAAGAGCACCGCACCGGTCACGGCGCCGGCGAGCAGGACACGGGCCGGGCGGACGGGGGCGTCGCGCCGGAACGGCAGCGCCAGGTCGAGGACCACGCCGCCGAGGACGAGCGGAACGACGCCGAGCAGCCCGATGGGCGACACCGCGACCGTCAGCACACCGGTCACGAAGGCGGCCAGCGTCGCCATCCCCGGCACGCGGGTGATGACGCGCGCGAGGAAGGGCAGTGCGGTGTGCACGGCCGCGACCAGGGCATACGCGGGAGGGGAGGCGGCGGCGAGCACGCTCGTGATCGGCACGACGGCCAGGAAGACGAGGGCCTGGACCGCGCCGAGCGCGGCGCTCACGAGGAGGGCGCTGGTCGGCACGCGGCGGGAGGACACGGGGGCTGTCGGACCACTCACCCCTCCGAGCCTAGAACCGTGGGCGGGTTGGATATCGTAGGGGTGGGGATGCGTACCTGGGGAGGGACGATGCCGGCTTTCGGCGCGCAAGGGGACAAGAGGTTGCCGCGGGTTTCCGCGCACGTCATCGGACGTCCGCGGGTGAACGCCGCGCTGGACGACGGAGCTCCGCTCACACTGCTGCGCGGAGCCGCGGGCTCCGGGAAGACCACCGCCCTGGTGGGCTGGGCCTTCACCTCCCCCGACCGCGTCGTATGGCTCACGGCCACGCCCGCGCTGGCGACGAGCGCGGCCCTCGCCGCCGCCCTGCTGCGGGTGCTGGGCGGCGCGGGGGAGGCCGTCGGCGGCGGCCATCGTGCCTCGGACACCGGGGAGGGGTGGCCGGCCGTCGCCCAGTACCTGTGCGATCACCAGGAGCCTCTCATCCTCGTGCTCGACGACGCCGCCGCGCTCGACCGGGATGCGGTCTTCGACCTGTGCCGCACGGTCGCCGTCCCGCCGCACGTCCGCCTGATCGTCGCCACGAACCGCCCCAGCCCGTTCGACAGCGAAGGCATCGGCCTGGTGATCGACACCGCGCTGATCTCTCCGGAGGACCTCGCGTTCGACACGGACGAGATCCGCCGCGCTCTCGGCGTCGACGGGGACACCGCCGTCGCCGTGCGGGAGGCGACCGAGGGGTTCGCGGCGGTCATCCGCGCCGTCGCCCTCCGCGGCCGTGTCCCCGACGGCGCGACGATCGTGGAGGTCGCGACCGCGGCGGTCGACGACTACCTCCGCAGCCGCATGGAGGAGGGCACGTTCGGCGCCGGCGTCCTCGAAGGCCTGATCCGGATCAGCATCACGGACACCGTCGATCTCCCGTTGGCCCAGGCCCTCAGCAGTGATCCCGACATCGGCGCCGCCCTCGACGAGGCCGAGGCGTTCGGCTTCGGGCGGTGGTCGACGGAATCCGGGCGCCGGACCTTCACGATCGCCGCGCCGGCTCGCGCACTTCTGCGCCGCGACCTCCTGGAGCGCTTCCCGGCCGAGATCCGCCTGCTCCGGCGCCTCGCGATCGAGGGTGCGCTGCGGCGCGACGCCCCCTTCGAGGGGCTCCGCCTGGCGATGGAGGAGGACGACCTCCACCTCGCCGCCCACGTCATCATGTCGGGCTGGAGCCACCTTCTGGATCACGACGGCCGCCGGGTCGTGGCGCTGCTGGGCGACCTGCCCCTCGCGCGGCTCAAGCAGGAGCCGCTGGTGGCGATGCTGCTGGGCATCTGCCTCAACGCCAACCGACTCCGCCGGGTGCGCGGCCTGCAGCTGCTGCGGATGGCGATCTCCGCCGCGAACGCCCGGCGGAGCGCCCTCTCGCCGACGGAGCGCCTGTTCATCTGGACCGCGGAGAGCGCGGCGCTGCGGGTGGTCGGGATGCCCGAGCGGGCCGGGCAGGTCGCGGCCCGCGCGCTCGCGCTGTACACGGAGACCTCGGAGTCGCAGTGGCAGCAGTACGCGATCGAGATGCCGCTGCTGTGTACGCACCTCGGGATCTCGCTGTACTACGGCGGTCGCCGCGATCAGGCCCTCCGCCTCTTCGACGAGGCCGCCGCCCTCGCCGCATCCCAGGGCACAGGCAACGCCTTCCACGCCGTGAGCCTGCTCAGCGGGATCCACGCCCTCAACGGCGACCTCCCGGAGGCGCGGCACTACGTCGAGATCATCCGGGACGGCTCGTGGGACCCCGCCCTGCTGGACGGGTACCGCGGCACGTTCTACCGCGTCGCGGAAGCGATGCTCGCCGTGGAAGAGGGCGACCTCGCCACGGCCAAGCAGCACGTGCGCGCCTTCGAGCCGCACCGGGCGACGAGCGAGCACTGGACGACGATGGCGACCGTGGAAGCCTGGATCGCACTGCACGACGGCGACGCCGCCGCCGCCGGACTGGAGCGTCTGGAGTCGTTCGGGAGGATGCGCGGGCGCGAGGCCGGAGCGGCGTCGGCACGCCAGGCATTGAGTCGCCCCCGGATCCTGCTGCACCTCGCCCTCGGCGACGTCCGCGCCGCGCGCAGCGTCAAGCAGCGCGACGCCGGGACGGACCGGTTCGGCACCCTCCTGGAACGGGCCAGGATCGCCCTGATCGACGGTCGCGCTCCGGACGCGGTGCGACTGCTCGCCACGACGCGCCTCGAACCGACGACCTCCCGCGAGCGCGCCGAGGCCGCCGCGGTGCACAGTGCGGCGCTCCACCGCGTCAGCCCCGCCGCCGCGCAGGCCGTGACAGAGGCGCTGCACGCCCAGCTCGCCGATCGGGAGCTGCGCACTCCGCTGGCCCTGCTCGGCGCCGAGGACTTCGCCGCCGTCCGGGCCGACCTCGCTCCGGTCGGCGACCCGCCGCTGCCCACCCGCTCGGCGTTGCCGTCGTTCGCGGCGCGCCCGAAGCTCTCCTCGCGGGAGCAGGTGGTGCTGCACGCGCTCACGACCGGGGCACCGCTGCCCGAGATCGCCGCGGAGCTGCGGGTCTCGCCGAACACCCTGAAGACGCAGCTCCGCAGCATCTACCGCAAGCTCGACGCGGCCAACCGCACGGAGGCGCTCGAACAGGCCGCCCGGCACGGACTCCTCCCGGGATGACGAAAGCCCCGCCCGTCGGACACGACGGGCGGGGCCTCCTTCTTCGGAACCGTCAGCTCTGCATGCGGCGACGTCGCACCACCAGCAGCACCGCGCCGCCGATCAGCAGGGCGATCGCGAGGCCGAGGATCCACGGCGCCAGCTGTCCGCCGGTGAGGGCGAGCGGCGTCAGCACCCGGTTCTCGGTCGTGCTCGTCGGCGGGGTGATCGTCTCCCCGCCGGGAGGCGTGGCCGAGGCGGTGGCCACGTTCCGCAGCGTCGCCCCCGCCGCGTCGGCGTGCACGGTCACCGCGTAGGTGATCACGACGCGCTCTCCCTCGGCGAGGCTGCCGGTCCAGCGCAGCGTCGTGCCGTCGATCGTCGGCGCGGCCACCACACGGTCACCCACCGTGGCGGTCGTCGTGCCGCGGAGGTCGGCATGCCGCAGCACTCCGGTCAGGTCGTCCGTGACGACGACCTCGTCCAGACCCGTCTCGCCGGTGTTGGTGCCGGTGAGCGTGTACGTCACGACGCTGCCCGTCGCGACGGCGGAGCCGGATGCGGGGTCGGACGACTTGACGAACGTGAAGCCCGGGGTGCCGACGGGGTTCTCCGTCGTCACCGGCGGCGGGGTCAGCTCGGCGCCGCCGGGAGGCGTGGCCGCACCCTCGACGGTGTTCGCGATGATCGCACCGCCGGCGTCGCCGTGCACGGTCACCGAGTAGGTGATCGTGACGCGCTGGCCGACCGCGAGGTCACCGGCCCAGGTGAGCTCGTCGCCCGCGACGACGGGAGCAGACGTGGTGCCGTCGCTCAGGGTCGCCGTCGCGTCGCCGTTGTAGGCGGCGTGGGCGAGCACGGCCGACAGGTCGTCGACGATGCGGACCGGAGCCAGCGCCGTCTCTCCCGTGTTCACGCCGGTCACCGTGTAGGTGACGACGCTGCCCGGGTCGACCCGGGTGCCGGACGCGGGATCGGCGAACTTGCGCAGCTCGAAGCCGGGCTTGTTCACGGGATTCTCGGTCGTCGCCGGCGGCGTCTCGATCGGCGGCACCCCACCCGGCGGGGTCGCCGAGCCGGAGGCCGAGTTCTCGATGACAGCGCCGCCGGCCTCGGCGCGCACGGTCACCGAGTACGTGATCGTGACGCTCTCGCCGACCTGCAGCGCACCCGTCCAGGACAGCCGGTCCTCGGCCACCGTCGGCGCGGTCGTCGCCGTGCCGCCGATCGTCGCGGTCGCGTCGTCGTTGTACTCCGCGTGCGCCAGGACACCGGAGAGGTCGTCGGCGATGGTGACGGGGTCGAGAGCCGTCTCGCCCGTGTTCACACCGGTCACCGTGTAGGTGAGGACGCTGCCCGGGTCGACCGCCGTGCCCGCAGCCGGGTCGACGCTCTTCGAGACGGAGAATCCGGGCTCGTTGACCGGGTTGGTCGTGACACCGGGCGGCGGGGTGATCGTCGATCCTCCTGGCGGGGTCGCCGTCGCGGACGCCGCGTTCTCGATCACAGTGCCGACGCCCTCGGCGCTCACGGTCACGGAGTAGGTGACGGTCACGGTCTGGCCGACCGCGAGCGCCCCCGTCCACGACAGCTCGGTGCCGTCCAGGGTCGCGGGAGCCGCAGCGGCACCCGCGATGCTCGCCACGGCATCCGCGTTGAACGTCGCGTACGGCAGCACACCGGACAGGTCGTCGGTGATCGTCACCGGGTCGAGCACCGTCTGGCCCGTGTTGACCGCGGTCAGCGTGTAGGTGAGCACGTCACCCGGGTCGACAGCGGTACCGGCGGCGGGGTCGACGGTCTTGGCGAACGTGAAGCCGGGCTCGTTCACCGGGTGCTCCGTGCTCGACGGCGGCGGCGTGATCGGCGTGCCGGGAGTCGTGGGACTCTCGGGGTCGCTCGGGTCGGCGGGGATCAGCGGGGTCGCCTCTCCGGTGGCCGTGTTCGCGATGGTCTCGCCGCCGGCGGTGGCGTCGACGGTCACCGAGTAGGTGATCACGACGTCCTGGCCGGGACGCAGCACGCCGTTCCACGAGAGGGCGCCGTCGGCCACGCGGACGTCGCCGCGGGTGGCGGACACGTCGTCGTTGTACGACGCGTGGGCCAGCGCCGCGCGCAGGTCGTCGCCGATCTCGACCGGGTCGAGGACGGTGTCGCCCGTGTTGCGGCCGGTCACGGTGTACGTGATCACGCTGCCGGGGTCGACGCGCGTGCCCGTCGCCGGGTCGGCCGTCTTGGTGACGGTGAACCCGGGCGTCGCGACGGGGTGCTCCGTCGTCGCCGGCGGGGTCTCGACCGGGGTGCCCGGCGTGGTCGGGCTCTCCGGGTCGGTCGGGTCGGTCGGGATCAGCGGGGTGCCCTCACCGGACACCGTGTTACGGAGCAGCACGCCGGTCGCATCCTCGTCCACCGTCACCGTGTAGGTGATGTCGACGCGGTCGCCGGGAGCGAGCGTTCCGGTCCAGGTGAGCGTGGTGCCGGAGAGCGCGACGGATCCGGACGAGGCCTTCGCGTCGCCGCCGTACTCCGCGTTCGCGAGGACGGCCGAGAGGTCGTCGACGATGGTCGCGGGGTCGAGGACCGTGTTGCCGGTGTTGACGCCCGAGACCGTGTAGGTGAGGGTGTCGCCCGCGCGGACGGCGGTGCCGGAGGCCGGGTCGGCCGACTTCGAGACCTCGAAGCCGGTGTCGACGACGGGGTGCTCCGTCTCCGCCGCGGGCGGGACGATCGGGGTCCCCGGGGTCTTCGCTCCGGAGGGGTCGGCGGGGTCGGTCGGGATCTGCGGCGTGGCCGATCCGGTGACGACGTTGTGCAGCAGGGCCTTCTCGACACCCGCATCCACCGTCACCGTGTAGCGGATCGTGACCGATTCCCCGCGCGGGATGGCCCCGGTCCAGGTGAGGGTGGCGTCGGCGACCCGCACGGAGCCGCGGTCGGCCGTGACGTCGTCGTTGTAGCCGGCGGAGCCGAGCACGCCCGACAGGTCGTCGACGATCTCCGCGGGATCGAGGTCGGTGTCGCCCGTGTTGGTGCCGGTGATCGTGTAGGTGATCGTGTCGCCCGCCGACACGGCCGTGCCGGAGGCGGGGTCGGCCGACTTCGAGATGGTGAAGCCGGAGCCGATCACGGGGTGCTCGGTGGTGACCGTCGGCGGGACGATCGGCTCACCGGGAACCTGCGGCCCGGTCGGGTCGCCGGGATTCGGGGTGGTCGGGGTGCCCGATCCGGTCACGCTGTTGCGCAGGATCTCGCCGGAGGTGTCGTCGCCCACGGTCACCGAGTACGTGATAGTCACGGTCTGTCCGGGCTGGAGCGTTCCGGTCCAGGCGAGGTCGTTCCCGGTCAGGGTCGCACCGCCCGTGGTCACGGTCGTGCCGCCGACCGTGGTCGTGATGTCGTCGTTGAACGCGGCGTTCGCGAGCACGCCGGAGAGGTCGTCGGTGACGGTCACCGGGTCGAGGACGGTCGCGCCGGTGTTCGTGCCGGTGACGGTGTACTCGATGGTCTGGCCGGGCTCCACCACGGTGCCCGCGGCGGGGTCGGAGGTCTTCGCGACCTCGAAGCCGGCGACCGGGTGCTCGGTGGTGACGGCCGGAGGCGTGGTCGGGGGCAGCCCCCCGGGCGGGGTGCCCGATGCGGTGACGCGGTTGGCGATGCGCTCGCCTTCCACGCCCTCGTCGACGACGACGGAGTACGTGATCGTGAGCACCTGCCCGGGCTCGAGAGCACCGGTCCATGCGAGGTCGTCGCCCGTGACGGTGGCGGCGCCGGACGACACCGGGTCACCGTCGATCGTCGTCGCCACGTCACCCTGGTACGCGGCGTTGGCGAGCACACCCGACAGGTCGTCGCTCACGGTGACCGGGTCGAGGCGGGTGTTGCCGGTGTTCTCGGCCTGCACCGTGTAGGTCAGTCGCTGGCCGGCCTGCACCGCAGTGCCGTCGGCGGGGTCGGAGGTTTTGCGGAGAGCGAGGTCCGGCGCGAGGCGGACGTTCGTGTACGTGCAGGTGACGTCGGTGCCCAGCGGACCGGCCGGCTGGGTGACCTGTCCGTCGGCAGTGACGGCCACCGGGGTGGTCGAGCCGTCGGCGTTCACCTGCCGGCAGACGAGGGAGGCGTCGTACTTCGTGAGGTCGGTCGAGCCCGCCGCCGATTCGGAGAGCCGGAAGGTGTCGCCCTGGTTCGTGAAGACGGGACCGGCGTAGTCCGGCTGCAGACCGGAGCGGTCGCCGCGGGTGACGGCGTCGGTCTGCGCGACCTGGTAGCCGGCCGGCGACTGCACCCGGAGGCCGAACTGATCGGTCGCGGCGTGGCGGCCCTCGGGGAGGTCCTTCTTCAGCGTCAGCGTGTTCGGGAACGTGCAGCTCGCCATGTCGGTCGGCGAGAAGGTGCCGAGCTGGGTCGTGTTGACCGTCTGCCCGCGCGGCAGGTCGACCTCGATGATGCGGTTGCCGCCGCCGGAGACCGAGACGAAGATGTGGCCGAGGTTGCCGAACGCGATGCCGTTGCCCTGCACGCCGGCGCCCATGTCGTGCACCTGCTTGGCGTCGATCGTC
Organism: Microbacterium sp. GbtcB4; assembly: GCF_019091465.1. NCBI lineage: Bacteria > Bacillati > Actinomycetota > Actinomycetes > Micrococcales > Microbacteriaceae > Microbacterium > Microbacterium sp. GbtcB4. The sequence goes on from NZ_JAGXJJ010000001.1 coordinate 325,640, forward strand.
GCGGTGCTGGGTTCGAGCGTGGCCGGGAGGTCGGAGGAGTAGATGAAGTTGTCGGCGACGAGCACGAGCTGACCGGAGGCGCTGAAGGCCATGTCGCCGTTGGCGCCGAACGCGCTGCTGCCCGTGGTCGGACGGAGGGTTCCGACCTGCACGTAGTCCTGCGGCGTGACCTTCTCGTTCCACGCGTAGAGGTTGATGGCGCCGTTCACCGTGCCGCTGGCGAAGTAGTAGACGCCGGTCACGGGGTGCACGGCACCGCGCAGCACCGAGGAGTTCAGCGTGAACGTCGTCTGCGCGGTCGTGTCGGTGACGCGGTCGTGCTTGGCCAGCGTCTTGGTTCCCGCGGCATTGGTGACCGTGTAGGCGTACCGCCCGGTCGAGGAGAGCCCGAGGGCGTTGTTGGAGTGGTTCGCGCCGAGGTTGATGGAGCCGAGCGTGCCGCCGTCGCCGGGGGCACCGCCCTGCTCGTTCACGGCGAACTCGCGCACCTCGGTGGCGCTCTGCACGTACACCGCTCCGGGCGTGCACAGGAACGGCTCCGCCGCGGCGGCCGGTGCGGCGGTCAGCGCCCCGCCGACGACGATCATCGACGACGCGACGAGCGCCGTGCTCACGGCACCGCCGATCAGCCTCTTCGTCCGGCCCCGCCAGCGGCTGTGCCGCTCCGGCGGAAGGCCATCGGACGTGCGGTCCTTGCGGGCAACACGGAATCCCATGACTGCTCTCCCCATTCATCGCGTTCCGGCACGCATCCGCGCACACGGAAGCCCCCGCCCCCTCAGGCGACCGCCGAGCACCCTTTCGGGCAGGGTGGACTCGGTCCGGGCCTCCGCCAGCCTGCCGGTCCGCCGCGGAGCCCTCCGGCCGAAGCGGAGGAATTCACCCCTCGTTTTCACCCCCGGCGCACGCCGGAGGGCGCACCGGGATCCCGATGCGCCCTCCGGTGGTCGCGGAGCTACTCGCGGGAGCCGATCTCCTCGATCGGACGACGATGCAGCGCGGCCTCCGTCGCGACGCGCAGCGCGACGAGGGCCAGCGCCCCCATGCCGCCGATGATCGCGAGGGAGCCGAGCACCGGCATCGCCGGGAGCGGCTGCCCGGAGATGCCGTAGCTCATGCCCATCAGCGGCGGGATCGCCACCAGCACGCCGAAGACCATCGAGAGACCCGCGGTCAGGATCGCCTCGGTGCGCATCGTGGCGCGCACCTGGCCCCGGGAGGCGCCGATGAGCTGCAGGAGGGCGAACTCCCGGGACCGCTCCCCCGTCGCCATCACGAGGGTGTTCACGACGGCGATCGCGATATACCCGAGGATGACCAGCAGGCCGATGAGGCTCACCCACCCCTGCTGCGAGACGGCACCGGTCGTGCTCGCCTTCTGCCCCGACCCCGGGGCCACCTGCAGACCGTCGGCGGCGAGGGCGTCGGCCGCGCCCGAACCGTCCACCGACACGAGCGCGAACGAGTCGAGTCCTGCGGAGGTGTGCGCGCGGATGTGGTCGGCGGCCATGGTGAGATCCCCGAAGCCGAGACCTCGTTGGTAGATGCCGACCACGGTCGCCTCCAGGGGTGAGCCGTCGCCGAGCGCGCCCGTCACCGGGTCGCCGATGTCGAGGCCGAGCGTGTGGGCCATATCGGCGCTGACGGCGACGGTCGCACCGCCGTCGAGGGCGGCGAGAGACCCTTCCCGCACCCGCAGGTCGAGCAGGCCGTCCGCCGTCGCCGGGTCGACACCCTGCAGCACGTACTCCGTGCGTTCGACCGTGCCTTCGATGTCGAGCGAGTCGATCACCGCGGTGCTGACGACCACGCCGGTCGCGGCAGTCACCCCCGGCTTGCCGCGCAGCCCGCCGACGACGTCGGGGGAGAGCCCGGCCGGGGCCGCCACCCGCAGGTCGGCGATGACCCCGGCCCTCGCCTGGGTCGCCGCCTCGTCCGCGACGATCGCCGGCCCGCCGATCTGCACGAGACCCAACCCGATACCGAGGGCGATCGGGAGGACGGCGGCCGCCATGCGCCGGCTGCCCGCGGTGGTGTGGGCGGCGGCGAGGAATCCAGCCGCCGAGGAGCGGCGCAGCACGGGGCCGACGAGGCGCACGCACAGGGCGACGAGCCACGGCCCCAGCAGCGCGAGAGCGACGATGAGCAGGATCGCCGCACCGGCCGACGCACCGACGGCGGCGTCTCCGCGGACGGTCAGAGGGACGGTGGAGATCGAGACCCCGGCGGCGGCGAAGACGATCCCGGTGATGACGCGGGGCAGGCCGATCGGACCAGGACCCGTCGACGACTCGCGCAGCGCCTCGATGGGATCGAGGCGGGCAGGACGCCGCGCGGCGATGCGCGCCGCACCCCAGGCCGAACCGAGCACCAGCACCAGGGCGGCCAGTGCCGGGAACGGGCTCAGCGCGAGGGCGAAGTCGCCGGGGATCACGCCGCCCGCGACGAACGCCGACTGCAGCGCGGAGGACAGCAGGTACCCCGGAGCGATCCCGAGCAGCGCGGCGACGACCGCGATCGTGAGCACCTCCCTGGCGATGAGGGAATGCACCTGCGACGAGGTGGCCCCGACGGCACGGAGCAGCGCGTACTCGCGCCGACGCGCCTGCACCGACAGCGACAGCGTCCCCGCGACGATGAAGAGGGCGACGAGGATGCAGGTGCCCACGAAGGCGCTGCCGATCGCGACGAGCAGGGTGCGTGCCGCCGCCGAGTCGAGGAACTCCACGTCGCCGCGGGCGTCTCCGGTCCGGGCGACCAGCTGCGGGAACGCCTCGCGGATCGCGGTCGCCACCGGTTCGGGGTCCCCGTCGACGAACACGCCCAGCGCCTGCGCGGCGCCGCCGTGCGGGTCGAGGTCGCGGATGCGCTCGTCCGTCAGGAACACCGGCACCGCACGCTCCGGCAGCGCCTCTGCCGTCACCAGGCCGACGACCATGAAGGTCGCCGGGGTGCCGCCGTGGGCCAGCGGAAGGGTGTCGCCCACGGCATGGCCGGCACCGGCGAGCACCACGGCCTCGTCACCGGCAGCGGGTTCTCGGCCTTCCGCGAGCGTGAAGCCGGTGAGCGCCGTCGCGGACCAGGGGTGCGCCTCGACCACGGCATCCGTCGTCCCGTTCCGGAGCGCCAGGGGCACGGTCACGTCGGCGACCACGGCCTCGACTCCGGGCAGCGCGGCGATCTCCCGCGCGGCGTCGTCGGGAACGGGGGCACGCTCACGCAGCGGCACCGGCAGGTCCTCCGGCACGTCGACCTGCTGCGCTGCCCCGACGACCACCTCGGCGGCGGTGTAGCGCTGCGGGGCGAGGCCACCGCGGATGCCCGACTCGACGAGCACGCCGAGCCCCGTGACGAGCGCGCTCGCGACGAAGATGGCGACGAACACCCCGGCCAGACTGCGCCGATGGTGACGGAGGTCGGCGCGGACGATGCGCCCGAGCCCGAGGGTCGAGGCGGACATCACCACTCCCCCAGCGTGCTCATGCGATCCGTGATCTGCTGCGGGCTGCCGCCGTCGAGATGTCCGGCGAACGCCCCGTCGGCGAGGAAGATCACCCGGTCGGCGTGCGAAGCCACCACCGGGTCGTGCGTGACGACCACAACGGTCTGGTGCAGTTCCTTCGCGGTATGGGCGAGGAGATCGAGGACCTGCTTCCCGGTGCGGGAATCCAGGGCGCCGGTGGGCTCGTCGCCGAACACCACGTGCGGTCGCGTGATGAGCGCCCTGGCGATCGCGACGCGCTGCTGCTGTCCGCCGGAGAGCTCGGCGGGGCGGCGGTGGCGACGGTCGGTGAGACCCACCGCGTCGAGCAGGGTCTCCAGCCAGCGATGATCCAAGCCCTGCCGTCCGAGGCGCAGCGGGAGGGTGATGTTGTCCTCCACGCTGAGCGCCGGAAGCAGGTTGTAGGCCTGGAAGACGAACCCCACGTGGTCGCGGCGGAAGGCCGTGAGCTGCCGGGGCGTGAGCGCGGAGATCTCGGTGCCGCCGAGGTGCACCGTGCCGCTGGTCGGGCGGTCGAGCCCTGCGGCGCTGTGCAGCAGCGTGCTCTTACCCGAGCCGGATGGCCCCATGATCGCGGTGAACGAGCCTCGGGCGATGGCGAGATCGATGCCGCGGAGGGCGGTCACCGTGGCGCTGCCGTTGCCATAGGTCTTGACGAGGCCGCTGAGGCGCAGGGCCTCGGCCGGGGCCGCTTCGACGAGCGGCGGAGAGGAGAGGAAGGTCATGCTTCGACGGTAGGAACGCCGGGCGACCGCCCCCATCCCGCCCGGTCCCGCATCGATGGTGGAGCTGGCTCTACCGCGGGCGGCGGGGCGCTCGGGCAGACTTGCAGGGTGAAGGACGGATGGATGCGCCGGTGGCTGCGCGGATGGCTGCCCGATGCGCGGTTCCTCGCCGTCGAACTCGGCGCCTCCGTCGTGTCCCTCGCGCTGTTCTGCGTCATCCTCGTGCTGCTGCCGCTCATGCTCATCACCGGCGGGGTGCTGTTGCTTCCGCAGGTCGTGCAGGTGCTGCACGCCTGGAGCGACCGCGCGCGGCGACGGATCGGACGACGACGCGGGGAGGATCTGCCGCCACTCGGGCGCACGCTGCCGCGCGGCGCGACGATCGACGAACGGCTCCGCTTCGCCTTCTCCCGCACCACCGCCCGCGACGCCCTGTGGCTCACCGTGCACGCCTTCCCGGTGATGTGGCTGTCGCTGCTGACGCTCGCGCTGCCGTTGTCCGCCGTCAACACACTCGCGGTCACCTGGTACTGGCAGTTCGCGCCCGCCGACGACCCGGTCGGCTCGCCGTACCCCGTCACGTCGTGGGAGCTCGCGTGGACCATGCCGCTCGTCGCCCTCGCCTACGCGGTGGCTGCGCTGTTCCTCGTGCCGGTGGTCGCCCGACTTGTGGCCTTCGTCTCGGCGAGGCTCCTCGCGACGCCGCAGAAGTCGCGCCTCGCCGCCCGCGTCGACGCGCTGACGCTCAGCCGCGCGGCCGCGCTCGATGCCCACGCCGCCGAGCTCCGGCGCATCGAGCGCGATCTGCACGACGGCGCCCAGAACCGCCTGGTGAACGTCGTGATGATGCTGGGGATCGCGGAGCGCGCCCAGGAGACCGGCGGCGATGTGATCGAGCCGTTGCACCGTGCGCAGGATGCCGCGGCCGATGCCCTCGCCGGCCTCCGGCGCACGGTGCACGACATCTATCCGCCGATCCTCGATGAACTGGGTCTCGAGGGGGCGCTCGCGTCGCTCGCCGGGCGCAGCGTCGTGCCGTGCACGCTCGACGCCGCGCACATCGGCCGGGTGCCGGCGGCGGTCGAGTCGGCGTCGTATTTCGTGGTCGCGGAGGCGCTGACCAACGTGAACAAGTACAGCGCCGCCACGCGAGCCGCCGTGCGCGTGGAGCGGGAGGGCGAGCTGCTCCTCATCACGGTGGAGGACGACGGGGCCGGCGGCGCGATCGAGCGTCCGGGCGGAGGTCTCGCCGGGATCCGACGCCGGGTGGAGGCGTTCGAGGGCACGATGGACCTGTCGAGTCCCGCCGGGGGACCCACCATCCTGCGGACGGAGCTGCCATGCGGATCGTGATCGCGGAGGACGACACCCTGCTGCGGGAGGGCCTCGCGCTCCTGTTGCGCAGCGAGGGCTTCGACGTGATCGGCGCCGTGCCGGACGCGGACGGGTTCCTCGCCCTCCTCGACGAGGCCGATGCGGCGGTGGTCGATGTGCGGATGCCGCCGACCTTCACCAGCGAGGGGCTCAAGGCCGCGGCCGAGGCGAGAGCCCGCCGCCCCGGCTTCCCGGTGCTCGTGCTCTCGGCGTATGTGGAGGACCGTTACGCGGGGGAGCTCCTCGCGGCGGGGGCGGACGGCCTCGGCTACCTGTTGAAGGAGCGCGTGGGCAAGGTCGCCGCGTTCGTCGACGCGCTTCGCCGCGTGGCAGCCGGCGGCACGGTCATGGACCCCGAGGTCATCTCGCAGCTCATGAGCCGACGTCGCGCCGACGACCCCGTGCAGACCCTCACTCCGCGGGAGCGTGAGGTGCTCGGGCTCATGGCCGAGGGCCTGGACAACACCACCATCGCCGCACGCCTGTTCGTGACGGAGACCGCGGTGAGCAAGCACATCGGCAACATCTTCGCCAAGCTCGGGCTCGCCGCCAGCGACAGCGGCCACCGCCGCGTCCTCGCCGTCCTCGCCTATCTCCGCGGCTGACGCTTCCGCTCCCTCCCCTCTTTCGCTGAGACCCCGGGTTGTCGTCGACGCCCCGGGGTTTTCGCGTCTGCAGCCCGGGGTCTCGCCGCGTACCCGGGGTCCCGGCGAAAAGATTCAGTATTCGGTGTTGCTAAGTACCGGTACTCAGTGTTACTTTGTACCGGTACCCAGCAATACTGAGTACCGAACGGAAGACACAGGAACGAGAGGAGGGGACGATGGGCAAGCAGATGACCGAGATGCTCAAGGGCACCCTGGAGGGCATCGTGCTGGCCCTCCTCGCCGAGCAGCCGGCCTACGGGTACGAGATCACCGCGCGCCTGCGGGAGCACGGATTCACCGACACCGCGGAAGGCACCGTCTACGCCCTGCTGGTCAGGATCGAGCAGAAGAAGCTCGTGGACGTCGAGAAGGTGCCGAGCGAGAAGGGCCCGCCCCGCAAGGTGTACACCCTCAACGCGCAGGGCCGCCAGGAGCTGGAGGAGTTCTGGACGACCTGGGACTTCCTCCGCACGCACATCGAACGACTCAACACGAACACCACGAACAAGGAGAACTGACATGGCCGCCAAATGGATCGAAGCGCTCACCGGATCGCTCGAGCAGAAGAAGCAGTACAAGCAGGCGAAGGCGCAGATCGAGGCTCTGCCGGAGCCGTACCGCACGGTCGCCAACGCCCAGCACCGCTACACGATGTACTACGGGGGGATCACCGACGGGGACACCCTCGTGCAGATCTTCCTCGACCTCGCTGACCTGTGGGAGCGCGCCGCGATCGACGGCACCCCGATCGACGACATCATCGGCGACGACCCCGTGGAGTTCGCCGAGAACTACGCCGAGGCCTACGGCGGCACGCAGTGGGTCGACAAGGAGCGCGCGCGGCTGAACAAGGCGGTCGCGGAGGCGAGGAAGAAGGAGGACGAGTCATGACGACGCCGGCCCTCTCGGTGCACGGCATCGAGAAGTCGTACAAGGAGCTGCACGTGCTGCGCGGCGTCGACTTCGAGGTGGAGCGGGGATCGATCTTCGCCCTCCTCGGGTCGAACGGCGCGGGAAAGACCACCATGGTGCGCATCCTCTCCACGCTGCTCACGGCCGACGCGGGCACGGCGACGGTGCAGGGCATCGACGTCGCGGCGAACCCGGTCGGAGTGCGCGAGAGCATCAGCCTCACCGGACAGTTCGCTGCGGTCGACGAGATCCTCACCGGACGCGAGAACCTGGTGCTGGTCGCGAAGCTGCGGCATCTCCCCGACGCCGGCGCCGTGGCCGATCGGCTTCTCGCGCGCTTCCGGCTCGCCGAGGCCGGGGGCCGCAAGGTCGGCACGTACTCCGGAGGGATGCGGCGCCGGCTCGACATCGCGATGAGCCTGGTCGGCGACCCCGAGGTCATCTACCTCGACGAGCCGACCACGGGCCTCGACCCCGAGTCGCGCATCGAGGTGTGGGACGTCGTGAAGGAGCTCGCGGGCGGCGGCACGACCGTGCTGCTCACCACGCAGTATCTCGATGAGGCGGAGCAGCTGGCCGACCGCATCGCGATCCTGCACGAGGGCCGCATCATCGCGAACGACACGCTCGCCGGACTGAAGCGGCTCCTTCCGCCCGCGAAGGTCGAGTACGTCGAGAAGCAGCCCACCCTCGAGGAGATCTTCCTCACCCTCATCGGCCCTTCGACAGGCTCAGGGACCCAGGCCGGGACCCGGGCGGGGACCCCGGTCCAGAGAGGAGATGCAGCATGACCACGCACTTCGCCGCCGACACGGCGACGCTCACCGGCCGCTCCATGCGGCACATCTTCCGCAGCCCCGACACGATCATCACCACCGCGGTCACCCCGATCGCCCTGATGCTCCTGTTCGTGTACGTCTTCGGCGGCGCGCTCCAGCAGAGCACCGGCGCCGAGAACTACGTGAACTACCTGCTGCCGGGCATCCTGCTCATCGCGATCGCGTCGGGCATCGCCTACACGGCGTTCCGGCTGTTCACCGATATGCAGAGCGGCATCTTCGAGCGGTTCCACTCCATGCCGATCGCCCGGTCGAGCGTGCTGTGGGCCCACGTGCTCACGTCCCTCACGGCGAACGCCATCACCCTCGCGATCATCTTCGGGGTCGGGTTCCTCATGGGCTTCCGCACCGGCGCGAGCGTCTGGGCCTGGCTCGGCGTGATCGGCATCCTGATGCTGTTCACGCTGGCGCTCACCTGGTTGGCGATCATCGCGGGCCTGAACGCGAAGACGGTCGACGGTGCGAGCGCCTTCTCGTATCCCCTGATCTTCCTGCCGTTCATCAGCTCGGCGTTCGTGCCGACCGACACCATGCCGGCACCGGTGCAGTGGTTCGCGGAGAACCAGCCGGTGACCTCGATCGTCGACACCATCCAGGCGTTGTTCGCGGGGGAGCCGGTCGGGTCCGACATCTGGGTCGCTCTCGCCTGGTGCGTCGGGATCCTCGTGGTCGCCTACGTGTTCGCGATCATCTCGTACCGGAAGAAGGTCAGCTGATCGACGTCAAGCGAGACGGAACGCTCCGACCGGGGACTCTCCCCGGCCGGGGCGTTTCGCCGCGCTCGGCGGCCGTCCGAATCGCCCGAATGGCTCCATCCGGCCCGGACTTGCCGCACAGTGTGCGACTCGAAGTCAGCGGAGACCGACCGGACCGAGCACCACGCGGCGACCGGTCCGGACCCAGACGGCGCCGTCGACACGGTGCTCGGCGCGGGTCGTGAAGCGGTAGCGGTACGAGACGGCGCGCACCCACCGCGGCCGCTCGCCGTCGAAGGGGTCCACGCGCAGCATCCGCAGCGTCGGGGCATCCGCCTCCAGGAGCCGCACGAGGAACACGGAGAACCAGTCGTCCAGCGAGTGCCCGAGCGGCAGGAACCACATCAGCCAGTCCAGCCGCAGGTGATACGGGGCGAACTGCCGCGGGATCCGCCGCACGTCCCCCGGCTTCCCGCGGAACTCGTACTCGCGCCAGTGCCGGCCCTCCTCGTCGTCCGACCCCTCCACGACGATCTCGATCCGCTCCCGCGTGACCGTGCCGAAGGCTCCGTAGGCGTTGGCGAGCTGCCAGCGGTGAAAACTCGCGTTCATGAGCTGCCGTCGAGCGAAGAGGTTGCGCACGGCGGGCACGCTCAGCACGACGAACAGCACCCCGACCGCCGAGGTCACCACGACCCACCACAGCGGCATGCCAGACACCGTCCACGGCAGCGAGGTCTCCGGCGTCCGCTCCGGAGTCCCGATGCCGGGGAGGCCGATCGCGGAGAATCCGAGCACGATCGTCGCCCCGTTCAGCCACGCGAAGTTCCCGGTGAGCACGAGCCACAGCTGCGTCGCGATCACGATGCCGCCGGCGACGGCGCCGACGATCTGCGGCACCGGACCGGGGAGCCACAGCGACAGCAGCGGGGCGAAGAGGAAGAACGGCACGACCAGCTGCGCGACGTGGTTACCGACGACCTCGAGCTTGTGGAACCACCGCGGCAGCAGATGCGCCTGGCGGCTCAGCGGCCCGGGCATCGGCTGGGTCTCGTGGTGGAAGGTCATCGCGGTGAGGTCGCGCCACTCGCGTCCGCCGCGGATCTTGATCATCCCCGCACCGAACTCCAGCCGGAACAGCAGCCACCAGAACAGCACGATCACCACGGTCGGCGGCGGCTGGTCGTTCGAGCCGAGGAAGGCCGCGAGGAACCCCGCCTCCAGCAGCAGCATCTCCCACCCGAAGGAGTAGAACGTCTGCCCGATGCTCACGACCGACATATAGCCGAACCACAGGGCGAGGAAGGCGAGCATCGGCACCCACGGCGGTCCGAGCTGCGGCACCCCGGCGATGAGCAGGGCGGCGATGACGATCCCCGCCCCGCACAGCGCGACCAGGCGCCGGTCGGTGTAGCGGACGCGGGTGAAGAGCGTGGGGTGCAGCAGCTTCCGGCGCTCGCGCTTCTGCGCCACCCAGTCCAGCAGCACGGGCGCGGGCAGGAGCCCGTGCTCACCGAGGAGCGGACGGAACTGGTTGAGCGTCGAGACGAATGCCACGAGGTACAGCGCCGCGATGCCCCGCTGCAGGACCTCGCGGGCGAACCCGAAGTCGACCGCCGCGAACCCGTCCACGGCCACAGGCTACGCCGCGGCCGCCCGCCCGATGAGGGGGTTGCGCGGAGCGGAGATCAGTTCTGCATCGCGATCTGCTGCCCCTTCACGAGCGGATACGCCGCGAGCTCGGACCCGTCGAGATCCTCCTTGTGCATGTCCACGCCGGTGATCTGACTGTTCTCGTAGGTCGTGTAGTAGTACACGCCCGTGGCGGTGTTGGCGCACGACGAGTAGATGGTGATCTCGTACTTCTCCTCATCGCCGACCTGCACGCACCCGCGCTGCTGGGCGACAGAGCCGAGGATCTGGAAGAACTGGCTGATCGACTCCGACTCCGTCGTCCCGCACACCGAGTTCATGCGCGTGAACACCGCCTTCACGAACCGCGACGATGACGACAAGTCGCCCGGCAGCCCGATCCCTCCCATGCCGCGACTGTAGAGGTCCATCGGCACGTCCGAGGCGAACGTGTTCTCCGGCTGCCGCTTCGAGAGGTGCTGATAGTCGTTGAGCCGGAAGCTCTGGATGTCGAACGTGGGGTTGTTCGTGAGCACGCCCCAAGGGTTGTCGTAGACCTTGAGGCCGCCGCGCACGCTCTCGACCGTGATCGATGCGCTCTTGTCGGCGATGATCCAGTGCAGCGGCGACAGCGGGAACTCCGGGCTGAAGTCGATGTCGACGAGACTCACCGACCGCAGCGCCTCTTTCACCTCGGCCACCGTCTCGAACTGTCCGAGGACCCAGGGGATGAACTCGAACGGCGTGACCTCGGTGTCCCCCGACCCCGGCGCCGGATAGTGGGCGTTGTCCGGGAAGTTGAGCCCCGCCATGCCGAGCCCCTTCTCGTTGACCGCGTCGTAGTAGAGCGGGTAGCCGTCGGCGATCGTGGCGATCCCGATGATCGCGTGGTGCGTCGGCAACGACGGCAGCCGGTGGAACGGGAACGGGAAGTTCCGCGGTGTGACGGTCACGGTCTCGTTGTACGAGAACTCCAGATCGAGATTCCTCCCGAAGTAGTGGTCGGCGGTCGTGAAACTCAGTCCTGTGCACATGGTCGTGTCCCCCCATCCGCGGGCCGGTCGACCCGCCGGTTTCGCGCCATGCTTCCACCTCCCGTACCGGAATGTAAGTGGGGTCACCCACGACGAAGGAGGGCCTCCCGGCGCGGGAGACCCTCCTTCGAGACGTGCGACGGGTGTCAGCTGGTGACGGTCCAGTCGAACTGGTCGCCGTACTCCTCGAGCCACGCGTCGACCGCGTCGGCTTCCTTGCCCTCGCCGTACTCGTTGACCACGAGGTCTTCGAGCGCGCCGTACTGCTCGTCGTCGAGCTTGATCTTCTCGATCAGCTCGGCAGCCTCGGGGAACTCGTCCGCGAAGCCCGCGGTACCCAGGAAGTGCAGGGCCTCGGCCTCGCCCATGGCGCCCTTCGGGTCTTCGAGGTCCTTCACGGGGAAGGCGTCGTTGGCCCAGAACGGACGCCACAGCGTGACGACGATGTCCTCCTTCTTGTCGGTCGCGGTCTTCAGCTCGGTGAGCATCGCCGCGGTCGACGAGGTGACGAGCTCGTACTCGCCGTCGAGGCCGTACTCGGGCATCATCTTCTGGGTCTGGGCGGTCAGGCCCGCACCCGGCTCGATGCCGTAGATCTTGCCGTCGAAGTCGGCGCCCTTGCCCGCGAGGTCCTCGATCGAGGTGAGCTCGGAGTACTCCGGCACCGCGAGGGTCAGCTTGGCGTTCTCGTAGTACTTGCCGAGGTCTTCGATGTCGTCGCCGTACTTGTCCATGTACGAGGCGTGGGTGAGTTCCGGCCACGCCGACGGGTAGATGTCGACATCGCCCTGCGCGAGCCCGGTGTAGAGCGGGCCGGCCTCGGTGAGCGTCTTCATCTCGACCGTGTAGCCGATCTTCTCGAGCTGGTCCTGCAGGAGGTAGGCGGTGCTGAGGCCGTCGGTCCAGGAGGGCAGGAACCCGAGGGTGATGGTGCCCTTGTCGTCGGCGCCGTCGCCGCCACCGCTCGTGCCGCCGGCGCCGTCGCCGCTGCATCCGGCGAGGGTGAGCGCTGCGGCAGCCCCGAGGGCGGTGATGGTCAGGATCTTCTTCTTCATGTGACTCTCTCTCTTGCGTTCCGTATGTGATTCAGGAGGTGCGGACGAGGCCGCGGGACAGCTGTGCCGGGATCGAAACCGTGCCGGGATCCGCGCCCCCGCGCCCCTTTTCCGTCCCGCACCGGACGAAAGGGGGTGGGGGACGCGGGGGCTCAGGCGCGGGCGAGCTCGGATTCGGTCGAAGCCTCCTCGGCGGGCGCGGAGGCTGCGGGCTCCGACGCCACGGGGGCGGAGGGCCGGGACGAACCGCGACGCTTCAGCATGCCGAGGAGCGAGGAGCGATTCTCGCCGGGGGCACCCAGAGCGGCGGTCACCCGGTCGAGGAACACGGCGATGAGCACGACGCCCAGTCCCGCCTCGACACCCTTGGGGATGTTGATGGTCGAGATCGCCTCGACGACCATCTTCCCGAGCCCGTCGGCACCGGCCATGCCGGCGATGACCGCCATCGACAGGGCGAGCATGATGACCTGGTTGACCCCGGCCATGATGGTCGGCATCGCGAGGGGAAGCTGGATCCCGCGGAGGATCTGCCCCGGCGTCGCTCCGAAGGCGTGGCCGGCCTCGACGGTCTCCGCGTCGACGCCGCGGATGCCCAGCTCGGTCAGGCGCACGCCGGGAGGCAGCGCGAAGATCACGGTGGCGACGAGTCCGGGCACCACGCCGATGCCGAAGAACACGATCGCCGGGATCAGGTACACGAAGGCCGGCATGGTCTGCATGAAGTCGAGCACCGGCTTGAGCGTCGCGCGCACGGTCGCATTGCGCGCCGACCAGATGCCGAGCGGCACCGCGATCAGGACGGCCACGACGGCGGCGACGAGCACCAGGGCGAGCGTCTGCATCGCCGGGACCCAGAGGTCCATGGCGACGATGAGCCCGAACGACAGGATCGTGCCGATGGCGAGCTGCCACGAGCGCACGAGCCAGGCGATCAGCGCCGCGATCACGATGATGACGGCGAAGTGCGGCGTGAGGAGCAGACGGGTGAGGCCGTCTACGAGGAAGCTCACCACGAACGAGACCGCGTCGAGCAGGCCGTCGAGGTTGGCGGTGATCCAGTCGACACCGGCGGCGACCCAGTCGCCCACGGGGATGCGGAAACCGTCCATCAGCGCACCTCCTCCGTGTCGACCTGGGCCCCTGAGGCGAACCCGCCCTGGGTCCCTGAGGCGAACCCGCCCTGGGTCCCTGAGGCGAACCCGCCCTGGGTCCCTGAGCTCGTCGAAGGGCCGGGCTCGGCCGTCCACCCGTCGTCGAGCACGGCGTCGATCTCGGCCTGGGGCATGGGGGTCATCGGCAGCAGGATCTCCTCGGTCGCTCCGGGCCCGGGACCGAGCGCCGCGAGCAGCGTGACGCGCGGGATCACGCCCGCGAGGCGGCCGTCGGCATCCGTCACCGCGAGGGGCAGCGGCGACTCGACGGCGGGGACGAACAGGTTCATGAGGACGTCGTCCTCGCGCACGCTCTGCAGCACCGGCTTGATGATCGAGTCGAGGCGCGTGGCGCCCTGACGGACGAGCTTCACGGCGTCGCGATCGGTGACGACGCCCACGAGCTGGCGGTCCTTGCCGACCACGTAGGTCGCCGACATGTAGGCGTCGCGCATCTGGCGGAGCGCAGTGCGAGGACCGGCCGACTCGGCGACGACGGGGCGCGGACGCTCCATGACGTTCGCGGCGGTGAGCACCCGGGCGCGGTCGACGTCCTGCACGAACTGCTCGACGTAGTCGTTCGCCGGGTCCATGAGGATGTCCTCCGGCGTGCCGATCTGCACGATGCGGCCGTCGCGCATGACGGCGATGCGGTCACCGAGGAACATGGCCTCGTTGAGGTCGTGCGTGATGAAGACGATGGTCTTCTGGAGCTTCTGCTGCAGCTCCAGGAGCTGCTCCTGCATCTCGCGGCGGATCAGCGGGTCGAGCGCGCTGAAGGCCTCGTCCATGAGCAGGATGTCGCTGTCGGCCGCGAGGGCGCGGGCGATGCCGACGCGCTGCTGCATGCCGCCGGAGAGCTCGGACGGCAGCTTGTCGCCCTGGCCCTCGAGCCCGACGAGGGCGAGGATCTCCTCAGCCTTGGCCTGGCGCTCGGCCTTGCCGACGCCCTTGAGCTCGAGCGGGTAGGCGACGTTCGCGGCGACCGTGCGGTGCGGCAGCAGCGCGAAGTGCTGGAACACCATCGAGATGCGGTCGCGGCGGATCTCCCGGAGGCGGGCGGCCGGGATCCCGGTGATGGGGTCGCCCCCTACGGTGACGGTGCCGGCGGTGATGTCGTGCAGGCCGTTCAGCATGCGGATGATGGTCGATTTGCCCGATCCGGACAGGCCCATGATGACGAAGATCTCACCGCGGTTGACGGTGAAGCTGGCGTCGATGACGGCGGCGGTCCCCGCGTCGGCGACGGCGGCACGGCTCTCCCCGGCCTTCAGTCGACGGACGGCGGCGCTCGGATTCCTCCCGAACACCTTGTACAGATGGCGCGCTTCGAGTGCTGTTTCGGACACGTTTCCCCTGCGGCTCGGCCTTCGGGTGGCTGAGCCTGCTTCGGTCACGTCCGGGTGATCCTCACGAGGCCGTTCGACGTCTTCGCTGTGGCGGCACAGGCGGCGGATTTCGGATCCGCCGCAGAGGGGATCGACCGTACGCCCACGCCTCTTCGCCGCACAGCTCATCGAAGGAAGGACGTGACCGCGGACTGGTCTATGGGCCGTCAGGCCCGCCAACCAACGTAACGAAATGGCCGGTCAGCGGCAAATCCTGCGCCACGGAGCCGCCCGGGTTTCCGCCGCTGACCGGGGGATAGTACGAGCGCCTAGCAATCTCGGCGCACCGCGTTCACGGGCGTCGGACGGTGCGCGTCACGGTGAACTTCGGGGTGCGCCGGAGCTGCTCGGTGGGGCCGAGGAGCCGGGTCAGCTCGGTCCGATAGCCGAGGCTCGAGTTGTACACGGTGAACAGCTCGCCGCCGGGGCGGAGCAGACGCGCGGCGGCTTCGAACAGGCGGGTCGCGGCGCCGGTGTGCACGCTGGCACCGAGGTGGAACGGCGGATTCAGGAGCACCGTGTCGAAGCTCCCCGCGGCGAGCGCCGAGCCCGCGTCGTCGTGGATGACCTCGACCCGATCGGCCACCCCGTTCGCCGACGCGGTGGCACGGGCGGAGGCGACGGCGGCGGCCGAGCGGTCCGTGGCGACGACCCGGTCCCGCGGGGAGGCGAGTGCCCAGGACACGGCGAGCGCGCCGGTCCCGCAGCCGAGGTCGAGGACGCGGCGCCCGCCGTTCACAACTCCGGAAGAACGGCTGCTCTCGCCGCCGTTCCGCTCGTTCTCGGCGCGTGTCACCTCTGTTCTCCTGAGTTGTGGACCGCCCAGGCCGAGCACCTCGAGCAGGACCCGGGTGCCGATATCGAGGCGGGACCCGGCGAAGGCGCCGCCGTGGGCCACGAGGACGAGGTCGCCGTGCCGCGCGGAGACCGGGAACGGCGGCGACTCGGGCACCGGGAGCGGCTCGGAGGCGACGAGCAGCCGCGACTTCCGCTCGGCGCGCTGCGCCTGTACCTGGGCGAAGCTCCGCGCCAGGACATCGTTCTGCGCCAGAGTCATGTGCTTCACTCGACCGCCGGCGACGAGCACCACGTCAGGCGCAGCCCACCGGGCGACCGCATCCGCGATCTCCTCCAGTTCGGCGAGGGCCTTCGGGAGCTGCAGCAGCACCAGTTGTGCACCGGTGAGCAGGCCCTCGTCGAGTTCGTGCGGGGTGAACCCACCGATCCCGAGCTCCTCGGCGTTGCGGGCGAGCGCGCGGCGTCCGGTCGCGAGGTCCTGGTGCACCCGGATCCCGCGCCGCCCAGCCGCCGTGAGAGCCAGCGTGATCGCGCCGTACTCGTCGCCGATCACGACCGTCTCGGACCCCGGCACGTCGAGAGCGAGCGCCCGTTCCACCAGCAGCAGATCGGTCGCATCGTGGGCCTGGAGGTTGTCCGCCTCGACGTCGGGCCAGCGACGCAGACGACTGTAGGGGAACTCCGGCACCAGCCCACTGTACGCGGCCGGCCTCACCCCCTCCCCGTGCACAAGTTCGGAGCTGACGGCCGACACGCCGCCAGAACCGACCGTCGGGCGGCATGTCGACGGAGATCTCCGAAGCTGTGCCCGTCCACATCCAGAGGGGTTGACACCGTGGCTGGTTCCGTGGTTACTTAGTCAAGTAAGTAACCCAGCAACCACGGAGGACTCGTGATCGAAGAAGGCAAGCCGCTCTTCCTCCAGATCGCCGAGCAGATCGAGGACTCCATCCTCGACGGCTCGCTGGCCGAGGAGGCGCAGGCCCCTTCGACGAACGAGCTCGCCGCGTTCTACCGCATCAACCCCGCCACCGCCGCGAAGGGAGTCGCCATGCTCACCGACAAGGGAGTGCTTCACAAGCGCCGAGGCATCGGCATGTTCGTCTCGGAAGGCGCCAGGGACCTGCTCCTCGGCGAGCGCCGCGCGGCCTTCGCCGACCGCTACATCGACCCGCTCCTCGCGGAGGCCCGCACGCTGGGCCTCGGCGCGGAAGACCTCGCGGACCTGCTCCGTCAGCGCGCCGCATCCGCCCCCACCCCAGAAGGGAAGAACCCCGCATGACCGCCGTCATCGAGGTGCAGAACCTCACCAAGCGCTACAAGGAGAAGCGGGCGCTCGACAACGTGTCGCTCGCCCTCGAGGGAGGCTCGATCTACGGGCTGCTCGGCCGCAACGGCGCCGGGAAGACGACACTCATGTCGATCCTCACGGCCCAGAACTTCGAATCCTCCGGCACCGTGAAGGTGTTCGGCGAGCACCCGTACGAGAACGCGCATGTGCTCGGCCGGATCTGCTTCGTCCGGGAGAGCCAGAAGTACCCGGACGACGCGACCCCGCGGCACGCGTTCGCCGCCGCCCGCCTGTTCTTCCCGCACTGGGACCAGGGCCTCGCGGACGAGCTCATCGCGGAGTTCCAGCTGCCGATGAAGCAGACCATCAAGAAGCTGTCCCGCGGGCAGCTCTCCGCGGTCGGCGTGATCATCGGCCTGGCCTCCCGCGCCGAGATCACGTTCTTCGACGAGCCCTATCTGGGACTCGACGCGGTCGCCCGGCAGATCTTCTACGACCGTCTCGTGGAGGACTACGCGGAGCACCCGCGCACGATCATCCTCTCCTCGCACCTGATCGACGAGGTCGCGAACCTCATCGAGAAGGTCATCGTGATCGACAACGGCCAGATCCTCCTCAACGAGGACACGGATGCCGTCCGCGACCGCGCCGTGACCGTCGTCGGGGATGCCGCGAAGGTCGACGCCTGGGTCGGCGATCGCGAGGTGCTGCACCGGGACGAGCTCGGTCGCGTGGCCTCCGTCACCGTGCTCGGCGCCCTCACAGCCGACGATCGCGCGGAGGTGCGGGCCGCGGGCCTCGACCTCGCCCCCGTCTCGCTGCAGCAGCTCATCGTCCGCCTCACCCAGAAGTCGGAGACCCGCACCGGCACCAGAGCCGACGCCACCACGGAAGGAGTCCGCTGATGCGACGCACACTCAACGTCATCCGCCTGCAGCTCATCAACCGGCAGACCTTCGTCTGGGTGCCGCTGATCATCCTCGCCTCGGCCGTGGTGATCTCGGTCCTCATCTACGCGATGATCCCCGGCGACGCCCCCAAGTACGGCGGAGGCGGCCAGGCACCGCTGTGGTACTTCTTCGCGATCGGGCTGTCGGCCATGACGCTGACCTTCCCGTTCTCCCAGGCCATGAGCGTCACCCGGCGCGAGTTCTTCATCGGAACCCTGCTGACCGCGATCCTCGGCAGCGCGCTGCTCGGTCTGCTGTTCCTCCTCGGCGGCGCGATCGAGCTGGCCACGAACGGGTACGGCGTGAACGGCTGGGTGTTCCACCTGCCGTGGCTGTGGGAGGCCGGACCACTCGGAGCCTTCGTCGTCTACTTCACCCTCGCCCTGTTCTTCTTCGTGGTCGGGTTCACCGGCGCGACGATCTACAAGAGCTGGGGCCCGATGGTGCTCACCATCGTGGGCGTCGCCCTGGCGCTCCTCCTCGTGGGGGTCGTGTTCCTCGTGACGCGGCTCGAGCTGTGGGGAGACGTGTGGCTCGGCATCCTCGACCTCGGCGCCGTGGGCCTCGCCCTCTGGGGGCTCGTGGTCGTCGCCGTCCTCAGCGCCGTCTCCTTCCTCGCGTTCCGCCGGGCCACGCCCTGACGCAACGACCGGAATCCGCCGATGCCGCGGCCGCGCACCCCGCGCGGTCGCGGCATCCGCGTTCGGCCGCCCTCTACCCGGCGACCCGAGGCGGGGCAACCCGGTGGCCGCGCGCCGCCTGCCGCCCTATCCTCGCCAGAGATGGACCACCCGACCGCCGCGAGGAGAGGATGACGTGACGCCCGACCTTTCGCGCCTGCGCGTCCGCGAGCGCCGCTCGTACCTCGCCCGCACCGTCCGTGAGGCGGTCCGCCCCGCCCGTCTGCTCCTCGTGGCCAAGACGGCGCTCGCCGTCGGGCTCGCGTGGACGATCGCACCGCACATGCCGGGGGTCACCGACGAGTACCCGTATTACGCACCCCTGGGCGCGCTCGTGAGCATGTACCCCACGCTCATGGGGTCCATGCGGTCGAGCCTGCAGACCCTGTTCGGTCTGGCCACCGGCATCGGTCTGGCCGCGGTGATCGTGCTCACGGTCGGGCCGACGTGGTGGACGATCCCGCTCGTGGTCGGCCTCGGCGTCCTCGTCTCCGGCACCGGCTGGTTCGGCGTCGGCAAGGAGTACGTCCCGATGGCGGCGCTGTTCGTGCTCATCATCGGCGGTCAGAACGCGGACGACTACTCCCTCGGCTACCTGGCCCAGATGGGGGTCGGGATCGTCATCGGTCTGGTGGTGAACCTCCTCTTCGCCCCCGCCCCGCTCATCGGATCGGCCGAGGCGCGGGTGGAGGAGTTCCGACGACAGCTCGCCGGGCACCTCCACGACATCGGCTCCGCGGTCTCGGAGTCCTGGCCGCCGGAGACCGCACAGTGGGCCGACGATGCCGCGGCGCTCGCCGAGACCACCGCCGACCTCCGTGCCGCCCTGGCCGAGGCCGACGAGAGCGTCCGCTACAACCCGCGCGCGCGACGCCGGCATGCGGGCACCGCCCACATCCACGAGCAGCTCTCCACCCTCGACCGGATCGCGCACCTCATCCGGGACATCGCCGACGCGACGGCCGACACGATCTGGGAGCGTCCGGCGGCCATGCCCCTGGATCCTGCCCTGCCCGAGCCGTTGTCGGCGGCCTGCCACGCCGTCGCCGACGTCATCGCGGAGGACGACCCCGCCTCGAGCGCGGCGCATCGCCGCCGCGCGGAGGCGGCGCGCGCGATCCGGCTGCTGCTGGAGAAGGTCGACGACCGCACGTTCGACGTGCGCAGCTCGATGGGACCGGGCGTGCTGACGGCGATGCACCTCCGCCGCATCCTCATCCTCAGCGGCGAGCGCCTCGACGACGAAGACGAGTGAGTCAGATGGTGTCGTCGGCGACGACGATGTCCAGCTGCCAGTGACGGCCCGCGGGGTCGGTGTCGTCGTGCGCGTCGTCGGCGGCGGAGAGCACGTCATCGATCTTGTGCATCACGTCGTCGAACTCGGCCTCGGTCAGTCGGATGGTGCGCTGCACGAACGACGCGTGCACGTCGGCGGTGCGACCGGACACATACTCGGGCGTCCAGGCCACCACACGGCGGAGCAGGTCGACGTGGTCCTCTGCGAGCGCGGCCACCACCGCATCGCCGAGCGCCTCGTCCGCGACCGGATTCTCCGGACCGCCGACGGTGAGGGCGCCCTTGCGTCCCGTCCACACGCGGTCGCGACGGTCTCTGGCCTGCTCCGGAGCCTCCTCGATGAGCCCCGCCTCGGCGAGCACCCGCAGGTGGAAGCTGGCGCTGTTGGCCGGCACGTCGAGCGCGCCGGCGATGTCCGCGGCGCGCAGGAAACCGCGGCGCGCGATGAGGCGGAGGATCTGGCGGCGCAGCGGGTGTGAGTAGGCCTTGAGCATGGCCGACGTCATGAAGGCGGCGTCCTCCCGAGAGGTCTTCTCCGCGTCGTCAGCCATTCCCCGATCCTAGTCACGCAAATGCGCACGAACAGTTGCGCAATTATTCTTGCGGAACTATCGTCGAGCCATGAGCACGACGAGCACTCCGCACCGCCTGTGGCAGAACACGCGCTACCTCACCTGGCTCGTGAGCGACACGAGCAAGGGGCTCGCCTCGGCGCTCTTCGGGTTCGCGGTCCCGCTCCTCGCGCTCGTCATCACGAACGACCCCGCACAGGCCGGCATCATCGCGGGGGCGGGCATGGTGGCGCGTGTGCTGCTCACCCTCGTGGGCGGGATCATCGCGGACCGGCACCAGCGCATCGTGCTCATGCTCGTCGGCTCGATTCTGGGGATCGTGCTGGCCGGGGCCTTCACCCTGCTCGCCCTCGGCGGCGCCCTCACCTTCGCAACTCTCCTCGTGATCGACGTGCTGCTGGCCGCGCGGAGCGGCCTCTTCGACGTCGCCGGGGAGAGCGCGCTGAAGGAGATCGTCCCGGACGACGCGATGGGGCGCGCGCAGGCCGCGAACCAGGGGCGCGATGCGGCCCTTCAGCTCGCCGGCGGCCCGCTGGGCGGGCTGCTGCTCGGCGTAGGCGGCTGGCTCGTCGGCGCGGTCATGACCCTGTGCCACCTCGTCGCCGCCGTGACCGCCGGGCTCCTCGGGCGACAGGTCCGGCGCGCGGGCATCGCCGACGTCGGCGCCCTGGACGAGGACGACGGCGGCGCGCCCCCCGCGCGCCCGAACGCCTGGCGGGAGTTCCGCGAAGGCTTCGGCTGGCTGCTGTCCCGTCCCGACCTCGGCGGCGTCATGCTCATCATGACCATCGTGAACCTCGGCTTCAACGCCGCGATCACCACGGCCGTCTATGCGCTGCAGCAGGCAGGCCATTCCGAACTCCTCATCGGAACCGTCAGCGCGGCCATCGGCGCCGTAATGCTCGTCGGCGCGATCGTCGCCCCGCTCCTCGTGCCCCGGATCCCGGCGGGCGTGCTCACGATCGGCGGGCTCGCAGTGGTCGCCCTCGGCGCCGTCGTGCTGTCGTTCGCGTCGGCACCGTGGACCGTCTCCGCCGTCCTCGGTGCCACGGTGCTCCTCGTCCCCGCCCTGAACGCCGGGATGATGGGCTACTTCATGGTGGCCACGCCATCACGTCTGCTGGGGCGCGCGAACAGCGCCATGGGGGTCCTCGCGATGGGCGCGATGCCGCTCGCCCCGCTCATCGCCGGCTTCGGCCTGGCCGGGCTCGGACGACAAGGCACCATCCTCATCTGCGCGGCCCTCTGCGTGGTGGCCGCCGCCCTCGCGATCGGGAACCGCGCCCTCCGCAGCCTCCCGGTCGAGTCTCGCTGGGCCGCGCACGCCGCCCGGTACGAGGGGGACTGAGGTGGAGACACTGCGCTAGGGCGCGACCGCGAGCACGGTGATCCCCGCCGCCGCGGAGGCCACGGCCAGCACCAGCGCGATCGCGATGAGGATGCCGTGCACGCGGAGGAACGGGGTGGCCTTGCCGTTCTCGTCCCTCGCACGCGGGTCCTTCGCGACGCGGGTGTAGAACCGCGGCCAGACCAGCACGTTGAAACCGGCGTTGAGGAACAGCACGACGACGAGAGCGATCACCCCTCCACGCTAGCGAGGGCGGCGTCGCACCACGGATCCGGCCGTCGGAATTCTTGGACGGCGACATGTATCACCGAGCCCTTGCCGTGCTCCTAGTAGGTGTGATCACAATGGGCTTCATGATCGACGGTGCCCCCGGCGCCGCCTTCGATCCGGCATCCGACGACGGGCGTGCACGCTGGGAACGCGCCGCGGACCTGTTCGATGCGTGGCGCGATGGCGACGGCCGCTCGATGGACGACCTGGTACGGCTGATGACGCCCGTGCTCTGGCACGTCGTGCGCGCCTACGGCCTCGAACGCACCCTCGCGGAAGACGTCGTGCAGACGACCTGGCTCCAGCTCGTGCGTGGCCACGGCGCCATCGCCGACTCGCGTGCCGTCTCCGCCTGGCTCACGACCACCGCCCGCCGCGAGGCCTGGAAGGTCGGCAAGGCCGTTGGTCGCGTCGACACCGCGGAATCCGACGACCTGGACGCCCTGCTTCCGGAGCAGGCGTCCGCGGAGGAGCACGCCGCGCTCGACGACGAGAACCGCCGACTCTGGGCCGCCGTCCGCCGCCTTGCCGAGCGCTGCCAACGACTGCTCCGCGTGATCGCCTTCGAGGACCGTCCTGACTACGCCCGCCTCGCCCGCGACCTCTCCATGCCGGTCGGCAGCATCGGCCCGACCCGCAGCCGCTGCCTCGCGAAGCTCCGCGACCTCCTCGACGCCCCGGCCACCCGGACGGAGGGACAATCATGAGCGATGAGGACGACGCCCGACTGTTCGCCCGCCTGCGCAGCCTCTGGAGAGAGGTCGATCCGGTCCCTGCCGGGCTGATCGACCGGATGGTCGCCGCGGTCGCCGCGGACGGGCTCAACCGCGAGTACGCGCTGCTCACGCTCGTGGAAGGCCAGCTCGGCGCGGTCCGCGGCGAGACCGACGCCCTCACGCTGCAGTTCAGCGACGGCAGCACGAGCATCCTCCTCCACGTCACGACGACCGCGTCCGGGCGACGGCGGATCGACGGCTGGGTGGACACCGCCGCCGCGGAGATCCTGTTGCTGCAGGGCGAGCGCGAGCGCCGCACGACCCCGGCGGAGACCGGCCGATTCGTGTTCGACGAGGTGCCGTCCGGGCTCAGCCGCGTGCGCCTGACCGCGACGGTCGGCGACGAGACCCGCACCCTGGAGACCCCGCAGTTCGAGTTGTGACCCCGCGTCGCCGGCGCCGTCGCCGGCGATGCCCACGGAGAGGATGACCGATGGAGCAGCCCCAGGGATGGACCTGGCAGGACCGCGCGGAGGGATCGATCCGCCGCGGCACCGCCCTCGACCCCAGCACGGAACCGGTGGACGGGATCCGGGCGTTCCCCACCGCGTACCTGCCCGAGCGGCTGCTCATCACGCGCGCCCTGGACGAGCAGGAGGCGTACGACCGCGAGCTGCGCGCCTTGAGGGATGCCGCGGACTCCTTCGGCTGGCGGCTGGAGGTGGAGTCGCCGGAGCGCGAGATCGGGAACGGCGAGCTCGTGCCGGGTGTCGCGGGGTTCCTGCGGGCACGCCTGACCACGCCGGATGAGCCGACCAGGGGCGAGTCCCCCGTGGCGCCCGACGCCTGGCGGGTGCTGCAGCGCGCGCGCCGGCTGTCGCGCTCGACCATGCCGCGGACCAGCCTGGAGCACGTGCTCTCGATCGACCCGGTCGGACTCAACCCGTTCACCCGGACGAACCCGTTCACGCGGACGAACCCGTTCACGCGGACGAACCCCGTCCGCGGTGCCGCTCCCGGCGGAGGCGGCAGCGACGACTACCTGGAGCCCGGACGCGGGGCGCGGCAGCCGGTCACCTGGCTCGGCCCCGCTCCGGCTCGAGCAGCCGCTCCGAAGCGCGGACGACGACCGGTCGTGGCGATCCTCGACACCGGCTGCGGGGAGCACGCCTGGCTGCCGTCCGACATCGTCACCCGGCACGTCGAACTCGACGGCGTCCCCGTGGGCTTCACGGACGACGCCGACCCCGAACGCTACCCCGACCTGTACGGGCAGCTCGACGGCGAGATCGATGCGGTGGCCGGTCACGGCACCTTCATCGCGGGCCTCGTGCGTCAGGCCGCCCCGGACGCCGACATCCTCTCGATCCGCGTCGCCGGCGCGCTCGGGGTGGTCGACGAGAGCACGCTCCTGGAGACCGTGGCGCAGGTCGTGGAACTGCTGCGGCGGCACCGCGAGGATCCGACGACCGGCTTCCCGATCGACGTGCTCAACCTCTCCCTCAGCTACTACCACGAGACCCCGACCGACGGGCTCTTCAGCAGGACCCTGTACGAGCTCCTCGCGAAGGCCAGAGAGCTCGGCTGCGTGGTCGTCTGCTCGGCCGGCAACGACGCGATCGATCGGCCCTCGTTCCCCGCCTCGCTGTGGCCGTGGCCCGGCGCCGACAACGGGCTGCCGTCCGACGACGGCGCTCCGCACGTGTCGGTCGGCGCCCTGAACCCGTCGGCGCACTCCGTCGCCCTGTTCTCGAACGTCGGCCCCTGGGTGCAGGTGTACGCCCCGGGCGCGGCCGTGGTCAGCACCTCGCCCGCCTTCGTCGGCGGCGCGCAGGCCGCGACCCGCGCGGACATCGACGGGCTGCCGCGCGAGACGCTCGACCCGGACGACTACCGCGGCGGCTTCGCGGTGTGGAGCGGCACCTCCTTCGCCGCTCCGTACATCGCCGGTCGGGTCGCGGCCCAGCTCGGCGCCGTCCCGGCCGCGGGGGTGAAGCCCGCCGTCGCCGGGAAGGCCGTCGCCGCCGTGCTGAAGTCCCTGCCGACGCCGCACGAGAGGTCCTGACACCTCGCACCCTTCCGCACGACCGCTCCGGCACGGCATCCTGGACGGATGCCCCTGTCCGCAAGCGCGCTGCACCGACGCGGCGTCGAGGCGGCCAACGCCCGGCAGTTCACCCGCGCCAGGCGGGAACTGGAGAAGGCCGCCGCCCGCACCGACGATGCCGACCTCCGCGCCCGCATCGACGGGACGGCCGCCTACGTGCTCGCGCAGACCGGCGAGCCCGCGGCGGCGGAGGCGCTGTGCCGGGAGGCGCTGGCCAGGGACGGGCTGCAGGCCGAGACGGTCGCCCTCCTCGGCGGGCAGCTCGGCGCCCTCCTCATGCACGGGGGCCGGATGGAGGAGGCCGAGGCGAGCCTGACCGCCGCGATCGACGCCCTGGCCGCGACCGGGAGCGAGACCCCCGCGCTCGCCAACTGCCTGATGAACCGGGCGGTCGTGCGGATGCAGCGCCATCACCTGGACACCTGCATGGCCGACCTCCGCCGTGCGATCGGGATCTACGAGGCGCACGACGAACCGGACTCCCTCGCCGAGGCCACGCACAACCTCGGTTACGCCGCGCTCCTCGGCGGCGACCTCGTGTCGGCGCTGCGCCTGATGGCCGAATCCCGGCCGACGTTCGCCGCCACCAGTGCCCTCGCCACCGCCATCAGCGACCTCGACCGCGCCGAGGTGCTCCGCGACGCCGGGCTGACGACCGAGGCGGAGGCCCTGCTCGCCCAGGTGGCCGTGCAGTTCGGCGCCCAGCGGATGCGCCAGGCCCGCGGCGAGGCGGAGTTCCACCTCGCCCGCTCCCTCGTCCGGCACGATCCCCGGGCCGCCGCGCGCGCCGCGAGGACGGCAGCCCGCCGCTTCACCTCCCTCGGCAGCAGCGGCTGGGCGGCCCGCGCCGCGGCGGTGGAGCTGGAAGCCCGACAGCGGATCCGGCCCGATCGCCCGCTGGACGCCGCCGCGTGGGAGCAGGTGGCACAGGAGCTCGACCGGAGCGGCTTCCGCACCGAGGCCACGGCCCTGCGGTTGAGCGCCCGCCGCGACGGCACCGGCCGCCTCCCCCGCATCCCCGCCTCGGCCCCGACGCCGCTCCGCCTCCGCGCGCAGGAGGTCCGCGCGGCCCGCGCCGCCGGGCGCGGTCGCGACGGGGACGCGCTGCGCGCCGCCGCCACCGGGCTCGACCTGCTGTCGGCATGGCAGCGCTCGTTCGGTGCCCTCGACCTGCAGGCCTCCGTCGCCATGCATGCCAGCGACCTCGTGTTCACGGGACTCGCCGCGGCCGTCCGCCGTCGCGACCCGGCGACGCTCTTCGAGTGGTCCGAGCGGGCCCGGCACCTCAGTCAGCAGGTCGCCCCGGTCCGCCCCCCGCACGACGACGCCCTCGCCGCCGACCTCGCCGAGCTCCGGATGCTGCGTGCCGACCTCGCGGGGGCGGACTGGACGACCGACCCCACCGTCCGCGCGCTCCGCGACCGGGTGCGCGAGCGGCAGTGGTCGGCCACCGGCTCCGGGGCGATGCGGGAACGTCGGACGCTGACCGAGGCCTCCGCGCTCCTGCCGGCCGACACGGCAGTCCTGGCCTACGTCTATACCGGCGCCGGCCTGCACGGGGTGGTGGTGCAGCCGGACGGCGCGACCCTCGTCGACCTGTCCTGGTCGCGGGTGCGGACCGCCCTCGACGGCCTGCGTGCCGACCTCGACATGGCCGCGCTCACGCGGGACGGAGCGATGGGTCCGGTGACCGCGCGCGCTCTGGCAGCGCGCCTCGCGGTCCTCGACGAGGAGCTGCTCGCGCCGATGCGCCAGGCCGCCGCGGGCGCCGCGCGGTTCGTGATCACCGTTCCCGGCATCCTCGGCGGGGTGCCGTGGGCCATGCTCCCCGGCATGCACGGAGTGCCGTTCACCCTCGCGACCTCGGTCTCGCGCTGGCTCGACGGGGAGGCTTCGGCCGCCTCGACCCCGCGCGTCGGGTTCGCGGCGGGACCACGGGTGGCGCGGGCCGCGGAAGAGGTCCAGCGCGCAGCGGAATCCTGGGCGAGACGAGGGACGACCCGGACGCTGCAGGGCCCCACCGCGACCGTGACCGCCGTCACGGAGCTGGCGGCCTCCGTCGACGTGCTCCATATCGCTGCGCACGGACGCCACGCGGTCGACAATCCGCTGTTCTCCGGGTTCGAACTCGCCGACGGGGTGCTCTTCGGCTACGACGTCGACCTCATCGCCCGGGTGCCGCGGACCGTGATCCTCTCGGCGTGCGAGCTGGGTCGCTCCTCCGTGCGCTGGGGCGAGGAGGCCCTGGGCATGACGCGGGTGTGGTTGCACGCGGGCGCGGAGGCGGTGATCGCGGCCCCCGTCACGGTGCCGGACGACGACGCGTGCGAGCTCCTGACCGCGGTCCACGAGGGTCTCGCCGGCGGCGCGTCCCCCGCCGACGCCCTGGCGAGCGCCGCGCTCATGACGGGGGTTTCCGCCCCGTTCCAGTGTCACGGCAACGGATTCTGACTTTTTTCCCGGATCGAGGTATCAGAATCGCACCCGCCTTCTCCTGTTCTTCGGAAGGTGTCGAGCGAAAGGCCTCGAAGGGAGAGGCACGAGGGAGGCGCCGTCGGTTCTGGGGAAACGCCGCTGGGGAGCGGGAAGACGAGACGGACACCATCTGCTCCGGGAGCGTCGCGGTATGCAGCTGCGATGCTCCCGCAGGGCCTCGGCGATCTGGGGACGCCGAGGCCCTCGGGGCGTCCGCGTGCGGCCGGAGGGCCTCAGGCGAGGAGGACGGAGTACCCCGCGGCACGCAGCGCGTCGACAGCGGCCTGGTCGGCTCCTCGATCGGTGATGACCGTGGCGAAGAGCTCCGGCCCGCCGACGGTGGAGAAGGCCTCGGCGCCGAGCTTGCTGCCGTCGGTCACGACGACGGCCCGCCGCGCCCGCTCCGCCATCATCCGGTTCACTGCCGCCTCGCGCTCGTCCTGCGTGGTCGCCCCGGCTGCCGCGTCCATCCCGTTCACGCCGATGAACGCGAGGTCCAGCCGCACCCCGCGGAGCAGCTGCTCGACGAACGGGCCGACGAGCTCGTAGGTGCGCGAGTGGATGACCCCGCCCGTGACGACCACCTTGATCTCCGGCCGGGTCGCGAGCTGGGCGGCGATGTTCACGGCATTGGTGACCACCGTGATCCCGCCCTCCGCCGCCAGATCCTCGCGGGCGGCGAGCGCGGCCGCGATGGCCGTGGTCGTCGTGCCTCCGGAGAGCCCGACCACCATGCCGGGGGTGACGAGCGCCGCCGCGGTCTGCGCGATGCTCTCCTTCTCGTGCGTGCGGAGATGGCTCTTGTAGCGGAGCGGCAGTTCGTAGGCGACGGTCTGGGCCACGGCACCGCCGTGCGTGCGGGTGAGCAGCCGCTGCTCGGCGAGGGAGTCGAGGTCGCGGCGGGTGGTGGCCGGGGAGGCCCCGAACCGCTCCACCAGCTCCTCCACCGTGACCTCTCCGTCCGCCGCGAGGAGGTCGAGGATCGCGTGCAGTCGGGCCGCGCGCTTCACCGGTCGTCGTTTCGCGTCGAGGTCGCAGCCGTGCCCGGAACCTCTGCGACCGGAGCGGGATTCTCCGACGGCAGCAGGGCGAACAGTCGCAGCATCCGGGCGGCTTCGTCCGCGAGGGCGGCGCGGGCGGGAGCGAGGTACTTGCGGGAGTCGACGAGACGCTCGTCGGCGGCGAGCACCTCGCGGACCGCCCGCGTGAAGAAGCCGTTGAGATGGGTGGAGACGTTGACCTTCGTCATCCCGGCGCGCACGGCATCGGCGATCACGGCGTCGGCCACCCCGGACGAGCCGTGCAGCACGAGGGGCACATCCGTCCCGTCGGCGGCGGCACCACGCAGGGCCGCACGCAGGCGGGCGATGAGGTCGAGGTCGAGGGAGGCGGTGCGGTCGGTCATGGCGTGCGAAGACCCCACGGCCACGGCGAGGGCGTCCACACCGGTGGCGGCCACGAACGCCCGCGCCTCGCCCGGATCGGTGCGGACACCGGGGGCGTGGGCGCCGTCCTTCCCGCCCACCTCGCCGAGCTCGCCCTCCACGTACACCCCCGCCGCGCGGGCCCGGGCGGCGACCTCGGCTGTCAGCGCCACGTTCTCGTCGTAGGGCAGCGCGCCGCCGTCGAACATCACCGAGCCGAGCCCGAGGGACACGGCTTCGTCCACGAGCTCCGGTCGCTCCGCATGGTCGAGGTGCACCGCCACCGGGGTCTCCGCGCGTCGCGCCGCGGCGAGCGTCGCGAGGGCGATCGGCTCCAGACCGCCGTGGTAGTCGGCGCAGTTCTGCGAGATCTGCAGGATCACGGGGAGCTGTGCGAGCGCGGAGGCTCGGACGAGGCCCTCTGCGGTCTCCAGATGGATGACGTTGAACGCGCCGATGCCGGTGCCGGCGGTGGCAGCCGCGGAGACGAGCTCCCGAGCGGAGACGAGGGTCACGAAGGGTCCTTCCGGAAGGAGGCGGGGTCGGGGCGGGAGACGCGGAGCCGCTCCTCGAGCGCGCGCCAGCGGGGGGAGATGTCGCCGGCGAGCGGCATGAGGACGGCGGCTGCCGACCACGCGGTCGCGCGACGGAGGATGACCTCGGGGTTGCGCTCGCCCTCCGCGGTGAGCACGGCGCAGGCCGCGACCGCAGCGTCTCCCGCCCCGGTCGGGTTGCCGGAGAGCGGCTCGTCGAGTCGGGCGTGCAGGAGATCGGTCGGGGTGACCGCGAGCATGCCGTCGGCCCCGAGCGACAGGAGCACGAGCTCGGCGCCCCGGGCCAGCAGCGACCGCGCGCCCTCGACGGGGTCGCTGATGCCGGTGGCCTCGGCGAGCTCGGCGGCGTTGGGCTTGAGCACGGCGGCGCCGGCGTCGGCGGCGCGCAGGAGGGCCGGGCCGGAGGTGTCCACGATCACGGGGACGCGGGCGTCCGCACCCACCGCGACGAGCATCGGCACGAGCGAATCCGGCGCTCCCGGCGGAAGGCTCCCGGAGACGACGAGGACCCCGGCGCCGGGAAGCCGGTCGACGATCTCCGCGAGGAGCCCGCCCCACTCGGCATCGGTGGGGTTCACCCCTCGCTCGTTGACGATCGTGGTGTCGCCCGCGGCCTCGTCGACGAGGGCGATGCTGCGACGCGTGTCGGCCGCGACGGGCACGAGCACATGGGGCACGCCGCTGGCCGTGAGCTCCGCGGCGAACTGCGCGCCGACCGGACCGCCGGCCGTGGTCAGCGCGAGGACGGACGCCCCCTCGGCGTGTGCGACCCTGGCGACGTTGAGGCCCTTGCCGCCGGCGCGGGACGCTCCGGTCTCGGCGCGGTGCGTCCCGCCGGCGACGAGACGGTCGACCTGCCACGTGAGGTCGAGCGCGGGGTTCGGGGTGACGGTGAGGATCATGTGAGCTCCCTGGCGCGGAGGGCGGCGCCGATCAGTCCCGCGTTGCCGGACAGCTCGGCCGGGACGAGTGCGGGGAGGCGGTGGAAGCTGAGGCGGGCGGCGAGACGCGACCGCAGCTCGTCGAAGAGCGCGCCGCCCGCCCGCGACAGTCCGCCGCCGATCACCACGGCCTCGGGGGCGACCACGGCGGTCAGCTGCGCGAGCGACAGGGTGAGCGCGTCCAGCGCCGAGTCCCAGATGTCGGCGGCGACCCGGTCCCCGGCGGCCGCTCGGGCGATGACGTCCTTGGCGCCGTCCGGCGCCGTGCCCGTCGCCTCCCGGTAGCGGCGCGCGATGGCTCCCGCCGAGGCGACGGCCTCCAGACAGCCACGGGCACCGCACGGGCACACCGGTCCGTCGGCGATCGGGGAGTGCCCGATCTCGCCGGCATAGCCCCCGGCCGTGTAGGGGCGGCCGCCGACGAGCAGGGCCCCGGCGATCCCGGTGCCGATCACCAGGATCACCGCGTCGTCGTAGGCCCGCGCGCCGCCCAGCTCGTGCTCGGCCCAGCTCGCGGCACGCACGTCGTGGTCGAACGCGACGGGGAGGCCGAGACGCTCCGCGGCGAGCGCGCGCAGCGGCGCGTCCCGCCAGCCCATGTTGCTCGCGAACACGCCGATCCCTGCCGCGGCGTCGACGATCCCCGGCACCACGAGCCCGGCGGCGCGGGGCACCACGTCGGGATGCTCGTCGCGGAGCTGCGCGGCGAGCACCTGCAGCCGGTCGAGCAGCGCGGGGGTGCGGTCGACGTCGGCCGTGGGAGTCGGCGTGCGGCGGAGGCCGAGCGCCCGTCCTTCCGCGTCGAACAGTGCCGACTTGATGTCCGTCCCGCCGACGTCGAAGGCCAGGACCGGCGACCCGGCGCCGAGCGTGCGCACCGCGGCGAGCTTCTCGCCGGCCTCGTCCCTCGCGACGTCGGGGATGGCGTCCGCGGCGTCGTTCGGGGTCATCGCTCGGCTCCGGGGATCGCTGGCGTCATGCATCCAGGATGACGGATCGCGTGAGGTTGCGCGGCTGGTCGGGGTCGAGCCCACGGGCCACGGCACGGTCGAGGGCTGTGCGGTGCAAGCGCACGAGGTCGGCGAGCGGGTCGATCGCGCGGTGCTCGAAACGGGCGCCCGTGGCGCGCACCTCCGCGGCCAGTCCTTCCGGTGCCTCTCCGAACTGCCACGTCACCCGGCCCGGCGCGGCGATGGCGATCGGACCGTGGCGGTAGTCCATCGACGGGTACGCCTCGGTCCACGACTGCGACGACTCGCGCAGCTTCAGGGCGGCCTCGTGGGCCAGGCCGATCGTCCAGCCCCGCCCGAGGAACGTGTACTGCTCGGCGTCGCGCAGCTCGGTGTCGTCGCCCTCCTCGGCGAGCACGGCCGTGGCGTCGGCGATGGCCCCGGAGAGGTCCTCGCCCAGCGACGCCCGGAAGAGAGCGAGCGCGGTCGTGGCGAAGCGCGTCTGCACCACCGACTGCTCGTCGGCGAACGGCAGCAGCACGGCGTCGTCGACGAGCGCGACGAGCGGGGAGTCGGGGTCGCCGATCACGCCGATCGTGCGGGTGCGCCCCTTGATGCGGTCGACGAGTTCCAGCACCTCGGTCGTGGTGCCGGAGCGGGTGAGGGCGACGACCGCGTCGTAGCCGCGGTCGATGAAGGCCTCGGACGCCGCGAACGCATCGGTCTCGCCGTGACCGGACGACTCGCGCAGCGCGGCGTACGACTGGGCCATGAACCACGAGGTGCCGCAGCCGACGACCGCGACCCGTGCCCCGCGAGCCGGCAGCAGCGCCTGCTCGGCGGTGAGCTCGGCGGCGGTGGCCCACATCTCCGGCTGGGAGCGGAGCTCTTCGCGCATGTGCGCGCCGGGCAGCGAATCGGTCATGATGAGGCCTTTCGGACGAGTTGTTGCGTACTTGTGATTGTTTCGGGCTTAATCCGATCATAGTATTTCGTCCCAAGAGAGCAACATCTTGATTTGTTTGTTTGCCTGACAAATAATCGGGACGAGTTCCCCCGAGCCCCCGCTCGGACGATCGCGACCACCTCGGCGGCGTGATCATCACGCACCGTCGCGTGGAGTGTTCTGCGACTGTGCACCACCCCCCTCTCCGGAGAGCGGATCCCGCCCGCTGGAGCAGCACCCACAGTGAGGAATGCAATGCCCATGAACAAGTCACGGCGATACGGGGCCGCAGCGGTCGCGGCCGTCGCCACGCTGTCGCTCGCATCCTGCGGTTTCGGTGGATCGGGAGGAGACAGCGGCGGCGGCGACGACGCCAGCACGCTCGACCTGCTCGTCCCCAGCTACTCCGACGCCACGAAGGGCCTCTGGGAAGACGTCATCGACGGTTTCACGAAGGACAACCCCGACATCAAGGTCAACCTCGAGGTGCAGTCGTGGGACAACCTCGAGAAGGTCATCTCCACGAAGGTCCAGGCGGGCGAGGCGCCCGACATCTACAACGGCGGCCCTTTCGCGGGCTTCGTCGAGGACGAGCTGCTCTACCCGGTCGAGGAGGTCGTGTCCGACGACGTCTACTCCGACTTCCAGGACTCCTTCCTCGCCAACGCCGAGGTCGACGGCACGGCCTACGCCCTGCCGATGATCGCCTCCGCGCGTGCCCTGTTCGTCAACAACGACCTCCTGTCCCAGGCAGGCGTCGAGGCGCCGACCGACTGGGACTCCCTGCTCGACGCGGCGACCAAGGTGTCCGGGCTCGGCGGCGGTGTCGCGGGCTACGGCATGCCGCTCGGCTCGGAGGAGGCGCAGGCCGAGGCCGCCGTGTGGCTCTGGGGCGGCGGTGGATCCTTCGGCGACGCGTCGGAGATCACCATCGACACCCCGGAGAACCTCGTCGGCGCCGAGCAGATCAAGAAGATGATCGACGCCGGGGCGACCCAGGCCGACCCCGGCTCCACGCAGCGCTCCCCGCTGATGGACATCTTCATCCAGGGCAAGATCGGCATGCAGGTCGGCCTGCCGCCGACGGTCGGCCAGATCGCCGACAACAACCCGGACCTCGACTACTCGATCGTGCCGATCCCGACCAAGGACGGCTCGCCGTTCACCCTCGGCGTCATGGACCAGCTCATGGCGTTCGAGAACGACGGCGACAAGCAGGAGGCGATCACGAAGTTCCTCGACTACTTCTACTCGCCCGAGGTCTACGTGCCGTGGGTGCAGGCGGAGGGCTTCCTCCCCGTCACGAAGTCCGGCGCCGAGGAGCTGTCCGGCGAGGAGGCCCTCAAGCCGTTCCTCGACGTGCTGCCCGACGCGCAGTTCTACCCGTCGACCAACCCGAAGTGGTCGGCAGCGGACGGCGCCTTCAAGTCGCTGTTCGGACAGATCCAGGATCAGCCGGCGGCCGATGTGCTGAAGCAGATCCAGGACCAGGTGGACGCGGGCTGACCCGCGGAACGGAGAGGTTCGGGAATCCCCCATGAGCCAGACGACAGAATCCTCGAACCTCGCGGGGGCGGCCACCGGCCGCCCCCGCACCCCGGACGCCGGGACGGCCGTGCGCGGTCGCCCCGGCGGGCGGGACCTCCTCCAAGCGCTGCCGTGGATCGCCCCCGCGCTGCTGCTCATCATCGGCGTGGTGCTGTTCCCCGCCGGTGTCATGTTCTTCAACTCCACCCGCGACATCTCGCTCTCGGGCCTGGACAAGGGCTCGGTCGGCTTCGACAACTTCGTGACCGTCTTCACGTTCCCGGAGTTCTGGCCGATCTTCGTCCGCACGATCGTCTGGGTCGTGTCGGTGGTGCTGTTCACGGTCGTGATCTCGCTCGGCCTCGCGCAGATCCTCAACAAGGCGTTCCCGGGGCGCCAGCTCGTGCGGATGGCGGTCATCGTGCCGTGGGCCGCGTCCGTGGTGATGACCACGATGGTCTTCTACTACAGCCTCGAGCCGTACTTCGGGGTCTTCAACAAGTTCCTCTACGACATCGGGCTCTCCGACGACGCGGTGGGCTACGGCTGGACGAAGAACCCGACGACGGCGTTCGCGTGGTCGATCGTCATCGCGGTGTTCGTGTCGCTGCCCTTCACGACCTACACGATCCTCGCCGGGCTCCAGGCGGTCCCCGCCGATGCGATCGAGGCCGCCAAGATGGACGGCGCCGGAGCGGCCCGCACCTACTGGTCGATCGTCCTGCCGCAGCTGCGCAGCGCCCTCGCCGTAGCGATCCTCATCAACATCATCAACGTCTTCAACTCGCTGCCGATCCTCAAGGTGATGACCGGGTCGATCCCGGGCTACGGCGCCGACACGATCATGACGCTCATCTTCAAGTACATCGAGCTGCAGAAGAAGGTCGACGTCGCGAGCGCCCTGTCGGTCGTGGCCTTCCTCATCGTGATCGCGATCGTCGCGGCCTACGTCAAGATCGTCAAGCCCATGAAGGAGGTCTGATCATGACCGTGACCGAGACCGCCCTCGTGACCACCGCCGACTCCCGCGGACGACGCACCCCGCCCATCC
Organism: Microbacterium sp. GbtcB4; assembly: GCF_019091465.1. Taxonomy (NCBI): domain Bacteria; kingdom Bacillati; phylum Actinomycetota; class Actinomycetes; order Micrococcales; family Microbacteriaceae; genus Microbacterium; species Microbacterium sp. GbtcB4. Next base: position 360,493 of record NZ_JAGXJJ010000001.1, read on the forward strand.
CCGGCCGCCGGCGCCGCTACACCGCGGATCAGGTGTCGCTGCCCCGCGTGATCCTGCGCACCGCCGCCGGGTTCCTCGTGCTCGCGATCTTCGTGCTGCCGTACCTCATCATGTTCTTCGGATCGGTGAAGACGAAGGCGCAGATCCGCTCGGTCGACCCGACCTACCTCCCGGTGGAGTGGCACTGGGAGAACTACCTCACGATGTGGTCGACGCCCGAAACGCCGCTGCCGTACAACCTCGTCTCGACCATCGTCATCTCCGTGTTCGCGACGCTCCTGGTGCTGCTCGTGTCGCTCCCCGCGGCGTACTACACGGCCCGGTTCCGCTTCCCCGGCCGCATGGTGTTCCTGTTCCTCGTGATCGTGACGCAGATGCTGCAGCCGGCGGTGCTCACGTCGGGTCTGTTCCGGCAGTTCACCGTCCTCGGCCTCGGCGACACCTGGACCGCCATGATCTTCATCAACGCGGCCTTCAACCTGTCGTTCGCCGTGTGGATCATGCACTCGTTCTTCGCCGGCATCCCGAAGGAGGTCGACGAGGCGGCGCAGATCGACGGCGCCGGACGCCTCACGGTCCTGTTCCGGATCAACCTCCCGCTCGTCTGGCCGGGCATCGTCACCGCGATCGTGTTCACGTTCGTGGCCTGCTGGAACGAGTTCGCCGCTTCGCTGGTGATCCTGTCGACGGACAAGAACCAGCCGCTGTCGGTCGCCCTCACGAAGTTCGTCGGTCAGTACGAGACGAGCTGGCAGTACGTGTTCGGCGTCTCGATCGTGGCGATCCTGCCGGTCATCATCCTCTTCATGCTCATCGAGAAGCGTCTGGTGGGCGGCCTCACCGCCGGCAGCGTGAAGTAACCCAGTAACGCGTCCGGAACACCTGCACGACCGCGGCACGCGTGCAGGGGTTCCGGACGAGTCCGGTCGTGCACCCGTATCCGGGTCGTGCAGCCGGAACGTCGGGGATGGCGAGGTCAGGGGCGGGGGCCGCCGGCGCGGAGCTGGTCGGGACTCCACCGCACGCCGAGGACGGCGGTGAGGGCGGCCTGCGCGGTACCCGCGGACGGGGTGACACGCGGATCGGCATATCGGATGGGGACGTCGGCGGTGCCGCGGGCGGGATAGCCGCTCTCGGCGCGGACCCGCTCCAGGAACCGGGGGCCGAGCTCCGTCGCAGGACCGCCGATGACGACCTCGATGGGATCGAGCAGCGCCCCGATGAGCTTGATGGCGCGGGCCAACGCGCGGGCCCCATCGTCGATCAGTGCCTGATCCGCACGGGAGACGAGAGCGCGGACGGCCGGCACGTCCAGCGCGTCCGAGAACTCCTCCCCCAGCATCGGTCCCATCGCAGCCGCCGACTCCAGGCAGCCGCGACGGCCGCAACGACAGGGACGCGCGGCATCGCCGAAGACGACCTGCACGTGCCCGATCTCCCCCGCGCGGTCGCGCGGTCCCGGCGCGAGCTCCCCGTCGAGGGTGACCGCGGCGCCGATGCCCCCGCCGCTGTGGATGAACAGGCGGTAGCCCGAGGGGGCGGCGTCCAGCCCGGCCTCCGCGATGGCCTCGGCATCGACGTCGTTGACGAGGAGGACCGGGACGCCGGTGATGCTCTCGAAGCGGTCCGCGAGCGGGACCTCGTGCCACTCCAGCTGCACGCTCTCCAGCACCGTGCGACCGTCGGTCGTCCCCGGGACCTGCACGCCGACCGCGAGCAGCCGCGCGCCGTAGGCGGCCACCACCTCGGCGACGGTCTCGTCCAGCACCCGGTCGCGTGTCTGCGTCGTGTAGGAGACGCTGCGGCGGTCGACCTCGGAGCCGTCGAGCGCGACGAGCGCCAGGTACGCGCTGGTCGGCTGCACGACGAGCACGAGGATCAGGTGGTGCTCCGCGTCGATGCTGAGCGTGGTCGCGCGCTTGCCCCCCGTGCTCACCGCCTGCTCACCCTCCGCGATCAAGCGGTTCTCGATGAGCTCGGCGACGAGGGACGACGCGGTCGCCGCCGTGAGTCCGGTCGCCCGCGCGATGCCGGCACGGGTCTGCGAACCGGAGGCCTGGAAGACGAGCTGGAGCGCCCGTCGCAGGTTCGCTCGCCGAACCGCCGCCTGGGTGTCCAGCGCGTCGTCGTGGGTGAACATCTGCGGGTTCCTTCTCGGGGCCGAGGTCCGTCGATTGACAGCGCGCGTACCGCTCCGTACGCTCGGTCCGTTAGTTTATTCATTGAACTTAGTCAGCCCGAGCGTCGATCGGGAGGAGCATCATGCGCTACCCCCAGATCCTAGAGCGCCCCGCCGATCGGGCACGAGCCGCGCAGGCGTCGTCCAACGGCCACGCTCGCGGCATCCGGGAACGCAACCGCGCCCTCGTCCTGCGCACGCTCATGGAGCAGTCGGCTCTCAGCCGCGCGGATCTCTCCCGGCTCACCGGCCTCGCCCGCCCCACCGTCTCCGAGGTCGTGCGGGATCTGCTCGCCGACGGCGTGATCCGGGAGAGCGGACCCAGTCAGGAGTCCCGGCCGGGAAAGCCCGCCGTGATGCTCGAGTTCGACCAGCGGGCCGTGCAGGTCATCGCGCTCGACCTCTCCGCGCCCGGTGAGGTCATCGGGGCGCTGGCCTCGCCCGACGGCCGCCTCTCGCATCGCCTCCATCGGCCGCGTACCCCCGACGCCGCGGAAGCCGTCGCCGGTCTCGTCGCGGAACTGCGCAGCCTCACCGACGGGCCCGCGCTCGGGATCGGCATCGGTGTGCCCACCGGCTCCTCCGCGCTGCTCGGTCTCGGACCGCGACTCGCGGAGATCCTCGACGCCCCCGTGCACCTCTTCGACGACGCCGATCTCGTGGCCGACGCCGAGCAGCGGTTCGGTGCCGTCGGCACCGACTTCCTCCTCGTCCGCCTCGGGACCCGCATCGGCACCGCGATCCGCGTCGTCGGCGACGACGGCGCCCCGGTCGAACGATCCATCGGCGCCCGTGAGCTCGCGCACGTCGGTGCGGGTGGCGACCCCGGCGAGCTGTGCCTGTGCGGCCGCGACGGCTGCGTCCATGCGTGGGCCGCGGCTCCCGCGATCGCCCGGCGCCTGGAGACCCCGGGCGCAGACCACGCGACGGTGCTCACCGCCGCCGGCGCCCGGCTCGGCACGTCGCTCTCGGTCATCGCCGCCGCCGTCGACCTGCCCACGATCGTCCTCAGCGGTCCGGACGGGATCGTCTCCCCGGAGTTCGTGGACGCGACGGCCGCCGCGGTCCGTGCCGCCTCGCACCCCTCGCTCGGACCGGCCGTGGTGCCGAGCGCGCTCGACGACGCCGTCCTGCTGGGCGCGGCGACCCGCGTGGTGGCCGCCGAGTTCAGCCCGCGCTGACGGACGCGCCCGTCATCCGTCCTCTCCCGCCCGGAAGGGATGGGAGACTCGATCCCGCGGGGCGGCGACCCGTCGCCTCGATTCGTCCTGGGAGGGAATCCGCATGAAGGTACTCGTGATCGGCGCGACCGGCAGCATCGGCGGGGTGGTCGCCGCCACCCTCGACGTGCGAGGACACGAGGTCGTGCGGGCGTCCCGCTCCGGCGAGCAGAACGTGGACGTGACCGACCCCGCCTCCATCCGCAGCCTCTTCGAGCGGGTCGGCTCGGTCGACGCCGTCGTGGTCGCCGTGGGCTCCGTGCCCTTCAAGCCGCTCACCGATCTCGACCGCGACGACTATCTCGCCGCCTTCACCGGGAAGACCCTCGCGCAGCTCGACGTCCTGCGGGTCGCCCTCGACCACGTGACCGACGGCGGCTCCATCACCCTCACCAGCGGCGTGCTCGCGCGGGAGCCGATCGCGACGGGAGCGGCGGCGGCGATGGCCAACGGCGCCCTGGAGTCGTTCGTGATCACGGCGGCGGCCGAGGCCCCGCGGGGGATCCGCATCAATGCGGTCTCGCCCGACGTGCTGGCGAACTCCCCCGGGTACTTCTCGACCTTCCCCGGCCACCGCCCCGTCACCGACGACGAGGTCGGCCAGGCGTACGTGCGCGCGGTCGAGGGCATCGTCACGGGGCGGGTGCTCCCCGTCTGATGGCGCTCTCCCTCACTCCCGTCCCCACCCTGACCACCGAGCGGCTGGACCTCGTGCCGCTCGGACCGGAGCATCTCGACGGCACGTGGGCGGCCCTGCAGGAGCCCGAGGTGCTGCGGCTGACCGGCACCCACGCGCGCTTCACCCGCGATGGCGTCGAGACCTGGCTCCGGTCGCTCGCCGACCGGGACGACCGGGGGGATTGGGCGATCCTCCGTCGCGACGACGGCGCGCACATCGGCGAGGTGGTCCTCAGCGACCTGGACGAGGACAACGGCTCGGCCGGTTTCCGCATCGCCCTCGCCGGCCCGCGGTGGTTCGGCGCCGGATACGGGACCGAGGCGACGCGCGCGGTCATCCGGCACGCCTTCGACACCGTGGGACTGCATCGCGTGGAGCTCGAGGTGTACGCGTTCAACCCTCGGGCGCAGCGCGCCTACGAGAAGGCCGGGTTCGTCGTCGAGGGCCGGCGTCGGGAGGCGCTGCGCTGGGACGGCGAGTGGGTCGACGCCATCGTCATGAGCGTCCTCGCGGACGGGTGACTGCACGCCGAGCGGTGGTGAGCGCAAGGGGGAGGCGGAGCACAGGTCCATGTCGGAGGATGAGGGCATGACCGACGCGCCGCTGTCTTCCCGTCCCTGGCTCCGCTCCTATGCCGAGGGCGTGCCGGCCGACATCGACGAGCCGACGCAGACCCTGCCGCAGATGCTGGCCGCCGGCATCCGGCGGTACTCGCGTCGCCCCGCCCTCGAGTTCTTCGGCGCCGTCACGAGCTATCGGGAGCTCGGCGAGCAGATCGACCGCGCCGCGGAGGGACTCCGCCACCTCGGGGTCACGAAGGGCGACCGGGTGGCGCTGGTGCTGCCGAACTGCCCGCAGCACGTCGTCGCGTTCTACGCGGTCCTGCGTCTCGGCGCGATCGTCGTCGAGCACAACCCGCTCTACACCGCGCGCGAGCTGCGGCATCAGTTCGAGGACCACGGGGCCCGCGTCGCGATCGTGTGGGACAAGGTCGCCGATACCGTCGCGGGGTTCCCCGACGATCTCCGGGTCGGCCACATCGTGAGCGTCGACCTCACGGCGGCGATGCCCCTGTCGAAGCGCCTCCTGCTGCGACTCCCCGTCCCGAAGGCCCGGGCATCGCGGGCGAAGCTGACCGGCACGCCACGCGCGCGACACCTGACGCCGTGGAAGAAGCTCGTGTCGCACCGGCGGCTCCCCCGTCGCACCCCCGGGCCGTCGCTGGGCGACACCGCCGTCCTGCAGTACACGAGCGGGACGACCGGGCTCCCCAAGGGCGCTATCCTCACCCATGCGAACCTGCGGGCCAACGCGATGCAGGGGCGGGCCTGGGTGCCCGGACTCCGCGACGGCGAGGAGACGTTCTACGCCGTGCTGCCGCTCTTCCACGCCTACGGACTCACCCTGTGCCTCACGTTCGCGTTGAGCATCGGGGCGAAGGTGGTGCTGTTCCCGGCCTTCGATGTGAGCCTGGTCACGGACGCCGCCCGCACGAGTCCGCCGACCTTCCTCCCCGCGGTGCCGCCCATCTACGATCAGCTGGCCCGCGCGGCCGGACGCGGAACGGTGGACCTCTCCACAGTGCGGTTCGCGATCTCCGGGGCCATGAGCCTCCCCGTGGCGACGGTGCGACGCTGGGAGGAGGCCACCGGGGGACTGCTGGTCGAGGGGTACGGGATGACCGAGGCCTCCCCCGTCGCGCTCGGAAACCCGATGGGTCCGACGCGGCGCCCCGGTACCGTCGGCGTCCCGTTCCCGAGCACGGAGATCCGTGTCGTCGACCCCGACGACCCCGATGTCGACGTGCCCACGGGTGAGCCCGGCGAACTGCTGCTGCGCGGACCGCAGGTCTTCCAGGGGTACTGGGGGCGCCCCGGCGAGACGGCCGAGACCCTGTTGCCGAACGGCTGGCTCCGCACCGGCGACCTCGCCGAGGTCTCTCCCGACGGGTTCGTCACCATTGTCGACCGCCGCAAGGAGCTCATCATCACCGGCGGCTTCAACGTCGCGCCCAGCGAGGTGGAGAGCGCGCTGGAGGCCCACCCCGACGTCGTCGCGGCCGCCGTCGTGGGGCTCCCTCGGGCGAGCGGCGGCGAGGAGGTCGCCGCCGCAGTGGTGCTCCGCGAGGGCTCGGCGGCGGACATGGACGGGCTCCGTGACTTCTGCCGCACCCACCTGACCGCCTACAAGGTGCCGCGCCGGATCACCGCCGTCGACGACCTCCCCCGGTCGCTCATCGGCAAGGTGCTGCGGCGCGAGGTGCGCGACCGGCTGCTCGCCGAGCGCGGGGCCTGACGCGCGGGCTCAGCGCCCCTCGGCGGCCTCGGTGTGGTGGCGGATGACCTCGGCCACGACGAAGTTGAACCACTTCTCCGCGAACTCCGGGTCGAGGTGGGCGTCCTCCGCGAGCGCGCGGAGCCGAGCGACCTGCTGCTCCTCGCGGTTCGGGTCGGACGGCGGCATCGCGTGCTCGGCCTTGAGGTGTCCCACCTGCTGTGTGGCGCGGAACCGCTCCGCGAGCAGGAAGATCAGGGCCGCGTCGATGTTGTCGATGCTCGCACGCAGCCGGAGCAGTTCGGCCTTCGGATCCTCAGCGGCAGTCATGCCCCTACTCTAGAGCCGCGGATCACCCGGCCTCCGACGAGGGGCACCGCTATCGTGTGCTCATGAGCAACGACCAGTCGCCGGCCTCCGCTCCGCATGACGGCCAGGGCGGTCCCGCCCCGGACTCCGTCCCCGCCCCCGTCGACGCCGCGCTGGTCGGTGCCGCGGTGGAGGCGCCAGACGCCGCCGCGAAGCCGTCCGTCCCCGTGGTGATAGAGCCGACCACGCCCAGTCGCTCATTCTGGACGCGGATCGATCGGCCGTTCGTCTTCGGGTTCCTCGTGACCCTCGGCGGTCTCGGGGCGATCGTGATCGGCAGCGCGCTCTACAGCCTCTCCACCGTCCTCATCTACATCGCTCTCGCCCTGTTCGCCGCGCTCGGCCTCGACCCGGCCGTCCGCTTCCTCGAGCGTCGCGGCATCTCCCGTGCGCTCTCCGTCGTCGTGACCATCCTCGCCCTCATCGTCGTCGTCGCCCTCGTCCTCTGGATGATCGTGCCCATCGTCGTGGATCAGATCGCCGGGTTCGTGAAGTCGGTTCCCGGCATGATCCAGGACTTCACGAAGTCCGACCTCTACGCCACCCTCGACGACCAGTTCGGCGACCAGTTCCAGGACCTCGTGTCGGAAGTGGAGGATTTCCTCTCGGACTTCAGCAATCTCGCGACGATCGGCGGCGGGGCGCTCCAGGTCGGCGCGTCCATCGCGAGCGGTATCTCGGGCGCGATCGTGGTGCTCGTGCTGACGCTGTACTTCCTCGCGACCCTGCCGGCCATGCGCCAGGGGCTGCTGCGCCTGGTCCCGGCCCGCGACCGCGGCCGCGCCGGCGACATCTCCCAGCAGATCACCGACTCCGTGGGCGGCTATGTGATGGGGATGGTCGTCCTGGCGTTCTGCAACGCGACCCTCGCCCTCATCCTCTACACCGTGCTGGGCTTGCCGTTCCCGCCGCTCATGGCCGCGATCGCCTTCTGCGTCACGCTCATCCCGCTCGTCGGGTCGGTGCTGTTCTGGATGATCGGCACCATCCTCGCGCTGTTCACGAACCCGATCGCCGCGCTGGTCTTCGCCGCCATCTACCTCGTCTACATGCAGATCGAGGCGTACGTGCTCACCCCCCGGGTCATGAACAAGGCGGTGGCCGTGCCGGGCTCGCTCGTCGTCATCGGTGCCCTCGCCGGCGGCACGCTCCTCGGGCTGCTCGGCGCCCTCGTGGCCGTGCCCGTCACCGCCTCGATCCTCATCATCGTCAAGCAGGTGGTCGTGCCGAAGCAGGACTCCCGCACCTGATCCCACCCCCGCCCAGGGCACAACTTCGGAGATCCGGGGCGACACACCGTCAGGCCGGGGTCCTCCGCGGCGTGTCGGGCGCGATCTCCGAAGCTGTGCACGCCGGCGGTCGAGGACGACGAAGCGCCCGCCCCCTGAGGGCCGGGCGCTTCGCGGGGAGACGATTCAGACGAGGTCGTTGTCCGTCAGCCACTGCTTCGCGATGTCCTCCGCCGACTTCTGGTCGACCGTGCTCTGCACGTTGAGGGCGACGAGCTCCTCGGCGGTCAGCTTGGCGCTGATGCCGTTGATGACGTCGGCGATCTCGTCGGCCACGTCGCTGGAAGCGATCGGGACGACGTTCGAGGCCAGGATGATGTTCTCCGGGTCTTCCAGCGCCACGATGTCCTCGGTCTGGAATGCCGGATCGGCCGAGTAGATGTCCGCGACCTGGATCTCGCCGGCGAGCAGCGACTCCAGCGTCGTGGGACCGGTAGCGGAGAACGCCAGGTCGACGCCGTAGACCTCCTTGGCCGCCGCGGGACCGTACGGACGCTGCTCGAACTCGGGAGCCGCGCCGATCGTGACCGGGGTGGTGACGTCTGCGAGGTCGGCGATCGAGGTGAGGTCGTTCTCCTCGGCGAAGCTCTTGAGCACCGTGTAGGTGTCCTGGTCGGAGGCCTCGGCGTAGTCCAGCGCGGTGAGGCCGTCCGGGAGCGCGTCCTTCAGGGCCGCGTAGACGTCGTCCGGGCTGGTGGCGGTCGCATCCTTGTCCAGGTACTCGAGCAGGTTGCCCGTGTACTCGGGGAACAGGTCGATCGCCCCGGACTCGACGTCCGGCATGTAGGCGTCGCGCTGGCCGATGCTGAACTGGCGGTCGACGTCGAAGTCGGCGGCCTCGAGCGCCTGCGCGTAGATCTCGGCGATGATCTCGTTCGAGTAGTAGGCCTGCGAGCCGATGACGATGGTGTCGCTGCCACCACCGTCGCCGGCGTCGTCGGTGGGCGCGTCCAGCGGGTTGCTGTTGGCGCAGCCGGAGAGGGCGAGGGCGGCGGCGAGCGCGACGCCGCCGGCAAGGGCGAGGCGGGACTTTCGTGCGGTGAACATGGACTTCCTCTTCTCTGGGGGACGATGCTGTGGTTCAGGCGGGGGCGGCCGCGGGGGCGGTCGCCCGAGCGCGGCGTCGTTGCGGACGGGTGCGCACACCGCGGGGCACCGCGGCGTGCTGGGCGAGCGCGAGCAGGAGGTCGACGAGGAGCGCGAGCACCGCGACGAGGATCGCGCCGCCGAGCACCTGGTCGAAGCGGCGGAGCGGGATGCCCTGGATGATCGGCCAGCCGAGGCCGCCGAGGTTCACGTAGGCCGCGATCGTCACCGTGGCGATGACCTGCAGCAGCGCCGAGCGGAGGCCGCCGACCAGCAGCGGCATGCCGAGCGGCACCTCGACCTTCCAGAACACCTGCCAGCCGGTCATCCCCATCGCCCGCGCCGCGTCGATGGTTCGGCGGTCGACCGCCTCCAGGCCCGTGTAGGCGCCGGCCAGCAGGGACGGGATCGCCAGGACGACGAAGGTGATGATCGCCGCGAGGGGCGTGCGCAGCACCCCGAGCAGGAGCACCAGCAGCACCATGAGGCCGAAGGACGGGATGGCGCGGGCCGCTCCGGAGACGGCGACCGCGATCTCCCGCCCTTTCCCGGTGTGCCCGATGAGCCAGCCAAGCGGTACGGCGATCACCGCGGCGATCAGCACGGAGACCACCGTGTAGAAGACATGCTGGCCGAACAGGACGGGGAGGGAGTACGTCCCGACCCAGCGGTCGGGTGAGAACAGCCAGGCGAAGGCCTCGGTGAACACGTTCATGCGGCCGTCCTCAGCGTGATCGTCCGCCGCGCAGCGGCAGGGGTGGCCGCCGCCCGCGTCCACGGCATGAGGGCCCGCCCGAGGAGGACCAGCAGGAGATCGATGACCAGGGCGATGACGACGACGGCGACGATGCCGGTGAAGACCTCGGCGAGGATGCGGCGCTGGAGGCCGTTCGTGAACAGGTAGCCGAGGTTCGTGACGCCGACGAGGATGCCGACCGTCGCGAGCGAGATGGTGCTCACCGCCGCCACTCGGAGGCCCGCGAGGATGACCGGCCCGGCGAGCGGGAAGTCGACCGTCCAGAAGCGGCGGAACCCGCCGTAGCCCATCGCGACCGCCGACTGCCGGATCGCGGGGTCGACCGAGTCCAGGCCGTCGGATACCGCGCGGACGAGGATCGCGATCGCGTAGATCGTCAGGCCGATGACGAGGTTGGCCGGGCTGCGCGCCGGGTAGCCCGCCACCGACGGCAGCAGGATGAGGAGGGCGAGGGAGGGGATCGTGTAGAGCAGCCCGGTGAGGACGATGACCGGACCCTTCACGAGCTGATAGCGCCAGGCCACCCACCCCAGCGGGAGCGCCAGCACGAAACCGAGCACGATCGCGATCGCGCTCTGCTGCAGGTGCACCGCGGTGAGCTCGAGGATCAGCCCGAGGTTGTCGCCGACCCAGTTCACGGGGCCGCCCTCACCGTGTCGGCTTCGTCGACCGCGCCCTCCGGCGCGTCGACGATCGCTCCCTGCGTGCGCCCCTCGGAGTCGACGACGACGGTTCCCCGCGGAGTCTGCTTGAGGTGCAGCGCACGGCGGCCGCGGTCGGCTCCGATGAAGGACGAGACGAAGTCGTCGGCCGGGTTCTCGATGATCTCGCTCGGGCTGCCCACCTGCACGATCCGGGCGCCCTTGTCGAGGATGACGACCTGGTCGCCGAGGAGGAAGGCCTCGTCGATGTCGTGCGTGACGAACACGACCGTCTTGTCGAGCTCGTGCTGCAGCCGCAGGGTCTCCTGCTGGAGGTCGGCGCGCACGATGGGGTCGACCGCACCGAACGGCTCGTCCATGAGGAGGATGTTCGGGTCGGCGGCGAGTCCGCGGGCCACCCCGACGCGCTGCTGCTGACCACCCGACAACTGACTCGGATACCGCTCGGCGAGCGCCTGGTCGAGGCCGACGGTCGTGAGCAGCTCGCGAGCGCGCTCATGCGCCTGCTTACGCTTCACCCCGTTCAGCCGCAGCACGGTGGCCACGTTGTCGATGACGGTGAAGTGCGGCATGAGCCCGGAGTTCTGCATCACATAGCCGATGCGCCGGCGCAGGGCGACCGGGTCGCCCGACAGCACGCTCTCCCCGTCGATCTCGACCTCCCCCGACGTCGGCTCCACCATGCGGTTGATCATCCGGAGCAGGGTGGTCTTCCCGCAGCCGGACGATCCGACGAACACGGTGGTCTTGCGGGAGGGCAGCACGAGGCTGAAGTCGTCGACGGCGAGCGTCCCGTCGGCGAAGCGCTTCGTGACGTTGCGGAACTCGATCATGAGGGTGTCTCTCCGACGGTCGTGCGGACGTGCGGTCGTGCGTCGTGCGGGACTAGGCCGAGACCTCGACGCCCGGGGCGAAGGCGACGTAGCCGGAGAAGTCCTTGCCGACCCGGTCGAACGCCGACGGATACGGATGCGGATACGACCACGCGAGATCCTTGTGCAGCTCCCCGTCGACCTGGACGGAGTAGTACTGGCACTCACCCTTCCACGGACACGTGTACGGGGTGGGGCTCTCGACGAGGGCGTCCGGCGCGACGGATGCCGGCGGGAAGTACCAGTTCCCCTCGATGCGGATGAGGTCGTCCTGGTCGGCCTCGGCGATGACGTTCCCTGCGAGTACAGCCTTCATGGTCCTGCCTCCTCGGATGTGGGTTCGAGCGTATAAGACGGGTGCGACATCCGGCACCGGGTTGCGCGCGGGGTCGTCAATCTGGGACACAATGCGCGTTCTGTTCGTCACGCGACCGGAATCGGATTGCCCGGATCAGGCCGAGTCGCGGCCGTAGCCCTCCAGCAGGCGCAACCAGATCTCGCTGATCGTGGGGTAGGAGGGCACGGCGTGCCAGAGTCGGGCGATCGGGACCTCGCCGACGATCGCGATGGTCGCGGCCTGCACGAGCTCGGCGACCTCGGGGCCGACGAACGTCGCACCGACGACGACGTCGCGGTCGGTGTCGACGACCAGGCGCGCCTGCCCGGCGAAGCCATCCTCGTACAGGCTCGCGCCCGCCACCCACCCGAGGTCGTAGTCGACGACCCGGACGGCGGTGCCCGCGTCCTTCGCTGCCGCCTCGGTGAGGCCGACGGACCCGACCTCCGGGATCGAGAAGGTGACCTGGGGCACCGCGGCGTGGTCGGCCGTGGCGGCGTGACGCCCCCAGGGTGCGTCATCCACACTCTCGCCCTTCGCCCGCGCGACGATGACGTCGCCCGCGGCACGCGCCTGGTACTTGCCCTGGTGGGTCAGCAGCACGCGGCCGTTGACGTCGCCCACGGCGTAGAGCCAGTCGTGCCCGGGGACACGGAGGGTGTCGTCGGTCTCGATCCAGCGGCCCGGCTCAAGGCCAGCCACGTCGAGCCCGATGTCGGCGCTGCGCGGAGAGCGCCCGGTCGCGACGAGCACCTCCGCCGCGGTCACCGTCTCCCCGTTGTCGAGGGTGATGGTCACCCGGTCCCCGTCGCGGTGCACCGCCGTCGTGCCGGTGTCGGTGCGGACGTCGACGCCGAGCTCACGCAGGCCGTCGGCCACGCGCTCTCCGGCGAAGGGCTCCATCCCGCCCAGCAGCCCGCTGCGCGCGAGCAGCGTCACCGACGAGCCGAGCGCGGCGTACGCGGTGGCCATCTCGACCGCGACCACGCCGCCACCGATGACCGCGAGACTGTCGGGCAGCTCCTCGGCGCTGGTCGCCTCGCGGCTCGTCCAGGGCGAGGCCTCCCGCAGGCCCTCGATCGGCGGGATGACCGCATCCGAACCGGTGCTGATGGCGACGGCGTGACGCGCGCGCAGCACCCGGGTGCCGCCGTCCTGGTCGGTCACCGTGACCTCGCGCTCCCCGGTCAGCCGGCCGTGACCCCGGGCGAGGTCGATGTGGGCGGACTCCAGCCACTTCACCTGCCCGTCGTCGGACCAGTTGCTCGTGAAGGAGTCGCGGCGCTCGAACACGGCGCGGACATCGAGGGCCCCGGTCACGGCCTGCGCGGCGCCCGCGACGTGCTGCGCGGCACGGAGCGCCTGGGCCGAGCGGAGCAGCGCCTTCGACGGCATGCACGCCCAGTAGGAGCACTCCCCGCCGACGAGCTCGCTCTCCACGATGATCGCGGTGAGACCGCCCTGCACGGCACGGTCCGCCACGTTCTCCCCGACCGGACCACCGCCCAGCACGATGAGGTCGTATTCGTCGGTCTTGTCGGCAGCAGTCATGCTCGCCCCTCTCGTGGCCGCGGCGGCCCGTGGCCCAGTCTCGCTCATGAGGAACGTCGAGTCACGGGTGAGTTGTTCCCGTCCGCCGATATACCCGTCCTTCGCGGTGTCGGATCCGGTTTCCGACCTTCCGGGTGCACGACGGGGAGTCGACGGGATGAGCAGGGGCGGCCCGAGGGTCAGGCGACGACGGCGGGGCGCGCGGGACGCGTGTCGGCGAAGGCGCGGGGATAGGCGCGACGGAGGGCCATGACGATGAGGGTGGCTGCGGTCACCTTGATGAGGTCGCCGGGCAGGAAGGCCAAGGTCGAGAGGGCCGTGAGGTCGAGGGGGACGCCGGTGACGAGAGCCTGGACGGGGATGCCGAAGGCGTAGACGACGAGCACACCGCCGACGAAGGCCGCGAGCGCGGTACGCCACCAGGTCGGGCGACCGGTGCGCATCAGCAGTCCGATGACGACGACGCCCACGATCCAGCCGAGCAGGTACCCCGCCGTGGGGCCGACGAAGACCCCGAGACCTCCGCGCCCACCCGCGAGCACCGGGAGTCCGACCGCCGCGAGCAGGAGGACGAGGGCGACCGACCACGGTGCGACCCGCGGGCCGAGGACGAGACCGGCGAGCATGACGGCGAGCGTCTGTCCGGTGATGGGCACCCCGCCGGGCAGCGGGACGACGACCGTGCCGAGCACGATGATGAGCGCGGCGAAGACGGCGACGCGGCCGAGGGTCGCGGAGGTGTCGCGGGGGGTGGATGCCATCGGGTGCTCCTTCCTGAACGGCGTTCACCTGAACACCGTTCACCAGGGTAGAGGTGCCCGCACAGCCCGCGCAAATCACTCCGCAGCGGGCTCCGTGCTCCTTGTCCGCGGGGCGAGGACGGCCGCCGCCGCACCGATCACCGCGGCGAGCGCGAAGACTCCCGCGAACGCATCCACGCCGGCTACGGCCCCGAGCGTGACGAAGAGCGAGCCCGTGACGGCGAGGGCGAGCGCGCTCCCGAAGGAGTCGGCCACGGTCATGGCTCCGCTGTTGAAGCCCTGTTCCGCCGGGGAGGACATCGCGAGGACGAGCGCACTGGATCGCGGGCTCATCAACCCCATGCCCGCACCCGCGACGACCCAGGCGAGGGCGGCGAGCAGCGGGGCGGTCTGCGTGACCGTGATCACCAGGATCAGGGCGATCCCGACGACCACGAGGATCGTCCCCGCCCGCACCGCGGTCACGCTCGACAGGCGCTCGCCCATTCGCCCCTGGACAGTCGCCGCCGCCGACCAGGCCAGCGCACCCCCGGTCAGCGCGAGCCCGGCGAGGCTCGGCGACAGCAGGTACCGATCAGTGAGCAGGTACGGCAGGTAGATCTGCGCCCCGAAGAACGCCGCCGCCCCGAGACCACGGACGAGGATCACCGACGGCAGGCCCCGGCGGGCGACGAGCGCGCCCCGCGGAAGGAGCGGGCGCACCGCCGCGATCGCGATCACCACCGCGGCCGCCGACAGGAAGGGCCCGGCGACCGGGACCTCGCCCACGAGGTCGAGGGCGAGCACAGCGGAGGCGGCGAGCACCGACCACCCCAGCCGCCCGAAAGCCCACGGCGTGGTGGCGTCTCCGCTGCGCGCGAGCCCGCGGAGGGCCGGGAAGACCATCAGCAGCGCGAGCACGACGAGCACCACGACCCCGAGGAAGACCCAGTGCCAGCTCCACACCTCCGTGACCGCACCCGCGATCGTCGGACCGATCAGGGAGGGGACGACCCACGCGGCGGCGAACCCCGCGAAGATCGCCGGATGCAGGGACGTCGGGTACACCCGGGCGACCACGACGTAGAGAGCCACCATGAGTCCGCCGTTGCCGAGCCCCTGCGCGAAGCGTCCCGCGACGAGCACCTCCATGGTCGACGCGAGCCCCGCGACGAGCAGCCCCACGGTGAACAGGGCGGCGGAGGCGTACAGCGGCACCACGGGACCCCGCCGATCGGACCAGTTGCCGGCGACCACCATGCCGATCACGCTCGTCGCCAGCGGTCCGGCGAAGGCCAGCGCGTACAGCCGCTCGCCGTCGAGATCGGAGCTGACCGCCGGCATCACGGTGGTGACCGCCAGCGATTCGAAGGCGCCGAGGAACACGAGGGCGCACGCGCCGATCGTGATCCAGACGTACTCGCTGCCGAGGATGCGGGGCGGAGCGGGCGTGGACGGCGCGGTGCGCCCGGTCTCGGTCGTCATGAGGACGACGCTAGAACCTCAAGAATGGTTGAGGTCAAGCCTCTAAAGAAGAGTACGACCGGCCCGGTGTCAGCGGAGCGGGAGGATGCTCGTCGGCGCGGGAGCCTGCGCCTCGTGCCGGATTCCGAGCGGGACCCCGGTGCGGTCGTCGAGGTCGAGCAGCGTGACGGTGTCGGAGCGCTGACCGGCGACGAGGAGCTTGCCCTGGTAGACGAGGTGGTGTCGCGGCCAGTCGACTCCGGAGTCGGCGAGCGCGACCGGTTCCAGGGCCTCGCCGCTGCCGCGCACTCGCAGCGCCGCGATGGTGTTGCTGCCGCGGAGGGCGGTGTAGAGGAACTGGCCGTCCTTCGAGCGGGCGAGCTCGGCGGGGAAGTCCACGCCGATCTGCGCGATGGGGCTCGCCGGAGCCGAGGAGACGACGCCCCAGGTGCCGTCGGCGGCCGCCGCAAGTGTGAAGACCTCGCAGGAGTACTCGGTCACGACATGCAGGTGACCACTCGGATGCACGACCATGTGGCGCGGACCGGTGCCGCGCGGAAGCACGACCTCCTGATCGAGGACGAGCCCGGTGCCCTGCAGGCGCCAGAACCGGACGAGATCGAAGCCGAGGTCGGTCGTCGCCACGCGCCCGTCCGGCAGGAAGGCTGCGGCGTGCGCGTGCGACGCGCGGCCCGCGTCGCCGTACGGGTCGACCGCCGCGACGCCGTCCCCGGCGGGAGTCGCCGGTGCCGCATCCGGATCGCCGTCGCCGAACAGGGCGGCGCGCAGGGCCGCGGCGGCATCCTCCTTGGCCGGCACGAGACGACCATCGGCGGCGAGTGCGAACCGGACGACCCGCCCGTCGCCGTAGCAACTGGCGACGAGCGTCTGGCCGTTCGGCGACACTGCGAGATGACAGACGCCGTCCCCCGTCGCCACCGGATCGCCGAGCGGCGTCAGCGCCAGCTCCCCGGTGCGCGCGAACGCCTGCACGGCGGCATCGCCCTCCAGCGCCGCGTACACGACGTCGAGGGACGGATGCGCCGCCAGCCACGACGGCGACGGCGTCTGCGTCACGGGCCCGCGGTAGGCGAGCGTCGTGGCCTCCCGACCCTCGTCGCCTGCCAGCACGCCGATCCCCTCGGCGGAGCCCTCCATCGCCGGGCCGTAGCCCCCGAGCCAGAACCGCGTCATGCCGGTCAGTCGAGCAGGTCGTGGCGCACGATCACCTGATCGCGCTCCGGACCGACGCCGATCACCGAGATGCGGGTGTTGCTCATCTCCTCCAGCGCGAGCACGTAGTCCTGCGCCGTCTGCGGAAGGTCCTCGAAGGTGCGCGCGGTCGAGATGTCCTCGCTCCACCCGGGGAAGTACTCCAGGATCGGCTTCGCGTGGTGGAAGTCGGTCTGGTTCACCGGCACCTCGTCGAACCGCTCCCCGTCCACGTCGTAGGCGACGCACACGGGGATCTTCTCCAGGCCCGTGAGGATGTCGAGCTTCGTGAGCACGAGGTCGGTGATGCCGTTGATGCGCGTGGCGTACCGGGTGATGGGGGCGTCGTACCAGCCCACGCGGCGGGGACGCCCGGTGGTGGTGCCGAACTCGAAGCCCTGCTTGCGCAGCCAGTCGCCCTGCTCGTCGAACAGCTCGGTCGGGAACGGACCGGAGCCGACGCGGGTCGTGTAGGCCTTGACGATGCCCACGATGCGGTCGAGGGCGCCGGGGCCGACCCCGGAGCCGGTCGAGGCGCCGCCGGCCGTGGCCGAGGACGAGGTGACGAACGGGTAGGTGCCGTGGTCGATGTCGAGCATCGTCGCCTGACCACCCTCGAACACGACGACCTCGCCGCGGCTCAGGGCCTGGTCGATGAGGTAGCCGGTGTCGGCGACCATCGGACGCAGACGCTCGGCGTAGGAGAGCAGGTCGTCGACGATCTCGTCGCAGGTGACGGCGCGGCGGTTGAAGACCTTCACCAGGAGGTGGTTCTTCTGATCGAGGGCGCCCTCGACCTTCTGGCGCAGGATGTTCTCGTCGAAGAGGTCCTGCACGCGGATGCCGACGCGGTTGATCTTGTCGGCGTAGGCCGGACCGATGCCGCGGCCGGTCGTGCCGATGTTGCGCTTGCCGAGGAAACGCTCGGTGACCTTGTCGAGCGTGCGGTGGTACTGGGTGATGATGTGCGCATTGGCGCTGACCTTGAGCCGCGAGACGTCGATGCCGCGGGCGGACAGGGCCTCCAGCTCGGAGAAGAGCACCTCGAGGTCGATGACCACGCCGTTGCCGATGACCGGGTTCACGCCCGGCGACAGGATGCCGGAGGGCAGCAGGTGGAGGGCGTACTTCTCATCGCCCACGACGACGGTGTGCCCGGCGTTGTTGCCGCCGTTGAACTTCACCACCCAGTCGGTGCGCTCACCGAGCAGATCGGTGGCCTTGCCCTTTCCTTCGTCGCCCCACTGCACGCCGACGATAACGATTCCTGGCATGGGTAACCCCCTGGATGATGCCTCGCGCCGGGATTCCACCGGCGGATGAGCTGGCCCGATCGGGCTCTCCCATCCTATCGGCAGGCCTCCGACAGCCCTCGGAAGCGCGATACGGGACGGAATACGCACCGGCCCGAGGCCCTGGAGGCGCGGTTTCGATCCCGTATCAGGCGCTGGCGCGCGTTCGTCGACGAAGGCTCACCGAGGACCAGCACTTCCGCTCACGAGGAAGGGACTCGTAGCGATTCCGGCACGACCTTCGCCTGTGCGATCCCACGGGGACCGCCTGGTGTGGTGTGGACCGAGCCCACGAGATCGGGTGGCGGCCATGTGGTGCGGCGATCTTCGCCAACTCACGAGGGCTCACTCTCACGCTCCCGAAAACGTCAAGATCGTATGACACCCGTCTTCTCCCCTCGCACTGGCCAGGAAGCTTGCCCTCCGAGCGGCCCCACCGACGCTATCGTGCGAAAACTCGCGTTCACCGGACCTTGACGAAGTAGTCCGATGACAGGAGCGCGACGGGCATCTCGCTCGCGCGAGCCGTCGATTTGCGGTGGTTGTCAGGATCCGCCTGAACAGGAACGAACTCGGAGGGGACCCAGGCCCCCGGCTCCGTCCATGAAGCGCTGACGCTCGTCGCGGGCATGTTCGAGCGATAGACCATGCCGCCGCTCAGCTCGCGATGCGCACCCGCGGTCAGATGCGGGCGGACGAGGTCGGCGTACTCCGTGGAGAACCAGCTCAGCCACGGAGGGCTCTGCGGCAGCCCCGGCCACTCACCCCATTGCGGCAGCGCCATCGTCGGTGAGAAGCGGGACTGCGTGACCTCGGCGTACGAGAAGAAGCTGCTCGAACGCCGTGCCAACTCGATGAAGAAGCTCTCGAAGGCACTGACGAACCGAGGCTTGGAGAGCGCCGCCGCGTCGAAGACGAGCCGGACGCGCTGCTGTTCAGCGATGGACTGATCGGACCACCCACTGACAAATCCCGAGATGAGCGGCTTCCGCCCTCGGAGGACCAGTCTGCTGCGGTCACCATCCTCTCGGTAGATGCGGTCGACCCCTTCCGCCCCCTCCGCTGCGAGCTTTCCTCGTAGTGGCTCGCTGAACCCGAACACGGTGGGCAGTGCGGCCGGAAGATGCTCCTTCGCCGACTCGAGATACATCTGGGCAAACGAAGGGCTTTCCTCGTCGAAGCGCCGGAACCACTCGACGTGCAGGAACTTCTCGCGGCTGGGCCCGGTCCTCCGTGACACGTATCGAGGGTCGGACGTCTCCTCCACGACGACCTGTGGGTCGTGCACGACCCCTCCCACCACCCCGGCAAGCTCATCCGCGAAACGCAGCGCGTGTCCGATATGCGGCTGCGCAGAACCTTCGACGACGACTGCGTACCGGAAGCGCACGTTGTCGGGGAGACCGGTGGGAACACTGTCCATGTCTTCGCCGCCGACGTCGTGGGGCCCGTCGACGATGAAGCAGTACTCCCCTGAATCATGAGTGAAGGCCTGAACGAGCCCCTCGCCAGCGATCTCGCTCGCTGTGACTGAACTCGTCCCGGTCTGCACCTCGGACGGTGCGAGCCGGAGCTTTCCATACACTTCGATGTCGTACGACATGACTACCTCCGGCGGGTCCGTGGCCTTCGTGACGCCATCTCGACCATCATTGCCGAAGCTTGTCCGCCGGGGAAGCGCGATACGGGACGGAATCTGCTCCTCCCGGGGTCGCCGGAGGCACGGTTTCGATCCCACACCCGGGGGGGGGAGGCACGGTTTCGATCCCGCTACAGTGGCGACGGAGGTGGCGATGATGCGGTGGTGGCCCTACATCCGACTCGCGGCGGCGGCGCTCGCGGTGGCGGCGATCGTCGCGCAGCTCGTGCGCACCCTGGAGATCGCCCTCGCCGCAGACACCGCGTGGGGCGCGCACCTGCCCACCGTGTTCGCGAACTTCTTCAGCTTCTTCACGATCCTCTCCAACGTGCTGGCAGCGGTGGTGCTGGCCGTCGGCGGGGTATGGGGGCTGACGCACCGCGACGCGAGAGTCGAACCGACGTGGCTGGCGACGCTGCTCGTGTGCGCGAGCACCTACATGATCGTCACGGGCGTCGTCTACAACACGCTGCTCCGCGGGATCGCGCTGCCGCAGGGGGCCACGGTCGCCTGGTCCAACGAGGTGCTGCACGTCGTCATCCCGCTCGTCCTGCTCGCCGACGTGCTGTTCGCGCCGCGTCGTCGTGCCCTCGGCTGGGGCACCGTGGGGATCGCCGCGCTCTTCCCGATCGCGTGGGTGGTCTACACGCTGCTCCGCGCGAACCTCGTGACCGCACCCGCGACCGGGAACCCGTGGTGGTACCCGTACCCCTTCCTCGATCCCGCGCTGAACGGCGGCTACGGCGGCGTCGCGCTCTGGGTGCTCCTCATCGCCGCGATCATCCTCGCCACCGCCGCGCTCGTCGTGGGGATCGGGCGGCGTCGGGCCCGGCGGTGACCCACCCCTTCCCGTGCGCCCCACCCCCTTGCGAACGTACGAAAAGGGGTGGGACGGCCGGAAGGGGGTGGGACGGCGATCAGACGAGGAGCGCGTCGGCCTCGAGATAGCGCTCGAGGGAGTCGTCGAGCTCGTCCAGCCACGGGGTGTGGTGTGCGGCGGCGAGCGTCCCGGTCATGACCGAGGGGTACACGCGGTCGCGGTAGCCCATGATGTCGGCCTTCTTGTCGTGCTTCCAGGCGAGGAAGATCTCCACGACGCGATCGAGGTCGAACGCCGGATAGTCGGTGCACTCCAGCAGGTCGCGGATGTAGTCGGCCTGGAAGCGGATCTCCGTCGCCGCCGAGTCGATCTCAGCGAACCGCTTCCGCCACGCGGCGATGGACGCGGCACGCTCGCCCTCGTCGGGCAGGGCGATCCGGCCGAGGATGACGTCGCGCACGAACCACGCCTGCGCGTCGAACATGTTGAAGGTGAACCACTGGTCCTGTGCGCCGAGGTAGGCGAGGCGCGGGTTGCCCTGCCAGAGCACGCCCCGGTACAGCCCGTCGGGGTAGACGTTGTTCGGCGAGGACAGGGCGAGCTCCGCGGGCAGGAACGGGTACTTGTGCAGGTAGCCAGTGCAGAGGATGACCGCGTCCACCTCCTTCGAGGTGCCGTCGGCGAAGTGCACGGTACGGCCCTCGAAGCGCTCGACGCACGGACGCTCCTCGAAGCCCTCCGGCCAGTCGTATCCCATCGGCGCGGTCCGGTAGCTCGCGGTGACCGAGCGGGCGCCCATCTTGAACGCCTGGCTGCCGATGTCCTCCGCCGAGTAGCTCGATCCGATCACGAGCACGTCCCGCCCGGCGAGGGCCTCCGCGCCCCGGAAGTCGTGCGCGTGGGCGACGGATCCGGGGAAGGTCTCGATGCCGTCGAAGTGCGGCACGTTCGGGAAGGAGAAGTGACCGCTGGCCACGACGACCCGGTCGAACTCCTCTGTGGTCGTGCGTCCGGTGGGCAGGTGCTCGCTGGTGAGGCGGAACACCTCACGCTCCTCGTCGAACTCCACCCAGCGCACCGCGGTCTCGAAACGGATGAGGTCGCGCACCTGCGTCTTCGCGAGACGCCCGGCGATGTAGTCCCACAGCACCGGACGCGGCGGGTACGACGAGATCGGCCGTCCGAAGTGCTCGTCGAAGGTGTAGTCGGCGAACTCCAGGGCCTCCTTCGGGCCGTTCGACCACAGGTTGCGGTACATGCTGGAGTGCACGGGCTCGCCGTACTCGTCCAGCCCGGTGCGCCAGGTGTAGTTCCACTGGCCGCCCCAGTCGGCCTGCTTCTCGAAGCAGA
The DNA here is from genome assembly GCF_019091465.1 of Microbacterium sp. GbtcB4. Lineage (NCBI taxonomy): Bacteria > Bacillati > Actinomycetota > Actinomycetes > Micrococcales > Microbacteriaceae > Microbacterium > Microbacterium sp. GbtcB4. The sequence goes on from NZ_JAGXJJ010000001.1 coordinate 382,285, forward strand.
CCAGTTCGGGGATCTCCGCCCCCGCACGGGCCGCGGACTCGAAGGCCCGCAGCTGCGCCATCCCCGAGGGGCCGGCGCCGATGATCGCTACTCGTTCACTGTTCGTCACGTATCGTCCTCAAACTCTTCCGTCATGTATCGGGCGCAGCCGTATCCGGGAGAGGAGGACAGTTCTTCCCCGGTGGGAGCGGAACGCTCGACCCGCCCGGACAGTGGCTGCTCTTCGACGTTAGCAGTGCCCCGCGGCGACGCTGGCGGGAATGCGACGACGGCTGTCGCTTCCGCGCATCGCCGATGTCGGCGGCCGGTGCCAGGATCGGACGGTGCGACAGGACATCGGGGCATCAGAGCGGCTCGACCCGCCGGGCACGCCGACGCGATCGCGTGGCGCACTGGTGCTGCTCGCGGCCGCGGTGACGGTCGTGCTCTGGGCCTCGGCCTTCATCGGGATCCGTGGCGCGGGGCCGCACTACGACCCCGGGGCCTTGGCGCTGCTGCGCATGGCCGTGGGCACCCTCGTGCTGACGATCATCGCGCTGCGGCACGGCATCCGGCTCCCGGAGCGCCGCCACTGGCTGCTGATCGCCGTGTGGGGAGTCGGATGGTTCTGCATCTACAACCTGGCCCTCAACAGCGCCGAACGCACCCTCGACGCCGGAACCGCCGCGATGGTCGTGAACCTGGCGCCGCTCATGGTCGTCGTCTTCAGCGGTCTCTTCCTCCGGGAGGGATTCCCCCGCCCCCTGGTGATCGGCGCCCCCATCGCCTTCCTCGGGGTGGTCCTCATCGGCATGAACTCCACCAGCAGCACCGGCCCCGACCTCACGGGCCTCCTGCTGGCCCTTCTCGCCGCGGTCATGTACGCGGGGTGCACCCTGCTGCAGAAACACCTGCTCACCTCGGGGGCCGACGCCACCACGCTGACCTGGCTCGGGGCGGCCGCCGGCACGATCGCCCTGATTCCCTGGCTCGGCGCGTTGATCGCCGACGTGCAGACGGCGCCCCTCGACGCGACGCTGTGGGTGGTCTACCTCGGCATCTTCCCCACCGCCATCGCCTTCACCACCTGGGCGTACGTGCTGCAGCGCAGCACCGCGGGGAAGACCTCCGCGACGACCTACGTGGTCCCGGCCCTCGCCATCCTCCTGTCGTGGCTGATCCTCGGGGAGGTGCCCACCCCGCTCATGTTCGTGGGCGGCGCGCTGTGCCTGCTCGGCGTGCTCATCACGCGTCTGCGATGGCACCCGCGGACAGGGGAAGCGGTTCGACCTGGTCGAACTCGCTCCTCCGGGGAATAGCTCCGACCGCCCTGGAGAGCGCAGCGGCCACCGCCGTGCCCGCGAGGATGGCGAGAGGCACCCCGACCGCAAGGTAGTAACCGGCGTACTCCAGAAGCGCTCCGGCCAGCAGAGGCGCGGCACCGCCGGCGAGCGCTCCGAGCAAGGACGAAAGCGACAGCACGCGACCCCGGATCTGGTCGGGGATGATCAACGCGAGGTACGACCCCTGCACGGCGTTGAGAGGTATCAACGGCATCGAGGCGACGAAGCCGATGACCGCCACAGCGGGAACGCTCTGAGTAACGAGAAGAGCGGTGAACGCCAGAGTGATCATGCAGATCGATAGGCGCACGATCGCGCGCCCGCTGTATCGGCGGAGTATCCATCCCGCGACGGCTCCACCTGCGAGCACGCCTGCGCCCTGCATGGTCTGGATGGTTCCGATCTGCCACGCGGGGGTGCCTGTCTGTTGCTGGCTGAGCACGATGGTCATTCCACAGGCACCCAGGCAGAAGTTGACCAGCACGATCAGACCGATGAGGGTTCGCGGTTGACGCCACACCGCCAGCCAACGACGACCTGCGGCGAGCGATCGCACCCCTGCTTCGTCACCGAGGCCCTCGGGGCTGAGGTCCTTACGTATCGCGAGGGCGGATCCGACTTCTCCGAGCCGAGCGACCGCCGAGACGATCAGCGGCAACGAAGGGTGCACACCGAAGAGCAGCCCCGATACCGGTGCCGCCGCAAGCCGGATGGCTGCGTCGCGAGACTGGTTGGCTGCGGATGCCTCGGCCAGGAATCGCTTCCCGACGATGCGCGGGAGCGCGACGTCCGTGACCGTGAAGAAGAGCCCCACGACGAGCCCCTCTCCTGCCGCGATGACGATGAGCGCAGCTGTCGTCAGCGTGCCCGTGACGTACATCGCCGACAGCCCTGCGTAGATCGCGAACGCGGACGCGCCCGACCAGATCATCAGCCTTCGGGCGTCGAACCGGTCGGCGAGAACGCCACCAGGAAGGGTCGACACCGCCCGCGCGACGGCCGAGACAGTGCCGATCAGCCCTGCGAGAAAGGCGTCGGATGTGACGTAGTAGCCGAGAAGAGTGAAGGCGAAGGCCCCGATGCTCAGGCCGACTTGGGTGAGCGTGTCACCGGCGAACCACGCCCGATAGTCGCGGACGCGCCAGAGACCCAGCCGAGGCGGATTCACAGCGGGTCGGCATCGAAGATGTAGTCGAACTGGGAGTCGCCCGATCCGCACGTCGGGCAGCCCGGGTGTCGATCCCAGTTCATGATGATGCGGAGCGCTCCTGAGATGTAGTTCACCTCGACCTGTCGGCCGAGACCCAAAGGGGCCGCGTATCCGGTGATCAGGCGCATCGCCTCGTCCACGCCGAAGGACGTGAGCCTCTGAATGTGCGGCGCGATCGCCGCGGTCGCCGCGTCTCTCGCCGGCGACATCAGTGCATGGAACTGCCGCAGGAAGCCATCCGTGTTGAGTTCGTCGAAGATGTGCAAGCAATCGAGGCAGCCGGACTCTCGCGGAACCACCGAGAAGAAGCGGCCGCTGGTGTGCTGAGTGAGCATGATGACGACGGGGATTCCGAGCCGCACCGCCGCGGCGTTCGCACGGCGTTGGGCAATGAACCGAGGCTCATCGATGGCGCAGATGATGACGTCGGCTCCCCGCGCGACCCGAATGATGTCGTCCACCGAGGCGACCTTCAGATCGAACACCTCGACATCGACGTCCGGAGCGAACGCTCGACAATACTCTGCGCTTACATCGGTCTTCTTCCGCCCGATATCACTCGTCCGGAACAGAGTCTGCCGGTTGAGGTTGCTCTCATCTACGACGTCGTAGTCGAGGATGGTGAGCTTACGGAGGCCGCACGCCAGAAGCTGCGGGAGGCTTGCGCTTCCGCCCCCTCCGAGCCCGAGCAGAACGACATGAGACTCGCGGAGAACGTGCTGGGCACGATTCGCCGCTGCCTGCGTATTCTCGGCGGCGGCCGCAAAGAACGTCTGATTGGCCTCCAGCCGAACGGGCAGGCTGTCGTAAGAGCACGCGTCCTCGATGAGGCCGCTTGCGTCGAGATACTGGATCCCCTCGCGCACGTCGTCTTCAGACAGGTCGCCGAGGGCTTGGCACGCCTCTCGAAGGACCTCGCCGTACTCACGCCTGCCGTCGAGCAGCGGTAACAGGACGCGCAATTGGCCCTGCGGGTCGGTGAGCTCCTTCGTGATCCCCTGCTGCGCGCCGATGCGGACGACATCGTCAGCGAGCCAATAGATGGGTAGCGCTCTTTTGATCTGCGGTCGCATGAAGTTCCTTCCGGCCCCGTATCGCTCGACCGAGGAGGCCGAGCGATACGGGGTGGCGTGCGCGTTCTCAGAGAACACCCCAGCTGATGTCACGTTCCTTGGTTGCCCGAACTGTGAACGACATAGCTCCTCCTCTCGCATAGTCGGGTCGGTATCTAACGAGCCAAGTATCAGCGGGTAAAACGTTGCATGTCAATGGAGGCGTTGGAGCAGGCTCATCCGGCCGCTTAGCGGCGACCTCCGCGCAGGTTGCGATTACGCTGGTCGGCGGAGGGGCGCGCCGTGCGGGCCCGCGTGTGACCGAGGGAGACGAAGACCGATGACCGACGCCGACGCGCCGACCCCGCCGACGATCTCCGCACCCCCGCCACCGCCCGCGTCCGCCGCGCCGATCGCCGCAGCGGCCCCCGCCGCCGCTCCGACCGACGCCGAGATGGCGCGCGCCGGTTCCGTGCTGCAGACGATCTCCGACGCGTACTCCGCGAAGATGGTGGGCCAGGAGCGCCTGCGCACCAGCCTGCTCGTGGCGCTCATCGCCGGCGGTCACATCCTCCTCGAGAGCGTGCCTGGCCTCGCCAAGACCACTGCCGCCAGCACGCTCGCGGACACCGTGAAGGCGAAGTTCAAGCGCATCCAGTGCACGCCCGACCTCCTGCCGAGCGACATCACGGGCAACCAGATCTACGACGCCGCGACGGGCAGCTTCCGGACGGTGCTCGGCCCCGTGCACGCGAACTTCGTGCTGCTCGACGAGATCAACCGCTCCAGCGCCAAAACCCAGAGCGCCATGCTCGAGGCGATGCAGGAGCACCAGACCACCATCGGCGGCGAGATCCACCCGCTGCCGAAGCCGTTCCTCGTGATCGCGACGCAGAACCCCATCGAGCAGGAGGGCACGTACGAGCTGCCCGAAGCGCAGATGGACCGGTTCCTCCTCAAGGAGATCGTGGAGTACCCGAGCCCGGCGGAGGAGTTCGAGATCCTCAGCCGCATCGACTCAGGCGTGCTCGACCCCGACCGGCACGTGCACAGCGCCGTCACGCTGGACGACGTGCACCTGCTGCAGGACGTCGCGAGCCGCATCTACGTCGACCCCGCGATCCGCAACTACATCGTGTCGATCGCGTACGTGACCCGGAATCCCGCGCCGTACATCGGGGACGAGCGCGCCCGCTTCATCAAGTACGGCGCGAGCCCGCGGGCCAGCATCGCCTTCCTCCAGGCCTCGCGCGCCCTCGCCCTCCTCAGCGGCCGGACCCACGTCCTTCCCGAGGACATCCGCGCCCTGCGACACCTCGTGCTGCGGCACCGCGTGCTGCTGACGTTCGAGGCTGACGCCGAGGGCATCCGCAGCGAGGAGATCATCGACCAGATCTTCGCCGCCGTGCCCACCCCCTGACCCGTCGACACGTTCAGGGATCCCGCGCCAGATGCCCAGCCTCATCACGCAGGTGAAGAGCAAGCTCTTCATCCACTCGAACCGCAAGTCGCTGCACGCGCTCGACGGCGCCTACGCGTCGTTGCTGCACGGGCGGAGCCTCGACTTCGAGGACCTGCGCAAGTACGAGTACGGCGACCAGGTGCGCGACATCGACTGGCGCGCGACCGCCCGCCTCGGCACCCCGTTGGTCAAGCGGTCACGGGCCACGCGCATGCACACGGTGATGTTCGTCGTCGACACGGGACGCTCGATGACCGCTCTCGCCGCGGACGAGCGCTCGAAGAAGGACCTGGCGATCCTGGCGACCGGAGCCCTCGGCGTGCTGACGCTCCGGCACGGCGACGACTTCACGGTCGTCTACGGCGACGCCTCCCGCGTCCGTCGCCTGGCACCGGGGCGCAGCGAGGGCGCCCTCGAACACGCGCTGCGGACGATCGACCGCGCGGTCGACGACGCGGCGGCCCCCAGCGATCGCGACGCCCTGCTGTCCTTCGTCACGCGGACGATCGCACGGCGCATGATCGTGGTCGTGCTCACTGACGAGGCCCCGGTCACCACCGAGACCGAGCGCCTGCTTCGCCGCCTGCGGGTGCAGCACGACGTGCTCTGGCTCACCCTGCGCGACGCCGAACCGGTGCTCGACCACCGTTCCGCCCGGCTGCGCGCCGACGTCGACAGCCTCTGGGAGGTCCCCGATTTCATCCAGGGCGACCGGGCGATCGTGAACGAGCTCGGTGCGCAGCGGGCGGCCGACGCCGCCCGGCTCGCCGACCTGCTCACGAGGATGGAGATCAGTCACGCCGCGCTCGACGGTCAGGACGACGCCGTTCCGCAGCTGCTGCACCTGTTGAACCGGAGGTCCGATGCCCGGTTCTGACGAGCTCTACCCGCCTGCGCAGTACGGGTGGGGATGGATGCTGCTCGCGCTCGGCATCCTCGCCCTGCTGATCGTCGGCGCGTGGCTGCTGTTCCGGCTCACTCGCCCCCGCACCGCCGCCTCCGGAGCGGCCGCGGATGCCGGTCAGCCGTCCACGCTCGACGTGCTGTCCGCTCTGCGCTCGGAGTACCTCGACCGCATCGATCGCGTCGAGCACGACTACCGTGACCGCCACCTCTCCGCGCGGCAGGCGAACCTGGAGCTGAGCCGCGTCGTGCGCACGTTCGTCAACGAGTACAGCGGCCTGGAAGCACCGGTGCTCACCCTCGACGACCTCGTCTCCCGCGGCGTGCATCCTGCGCTCATCGATGCGATGGGCCGCCACTACTATCCGAGCATCTTCCGGCAGGGGCCCGCCATCGATCCGGCCGCCGGCGCCGAAGCCGCCAGGACGGTGGTACGCGCGTGGCACTAGCGAACGTCTGGATGCTGGTCCTCGCCGCGGCGGTCGTCGTCGCCGCGGTGGCGATCGGTCTCGCGGTCGGCCTGCGCCGCCACCGGGACCGGCGCGCCGCGGACACCGCTCGCGTGGCCAGGGCGGAGCGGCTGCGAGCGCTGCCGTCCTTCCGCCAGGCGCTGTCCCGTCGCGCCGTCGCCCTGACGGGTCTGCTCGCCCTCGGTGCGGGGGCCGCGCTGGTCGCCGGCGTCGTGGCCGCGCGTCCGATGTCCGCCCAGACCGTCCAACCCGTCGACACGAGCCGCGACATCATGCTGTGCCTGGACGTGTCGGGGTCGATGTCGGAGGTCGACGTCGAGGTGCTCTCGGTGTTCGACGAGCTGCTCGACGGCTTCGAGGGCGAGCGCATCGGCCTGACGATCTTCAACAGCTCTCCCGTACAGATCTTCCCCCTCACCGACGACTACGACTTCATCCGCGGGCACCTCGCGAGCATGATGTCGAGCTTCGACTACGTGGATGAGATCCCGGAGCACTGGCTGGGCACGCTCAACGGCGACGGCGCCTCCCTCATCGGCGACGGACTCGCGGCCTGCACCATGGGCTTCGATCACCCGGACGACGACCGGTCCCGGTCCGTGATCTTCGCGACGGACAACGAGATCAACGGCGCCTCGATCGTGACGCTCGATGAGGCCGCGGCGTATGCGGCCTCGAAGGATGTCCGGGTGTTCGCGATCAACCCGGTCGAGGGCAAGGACGCCGCCGTCAGCGCCGAGCTGGCCGCCGCCGCCGAGGCCACCGGGGGCGCCGCCTACGGGCTCCGCGACACGACCACGGTCGGGGACATCATCGACGAGGTGCAGAAGCAGGAGGCCACGGCACTGCGCGGCGAGGCGCAGGTGGTCTGGACGGACACTCCGAACCTGTGGATCGCCGTCCTGTCGGTCCTCGCGCTCGGCTTCGTCGTGCTGGTCTGGAGGGTGCGCCTGTGATCTTCCAACCCGTGCTCCCCGTGTTCCTCATCCTGCTGCTGTGCGCCGGTGTCGCCGGCGTGGCCGTCTGGATGCTCGTGCGTGCGCCGCGTGCCGGGGGCGAGGTCGTGACCGACCGACGCGCTCTCGCCGTGCATCGGTCACTCTGGGCGCTGCGCCTCGTGATGGTGCTCGCCTGCGCCGTGATGCTGCTGCGGCCGGGGCTCCCCGGCGGCTCCACGCAGACCCTGGCGACCGACACCGACATCGTGCTCGTCGTCGACACCACCGCGAGCATCGTGGCCGAGGACTGGGACGACGGCGCCCCCCGGCTCGACGGTGTGCGCGCCGACGTGCGCGCGCTCGTGGAGGAGTACCCCGGAGCCCGCTTCGCCCTCCTCACCTCGGATGCGGCCGCCGAGCTGCGGATCCCGCTGACCACCGACACCACCGCCCTGCTCGGCTCACTCGACGTGCTGCGCCCCGAGGTCACGAGCCAGTCGCGCGGCAGCTCGATCGGCGTGGCCGCTCCGCTGCTGAGCGAGACCCTCGCCGCCGCGGCGGAGTCGTCGCCGGACCGTTCGCGGATGGTCTTCTACTTCGGCGACGGCGAGCAGACCACGGGGTCCGCCCCGGAGTCCTTCGCCGACAGCGCGCGCTACACCGACGCGGGTGCCGTCTTCGGGTACGGCACGACGGAGGGCGGTCCCATGCGCGTCACGACGGGCGGGCTCGACCAGAACGGCTCCGAGTACATCCAGTACCAGGGTGCGGATGCACTCTCCGTCATCGACGAGGGAAACCTCGAGACGATCGCCGGGCAGCTCGGCGTCGGCTACGAACACCGGGAGGCGGATGTCGCCCCGTCGCTCCCCGCCGCACCGTCGAGCACCACCGCCTACGCCGACGCCGGCGAGGTGGGGAACGTGATCGAGCTGTACTGGGTCGCGGCACTCGTGGTCCTCGCCGCGCTGGGGGTGGAACTCACCCGCGCGACGATCCTGGTCGCCCGACTCCGAGGTCTTCGCGCGCCTCGCGCGGGGCGGCCCGCTCCGCTCGACGCCCCCTGACAGCACGCGAGACCCCAGGATCCCTGCGGGTACGGCGTGTACTCCGCTCCCGGCGATGGTATTGTGTTACCCGTCGGAGGCTTCTGCGCCTTCGACGGGGGTTCGTCGGAACGAACCGCCGCGGTCCGAGCATCTCTGGGGGAGCTCTCGCGGTCGATCGTCCGACGATGACGTGCCGACGTGGGGTCGGCCATCGAATGACTGGGGAACACACATGGGGAACAGTGCTGTCTGGAAGAGCGCGCGCACGGGCGTGGCCGGAGTGATCGCGGGGGTGATGGTCGCCGCGGGGCTGGTCGCCCTCGGCGGCGGAGCCGCCGCGGCGGCCGACGATCCGCGTGGGATGCCTCAGCTGCTGCAGCGGGACGAGAACGTCGTCACATCCGATCCGATCCCGACCGTGCAGATCGACAACGGGTATGTCTGGGCCCAGACGACGATCGGGTCCATCGTGTACGCGGTCGGCAAATTCGACAACGCCCGCGAGCCGAAGGCCCCTCCCGGGACCGCACTGACGGCACGCTCGAACGTGCTCGCCTACAACATCGACACCGGTGCGCTGCTGCCGTTCGCCCCACAGGTGAACGGCGTGATCAAGGCCGTCGCCGCCTCGCCCGACGGCTCCCGCATCTACATCGGCGGCTCGTTCAACAAGGTCAACGGCAAGGACCGCTGGAACATCGCGGCGATCGACGCGAAGACCGGTGAGCTCGTCCCGGGCTTCGTGCCTTCCATCGGCGGATCCGGCGTCTACGCGCTGGCGACGTCGGGGACGACCGTCTACGCCGGCGGCCTCTTCACCCAGGCCAACGGCACGCCGCGGAAGAACCTGGCCGCCTTCGACACCACCAACGGCGCGCTCCGTCCCTGGGCTCCGCAGACCGACCTCCAGGTCGATGCCATGGTCATGGACCCTGCGGGCGCGGACACCATCGTGGGCGGACGCTTCTCCCAGGTCAACGGCAACACCGAGATGCGCGGCAGCGCCTCCGTCGACAAGACAACCGGAGCCCTGAACACCGAGTGGGAACTGGCCAAGACGGTCAAGAACGGCGCCGGATCGGGCATCTACGCCGGCAAGGCCGGAACCTTCGGTCTCGCCACCGACGCGACCGGCGTGTACGGCACCGGCTGGGGCTTCGCCGACGCCGCGACGGGCAGCCTCGAGGGCACCTTCGCCGCCGAGGCCGGCACCGGCAAGGTGCGCTGGATCGCGGACTGCATCGGCGACCACTACGGCGTCTACTCCACCGGCAAGGTCGTCTACACCACCAGCCACACCCACACCTGCGTGACCCTCGGGCTCCACCCGGAGCAGGCTCCTCGCATCCACCGCTACTCCGAGGCCTACACCGCCGACGCCAGGGGGACGCTTGCTCCCCAGCCCGCGGCACCGGGCCGCAAGGACTGGGGCGGCACGCCGGCGCCGTCGCCGTACGCGTGGTCTCCGGACTGGGCGGTCGGCGTGACGACCGGTCTGGGTCAGGCCGGCCTCTCCATCACCGGCACCGGGAACATGATCTCCATCGGCGGCGAGTTCCGCTCGGTCAACAACGGGCAGTTCGAAGGACTCGTGCGATTCTCGACGACTCCTCCCGGCGGCCCGAAGGACGGACCCCGCCTCTCCGGAGACAAGTGGGAGCCGACCGCGACCTCGCTCGTACCCGGCCACGTGAAGGTCTCGATCCCGTCCAACTGGGACCGGGACGACCTCACGCTCACCTATGAACTGCGCCGCGCCGGCTCGACCGCGCCGCTGTTCACCACGAAGGCGGACTCCACCTGGTGGAACCTGCCCGCCATCACCTTCGAAGACACGACGGCTCCGGCCGGCTCGCAGCAGAGGTACACGTTCACAGCCACGGACGGCGACGGCAACACGGTCACGAGCAAGACGGCGACCGTCACGGTGGCCGGTTCGACCCCTCCGTACTCCGACGCCGTGCTCGCCGACGCACCGCAGCTCTACTACCCGCTGGGAACCGTCGGTCAGGACGTGGCCGGCACGAACAACCCCATCTTCCGCGCGGGGGCGAAGCCGTCGACGTCGGGCGTGCCGAAGGGAGTGGCGGGTGCCACGGCCCTCGACGGCACCGAGACGGGGCGCGTCGACACCACCACCAAGATGCCGACGCCCGGGGCGTACTCGGCCGAGATGTGGTTCCAGACGTCGACGACCAGCGGCGGTCTGCTGTTCGATTTCGAGAGCTCGGCCGCGGGCTTCTCGAGGAACCACGATCGCAACGTGTACATGTCGAACGACGGGCGCCTGAACTTCGGGGTGTACAGCGACGGCACGAAGGTCATCACGACGAAGTCGGCATACAACGACAACCAGTGGCACCACGTCGTGGCCTCGGTGAGCCCGGAAGGCATGAAGCTGTTCGTCGACGGGCAACTCAACGATCAGATCACCGGAGTGACCAAGGGCCAGGACTACGAGGGCTTCTGGAAGATCGGCAGCGGCAAGCTCGCCAACTGGCCGAACACCCCGAAGTCGGTCTCCCTCACCGGCAACGTCGACGAGTTCGCCGTGTACCCGTACGGACTGACCGCCGCACAGGTCAAGACGCACTACCTGGTCGGCAAGGGCTCGACAGCTCCGGTCGCCGCCTTCACCACAGCCGTCGCCGGGCTCGATGTCGCCTTCGACGCGAGCACCTCCGTGCCGCCGGGGACCACCACGATCTCGGACTACCGCTGGGACTTCGGGGACGGTACGACGGGTACGGGCAAGACGCCGTCGCACGCCTACGCGAAGCCCGGCACGTACGTGGTCAAGCTCACGGTCACCGACAGCCAGAACCTCGTGGGCTCGGTCGCGAAGCGTGTCGTCGTGCAGGGCGCCAACGCGCTGCCCACGGCTTCGTTCACGCTCTCGGCCTCGGGGCTGACGGTGACGGCCGACGCGTCTGCGTCGACGGACGCCGACGGCACCATCCGCAGCTACCGCTGGGACTGGGGTGATGGCACGACCGGTGAAGGAGCATCGGCGACGCACACGTACGCGACGGCCGGGACGCGCACGGTCACCCTCACGGTGACGGACGACATCGGCGGCTCTGCCACGACCACGCGGGAAGCCGTGGTGGCGGAACCCGCGCCGCTCGCGAGCGACGAGTTCGACCGCACGGCCGGTCCCGGCTGGGGTGAAGCCCTCACGGGCGGAGCATGGAAGATCGCCGGCGGGTCCGCAGCCGCGGCCAGCGTCGCCGAAGGCTCAGGGCAGCTGAAGCTGGCCGCGGGAGACACCCGCCACGCGACGCTGAACGCACCGTCGGTGCCGAACCCGGCGTTGGAGACGACCTTCCGCGTCGACCAGCCGTCCAGCACGGGAGGCTCCTACATCGGGGTCATCGCCCGCGACTCGTCCGCCGGCCGGTACCTCGTGCGCGCGTGGCTCCGCCCGGACGGCACGGTCTGGCTCGTGGCGCACAGAGACGGCACCGTCCTCGCGACCCGGGCCCTGAACGGCGTCACGGTCACCCCGGGCACCACCTACACGCTCAAGGCGGCCGTGACGGGGGCGGACAAGGCCTCCCTCGTCGCGAAGCTCTGGACGAGCGATGCCGCGGAGCCCGCCGACTGGCAGCTGCGGGCGACCGACACCGCCCCGCTTCCGGCAGGTGGCGTGGGTCTCAGCGGCAGCCGCTCGGCGAGCGCGACTGCGCCCCTCGGCGTGTCCTTCGACACGTTCCGCGTCAAGGCGGCGGAGTAGCCGGACAGGCACTCCCCGTCACGAACGCCGGCCTCGATCGGGGCCGGCGTTCGTCGCACACGCCGGCCCGGACGGACCGTCGCGGATAGGATGTTCAGACGCCGACGACAGGGGAGGAGGTGGGTCGTGACGCTTGCGCAGGACGACGCCGCCGCAGCCCTCCTCCGCTCGAACCGCCGTCGACGCCTCATCCGCCGCTGGGTCGCGATCGGGACGATCCCTCTCACCCTCGCCGCCCTGCTCTTCGTGGGCAAGCTGCTGAGCATGTACGCGTTCGCCCACCAGGCCATCACCGCGTACGTCGTCGACGACTTCGCCGGCTCCGAGGCCTCGGCGCGCGGACAGGACGTCCTGAACTGGTTCGAGCCGTACAAGGCGCCGTACAACATCGGCACCGCGATGGCCGGCGCCGAGGAGCTCCCTGCCGCCCGCGCGGAGCTGGAGCGCTCACTCGACCTCGCGACCGGGCTCGAGGTGTGCCCGGTCCGGATCAACCTCGCCCTCGTGATCGAGCGGATGGGCGATGCCGCCAGGGCCGAGGGAGAGGGCGCCGCCGCGACAGCTCTCTACGGCGAGGCGCTGACTGTCACCGTCGAGACCCCGGAGGAGTGCCACAGCGAAGAGGCGCAGCAGCAGTCCCCCGATCCCGAGCGCGACATGGCGGACACCCTCGACAGCACCGAGGACCGCCTCAAGCAGAAGCAGCAGGAGCAGGAGCAGCAACAGCAGCCCCAGGAGGAGCAGGAACAGCAGGAGGAGCCGCAGCCGTCCGAGGACAAGCTGCAGGATCTCCAGGACAAGCTCGAGCAGGGGACGCAGGAACGCGATCAGCAGCAGGGCGACGAACCCGGCGGCACCGGAGCGGACAAGCCGTGGTGAGCGATCACGAGCGGCAGCGCGCCCGGTATGTCGGCGGCACCGAGGGCGCCCCGCCCGTCCCGCCGCCCGGGGGCTATCGCGGCGCCCGGCGGCAGCAGCAGATCGGTCCCACGCCGCCCGTCCTCTCCCCGCTGCCGCCCCAGGAGAAGAGGCCAGCGGCGAACGCCCTCGGCTGGATCGCCCTGGTGGCCGCCATCCTCTTCGTCCTGATCCTGTTTGGCACGCTCGTGGTCGGCGGCACCGACCTGCTGTACGGCGTGACGATGATCACACTGCAGCTCGTGGTGCTCGGCGTGATCGTCGCCGCACTCTTCACCACCGGCGGGCGCCGCCTGGGCATCGTCGCCCTCGTTCTCACCATCTTGTTCAACGTCGCGACCGTCGGGGCGCTCAGCGCGCTGCGCACCTCGGCATCCGGCAACTACGAAGGCGTGAAGACCGCGGAACAACGGCACGCGGAGGCCTACCCGGGCATCAAGGGCACGGCCCCGCAGGAAGCGCTCACCCAGCAGTCCATGGAGGAGGTGCGCGCCGAGGCCGACGCTCTCTTCACGGACATCCGGGAGCGGCTCTCCGCCGACTTCGGGTTCACGTGGGTTCAGGTGGGTGACGAGGACATCCGGCCGGAGCGCAACGGCTACGGCGGGGAGTCGATGCTGTCCGAGTACACGTCCGCGGCCTGGGCGACCGAGCAGCCCGTGCAGGGCTACGCGCGCAAGCTCGAGGTGATGGCCGCGATCGACGAGGTGGTGGCGGCGCACGGCCTGTGGAACCTGTACTCGTTCAACGACCCCGCGAACTCCGGCATCGACCCGTCCATGATCGCCAAGCTCTACGGCAGCGACGACCCGCGCACGCAGACGACATGGGAGTACTACACGGAGAACTACCCCGATCCCCTGCGCTTCTACGCGAACATCTACGATCTGTCGAACGATGCCGACGGCGGCTTCCGCGCGTCGCGGGAGGCACAGAGCGCACGCACGGGCGAGCCGGTCGAGGGGCTCCAGCTCGTGGTCATCGCCGGCAAGGTGTTGAGCGAGGCCGACCGCGCGGAGTTCGAGAAGCGGCTGCAGGACTACCCCGGCTTCGAGTGATCACCCGCCCGGTGCGAGGATGACGGGATGAGGCAGGGAGCGGTCGGCGCGGTGCGGCTCGTCGAGCGCGGCGGACGACGGCTGGTCGAGAAGCGCCTCGCCGATCCGGCACGGCACCAGAACGAGCTTCGGGCCCTCCGCGGTCTCGTCGGCTCCGGACTCCCGGTACCCGAGGTGGTCGAGGAGCGGCCGGGCGCGATCCTCATGACGGAGCTCCCCGGCGCCCGCCTCGACGACGCCGACGCCGAGGCCCGGCTCGCGGGCCTCGGGGCATCAGCGCCCCTGCTCCGTGCCCTGCATCGGCTCGCCGCTCCGGACGACCTCCTTCCCGCACCCGACGATGCGACGATCATCGAGCGGTACCGCGCCGCCGGCGGGCCTCGCCTCCCGCTGCGCATTCCGCCGTCGTCCGGGGTCGTCTTCTGCCACGGCGACTGGACCGACGGCAACCTGCTCGCGCAGCACGGACGTGTCTCCGGGGTCGTCGATTGGGAGGCGGCGCACTGCGGCGACCCGCTGCGGGAGCTCGCCCGAGCCGCGTGGGGAGCCGCCAGGAAGGACCCGCGGTCCGAGCGGGCGCTCATCGATGGCTACGGCGCCGATCCCGACCGTGTCCGCGCGTGGTACCCGGTGATCGCTGCGGAGCTGTGGCTGTGGTTCGCGGAAGCCGGCCCTCCCGCGTACCTCACTGCGCTCACCGCCGAGCTGGAGGCATGGTCGTCCTGACACGTCACCGGGTGATTCGGGTCGGGTGCCCTCGATGATCTGCGGCGCCGTGGCTACACTGGCGGCACAGGGGGAGGGAGTGTCCGCATGATCCACGAACTCGACGAGCAGCAGTCCTACGAGTTGCTGGCGACCACCACGGTGGGCCGCATCGGATTCGTCGACGAGGGCCTGGTGCAGATCCATCCGGTGAACTTCGTCGTCTCGGGGCACGAGCTGCTCCTGCGCACGTCACCGGACGGCCACCTGGCGACGCTCTCCCGCGAGTCCGCCGAGGTCTCGTTCGAGGTCGACTACCACGATCCGATCGGCGGCCTGGGGTGGAGCGTGCTGATGCACGGTGTCCTGTCGCAGGTGCCCGAGGAGGACGCTGCCGGGGCGGCTGCGCGGGTGCACCCGTGGGCCGGAGACGACCGGGACCTCCCGCTGTCGTTCCGTATCGAGCGCATCACCGGCCGCAGCGTCCGTCGCGACGCCCGCACCGGCGGCGTCTGAGCCGCAACCCCCTCGATCCGTTCAGGACGCGAAGGCGAGACCCGCGGCGAGCGCGAATCCGAGGACGGTCGCCAGCCCCGTGGACTCCTTCGCCTTCGACTGCGCCTCCGGGACCATCGAGTCCACCAGCATGACGAGCAGGGCGCCCGCGGCGAAACCGCTCGCCCCGGAGCGGAAGACCTCGCCGGTCACGCTGGCCAGTGCGAATCCGGCGACGGTGGCGAGCGCGCACACCACGGCGACCCCGGCCCACAGGAGCAGCACCCTGCTCCGTCGCATGCCGCCGTCGAGCAGGTCGGCGGCGGAGCCGATGGACTCCGGGAGGTTCGAGACGAGGATGGCGACGACGAGCGCGATGCTCACCGGCTCCCCCGAGGCGAGACCGATGCCGAGGACGAGCTGCTCCGGGATCCCGTCGAGGAGGGCCCCCACCGCGAGCTGACCTCCCCCAGCTTCGCCCTTCTTCCTGGCAGCCCTGGCGTCGAGGATGCGGGCGGCGATGTAGTAGCTGAGGGCACCGAGGGCGACGCCGGTGACGAGCGGGATGGGACCGCCGCGGTCGAGCCCCTCCTCCCAGAGCTCGAAGGCGATCGAGGCCATCAGGGCTCCGGCGCCGAAGCCCAGGACGATGCCCAGCCACCGCGGCGGCCAGGTGCGCATCATCGCGAGCACCGCACCGACGAACAGCGGCGCCGCCGCGACGGCTCCCCACAGAATCGCTCCACCCATGCGCCCATCTTCCCGTCGACCCACCCCTTTTCGCGCGAGCCACCCCCCTGCGTGCGTGCGAAAGGGGCCGGAACACACGAAAGGGGGTGGGTCGCGCGCCGATAGACTGGGAGCCATGTCCAAGGTCCTCCAGTCCCTGCCCGTCGGCGAGCGCGTCGGCATCGCCTTCTCCGGAGGACTCGACACCTCCGTCGCCGTCGCCTGGATGCGCGACAAGGGCGCTGTGCCCTTCACCTACACCGGCGACCTGGGGCAGTACGACGAGGACGACATCGCCTCGATCCCCGGACGCGCGCTGGAGTACGGCGCCGAGGCCTCGCGCCTCATCGACTGCAAGACGGCGCTGGTCGAGGAGGGCTTCGTCGCACTCTCCTGCGGTGCCTTCCACATCCGCTCCGGCGGCAAGACCTACTTCAACACCACGCCCCTGGGCCGCGCGGTCACCGGCACGCTGCTCGTGCGCGCGATGCGCGAGGACGGCGTCGACATCTGGGGCGACGGCTCGACCTACAAAGGCAACGACATCGAGCGGTTCTACCGCTACGGTCTGCTCGCCAACCCCCGCCTGCGCATCTACAAGCCCTGGCTCGACGCGGACTTCGTCACCGAGCTCGGCGGTCGGCAGGAGATGAGCGAGTGGCTCGTCGCACACGGCTTCCCCTACCGCGACTCGGCCGAGAAGGCCTACTCGACGGACGCGAACATCTGGGGCGCGACCCACGAGGCGAAGACGCTCGAGCACCTCGACGTCTCGCTGGAGACCGTCGACCCGATCATGGGCGTGAAGTTCTGGGATCCGTCCGTCGCCATCGAGACCGAGGACGTCTCGGTGACGTTCGAGGGCGGCCGTCCGGTCGCGATCAACGGCGTCGAGTTCAGCGACCCGGTGGCCCTGGTGCAGGAGGCGAACGCGATCGGCGGGCGCCACGGCCTCGGCATGAGCGACCAGATCGAGAACCGCATCATCGAGGCGAAGTCGCGCGGTATCTACGAGGCCCCGGCCATGGCGCTGCTCTTCATCGCGTACGAGCGCCTCGTCAACGGCATCCTCAACGAGGACACCCTCGCGACGTACCACGAGCAGGGTCGACGCCTCGGCCGCCTCATGTACGAGGGCCGCTGGCTCGAGCCGCAGTCGCTCATGCTCCGCGAGTCCATCCAGCGCTGGGTCGGCTCGACGATCTCGGGCACCGTGACGATCCGCCTGCGCCGCGGCGACGACTGGACGATCCTCGACACGGTCTCCCCGAACCTGTCCTACGGGCCGGAGAAGCTGTCGATGGAGCGCGTCGGCGACGCCGCCTTCGGCCCCGTGGACCGGATCGGCCAGCTCACGATGCGCAACCTCGACATCGCCGACTCCCGTGCGCGCCTGGAGCAGTACGCGGGCCTCGGCCTCGTCGGCGGCGCGACGGGCGAGCTCGTCGGCCGGGTCACCGCCGGCGAGTCCGCCGAGATCACCGAGTCCGTGCACGGCTCGATCTCGGAGGCCGACGAGAACCTCGCGGACGCCGTCGACACCGCTTCCGAGCGCGCGGCCTTCGACTCCGGCACCGACTGAGCACACGGGACGGGCGCCGCGGTCACCGGGGCGCCCCTCCCGCGTCCGGCGATCAGGACGCCGCGGCGAGCGGGAGAGCCGGCGTCACCGCACGGTCCACGATTCCCGGCAGCACATCGTCGAACAGGTCCATGAGGGCGGTGCGCATCGCCGTGGCGTCGCGTTCGGCGAGCACCACGGCGATCCGGGCGACCGACGTACGCACATCCGACCAGTCGAAGATGCTCCCGGCACGACGGGCGACGCACTCGAGAAGCGTCCCGAGACTCCCGACGAGCTCAGCCCGCTCCGTGTTGCCCTCGATCCGGGCGAAAGCGACGGCGAGAGCGCGCAGGCCGCCGCCGAAGGCCGAGCCGTCCCGCCACCGCACCGCCAGCGCCACATCGTCGACGAGCTCGTCGAGATACGCGAGGTCGTCGGTGCGGAGCAGCGCCATCGTGCGCCGGACCGAGCCGATCCAGACGTCGCCGAACAGAGCCACCACATCGCGCGCCCGGTCGCCATCGAGCGCGGTCACCCACCGTGTGCCGTCGCGGCGCACCGCGATGAGGCCGGCGGCGGCGAGGCCGTCCAGGGCCCGGCGGACCTCTGCCGGCCCGGCACCGAAGGCGGCCGCGAGCCCGCGCTCGTCCACCCGTGTCCCCGGAGCGAGCGCGCCCGAGACGACCGCATCGGTCAGCCTGCCCTGCAGACCACCGTGCCGATCCCCCGCCGGTGCCCCGCTCCCGGCATGCACGTCGTTCTTCTTCTCGATCATGGCGTCCCCCCGCCGTTCCATGACCGATCCCGCCGGAGTCCCGGTCCGGACCGGTCTCTCCTCTGAGAATGCGCCGAAGCGCGACGCGTAACATACCACGGTGCACCCCGGAGGAGACTCGACGGCCGGCCGCGGGAGCAGCACACTGCGAGGTTGCTGAATTATCTTGCACAGCTCTGTGCATGTTATTACCATGGACGGATGACCACTCGCGCCCTTCGTCGCGACGCCGCGGAGAACCGCGCCGGCATCCTGTCCGCGGCCCGCAGCGCCCTCGCCACCGACCCGCACGCCTCCCTCGACGCGATAGCCAGGGCCGCGGGCCTGTCCCGCCGCACCCTCTACGGGCACTTCGAGGATCGGGACGCCCTGATCCGGGAGCTCGTCTCCACCGGCGCCCAGCGCTTCAACGCCATCGCGGCCTCCATCGACGAGCCGGACGCCCGCCTCGCCCTGGCCCGGCTGGCCGCCCGGCTCTGGGAGGAGGCGGCGCACATCCAGGTCGCCGCCGCGCTCGCCCTCGACGAGGCGCACGTGGAGCACACCGCCGCCGCCCTGGCGCCGCTGCGCCGGAGTGTCGCCGCCCTCGTGCGAAGGGGGCAGCAGGACGGCAGCTTCCGGACGGACCTCGCCGGTCCCACGCTCGCCCGGCTGATCGAGGAGATGGCGCGCACCGTCGTCTCCCGCACCGACGTGCAGAGCAGCGGCGCCGAGGACCTCGCGGTCCGGGCCGTGCTCAGCATCGCCGGACTCTCCTGGCGCGAGGCGGACGAACTGCTGAGCGCCCACCCGGACATCGCCGCCGACCATGAGGAGGTCCGCGCATGAGGATCACACTGCACGACGTCAGCAAGGGCCGCGCCGGCCAGGCGCTTCCGTCCATGAGTCTCGAGTTCCACTCCGGCGCCGTCCGCTACGCGCTCGCGGAGACCGAGCAGCGGCCGACCGTGCTCGGCCTCATCGCGAGCGGGCGGATGCGTCCGGACACGGGCCGCGTCACGATCGATGCGGCGGCGAGTCCGAAGGAGCTGCGCCGCCGCGTCGCCCTCGTGGACGCCCCGGACGTCAGCGATCCGCACCCGGACATCACCCTCGCCGGGGTGGTCGGCGAGGAGCTGATGTTCGCCGGACGTGGCGCGACCCCGCTCCACGCTCGCCGCTGGCTCGGGCGGGTCGGATACCAGGAGCTCGCCTCCGTCCCCATCGGCTCGGTCGACCCGGCCGCCCGCGTGCGCATCCTGTGCGAGCTCGCCGTGCTCCGCGAGGGCGTCGAGGGCATCGTGCTCGTCGCCCCGGATCGTCACGGCGGCAGCCCGGACGGATGGTGGCGCATCGCGGCCGAGTTCGCGGACCGCGGGTACGCGATGCTCGTGATCGTCGGCGGTTCCGCCGCCGTCGCCCTCGAGCGCATGCACGAGTTCGATGCGATCAACGCGTCCGGACCGATCGAGCCTCTGGTGCTCGAGCGTCCGGAAGCGACCGACGATCCCGAGGAGAGCGAACCCGCGCCGGACGAACCAGCGACCGAAGACGAACCCACGACCGAAGACGACCCCACGACCGAAGACGACCCCACGACCGACGACGAACCCACGACCGACGAGGAAGGAGAAGCGCGATGAAGGTTCCCGCCATGATCGCCGCCGAGCTCCGCCGCCTGACCGCGAGCCGGATGGGCATCCTCGCCCTCGTGGCCCTCATCTGCGTGCCGATCCTCTACGGCGGCCTCTACCTCTGGGCGAACCAGGATCCGTACGCGAAATTCTCCGAGGTCCCCGTGGCCCTGGTGGTCGACGACGAGGGCGCTCCCGCCCCGACGACCGGCACGGAAGCGGCGACCGATGAGACCGTCAACTACGGCGAGGACGTGGCGGAGAACCTCATCGAGGGGAACGCCTTCGACTGGCAGCGTATGACCGAGGACGAGGCCGCCGATGCGCTGCGCCACGGCGAGGTCGATTTCACCGTGACGATCCCCTCGGACTTCTCCGCCGCCCTCACCTCCGCCGCAGGCGACGATCCGCATCAAGCCCGAATCGAGCTGGAGACCAACGACGCGAACAACTACCTCGCCTCGTCGATGGGATCGCAGGCCGTCGAGAAGATCCGCAGCTCCGTCGCCGAGATGGTCGGCAGCGAGGCCGCGGAGCGACTGCTGACGGGCCTCAGCGACGTGCGCGACAACCTGATCTCCGCGACCGACGGCGCCACACAGCTCGTCGACGGCGCACGCAGCGCCGCCTCCGGGAGCACGACGCTCGCCGAGGGCACCGCGAAGCTCGCCGATGGCTCGGCACAACTCGCCTCCGGCGCCAAGACGCTCGCCGACGGTGCCCAGCAGGTGAGCGCGGGCAACCGCCAACTCGCCGACGTCGCCGATCGGGCCGGAGCCGCGGTGCAGGAGGCGACGAATGCGCTGCCGCAGGTGCGCGCGGACATCACCGACGTCCTCACCGAGCAGGGACTCGCACCCGAGGAGATCGATGCGGTGCTCGCCCGCCTGGACCCTCTCGGCGCCCGGATCGAGGAGGGCAACGCCCAGGTGCAGGACGCCGTCGGGAAGGTCGACCAGCTCGCCGCCGGGTCTGCGTCCGTGGCATCGGGGGCGAGCGAGCTCGCCGGCGGCGCCGGCACCCTCGCGACGGGAGCGGCCGCGGCGAACTCAGGCGCCGCCCAACTGCGCGACGGCCTGCAGACGCTGTCCTCCGGGACCGCGGAGCTGCGGGACGGGCTCGCCGACGGCGTGCAGGCGATCCCCGCCTCCACCCCCGGCCTGCGCTCCCTGCAAGCCGACACGATCGCGGACCCGGTGAAGGTGTCCAGCGACAAAGTCGCCTCCGCCGAGGACTACGGCGCGGGCCTCGCCCCCTTCTTCGCCGCCCTCTCCGCGTGGATCGGCATCTACGCGCTGTTCCTCATCGTGAAGCCGATCTCCCGTCGCGCCGTCACGGCGCTGCACTCCCCGATCCGGATCACGCTGGCGGGCTGGCTGACCCCGGCGATGCTCGGTGCCGTGCAGATGCTCGGGTTGATGGGCATCCTGGCGCTGACGCTCGGTTTCACGTTCGACCATCCGCTCGGCACGCTCGGAGTGATGATGTTCGCCTCGGCCACGTTCGCCGCGATCATCCTCGCCCTCAACGTCTGGCTCGGCTCCGTGGGGCAGTTCCTCGGCCTCGTGCTCATGGTGCTGCAGCTCGTCACAGCGGGCGGCACGTTCCCCTGGCAGACGCTGCCCGCCCCACTGGCCGCGCTGCACCATGTGCTGCCCCTCGGCTACGTCGTCGATGCCATGCGACAGCTCATGTACGGCGGCGACTACGCCCGCGCGGGCTGGGACCTGGCGGTGCTCGGCGCCTGGCTCGTCGGAGCGCTGCTGCTGGCGATGATCGGGGTGACCCGCATGACGCATCGCCGGACGCTCCGCGATCTGCAGCCCAGCCTCATCGGCTGAGCCCTCCCGCTCGCCGCGGACCGCCCCGCGGCGAGCGCGGGGCGGCTATGATGCGAGAGCGCGTACCCGTGAAACGCGTACTGGGGCTCGGTGGGACTGAGTCCCACCTGGCTACCCGAAAGAGTTCTCGACGATGATGACCGATTCGACGGCGTCCGCTGTTTCCCCGCGTCCTTCTCTGGCCGCCCGCATCGGACGCATCGCGTTCGTCGTGATCGCCGCGCTGGTGGTGGTGGCCGTCGCAGGCGCGTTCTTCGTGACCTGGACCATCCAGCGCTCCTTCCCGCAGACCTCCGGGTCGACCGCGCTCGCAGGGCTGAAGGCGGACGTCACCGTGCAGCGCGACGCCAGCGGCGTGCCCACGATCACCGCCGACTCCTCGGACGACCTCTTCTTCGCCGAAGGTTTCGTGCACGCGCAGGACCGGTTCTTCGAGATGGACTTCCGCCGACACGTCACTTCCGGCCGAGTCGCCGAGCTGTTCGGCGCCTCCCAGGCCGGTACCGACGCATTCCTGCGCACGCTGGGCTGGCGCACCACCGCCGAGGCCGAGGTGGAGGCGATGGACGACGTCACCCGCGGCTACTACGAGGCCTACGCGGACGGCGTCAACGCCTACCTGTCCTCCCGTTCGGGCGCGGAGCTGTCGCTCGAGTACGCGGTCCTCGGGCTGCAGAACCCCGACTACGAGCCGGAGCCGTGGGAGCCGGCGGACTCGGTGGCGTGGCTGAAGGCGATGGCCTGGGATCTCCGCACCAACGTCGAGGACGAGACCGAGCGCGCACTGCTCGCGGGGCAGCTCGCCGACGACCCGGACGCCGACGTGGACGGGCTCCTCGGCACGCTCTACCCGGACTACCCCTTCGACCGGAACCCGGTGATCGTGCCCACCATCTCCACCGTCCCGCCGCTGGAGACCGGCGCCGAGCCCGCGGCGTTCACGGGGTCCGAGGGCGACGGCGAGGCGCAGCAGGCGCTCACCACGGTGGAGTGGAAGGAGACCTCCTCCGTCATCGAAGCGGCGAGCGTGCTCGTGGGCGATGTCGGCGAGGGCATCGGCTCCAACTCCTGGGTGGTCTCCGGCGACCTCACCGAATCCGGCATGCCGCTGCTCGCCAACGACCCGCACCTCGGCGCCTCGCTCCCGTCGGTCTGGTACCAGGTGCAGCTCAAGTGCTCGACGGTGGACGAGGACTGCCCGTTCGACGTGGGCGGTTTCTCGTTCTCCGGCCTGCCCGGCATCGTCATCGGCCACAACCAGCGCGTGGCGTGGGGCTTCACCAACCTCACCACCGATGTCACCGACCTGTATGTCGAGCGCATCGAGGGCGACTCCTACTGGCGGGACGGCGAGCTCGTGCCGCTGGAGGAGAGCACCGAGACCATCGAGGTCGCCGGCGGGGACGACATCGAGCTCACCATCCGCTCCACCGTGCACGGACCGATCATCTCCGGCCTCACGGGCGACTTCACGGCGATCGCGGACGATCCGACGCCTGGGCTCACCGCCGGGGGCAGCGTCCCCGCCGTCCCGGGCTCCGATGCCGCCGAGTACGCCGTGAGCCTGCGGTGGACGGCGCTCGACCCGGGCACGACCGCGACGGCGATCTTCGCGCTGTCGACCGCCCAGGACTTCGAGGACTTCCGCCGCGCGGCCTCCCTGTTCGACGTGCCGGCGCAGAACCTCATCTACGCCGACGTCGACGGCAACATCGGCTACCAGACCCCCGGCCGCCTCCCGATCCGCGGAGCCGGCGACGGCTGGATGCCGCAGCCCGGCTGGGACAGCAGCTACGACTGGACCGGCTACATCCCGTTCGAGGAGCTGCCCGTGTCGTACAACCCGAGCTCGGGGTACATCGTCACCGCCAACAACGCCATCGTCACCGACGACTACGAGCACTTCCTCTCCCGGGACTGGGACCAGGGCTACCGCGCCGCCCGCATCGCCCACCTCATCGAACGACGCGCCGCCGCCGGCCCGCTGACTGCGCAGGACATGCGCGACATCCAGATGGACGGCGAGATGTGGATCGGCAAGCAGCTCGCCGCCGCGATGGGGGACATCGAGGTCGAGGGCGAGGGGCCGCAGCAGGCCGTCGAGCTGCTCCGCGGCTGGGACGCGCAGAACAGCGCCTCCTCGGCCGGAGCCGCGTACGCGAACGTGCTGTGGTCGAACCTGGTGCAGAACATCTTCGCGGAGCGCGAGCAGCCCCTGCCCATCGACGGCCAGGGCCGCCTGTTCACCGTCGTCGGAGCGATGCTCGATGACCCCGAGGACCCGCTGTGGAGCAACCCGCGTCTCGACGTCGAGGGGCGAGACGCGATGCTCGCGCTGTCGGCTGAAGAGGCGTACGACGAGCTGTCCGGGATCCAGGGCACGGATGTCGCCCGATGGAACTGGGGCGACCTGCACGCCCTGACACTCACCAGCGACACCTTCGGGTCGTCCGGCATCGCGCCGATCGAGGCCCTGTTCAACCGTGGCCCGTATCCGGTCGGGGGCGGGGCTTCCGTGGTCGATGCGACCGGGTGGCAGCTCGGCGTCTCGTACGCCACCACCACCGTCCCGTCCATGCGGATGGTCGTCGACCTCGCGGACTTCGACGACTCGACCTGGATCCACCTCACGGGCGCCTCCGGCCACGCGTTCCACGAGCACTACGTCGATCAGACGAAGGACTGGTCCACGGGAGTGCAGCGGCCATGGGCGTTCACTCCGAAGGCCGTGAAGGCGGCCGCGGTCGACACCCTGACGCTCACCCCCGCCGGCTGAGAGGCGCGTGGAGGGTGCTCGGCTAGCGTGGACAGGTGCCCACCAGCTACCTCGCCCCGAAGGGGACGCCGGCCACCCTCCTCGAGTTCGAGCACGAAGGAGCGACCCTGATCGCCGAGACCTTCGGCGACGGACCGCCCACCTACCTCCTGTTGCACGGCATCGGCATGGGCCGCAGCGTCTACCTCGACCTCACGCAGCGGCTGCGAGGGCGGGTGATCGCGCTCGACCTCCCGGGCTTCGGTGAGGCCCCCGAGCCCACGCGCACGCTGACCATGCAGCGGCACGCCGACCTCGTGGCCGCGTACCTCCGTCACGTCGACGCGGATCCGGTCGTGGTGATCGGGCACTCGATGGGGAGTCAGATCGCCGCGGAGCTCGCCGCCCGGCATCCCGAGCTCGTCGCCGGCGTCGTGCTGGCCGGACCCACCGTCGACAAGGCGGCCAGGAACGTCGGCGCGCAGGCCCGATACCTGCTCCAGGACCTCGTGGGCGAACGGCCGCTCGTGATCTGGCGCGGCGCCCGCGAGTACCTCCGCGGCGGCCCGCACCTGATCCGCAAGATGCGGGCGACCATCGTCCACAAGCCGGAGAAGGCCTTCGTCCGCATCGCCTGCCCGGTCCTGGTGCTGCGCGGCGAGGACGACCCGCTGGCCCCGATGAGCTGGTGCCAGGTGATCCTGGATGCGATCCCCGGCGCGGAGCTGGCCGTCATCCCCGACCACGGCCACGGCACCCTCATCAGCGACTCCGAGCCCGCCGCCCGCCTCATCGAGGCCTTCGCCGCCCGCACCTGACCCTTCGAATCGCTGCCCGCGCCCCTCGGGTCCGTCGGCCGTTCATAACTCAGGAGATCGCGGCGCGTTGGGGCGGTTCGGCGGCTGAGGCAGGCTGCGGCTGCCCTTTCTCCTGAGTTGTGAACGGCGAGCGCCGACGAGCCGGGGGCCGAGCGCCTCCAGAACCTCCCGCAGCGCCACTCGCGTGCCTGCGGGGTCGGAGAGGATGTCAGCGGCGAGCGGCCGGATCGTGACATAGCCGAGACGAGCGGCCGCCATGTCCCTCGCACGATCCCGCTGCTGCTTCGCCCATCCCTCGTGAAAGGCGCGGCTATCGCACTCGACGATCAGCCATCCATCGACGACGAAGTCGACTCGACCCACGCCGGGGATGTGGACCTGTGTCTCGAATGAGGCACCGAGCGACCGGAGGAGGAGCCGCACGAACGTCTCCGGCCCCGACTCGGATGACGCGTCGGCCAGGGCGAGCACTGCGCCGAACCGCTGCGGCAGCCGAGCGAAGATCGCGCGCAGTTCGTCCATCGTGATGAGGCGCTGATGGAGGAGGCTGTCCAGGGTGGCCACCGACGCCCGAGGCGACTGGCATCGGACGGCATTGCGTACGGCCGTATCCAGGGACGTGACGTGCAGCGCACTCGCCGCGCCGTCCTCTGCCCAGTGCACCCTGTGAACGTCCGCGTCTCGACGCCCCAACCGCGAGCTATGGGGATCGACCTGCACGTGCACCCCGTGGGCCGCGAGCACGAACACCCCGAGCAGCTGAAGAAGGGAGACGCAGGTGACGCGACCTCCGATGCGCACGGCCTCCGCGACGACAGGATCCACATCCGGGCGGGCGTATCGGTCCCGACGCAGTCGCAGAAGCCGCCCGCTCCGCACCAGGGCGGTCAGCTCACGCCCCCTCAGCCCCGCGGAGCGAAGATCCGCTCGAGTGAAGACCGTGGAGTCGAAGACCTCTGTTGCGCGCTGGGGTCTGGAGTGGGCGATCACATCCCGGAGGATGCCCGGCGCGACACGGCGGGACGGGGAGTGAGGCCGGATGTGGAGTGTCCGCTCCGGATCGCGAGGCGGTGGAGGAGAAGTGGGGGCCGCGCACGGCGTTCACAATTCAGGAGTATCCATCCCCCATCCGACCTGAGCGCACGCGCGGCCCGATGACGCCGCAGATCTCCTGAGTTGTGAACCGACAGCGGGCGGAACCGGCTACGTCGGCGGCGAGGGCGGTCAGCCGGCGGCGGGAGGGGTCTGCTTCGACTCGGCGAGCTCGTCGACGACGAGACCCCGCTGCTCGATCGTGCCGTTGCGGTAGGCCTGGCGACCGACCATGTGCGCGGACAGAGGCGCGGTCGCGAACTGCATGAGCACCACGGGGGCGACGAGCACGAGGCCGAACAGCACACCGCCGACGGACCGCTGCGACAGAGCGATCGCGACGCAGATCAGCAGTAGCCCGAGCACCTGCGGCTTCGTCGCGGCGTGCAGTCGCGTGGGCACGTCGCGGAAATGCAGGAGCCCCACGGACGCGGAGAGGCAGAGGATCGCCCCGAGCAGGATGAGCACGAGCACCGCCCCGTCGACGACGGCGTCAGGGATCATCAGACCGAACACGTTCATGGTGTCGTGTTGTCCCTTCTCGCGACGAACCGGGCGACCGCGATCGATCCGAACACACCGACCGCCGCGATGATGAGGAGCACGGGGATGTTGCGGGTGTGGCCGTTGATGGCCATCTCGGCGCCGAGCACGCACATGACCTCGGTCAGCAGCACGTCGGCGGCGACGGCACGGTCGAGGATCGACGGACCGCGGACGATGCGGATGACGGCGAGGATCGCGGCCACACCGAACACGGCGAGGATGATGAGGAGCAGGGTGTTCATCGGGCACCGCCGATCGTCGCGGGGTCGATGCGGCCGGCACGCTCGTCGGCCTTGAGCGCCCGGTACTGGGTCGGATTGCCGAGCGCCCGGACGATGCGCTTCTCCCAGCCGAGCACGCCCTGCCGCTGCTTCTCGACATCCTCCCGGTTGCGCACGCCGATCACGTGCAGGTAGAGGATCCCGCGGTCGCGATCGGCCTCGACCACCAGGGAGCCCGGGATGAGCGACGACACCACGGCGACGTGCGTCATGACGAGGTCGTCGGCATAGCGAAGCGGCACCGCGATGATGGCGGTGCCGGGCTGCCGGCGGAAGTCGAACACCTGCACGGTCACCGAGAGCGCGCCACGGAGGATCGCGAAGAGGAACTGCACGACGAACAGCGCGCCGTACCAGAGGTTGATGCGCCCGGAGAGCTCGACCGTGGGCAGGCGGAACACCCGCGTCACGAAGATCGCCACCACGAGCCCCGTGAGGAAGGAGAGCACGGTGAACTGGGCCCACAGCAGCATCCACAGCACGATCAGCCAGGCGAGGAACGGCAGCTGCATGCCGATGTCCCGCCAGACGCTCTTGGTCTCGGGGCTCATCCCTCCACCTCGTCTTCCAGCTGGACGAGGTTGACCGGCTGCAGCAGGCCCGCCCCGATACGGTCGCACAGAGCGTACAGCGGTCCGGCGAAGATCGTCAGGGCCACCGTCACGGTGACCATCCCGGCGGTGGCCACGGTCATGATCCTCGGGATGTGCCGGCGCTCCTGCTGCTCATCCGCGGCGGGGGCTCCGGTGAGGTACGAGATGCGCCCCTCGGTCTCGGTCGAGTCCTCCTCCTCACGCCAGAACGCGAGGTTCCAGGCCCTCATGAGCGCGTAGAGGGTGAGCAGCGACGTGATGATGCCGCCGAAGATGAGCACGATCATGAGCGGAGTGCCCACGGAGGCCGCGGCCTCGAACAGGGCGAACTTGCCGATGAACCCGGAGAACGGAGGCAGACCACCGAGGTTGATCGCGGGGATGAAGTACAGCAGGGCGATGACGGGGGCGATCTTCAGCAGGCCCTTGACCCGGAGGATGGAGGTGCTGCCGGCCCGGCGTTCGATGAGTCCCACCGCGAGGAACAGGGTGGTCTGCACGACGATGTGGTGGACGATGTAGTACACGGTCGCGCCGATCGCCGCCGGGGTCGCGATCGCGAGACCGAAGATCATGTAGCCGACGTGGCTGACGAGCGTGAACGACAGGATCCGCTTGAGCTCGGCCTGCGCGACGGCGCCGAGGACGCCGACGATCATCGTCGCCAGCGCGATGATGAGCAGCAGCGTGTCGATGCTGTTCGAGGCGAAGAGCTGGGTCTCCGTCCGGATCAGCGCGTACACGCCGACCTTGGTCAGCAAGCCGGCGAACACGGCGGTGACCGGCGCGGGGGCCGTCGGATAGGAGTCGGGCAGCCAGAACGACACGGGGAAGATCGCGGCCTTGATCCCGAAGGCGACCACGAGCATGAGGTGCAGGACGAGCTGCGTGTCCTGCGGGAGCTCCGACATCCGCTCGGCGATCTGGGCCATGTTGACCGTGCCGAGGGCGCCGTAGATCATCGCGATCGACGCGAGGAACAGGATCGACGACACGAGAGAGACGACGATGTAGACGGCACCGGTGCGGATGCGGGACTCGGTGCTGCCCAGGGTGATGAGCACGTAGGAGGCCACGAGGAGGATCTCGAACCCGACGTACAGGTTGAACAGGTCGCCCGCGATGAAGGCGTTGAAGATGCCGGCGGCGAGGATCAGGTACGAGGGGTTGAAGATCGAGATCGGGGTCTCATCCGCCCCGTCGGCCACACCCTGACCGATCGAGAAGAGGAGGACCGCGAGCAGCACCACGCTGGAGACGAGCACCAGGAGCGCGGCGAGACGGTCGACGTAGAGGACGATGCCGAACGGCACCGGCCATCCGCCCACGGAGACCGCCAGGGGGGAGCCCGCGTCGACGACGACGAGCAGCACGGCCGCGATGACGGACACGACCGCGAGCGTGGCGACGGTGACGAACACCTGCAGGCGCGCGTTGCGACCGAAGACGAGGGTGATCGCCGCACCGAGGAGCGGCAGGGCGACGAGGAGCGGGACGAGCGTGGTCATGGCCTGCCCTCCCCGTCTGTCGTGTCGTCGTCCCGGTCTGCAGCGCCGTCGGGTTCGGGCTCCGGCTCGGGCACGTAGGGCGCGTCATACGGCGCGTCATCGTGGATGGCCGGGTTGTCGCGCATGTGCAGGACGGTGATCGGCGCGGTCTGCACGCCCACGAAGTCGGTCGTGGCGTCGTCGTCGTCCGTCTCGGACTCGTCGTCCATGAGGTCTTCGTCTTCGTCGGTGCGCGCGCGCAGCGCGATGTCGGCCTCGTCGTCCTCGACCGTGTCCGCCTGGCCGAGCTGCCACGACCGGTAGATGAGCGCGAGCAGGAACGCGGAGACCGCGAACGTGATGACGATGGCGGTGAGCGTCAGGGCCTGCGGCAGCGGGTCGCTCAGATCGCCCTCGGTACCGAAGAACGGCGCGTTGCCCGGCACGCCCATCACGATCAGGAGCAGCAGGTTCGTGGCGTTGCCGAGCAGGAGGAAGCCGATGAGGACGCGGGTGAGGCTGCGCTCCAGCATCGCGTACACGCCGCAGGCGAAGAGCACGGCCATGATCGCGATGAGGGCGAGCGAGACGTCCATCAGCCGTTCCCCCCGGTCCGCGAGGAGAAGTCGACGGCGGTGCTCTCGCCGGGGCGGAGCGCCGCCTGCCGGTCGACCTCCGCACCGAGGCTGCGCAGCACGTCGAGCACGAGCCCGATCACGACGAGGTAGACGCCGATGTCGAAGATCGTCGAGGTGACGAACTCCATGTGCCCGATGCCGGGGATCTCCCACTCCCAGAAGGTGCTGGTGAGCGGTGCGAGGCCGAAGAACAGCGGCACGACCGCGGTGCCCACGGCGAGGATCAGGCCCGTGCCGAGGAGGCGACCGGCATCGGTCGGCGCCGCGGCGCCCAGTTCCCAGCGCCCTCCCGCGATGTAGCGCATGACGAGCGCCATGCCGGCGACGAGCCCGCCCGCGAAGCCGCCGCCGGGGAGGTTGTGCCCGGCGAAGAGCAGGAAGATCGACACGACGATGATCGTGTGGAACAGGATGCGGACGATGACCTCGAGCAGGATCGACCGGTTCTCCGGCTTCATCTTCTGGCCGCCGACGAGCCAGGCGCGCGGCGCCGATCGGTTCTCCGCGGTCTGGAAGCGCACGCCGTCCGTGGTCTCCACGAGTGGCCGACTGCGCGCGGACTTCCGCACCGAGCGTGGCAGCGTCTTCGTGGCGGCGAGGAGATCGGCGCGGTGCGTGACGAACACGAGTGAGGCGACACCGGTCGCGGCGAGCACGAGCACGGAGAGCTCGCCCATCGTGTCCCAGCCGCGGAGGTCGACGAGTGCCACGTTCACGACGTTCTTGCCGTGGCCGATCTCGTACGCGATCTCCGGGAAGATCGCCGAGATCGGGTCGGCCACGCGGGACTGGGTCGCGACGACGGCCACGAACGCCATGGTGAGGCCGACGCCGATGCCGAGGAGAGCGCGCGGGATGCGGCTCACGGAGGCGTTGTGCTCGCCCATGCGCGCCGGCAGTCGGCGCAGGACGAGCGCGAAGGTCACCATCGTCACCGTCTCGACGAGGATCTGGGTGAGCGCGAGATCCGGTGCGCCGCTGGTGGCGAAGAGGACCACCATGCCGAGACCGGTGACCGAGGCGAGCACGACGCCGGTGTAGCGCTTGCGGGCGCGCACCGCCACGACGCCGGCCACGGCCATGATCGGGGCGACGGCGAGCTGGGCCGGCGTGTGCCACAGCGAGAGCTGATAGCGGTCGATGTCGCTCGCCACGAGCGCGGTGACCTCGGCGGCGACGAAGACGACGAAGATCGTCCCCACGTACACGGGCAGCGAACCGCGCTGGGTGAGCGTCGTGCTCAGCACCGACAGCCGGTCGATGCCGCGCATCACCACGTAGTAGGCGTCGGCCGCCGTGAACGGCAGCAGTCGCGGGCGCCGGTCCCACCCGGTCCGCCTCGTGAGGAGGAAGAGCCCGATGCCGAGCAGGATCGAGAGGATCGAGATGCCGAGGGCGGGCTCGAGGCCGTGCCAGAGCGCGAGGTGCCCCGGTCCCTCGACGGCTGCCCCCTCGTGGTCGAGTCCCGGCGTCGCGGTCAGCGCATACGGCTGGAGGGCGACGTCGAGCGCGGGGGCGCCGATACCGGCGGCGAGCGTCACTCCGGCGAGGATGATCGGCGCGGAGAGGAAACCCACCGGGGGGTCGGGCCAGACCGTGTCCGGCTGCCGCTGTCCTTCGGCATCGCGCTTGGTCCAGAACGCCCCCCAGAGGAAGCGGACGCCGTATGCCGCAGTGAGCATGGATCCGAGAGCGACGCCGATCAGGGCGACGAGGCCCCACGCCGACCCGCCCAGCGCATCGTCCAGCAGCGCCGTGAGCGTCGACTCCTTCGCCACGAATCCGATGGTCGGAGCCACCCCGGCCATCGACGCCACGGCGATGAACGCGGCCGTGGCCATGACCGGTGCCTGGCGGCCGACGCCGGAGAGCTCGGTCACGTCACGCGTGGAGAGCTGCCGGTCGATCACGCCGACGATGAGGAAGAGCGCCGACTTGAACAGCGCGTGCCCGATCACCAGCGCGAGGCCGGCGAGCGCCGCCGCCTGCGTGCCGTAGCCGACGACCACCGCGAAGAAGCCGAGCTGGCTCACGGTGCCGAACGCGAGCACGCGCTTGAGGTCGGTCTCCCGCAGCGCCTGGATGCCACCGAGCAGCATGGTGAGGATGCCGAGCGTGAGCACGATCGGCCGCCACGTCGGGCTGAAGGCGAAGATGGGCGCGAAGCGGGCGATGAGGTAGATGCCCGCCTTCACCATGGCCGCGGCGTGCAGGTAGGCGCTGACCGGGGTCGGGGCCGCCATGGCGCCGGGAAGCCAGAAGTGGAAGGGGAACAGCGCCGACTTGCTGATGGCGCCGATCAGGAGCATGACGATCGCCGCATCGACGATGGGGCCGGTCGGCGCGATGGCGAGGATCTCCCGGATGCTCGACGTCCCGGTGTCGACGACGAGCAGCACGACGCCGACGAACATCACCAGTCCGCCCAGGGTGGTCACGAGGAGGGCCTGCAGCGCGGCACGGCGGCTGGCGGCGCGGCGACGGTAGTGACCGATGAGGAGGTAGGAGAGGATGCTCGTGGCCTCCCAGAACATCACGAGCATCACGAGGTCGTCGGTGAGGACGAGGCCGTACATCGCCCCCGCGAACGCGAGGAGGACGCCCGCGAACTGCCCGATGCCGGCGGCCTCGTCGTGGAAGTACCAGCGGCAGTAGAGGAGCACGAGCGCGCCGACGCCCGTGACGATGAGCGTGAGAACCCACCCGAGGACGTCCATGTTCATGGACAGGTTCAGTCCGAGCTGCGGGATCCACGGCACCGAGACGAACGGCACGGGGCCGTCGAGCACCTGCGGCGTGAGCACGAGCGCGTGCACGAATGCGGCAGCCGGGACGAGGGCGGCGACGGCGAAAGCCTGAGCTCCCAGCCAGCGCACCAGAACGGGCATCAAGAGCGACCCGAGAAGGAACACTGCGAGGAGCATCAGCATATACGCGGCTCCTCGGGGCTCGTCGGCCGTGCGGCTCAGGCGGGCGGTGTCGGTCCAGTTTACCGGGCCGAGACGCCTGTCGGCCCCGCGAGCTCCGAGATCGCATGTCAGAGTGGTCGCATGCGGCGGGTCTGGGGACGCGAACTGGCGGGGTGGGCGGCCGCGCTGGCGCTGGCGCTCGTCGCCGTCGGACACCTCGTCTCCTCGCCGCGCTCGGTCCTGATGTTCGACGACGGGGACTCGCTGATCGTGGCCCTCGTCGGCCGATCGGTCCTGGATGGGGGCGGGGGCGACTGGGCGCTGTCCAGCGTGCTCTTCCTCCCCGAGATCGCGGTGTTCACGGCCCTCGACGCCGTGCTGCCGTTCGACGTGAACGGCGTGCTCGCGGCCAACGCGGTGGTCAACGTCCTCGCGCTCTACGGGGCGATCCGTCTCGCCGCCGGGCGGCGCGTCGAGGGTCGCGCATCGGTCGCCTGGGCGGTCGGCGCCCTCGCCGTGTTCTGTCTCCTCATCGTCACGGAGTCCTCGCCGTCACGAGACGCGCTCGAGCTCGCGTCGCTGGTGCTGACGACGACGTACTACTCCGCGACCGTCGTGGCCGTCGTACTGGCCGTCGGCCTGTGTCGGCGGTTCCTCGATCGCCCTGCCGGCACCGTCGCGCTCCCGCTCGGACTCGGGGTGGTCGCGGCGGTGGCGACCCTCAGCAATCCGCTGTTCGCCGCCTGGGCCACGGTGCCGCTCTCCCTCGTCCTGGGCGGCCTCTGTCTCACCACGCTCGCTATCCGGCGCCGCGGTCTCGCGCTGATCGCGTCGCTGGTCGGCGGCAGCATCCTGGGCTTCCTCGGTCGCATTCCCTTCTCGGCATGGATCGCGAACTCCGGTGCCGGCTACATCCAACCGGCGGAATGGATCCACTCCGCCGCGTACTACGCCGGCCTCGCGATCG
Organism: Microbacterium sp. GbtcB4; assembly: GCF_019091465.1. NCBI lineage: Bacteria > Bacillati > Actinomycetota > Actinomycetes > Micrococcales > Microbacteriaceae > Microbacterium > Microbacterium sp. GbtcB4. The sequence goes on from NZ_JAGXJJ010000001.1 coordinate 416,211, forward strand.
ATCGGCTGTCCTCCCCCGGCGGGGTGCTCGGCGCGATGGCCGTGCTGGCGCTGATGGTCCTCGCGGTCGTGCGGTCGGCCCGCTCGTCGGACGCGGGTGACCGCCTGGTGACCACCGCCGCCTGGGCACTCCCGCTCGTCGTGCTCGTCGGCGGCATCGCGGCGGGAACCCACGCAGCGCGGTACCTGCAACCTCTCGCCTTCGCCCCGGTCCTCGCCCTCGTCACCCTGCCGCGCGTCCGGATGCGGCGAGCCACGCTGCCGCGGGTCGTCTCCGCCGTCGTCGCCATCGCCCTTCTCGCCGGCGGCTCCGTGTCCGTACCCCGCATCGTGCAGGCGGCGAGCGCGCCCGACGCGGACCTCGCCTGTGTGACGGACTGGGTGGATTCGTCAGGGCGCACCGGTGCCGGACAGTTCTGGACCGTCCGGCTCCCCAAGCTGCACGCGGCCGATCCGGCCCGGCTCGTGCAGGTCGATCATGAGCTCCGCGGTTACGCGTGGCTCGTCGATCGTCGCGACTTCGCGGCGGGGGAGGTCTCGTTCCTCATCGAGGATGCGCAGACGGTGGCGTGGAACCTGCCGACCGCTGCGGCCCCGACAGCCGTCATCGCGTGCGGGCGGTATCGCATCCTCGACTACGCGCCGGCGACGCTTCCTCTCGGGCCCGCCCACTCCTGACCGGTGCGCGCCGTCAGCGCGACGGAGGCGGTGCGGTCGTGGTGCCGGCGCGGAAGACGCAGTGCAGGTCCTGCGTGACGCCCGGCTCACCGCGCAGCATCCGGGCGACCTGCTCTCCCGCCGCCCTGCCCTTCTCCACCGCCGGCTGCACGCTCGTGGTGAGGGTGAGATCGCCGAGGCCGTCGAGGGGGATGCCGTCGAAACCCGCGACCGAGAGGTCTTCGGGAACGCGGAGTCCGAGCTCCTCCGCGGCGCGGATCACACCGACGGCCAGCAGGTCGCTCTGCGCGAGCACCGCGGTCGGGCGGGTGTCGGCATCGGTGAGCAGCATCCGCCCGACGAGGATGCCCTCGTCGATGAGGCTGCCCGAGGCCGAGATCGCCGGAGCGTCAGGGAAGACCTCCCGCATGCCGGCCAGGCGGTCGACCGTTACGTCGACGGTGGCGTGGGCCAGACGCTCCGGCGTGATGAGGGTGCGCTCGCGCTCGGCGTCCAGCGAGAGCGTGACGAGCGCGACGTCCCGGTGTCCGAGGTCGCGCACGTGGCGGGCGATCTCGGCGGAGGCGGCGACGTTGTCCAGGGTGATGCGCGGGACGTCGAGCCCCGCGTCCCCCTCGATGACGACGACGGGGAGACCCCGTCCACGCACGATCTCGAGAGACGCGCGGGTACGGCCCGAGCAGCCGATGAGCACCACCGCGTCGACGGGGGCGCTCGCGATGGCCGAGCCGTCCTCGCCGGGCTCGTCGCGCATGAGGAGGATGCCGGCGCTGAGATCGGTCAGGCCGTCGGTGAGGCCGTCCATCATGGCGGTCGTCACGGGGTCGAGGAAGGCCGCGCGCAGGTGCCCCTCGAGGACCACCGCCACGATGCCGCTGCGACCGCGACGGAGGGAGGCGGCGCGCGGGTCGGGCCCCGTGTAGCCGAGGTCGGTCGCGGCGGCGAGCACCCGGTCGCGGGTGGCGGGTGCGACCTTGGCCTTGCCGCTGAAGACGACCGACGCGGTCGAGGTGGCGACCCCCGCCTCGCGAGCCACATCGGCGATCGTGGGCCGGCGCGGCGTCTCCCTGGTCATACTCCGAGGATAGCCCGGTTCGGTCGCGCAAGGTCGAATCGATTCGATAGGCTGTCCGCCATGGACACCGCCCTCACCCGCTCGCAGTTCGTGCGCTGGCGCACCGCGATCTTCGCCATCTTCCTCGCCAGCGGACTCTCGATTGCGACCTGGGCGTCCCGCGTGCCGGGGATCAAGGAGGCGCTCGACCTCGACAACGCGCAGGTCGGCCTCATCCTGCTCGGCATGGGCGTCGCGTCCATCCTCGGCATCTCCACGAGCCCTGCCGTGATGGCGCGGACCGGTGCGCGGCGCGGCATGCTCCTGGCGATGCTCACGTTCGCCACGGGCATCGCCCTCGTCGGCCTCGGCGCGACCGTCTTCGGGTCGGTGCCTGTCGTCCTCATCGGCATGGTGCTCTTCGGCTTCGGCAACGGCTGCGTCGACGTCATGATGAACGTCGAGGCCACCGCCATCGAACAGCAGATGGGCCGCACCATCCTGCCGGTCTTCCATGCGTTCTTCAGCTTCGGCACCGTGCTCGGCGCCGGCATCGGCGCCCTCGCCGCTGCCCTCAAGGTCGACGTCGGCACGCACGCGGTGTCGATGGGCGTCCTCATCGCCGTCATCGCCGTCGTCTGCTTCTTCCAGGTGCCCGTGCGGGAGGCCGCTCTCGACCCCGAGGACCACGAGAAGCCCCCGTTCCGTCAGCGGATGCACATCGCGCTCGAGGCCTGGCGCGAGCCGCGCACGTACCTGCTGGGAACCGTCATGCTCGGCATGTCCTTCGCGGAGGGCGGCGCCAACGACTGGATCGCCCTGGGCACCGAGCAGGGACACGGCTTCGCGGAGGGCACAGGGGCCGTCGCCCTGGCGGTCTTCTCCGTCGGCATGACCGTGGTCCGCCTCTTCGGCGGGCCGCTCGTGGACCGCTTCGGCCGGGTGCTGGTGCTGCGCATCCTGGCCGCGACCGCCGCCACCGGAATCCTCCTGTTCATCCTCGCGCCCACGCTGCCGCTGGTCCTCGTCGGCGCGGCGCTGTGGGGCATCGGCGCGTCGCTCGGCTTCCCCCTCGGCATGTCGGCCGCGGCGGACGATCCGGCCAAGGCCGCCGCACGGGTGAGCGCGGCCGCGACCATCGGCTATGTGGCGTTCCTCGGCGGCCCGCCGGTGCTCGGGGTCATCAGCGAGCACATCGGACTGCTCAACACGCTCTTCATCCTCGTCGCGCTCGTGGTGCTCTCGGGTCTGTTCTCCGGCGCCGCCCGACCGCTGCGCGCCGAGGAGAAGGCTCCGGCGGTCCCGACCGTCGAGCGCTGACTCAGTCCTCGACCCCGCGGACGAGCGCGGCCGCGTGCGACCGGCTGCGCGCGCCGAGCTTGGTGAGGACGTTCGAGACGTGCGTCTTCACCGTCGGGATGGAGATCCGCAGGCGCGCGGCGAGCTGGGCGTTCGACCACCCCTGCAGGATCCCGTCGAGGACGTCGCGCTCCCGGGGCGTCAGCTCCGGCAGCGCGAACGTCGTCATCGGCGTGGGCTCCGGAGCGGACGCCGCCACTGCCGCGAGCGCGCGGCGGGTGACCCGCGGGTCCAGCGCCCCGTCTCCGACGGCGACGGCGCGCACCGCCTGGACGAGAGTCGGCGCATCGACGGTCTTCAGGAGGAATCCGACCGCTCCCGCCCGGATCGCCGCGAGCACGAGCTCGTCCTCGTCGAAGCTCGTCAGGACGAGCACATCCCCCAGTCCGCGCTCGACGATCTCGCGGGTGGCCGAGACCCCGTCGCGCCCCGGCATGCGCAGATCCATGAGGACGACATCCGGCCGGAGCGCCGCGGCATTGCGCACGGCCACCTCGCCATCCGCGGCCTCCCCGACGACAGTGATGTCGTGCGTCTCCAGCATGATGCGCAGGCCGGCCCTGATCGCGCCGTGGTCGTCGGCGAGCAGCACGGTCGGTGCGGTCATGACCGACCCCCCACCGGCAGTCGCGCCTCGACCAGCCAGCCGTCGGGTTCCGCACCGGCGCGGAACGTCCCGCCGAGGGCGGTGATGCGCTCCCGCAGCATCTGCAGCCCCCACCCCTCGCCGCCGTGCCCGGCGGTGACGGTCGGCGCGCCGCCCCGCGAACGCACCGCGACGCGGGCCTGCTCGTCGACCGGGCCGATGGTCACCTCGACCACGGCACCGTTGGCATGGCGGACACAGTTACCCAGTGCCTCGCGCACCACCCGCACGACCGCCTGCTCTCCGCCGCCGCCGAGCGCACCCGGGTCCTCGACGGCGAGGCGCACGTCCAAGCCCGAGCGTCGGGCCTCCGCGGCGAGACCCGCGAGGTCGGCCCATCCCGGGGTCGGCGCGAGCGCCCCGTCGCCGCGGCGCAGCACCCCGATCATGGTGCGCAGGGCTCCGTGCGCGTCCAGCCCGGCATCGCGCACGGCCTGCAGAGCGGCGCGATCGTCCCCCCGCGTCGGGGGCGCTGCGAGCGCCGCCTCCGCCCGGATCGCCATGGCCATCACATGCCCGGCCACCACGTCGTGCAGTTCGCGCGCCATCGCCTCGCGCTCGCGCTGGACGGCCTGCGCCCGGTCCCGGGCGGCGGTCGCTGCGGCGTCCTCCGCCCGCTGACGGTGAAGGTCGGCCAGCTCGTGCGCCTGCGACACCGCCACCGCCCACCAGTAGTCCGTACCGAAGATCGCGCCGAACTGCACCGCGAACAGCACCGCGACCGCGGGAGTCGCCGCCGAGACGAGCAGGGCGGCGAGGAAGAGGGCGACGGTCGCCACGCCCAGGAGCACGAGCAGCACGCGGCGCCCGCGGGGGCCGGCGAGGAAGGCCGCCGTCCACAGCACGTCCAGCAGCACCACGAGCGTCCCGACGCCGCCGACGGTGAGGAGGTCGGCGACGAAGAGCCCGGCGACGAGCGCGAGCACCGTCCACGGATGACGCCGCTTGCCGAGGGCGAGAGCGCAGGCCGGGATCGCGAGAACCAGCGCCCACCACGGCGAGACATCCTCCGGCAGCAGGGAGAACGGTCCCCAGATGCCGTGGAACCCGAGCGCCGCCATGACCGTCGCGAGAGCGGCCATGCCCAGCGGGTCCACCCACCACCGGTGCCGCCGGTACCAGGCGGCGGGCCCTCCGTCGGCCGGATCGTGCATGCCCTCATGCAATCACGGCGCGGACGGCGTCGCATCCGACCAAAGGATGAGAGCATCCGGACGACCCCGACTTTCGCCCGATCCGCGCATGCCGAGCCGTCGCAATCGTGGAGGCATGGAACTCTTCGGCGGGCTCCCGCTGCCCCTCTCCCTCGCCGTGCTCGCGCTCATCGACGGCCTGAGCGTCGGGACGCTGCTCATCCCGGTCTTCCTGCTGCTGCATCCCGGCCGGGTGCGCGCCGGACGGATCCTCCTCTATCTCGCGACGATCGCCGTGTTCTATCTCGTGGTCGGCCTCCTCTTCCTCTGGGGCCTGGTGAACCTCGTCGACGTCGCCTCCGCCTTCCTGAGCTCTCCCGCGGGCATGATCACCCGTCTCGTCGTCGGCGCCGCCCTTCTCGTCACCGCCTTCGTGATGCCGACGAAGCCTGCGGAAGCGGCGCCGGGCGGAGCGCGCGGGGCCACCACCGCGGCGACCGGCTCCGGCGACCCGGGCAGCGAACCGCTGTCCGGGTCGATCGCCCCGGCACACCCACCCGTTCCCTCGACCGCCACCGCGACGACCGCACCGCGTCCCGGTCGGATCGCTCGGTGGCGGGAACGCCTGCTCGACCCGCAGACCCGGGGGTTCGCGGTCATGGCCGTCGCCATCGCCGCCGGACTCGTGGAGGTCGCGACGATGCTCCCCTACATCGTGGCGATGACGATGCTCGCGGACGCCGGCGTCGACACGCCGCTCCGGGTGCTCTCCCTCGCCGGGTACTGCGCGCTGATGATCCTCCCGGCGCTCGTGCTCCTCGTGCTGCGACTGGTGGCGGCCCCGCTCGTGCAGCGCCCACTGGAGCGCTTCGCCGCCTGGATGGAGCGGACGGGCGCGGAGAACACGGCGTGGATCATCGGCATCATCGGCTTCCTCATCGCCCGGTCGGCCGCCACCGAGCTGGGACTCTTCGACGCGATCTTCTGACCGCGACCCCGGCGACGACGAAGTAGGCTCGTCGGGTGCGTCTCGTCATCGCCCGCTGCTCGGTCGACTACACCGGCCGACTCAACGCCCACCTTCCGCTCGCCACCCGCCTGCTCGTGCACAAGGGTGACGGGAGTCTGCTCGTGCACTCCGACGGCGGCAGCTACAAGCCGCTGAACTGGATGAGCCCGCCGTGCGTGCTCGCGACCGAGGAACCGGGCGAGGAGGAGGCCGGCGCCGGCGTCGTCGAGGTGTGGCGCGTGACCCACAAAAAGACCGGCGATGCCCTCCGCGTGCAGATCTACGAGGTCATCCACGACTCCAGCCACGAACTCGGGATCGACCCCGGGCTGCAGAAGGACGGCGTCGAGGCCGACCTGCAGCGCCTGCTCGCGGAGCAGGTGGACCGCGTCGCCGAGGGCGCCACCCTGGTCCGTCGCGAGTACCCCACGGCCATCGGCCCGGTCGACCTGCTGGTGCGCGACGCCGACGGCGTGGCGATCGCGGTCGAGGTCAAGCGCCGCGGCGACATCGACGGCGTCGAGCAGCTCACCCGTTACCTCGAGCTCCTGGGACGCGACCCCCACCTCGCCCCGGTGCAGGGCGTGTTCGCCGCTCAGGAGATCAAGCCGCAGGCCCGCGTGCTCGCCGAGGATCGCGGCATCCGCTGCCTCGTGCTCGACTACGACGACATGAAGGGCATCGAGTCGGGCATCCCCCGCCTCTTCTGACCCTCAGCGCGTCGAGACCAGGCGCGGCCGCGGGCCCTCCAGCCGCGCGATCGCGATCTTCACCTCGGTGAGCTCGCGCTCGATCCGGTCGAACTTCGCGTCCACCGCGGAGAAGCGCGCGTCCATCCGACCGATCATCCAGCCGAATCCGCTGATGATCGCGACGAGAGTCGTCGCGGCCGTCGCCAGCATCGTGATGACTTCCACCGACACGTACATGGCCCCCATTCTCACCCGTGATCCCGCCGCTGTCACGACTCTAGATCGGCGTGAAGGGCCTTCCCGCGTTCGGTGGATGAACCCGTTTCGTGCACACCTGTGCAGGACGGGCGGGCACCCGTTCGCGGGACCGTAGGCTGGAGGCATGCCCTCTTCGCCTTACTCGTGTGTGCTCTGGGACGTCGACGGGACCATCGTCGACGCCTCGGTCGGGATCCTGCGTCGCCTGAACATCGCCCTGACGCACTTCGGCCACCCGGCGCCGACGCGCGAGGAGCTCGTGCACTGGATCGGCCCTCCCATGTTCCAGTCCTTCCAGGACCAGGCGGGGATGACGCCGGAGCAGTCGGCCGAGGCGGTGGCGTTCTACCGCACCCTCGGCAAGGCGGACGGGTACACGACCGACGTGCAGACGTATCCGGGGGTCGCCGAGCTGATCCACGACCTGCACGCGGCGGGAGTCCCCCAGGCGACGGCGAGCTCGAAGCCCGAGAACCAGGTCGACGCGCTGGTCGATCACTTCGGACTCCGGCCGTCGTTCCTCACGACCGTGGGCGCGACGCCGGACGAGGCCACGCTCGCGTCCAAGACGGACATCGTGGCCGAGGCGCTGCGCCGGCTGCGCGCGCTCGGTGCCGACACCTCCCGCCCGGTCCTCGTGGGCGACCGGCACCACGACGTCGAGGGCGGTCTCGCCAACGGCGTGCCCGTGATCTTCGTGGGCTGGGGATTCAGCGACCCGCACGAGGGCGACGACGCGGCGTTCCGCGTCACGAGCGTCGACGAGCTGCGCGCACTCCTGCTGCCCTGACCGGCCCCAGGCCGTCAGGAAGACGAAACTCCCCGCCGGGTCAGCGCCTGCGCGTGATTCCGACGGGGAGTTCCCGGTGTTGCTTCCGCCTCAGACGGGGCGGATGTTCTCTGCCTGCAGGCCCTTGGGGCCCTGCGCCACATCGAACTCGACCCGCTGGTTCTCTTCGAGAGAGCGGTAGCCGGATGACTGGATGGCGGAGTAGTGCGCGAAGACGTCAGCGCCTCCGTCGTCGGGGGAGATGAAGCCGAAGCCCTTCTCCGAGTTGAACCACTTGACCGTGCCCTGGGTGCTCATGTACTGCCTGTTCTGCTGATGTAGAAGCCGACGCAGGGGTGCACCGACATCGCTAACGCTAGTGGAGGGGACCCCCGGCGGAATAGCCGTTGCGAGAAGGTAATCCAAATGTTGCACGAGCGGACACGCCCGGAAAATGGTGTGGCCCTCACCGCGGGGGGAGCGATGAGGGCCGAAGACGACCGGAGGGTGCGTCAGAAACAGCCTAACCCCTCCGCGCGCTTCTTGTCCCCCTTTTGGGGGACAAATTTGAAAAATGTTCGTGGCGGACGGCCGGGTAGCGGCCCTCTCGAGGAGTTCATTGGGGACTGAACTACTCGAGAGGGCCCAATCGCATGCACGGATCGCCCGGCCCGTGGGGAGGGCCTCCGCCTCCTGGGGAGAGGCGTAGACGATCGATCCCCTTGCATGCACTTTCACCATAGGGGAGGACGCGATCTCCCGCCATGGACCTTGACAGACGCAGGGGTAGCCTGATTCGGTGACCATGCTGAACAAGGACATGACGCTCTGCATCTCGCTGTCCGCGCGGCCGAGCAACAACGGCACGCGCTTCCACAACCACCTGTACGAGGTCCTCGGTCTGAACTGGATCTACAAGGCGTTCGCGCCGACCGATCTGGCGCAGGCCATCGCAGGGGTGCGCGGCCTCGGCATCCGCGGGTGCGCGATCTCGATGCCCTATAAAGAGGACGTCATCGCGCTCGTCGACCGCATGGACCCCTCGGCACAGGCCATCGACTCCGTCAACACGATCGTGAACGACGACGGCGTGCTCACGGCCCACAACACCGACTATGCGGCGATCGCGCAGCTGATCGCGGAGAACGACCTCGACCCGGCATCGTCGGTCCTCCTCCGCGGTTCGGGCGGCATGGCGAAGGCGACGGCCGCCGCGTTCCGCGACGCCGGCTTCACGGACGTGACCGTCGTCGCCCGGAACGAGACGGCGGGACGCGCCCTCGCCGAGCTGTACGGGTTCGCCTGGCGTGCGGAGGTCGGAGACGCGACGGCTGACGTGCTCGTAAACGTCACCCCGATCGGCATGGCCGGGGGCGCGGAGGCGGACGCGGTCGCCTTCCCGGAACCGGCCATCGCCGCCGCCGCCGTCGTGTTCGACGTCGTCGCCCTGCCCGCCGAGACGCCGCTCATCGCCGCCGGACGGGCCGCGGGCAAGACGGTGATCACGGGCGCCGAGGTCGCGACGCGACAGGCACTGGAGCAGTTCGTCCTGTACACCGGCATCCGTCCGTCCGCGGAGCAGGTGCGCGCCGCCGAGGAGTTCATGCGGGCGGGGGCGTGACCCGATGAAGACCATCGGCGTGCTCGGCGGCATGAGCTGGGAGTCGTCGCTGGAGTGGTACCGCCTGGCCAACGAACGCGTCCGCGCCCTGCGCGGCGGACACCACTCCGCCCGCATCCTGCTCGACTCCCTCGACTTCGCCGACATCGAGGCGATGCAGGCTCACGACGACTGGGACGCCGCCGCCGGACTCCTCGCCGCCCGCGCACAGGCGCTTCAGACCGCCGGCGCCGAACTGCTCGTCCTCGCGACGAACACCATGCATCTGGTCGCCGACCGCATCGCTGCCGCCGTCGACATCCCGTTCCTCCACATCGCGGACGCGACGGCCGCCGCGGTGACCGACGCGGGGCTCGGTCGGGTCGGGCTGCTGGGCACCGCCTTCACGATGGAGCGGCCGTTCTACGCCGCACGCCTCGCCGCTCACGGCATCGAGACCATCGTGCCGGAGGCGGACGACCGCCGCGTGGTGCACGCGGTCATCTACGACGAGCTCGTCCACGGGATCATCCGCGACGAATCGCGCCGTCGCTACGTCGAGGTCATCGACCGGCTCATCGCCCGCGGCGTGGGCGGCGTGATCCTCGGGTGCACGGAGATCGAGCTCCTCGTCTCCGCGGCGGATACATCGGTGCCGGTGTTCCCGACGACCGCCCTGCATGTGGAGGCGGCCGTCGCGGCCGCGATGGCGCCGACGCGCTGAACGCGTGTCAGGACGCGCGGCCCTCGGCGAGGTAGCCGAGCCGGTGCAGCGTCTCCGCATTCCGCCAGCGGAGCATCGGCGTGGTCAGGAATCGGGGCAGGATCGTCGCCGGGCCCTTGACGGGCTCCTCGTCGATGCGCACCTGGCATCCCGTCGGGGTCGTCCGCGCGCGGATCGTCACCTGCGCCTCTCCTACCGGCCAGCCGCGCGCCCGCATGACCGCACGGTGCGGCGGGTGCCACTCCACCAGTTCGGTGGTGTCGTCCAGGAGCGCGGGCCACGTGCCGACCGAATGGTGCAGCTGGGCCCCGGCCGCGGGCCAGGAGTCGTCCACGTCGCGCATGCGGGAGGCGCCGACCACCCACGCGGGGTAGAGCCAGCCGTTCGCCAGCACGCGGAACACGTCATGGGTGGTGCACGTCAGGTCGCGGGTGTTGGTGGCCATGGTTCCTCCGTTCTGCCCCCATCCTGCGCGCCGCGAACCTCACTCGGGCAGGTGCTTGACATCGGCGACACCGACCGTCCCGGCTAGCACAATCGGTCCGAGGACGCCTCCCCCTTGGGCTGCCGCACGGGCGCGTGACAGGGTCGGATCATGCTTCAGCGACTGACTTCCCGACTCTCCGACGGTGTCGACGCGGCCCTGCACGAGGACTCGCCGGCGCTGCTCACCCGCGGCTACGACTTCGGCGAGCGCATCTGGCGCCGAGTCCGCCCCGGCGCCCGGTCGGCCCCGATGCGCCTCCTCGGGCACCCGGCGGCCTTCGTCCGCGGTGCCGAGGGTGTGGAGCTGTTCTACGACGAGAGCCGCATCGCCCGTGCCGGCGCCATGCCGGGGATCGTCCGCGAGCCCCTGTTCGGGCACGGTTCCGTGCACGCGCTCGACGGCACCGCCCACCGCCACCGCAAGGCCACCTTCGTCCAAGCCGCGTACGAGGATGCGCAGGTCGAACGGCTCACACCGTTCCTCGAACGGGAATGGGCGGCCGAGCGCGAGGAGTGGCGCGCCGGCGGCACCCGCAGCGCCTACGACGCGGCCGTCGGCGCCTTCGGGCGCGCCATGATGCGCTGGGCCGGGCTCCCGGGCACGCCGGCGGCGCAGACCCGCTGGGCCGCGCGCCTCGCGCAGATCGTGGACGGGTTCGGCGCCCCCTACTCCCCCGCCTACGTCGAGGCGTTCGCGAACCGGATCTTCTCGGACCGTCATGCGCGCCGCCTCATCGAAGCCGTCCGCGCCGGCGATCTGGCGGCGCCGGAGGGCACCGCGCTCGCCCTGTGGGCCGCGCATCGCGACGAGAACGGCGAGCTTCTGCCCGCCCAGGTGGCCGGCGTCGAGCTGCAGAACAGCATCCGTCCGATGATCGCCGCCGCGCGGTTCGTGGCCTTCGCCGCGAAGCAGCTGCACGACCACCCCGAGTGGCGTACCCGGATCGCAGCGGAGACGACGGAGCGCGGCGCCCTGGTCGGGGGCACGCTGGCCGTCCTGTTCGCGCAGGAGGTGCGGCGGACCGGACTGTTCGTGCCGATGCTGCCTGGTCGTACCATCGCCGAGGTCGAGATCGACGGCGTCACGGTCCCGGAGGGCGGCCGGGTCGTCCTCGACATCCTCGGCACGAACACCGACGAGCGGTCGTGGTCCCACCCGGAGCGCTTCGCCCCCGAGCGGTTCACCGACGTGGACGACTACGAGGAGATCACGACCTTCGTCCCCCAGGGCGGGGGCGACGTCGCCTCCGGCCACCGCTGCCCCGGCGAGAAGCTCGTCATCGCCGGGCTCTCCGCCGCCGTCGCCGTCCTGAGCGACCCGGAGCTGACGGTGCTCGACGAGGGGCTCGACGTGAATCGCCGCCGCCTGCCCACCAAGCCCACGTCCGGAGCGCGGGTGCGCGCCTCCGGCTCCGGGCGCGGCTGCCCCTTCCACTGAGTCCCGGGGATCGCACGTCGTCCACGGCCTGTCAACCGGGTGGCCATGCTGCGGCGCGCCCGAGAGCGTGGAGGGACGACGGACATCGAGACGTGGAGGACATGATGAAGGCACTCACCTGGCAGGGCAAACGGAACGTGACGGTGGAGGAGGTCGCCGACCCGGTCATCCAGCAGCCGGCGGACGCCATCGTCCGGATCACCTCGTCGGCCATCTGCGGATCCGACCTGCACCTCTACGAGCTCCTGGGGCCGTTCCTCGACCGCGGCGACATACTCGGGCACGAGCCGATGGGCGTCGTGGTGGAGGTCGGCGCGAACGTCACGAAGCTGAAGCCCGGTGACCGCGTGGTGATCCCCTTCAACATCTCCTGCGGGGTGTGCTTCTTCTGCCTCCGCGGGCTGCAATCGCAGTGCGAGACGACCCAGGTGCGGAAGTACGGCAGCGGCGCAGCTCTCTTCGGCTACACCAAGCTCTACGGCCAGGTCCCCGGCGGGCAGGCCGAATACCTCCGCGTGCCGCTAGCGGACTACAACCACATCCCGGTCGCACCGGACCTGCCGGATGAGCGCTACCTCTTCCTCAGCGACATCCTGCCGACGGCCTGGCAGGGCGTGGAGTACGCGCAGCTTCCCGAAGGCGGGACCCTCGCGGTGATGGGTCTCGGCCCCGTCGGGCAGTTCGTCAGCCGGATCGCCCGGCACCGCGGCAACCGCGTCATCGCCGTCGAACCGGTGGCGGAACGACGGGCGATGGCGGAGCGGCACGGCATCGAGACGCTCGACCTCACCGACACGACCGTGGAAGAGATCCGCGACGCGACCGAGGGACGGGGTGCGGATGCCGTGGTGGATGCGGTGGGCCTGGAGGCGCACGGCAACAGCGGTGTGGAGTTCCTGCAGAAGGCGGTCGGCCTGCTGCCCGATCCCGCAGCGCGGCAGATGCTCGACAAGGCCGGGGTGGATCGGCTCGCTGCCGTCTACGCCTCGATCGACGCCGTCCGCCGCGGCGGGACGATCTCGCTGAGCGGTGTGTATGCGGGCGATGCCGACATCCTGCCGATGAAGACCCTCTTCGACAAGCAGATCAGCCTGCGGATGGGCCAGTGCAACGTGAAGAACTGGATCGACGATCTCCTCCCGCTCGTCGAGGACCCGTCGGATCCGCTGGGCGTGATGGATCTGACGACGCATCACGCGGCGCTGGAGGACGCCCCGGAGCTGTACCGGACGTTCCAGGAGAAGAAGGACGGCTGCATCAAGGTCGTACTGCACCCCTCCGCCGCCTGACGGGTCGGTCGAGGGACTCTTCGAGCAACCGCGGTTGACAATCTGCCTGTCAGCAACCTAGGTTGACAGCATGGAGTCCCTCGACATCGCCCGCGCCGCCGCGGACACGACCGATCCGCGTGCCGGGCTGCGCGCCGTGGCCTCGCTGCGGACCCTCGCCGACGCTCTCGAGCTGCGGCAGGTGGAGGCCGCCCTTCGCGCCGGGATGAGCTGGCAGGCCATCGCAGACGCCCTCGGCGTCACACGACAGGCCGCGCACAAGAAGCACAGCCGCCGCATCGACCCGACCATCCCGGTCCCGCGGCGGAACGCATGAGCCGCTTCACGCAGGCGGCCGCCACCATGCACACGCTGTCGCTCGCGGCGATGGAGGAGGCGTCGCGCCTCGGCGTGCACGACGCGGACATCGATCATCTGCTGCTCGCTCTCACGCTCGATGCGGACACCGGCGGGCAGGTGCTCCGGAGGGCCGGGATCCGCCTCGATACCGCCCGGGCGGCCGTCGAGGCGCAGCACGCGGGCCAGCTCCTCGCCATGGGGATCGATGCCCCGGCGGTGGGTCCGGGTCGCATCGTCTTCCATGAGACCGACGGCTACGACTGGACTGAGCGTGCCCTCGCCGTGCTCCGAGCCGCGTCTCAGGGAGGTCGCCGCGGGGACTCCGCCGCCGTGCTTCGTGCCCTGCTCGCAGAACCCAGCGGCCTGATCGCCGCCATCCTCGGTCGGCTCGCCGTGACGGAAGACGACCTCACGGCCCAGCTCGACGAGGTCGAGGGCACCGCGCGCTCCCCTCAGCCGGGCCGAAAGCCGGTGGCCGGGGGGATCACCGGGTCCCGCTCGATGTTCGTGCCGGCCGCGGAATCCGAGGTCCGGGCGGTGCTCGCCGATCCTGAACGGCTCCCGGAGTGGGAGCAGAGCGTCGCCGGCGTCCTCCCCGCCGGGAACGACGGCCCCTGGGAGGCATTCGCCCCGACCACGGCGCCGGACGGACGGCCCCTGCGCCGCAAGCCCGAGTTCCATCGCCTCCGTGTGATGCGGGAGGAGGAGTCCGGGGCGCTCACCTGGCGCTTCGAGTACCCCGACGCGCCCCATGCGAATCCGCGCGCCCTCACGATCGCACTCGAACCGGCCGCGGGCGGGACGCAGCTCCGCGCGACGATGACGTGGGAGACCAGGCCCCGCGGTCCGGTGCGACGGGCACTGCGGGCACCGCTGCGTCCGCTCTGGCGCGGCCTCGTCTTCATCCAGCTCGCGCAGGTCGAGAGCGGGATCAGCCGCCTCTTCCGCTGAGCGTCGGCTCAGTCGCCCTCGTGCCGCGGACCGACGCCCGGCTCCCTGCTGTGGGTCGACTCGTAGGCGGGCTCCGGCGGGTTCTTCGACGACGGGTCGACGCGGGCCGCGTTTCCGGCCCCGGCGTCCGCACCGGCGCCGCCGGCGGGCACGTCCTGCAGGGCGTCGGGGTCGTCGCCGCCCCGTTCGGCGAGATGTGCCGCGATGCCCTCGCGGGACGGTTCCTCCTCGGACTCGGCGGCGGCGTCCTCCTCCGCGAGCCGCAGAGCCTCCTCCGACAGCAACGGCTCGTCCGGGTACATGAAGGCTTCCGGATTCGACATGACGCGCTCCTCTCGTAGCGGAGACTCCAGAGTGCGTCGGATCCGCGCTGAGGACAAGGCCCGTTGACAGCTCGCCGTCGCCCCGGTATCCCCGGTGGGCGCAGCGGAGGACCGCCACGCCCACCGGGCCGGAGCCCTCAGCTCTTCGCGCCCTTGCGAGGCTTGAGGAACTCGTCCGGGGCGTTCTTCGCGCGCTTCGCCGCCCGCTTCTCCTTGAGCGAGAGCTGCGGCGCCTTCTTTCCTGCGCGACCCGGTGTGGACTTTCCTGACATGGCGCTTCCCCTTTGTGACTGGCTGGCGTAACCCCCGACCATACCCGGAAGCACAGGGAAGTCAAATTTCCCGCTGAACGGGAGAAAAACGCGCCCGGGAATCGCTCAGGACCCCACTCGACGAGCGGATGACCCAGCCACTTCTTTTGAATGACTCAAAATAACGTGGTACCGTCGAAGGACAGCAACCGGCCAGGCCGACCGCTCCGCACGCCCCTCACCGGGCCGCCGGCGGAGCGCGCCACCGCACCACGCGCACCGACCCCGGGGAGACCACCCCGCCGTCCGACGTGCGTCTCACGAGGGACCCCCGTCCCTCGGCGCGAGCCTGCCCATACGCCCCGAGAGAGGAACACCCATGCCAGAGACACGACCCACCGAGCAGCGCAGGACGGGGTTCACCTCGATGCCGCACGCCCTCGGCCGCGGCGGCCGCGAAGACATCGTCTGGGAGGCGCTCGAGCGGGTGGACGGCAAGCCGGCGCCCGCGATCGGCGTCATGCAGGCGGCGATGGGCACGGAGGCGCAGATCCACCTGACCGCGGACGTGATCCGCGCCTACCTCGATGCGCACGGCCTTCGGGACACCCGGGAGTGGGCGGCACGCCAGGGCGGTGCCGCATGAGGCGCCGGCTCCGCGCGAAGACCCAGGAACCGGCCGACGCCGTGCTGCGGCTGCAGCCGGCGGAGCTCCATGACACGGCACCGTTCGCCCCCGGTGACGATCGCTTCGTCGCCGAGCTCGCCTCCCCCGGCCTCGGGGCGTGCTCGTTCGTGCTCGGCCCGCAGGGCACGCCCCCGCCCGCGTGGATCGTGCTCGACTACGCCGACGGGCAGCAGCGACGGTGGCGGCGCGCGCGGCGCGCGGGCGGTCGGCACTTCTTCACGCTCGCGGAGGACACGGCGAGCGCGGGATACGTCACAACTGTTGCCTGAGGCAACTTTGAGGCGTACCATGGACACATGACCACCGGCGAGGACGTCGCCGGCATCCACCTGGCCCTCGTCCGCGTGGTGTCGGAATGGAGTGAGAGCGACCTGCAACGTCAGGTCGCGGAAGCCGTCGACGTCGCCCTCGATCCGTCCGCCATCCGCGCGCTCTACCTGCTCGGGATGAACGGGGGTGCGATGGGCTTCGGCGACCTGGCCGCGCACGCGACACTGTCGCGGCCGACCACGTCGAAGCTCGTCGCCCGCATGGCGGCGCAGGGCGTCGTCGATCCCGTGCGCTCGGGACGCACGGTCGAGGTGCGCCTCACGGACGCGGGCCAGACGGCCTATGCGCGCCTGGTCGAGGCCGGCCATCGCATGGTCGACGATGCGCTCGCAGGCTGGTCACCGGACGAGATCGACGGATTCCGCCGCCAGCTCGGCCGCTTCGTCACCGCACTGTCCGGCACGCCGCCGGTCGTGTCCATCAAGGAGGAAACCCCATGACCCGCACCTATGTCGTCACCGGATCCGCATCCGGGATCGGCGCCGCCACCGCCGAGCTGCTCCGCTCCCAGGGCCACACCGTCATCGGCGTCGACCTCGCCGGCGTCGAGGTCGACGGAGATCTTTCCACCCACGAGGGGCGTCTGGCCGCGGCGAGCGCCGTGGTCGAGGCGGCCGACGACGGGATCGACGCCGTCATCGCCTGCGCCGGCATCTCGGCTCCGATCTCGAAGACGATGTCCATCAACTTCTTCGGCGTGACCGAGTTCCTGACCGCGCTCCAGCCCACGCTGAGCCTGGCCGACGCACCCCGCGCCGCCGTGGTGTCGTCGATGGCCTCGCTGCAGCCGGTGTCGCCCGAGCTCGTCGACGCCGCCCTCACCGGCGACGAGGCGCGCGCGATCGAGATCGGCGACCGCCTGGCCGCGACGCCCGAGGCCGGGTTCCTCAACTACTCGTCCAGCAAGCGCGCCCTCTCGCGCTGGGTCCGTCGCGAGAGCGTCACCCCGGCGTGGGCGGGAGCGGGCATCCCGCTGAACGCCGTCGCCCCCGGAACCGTCACCACGGCGATGACGGCCGGCCTGCTCGACTCGCCCGAGGGCCTGGCCATGGTGGACGCCGCCGTGCCGATGCCGCTGAACTACCACCAGCCGGCGTCCTCCATCGCCGAGCTGCTCGTCTGGCTGACCAGCCCGGCCAACACCCACATGGCGGGACAGACGATCTACTGCGACGGCGGGGCCGACGCCGTGCTGCGAGGCGACGACATCTGGTCCTGGAACGACGCACCGCAAGGCTGAGTCCGGCTCTGCTCAGCCGCTGTTCCGGGAGCGCGGGTATCCTGGAGGTGTCTCCGGCACCCGGAGCAGCGGACGAGGGAGCAGTACCCGCACACGACGACTGACTCATGAAGGAGTCCGTCATGATCCGGTCGTTCATCACCCGCACCGACGTGCTGCGCGTGGCGCTGGGGTGGGCCGCGTTCGCCGCCCTGCTGGCCCTGCACCCGCTGCTCGCGCCGCCCGTGCCCGGACCCCTCCTCGTCGTCGCCCTCCTCGTGATCGTCGCCGTCATCCTCGTGTGCGCGTTCGGCGTCGTGAAGCAGGCGGAGGCCCTCGCCCACCGGCTGGGCGATCCCTACGGCTCCCTGGTGCTGACGCTGTCGATCGTGCTCATCGAGGTGATCCTCATCTCGGCCGTCATGCTCGGGCCGGGCGAGCACGCCACGATCGCGCGGGACTCGGTCATGGCCGTGTCGATGATCATCCTCAACCTCGTCATCGGCCTGGCCCTCCTCCTCGGTGGCCTCCGCCATCGGGGGATGGCGCACAACCGCACCGGCACATCCGCGTACCTGTCGATGCTCGTGGTCCTCGTCGCTCTGGCGTTCGGCCTCCCCGGTCTCATCGGTGACAACGGTGCGTACACGATCGGGCAGGAGATCCCGATCATCCTGCTCACCCTCGCTCTCTACGCGTTCTTCCTGTTCCGGCAGATGGGTGCGCAGGCCGACGACTTCACCGAGGTGGACGAGCGACTGGGGTCGGGGGCCCGCGCTTCCGAGGGCGCGGCGGCGCCGCGGACCCCCATCCGCGAGGTGCTCGCGGCCCACCGCGTCGAGGTGCTGACCCGCCTCGTGCTCCTCGTCGTCACGGTGGTCCCGATCGTGCTGCTCTCGCACGACATGGCGGCCCTGCTCGACGACGGTCTCGGCCGGCTCGGCGCTCCGGTCGCCCTGGCGGGACTGCTGATCGCGGGCATCGTGTTCCTCCCCGAGTCGATCACCTCGATCCGCGCGGCCCTGAACGGCGAGGCGCAGCGCGTGAACAACCTCTGCCATGGCGCGCTCGTGTCGACGGTCGGCCTCACCATCCCCGCTGTCCTCCTGATCGGCATGCTCACCGGGCAGGAGGTGGTGCTCGCCGAGTCGCCGGCGAACCTCCTCATGCTCGCCGTGACGCTGCTGCTGTCGGTGACGACGTTCGCGGCGAAGCGGGTCACCGCGATGCACGGCGCCGCGCACCTGGTGACCTTCGCCGTCTACGTCCTCATCCTCTTCAGCTGAGCCCCTCAGCGGGTCAGGATGCCGCGCCCGCTCCGCGCAGCGCGCAGCGGAGGTCGCTCGGCGGCACGAAGTCCGCGGTGAGGGACCAGTCGGCCTCCTCGCCGGCGGGGACCTCCACCGTCACCTGACCGGACCCGACGACCGTGGCCGCATCGGTGGTGAAGAACACGGTCACGACGTAGGCGGCATCCTCGTCGGTCGGATTGCCGACCACGCCCTCCGCCGTACCGCCGTCATCCTCCGTGGTGCAGGTCGTGATCTGGGTGCCGGCGCGCACCTCCGGAGCGTCCGGCACATCCTCCGGCACGCTCGTCGCTCCGACGACCCCCTCGTCTTCACCGGGGATCTGCGGCGCCCCTTCCGCGGCCGTGCGCGTCGGGGCCGGATCCTCCGCGGCGGGCGTGCAGCCGCTGAGAAGGAATCCGAGAATCAGGATCGGGGCCGCGAGGCGGGCGATGCTGCGGCGGCGTGTGGACATCATGGGCTCCTCCTTCGACCAGGAGCGGCCCGTGGCGGGCGATCACCCGCCACGGGCCGCCTCTCGGTCAGCGCTGTTCCTGCTCTTCCTCTCGCCGTCGCATCCGCGTGAGGCCCAGGCCCAGTCCGGCGAGGACCATCACCCCGCCCAGCAGCAGGCCGCCGGCGGCGAGCGTGCCACCCGTGACCGCGAGTCCGGTCGGCGGCGTCGGCACCACGCGGGTGACCGTCTGCGAGGTCGGCGGATCGATCGGCCCTGCCGGCGTGTTGCCGGTCACGGTCGCGACGTTGCGCACCTCACCGCGACGCACGTCCGCGGGGTCGATCGTGTGCGGAGGCACCGTGCACGTCATCTGCTCCCCGGAGGCGAGGCTCGTCGCCGGGCAGGTGACCGCACCGGCCGTGGGGTCCGACACGACGATGTCGGAGACCGTCTGCGCCCCGGTGTTGGTGACGATGATCGTCCACTCCACCCGGTCGCCGAGGTCGATGAGCCGGTTGGCGTTCACGTCGACGGTCGTCGCCCGCTTCTCGATCGCGAGGGAGTTGGTCCCGTCGAACGGCACCTCCACGGTCGAGGGCGGTGACACCGGCGGTTCACCCGAGGGCGGCGTGCCGGTGGCCGTCGCGGTGTTGGTCAGCCGTCCGGAGTCCACGTCCGCTTGCGTGGTCGTGTAGGTCGCCGCGCAGGTCACCGTTTGGCCCGGAATGATGCGGGCGGCGTCGTCCGGGCAGGTGATCGCCGACAGCTCGCCCTCACCGGAGAAGTCCGTGTCGTCCACCGCCACGTCCGCCAGGGTGACATTTCCCGTGTTGGTCACGACGAAGGAGTACTCCAGAGTCTCCCCCACGGTCGTCATCACGGCCGGGGTCGCCGACTTCACGATGCTGAGGCCCGGAGTCGACAGTGCGGGGACGCGCGCCTCGGACGGCGGCGACACCGGGGGCTGCAGGTCCCCGGGCGGCACACCGGTGGCGGTCGCGGAGTTCGTCACCTGGCCGGCGTCGATGTCCTCCTGCGTCAGCACATACGTCGCCGTGCAGATGAGCTGGGCACCGGGGGCCATCGACGCGGTCCCGGGCGGGCAGTCGATCGCCGACAGCGGACCCGTCCCGGAGAAGTCGCCCTCGGTGATCGTGACGTCCGTCAGCGTGACATTGCCGGTGTTGGTCACCACGAAGGAGTAGGTGATGTCCTGGCCCACGACGTAGGCCGCTGCCGTGTCAGGGCTGGCCGACTTCACCACGGCGATCGCCGGGTTCCGGTCACCGGGCAGTTCCACCGTCGACGGAGGCGTGAGCGGCGGCTCGCTGGTCGGCGGACCCGTCGGCGGCTCTCCCGTCGCGACGGCCGTGTTCGTGAGCTGCCCTGCATCGACATCCGCCTGGGTGACCACGTACGGCGCCGTGCAGGTCACGGTCGCACCGGGGGCCAGCGAGGCGGCCGCGGCCGGACACGTGATGACCGGCGCGGTTCCCGTCCCGGAGAACGACACCTCGTCCACGCCGACATCCGTCATCGTGACGTTGCCCGTGTTGGTGATGAGGAACGAGTACGTGATGGTCTGCCCTGCGGCGCTGATGCGCGTGAGGTCCGCGGTCTTCGCGACCGTGAGGGCCGGCAACCCCTCCGAGGGCACCTCGACCGTCGACGGCGGCGAGACGGGCGGCTGCCCCGACGGCGGTGTCCCCGTGCCGGTGGCGGTGTTCGTGACGCCACCCGCATCGACGTCGGCCTGGGTCACGACGTACGGCGCGGTACACGTCACCTCCGCTCCCGGAGCGAGCGACTCCGCTCCCGCAGGACAGGTCACCACCGGAGCCGTGCCGGTGCCGGTGAAGGAGACCTCGTCCACACCCACGTCCGTCAGCGTGACGTTGCCCGTGTTGGTGAGGAGGAAGGAGTACGTGATCGTCTGGCCCGCCGCAGTGATCTCGGTGCGGTCGGCCGTCTTCGCCACGGTCAGCGCGGGTGCCGGGTCGCCGGGGACCAGCACGGTCGAGGGCGGTGACACGGGGGGTTCGCCCGAGGGCGGCGTGCCGGTCACGGTCGCGGTGTTCGTCACCCCGCCGCCGTCGAGGTCGGCCTGCGTGACCACGTACGGCGCGGTGCAGGTGACCTGAGCACCCGGCGCGAGCGACGCGGCCCCCGCCGGACACGTCACGACCGGAGCCGTGCCGGTGCCGGTGAAGCCCGTCTCCTCGACCGTCACGTCGGCGATCGTCACGTTACCCGTGTTGGTGATGAGGAACGAGTACGTGATCGTCTGACCCGCTGCGGTGATCGTCGACCGGTCGGACGACTTCACGACCGACAGGCTCGGCGACGGCTCCGACGGCACCTCGACCTCGGAAGGCGGCGACACCGGCGGCTCCCCCGACGGGGGAGTACCGGTCGTGGTCGCGGTGTTCGTCACACCACCCGCATCCACGTCGGCTTGCGTGACGACGTACTCCGCCGTGCAGGTCACCTCGTCCCCGGGAGCGAGCGACGCCACCGCGGCCGGGCACTCGATGACCGGCGGGGTCCCGCTGCCGGTGAACGAGGCCTCCGTCACCTCGACGTCCGTCAGAGTGACGTTGCCGGTGTTCGCGACGAGGAAGGAATAGGTGATCGTCTGGCCGGCGGCCGTGATCTCGGTCCGGTCCGCCGTCTTCGACACCGACAGGCCCGGCGACGGCTCCGACGGCACCTCGACCTCGGAAGGCGGCGACACCGGCGGCTCCCCGGACGGCGGCGTGCCCGTCACGGTCGCGGTGTTGGTGACTCCACCGGCGTCGATGTCCGCCTGCGTGACGACGTACTCCGCCGTACAGGTCACCTGCGCACCGGGAATCATCGTGGCGGCACCCGCAGGACAGGTCACGACCGGAGCAGGACCCGTACCGGTGAAGGTGCCCTCCTCCACCGTGACGTCGCGCACCGTGACATTCCCGGTGTTCGTCACCAGGAACGAGTAGGTGATCGTCTGTCCCGCTGCCGTGATCTCCGTCCGGTCAGCGGTCTTCGCCACGGTCAGCGCCGGGGCCGGGTCACCGGGGATCTCCACCGTCGTCGGCGGCGACACCGGTGGCGTCCCCGACGGCGGTGTGCCCGTCGCCGTCGCCGTGTTCGACAACTGCCCGGCGTCGATGTCGGCCTGCGTCAGCGTGTACGTGGCGGTGCACTCGACCTGCGCCCCCGGTGCGAGCGATGCGGCCCCCGCCGGACACGAGATCGCCGACACCTCTCCCGAGCCCGTGAACGCCGTCTCGTCCACCGTCACGTCGGTGAGGGTCACGTTGCCCGTGTTCGTCACGACGAACGTGTAGGTGATCTCCGTCCCCACCGTGTAGCCGGCAGCGGTGGAGGGGTCGGCCGACTTCACGACGGTGATGCCGGGCGTCTCGATCGACGGCACCTCGACCTCCGACGGCGGCGACACCGGCGGCTCGAGGGTTCCGGGCGGGTCGCCCGTCACGGTGGCGGTGTTCGTCACGCCGCCTGCATCGATGTCGGCCTGGGTCACCTCGTAGGTCGCGGTGCACGTCACCTGAGCTCCGGGTTCGAGGGACGCGGCCGCTGCGGGGCAGGTGACGACGGGAGTCGCACCGGTACCCGAGAACGACACCTCGTCCACGATCACGTCCGCGATGGTCACGTTGCCCGTGTTCGTCACGAGGAACGAGTAGGTGATGACGTCCCCCGCGGCGGTGATCTCCGTCCGGTCGGCCGTCTTCGCGACCGTGAGGGCGGGCGCGCCGGGCACCGTGACGATCGCCGTGGAGGGTGCGGACACCGGCGGCTCGAGGTCGCGCGGCGGCGTGCCCGTCGCGGTGGCGGTGTTGGTCACCTGACCCGCGTCGACATCCGCCTGCGTCGCCTCATAGGACGCGGTGCAGGTCACCTGGGCGCCCGGAGCGAGTGTCGCCGCGGCGGCCGGGCAGGTGATCTCCGGCGCCGTGCCCGTGCCGGAGAACGCGGTCTCGGTCACGGTGATGTCGGTGAGGGTCACGTTGCCCGTGTTCGTCACGAGGAAGGCGTAATCGACGGTCGCCCCGGCGGCGGTGATCGACGTCGGATCGGCCGTCTTGACGAGAGTGATCGCGGGCGTCTCGTCCGCGGGGACCACCACGGTCGAGGGCGGTGACACCGGTGGTTCGCCCGTGGGCGGCTCCCCGGTCACGGTCGCGGTGTTGGTCACCCCGCCCGCGTCGATGTCGGCCTGGGTCACCACGTAGGGTGCGGTGCACGTCACCTGCGCGCCCGGGGCCAGGGAGGCGGCGGCCGCGGGGCAGGTGACGACGGGGGCGGTACCCGTCCCGGTGAACGACGTCTCCGTCACGCCGACGTCGGCGATCGTCACGTTCCCCGTGTTCGTGATGAGGAACGAGTAGGTGATCGTCTGTCCGGCCGCGGTGATCTCCGTGCGGTCCGCCGTCTTCGCCACCGTGAGCGCCGGGGCGGAGGCGACGGGGATCTCGACCGTGGACGGCGAGGACACCGGTGCCGTACCGGTCGGCGGCGTGCCCGTCGCGGTGGCCGTGTTCGTGAGCGCCGAGGTGTTGTAGTCCGCGGCCGTCACGGTGTAGCTCGCGGTGCAGGTGACCTCGGCCCCCGGCACGAGGGAGGCGGCGCCGGCGGGGCAGGTCACGTCGAGGACTCCGGTGCCGGAGAAGGACTCCTCGTCGATGCCGACGTTCGTCAGGGTGACGTTCCCGGTGTTGGTGACGAGGAAGGAGTAGTCGATCGTCTGCCCGGCGCCGGTGATCGCGGTCGTCTCGGAGCTCTTCTCCAGCGAGATCGCCGGAGCCGGGTCCACCGGCACGCGCACGGTCGAGGGCGGAGACACCGGAGGCGTCAGCGACCCGGGCGGCACACCGGTGGCGGTCGCCGTGTTGCTGACCGATCCCCCGTCCACGTCCGTCTGCGTCAGGGTGTAGCTCGCACGACAAGTCGTCTGCGCACCCGGGGCCAGGGGGGCGACCGGGCACTCGATCGTCGACAGGGAGCCGGAACCCGTGAACGCCGTCTCGTTCACCGCGATGTTCGAGACGGTCACGTTGCCCGTGTTGGTGACGATGAACGAGTAGTCGATCACCTGTCCGACCGTGAAGTCGTCCGGTCCGGACGGGGTCGCCGACTTCACGACCGTGAGCGCCGGGGTGCGGGTCGTGGTGACCGTCGCGGTGCTCGGGTTGCTCTCCACGCCGGTGTTGGCCTCGGAGGTTCCGGTCGCGAGCGCGGTGTTCGTCACCGTGCCCGCGTCGATGTCCGCCTGCGTCAACGTGTACGCCGCCGTACAGGTCGTGTTCTGCCCCACGGCGAGCGTCGTCGCCGCACAGTTCACCGCCCCGAGCGTCCCCGTGCCGCTGAACGCGGACTCGCGGATGCCGAGCCCCGAGACGGCGACGTTGCCGGTGTTCGAGACCGCGAACGAATAGGTCACCGTGTCCCCCGCCGCGCTGGCGGTGGTCGGCGTGACCGTCTTCGTCAACGCCAGAGAGGGCGCCGGAGCCGTGATCGTGACGGCGTAGTCCTCCACCTCACCCGGACCGCCCGTCCCCGTCGGGGTCGCCGCGGTCAACCCTGTCCCGCTCTGGATGCGGAATCGGGCGAACGTCTGCCCGCCCACCGTCTGCGAGGCGATGCCGGACCAGTTCAGCGTCACCGACGAGCCGTCCGCCGTGCCCGCCGGGACCGTCGCGGTGGCACCCTCGTTCGCATCGAACACGCCGTTGCGGTTGAAATCGATCCAGCCGACCAGGGTCGCCGGCACACCCGGCACCTTGTTCGACGCCAACACCGACACCGAATAGGTGTTCGTCACGCTGGCCATGATCGGCCCGAACGACGCCACCCCCGTCTCGTCGTTGATGGTCTGGTTCGGGGCCGTGCCGCCGACCACGTTGTCGCCCGTCGCGTTCGCGCTGTACTGCATCGCCGTCTCGGCATCGGCCGACCATCCCAGATACGTCGCCGCATTCAGCTCATGGGAGACCGAGCCGTAACTGGCCGGCGCATCGCCGAAGTCGTCGGGAATCGTCGTACAGGAGGGGTTGAAGCCGTCGATGCCCTCGCCACCGCTCTGCGCGCGGTAACCGCGCACGACGATGTCGCTCGTCCCGGTCGTGTCCCCCGGACCACAGCGAGGAGTCGGCGTATCGAGACCGCCGTTGGTGTTGAAGTTCTCACCCGCGGTGAGGACGGTGGGGGTCGCCGCGAGGTTGATCCGCAGCTCCCCCGCGGCCGTGAAGGTCATCGGGCGGCACGTGATCTGCACGGAGGATGGCCATCGAACGCCCTGGCCGACGAAGGTCGTGCCGGTGATGCGATGCGCGAAGGTGTTCGCCGGACACGTCGCGGTGGACACATTCCCGCGGCTCTGATCGTAGACCGGCCCATCGATCCAGGTGGGGTTCACCGTTCCCGTCACGACGCCCGTGTTGCTCACCGTGATGGTCGAACACTGCAGCGCGAATC
Source organism: Microbacterium sp. GbtcB4 (assembly GCF_019091465.1). Lineage (NCBI taxonomy): Bacteria > Bacillati > Actinomycetota > Actinomycetes > Micrococcales > Microbacteriaceae > Microbacterium > Microbacterium sp. GbtcB4. The sequence continues at coordinate 441,672 of NZ_JAGXJJ010000001.1, forward strand.
GAGTGAGGATGGCGTTCGCTCCGGACGGTGCCTCCGCGGTCCTGTTCTCCGTCCGGACGCCGGTGAGTACCGAGTTCGCCGGGCACTCCGTCGGTGCCGTCAGGTCCTTGTCCGTACCGACGATCGGACCCTCGTAGGAGACGCCGAGGTACAGCTGCGCCGGGTCGCCCGGGGCCGCCGTCGCCGGGAGCACGGGCGCGACGAGGGATCCCAGCACGAGGGCGAGCATGGTCGCCACCGCCCACGGGCGTCGCGGCGACAGCAGCCGCCGTCGCGTTCTCCGGTCCTTCTTCTCTTCGCGCTCGGAATTCGTGTGCAGAGAGAACTGCATGAACACTCCCCTGTTCCGTGCCCAGTCCACCCACCCCTCCGAACTGGGATACGGCTGAGAGTAGGGCGGCGCTTGACGGAACTCCAGGCCACCTTTCGTCGCTAAAGGATGAGGACTTTGGTCACTGACCGGGAGAGGAAGGCGACTCGAGTCGACGGCGCAGAGCCGTCGCGCGTTCCTCGAGTTCCGCACGGATCTCGTGGGCGGCGAGCGAGCCGCCGGAGAGGAAACCGGCCTCCAGCGCCTCCCGCCACCGGCGGTTCACCTCGTCCAGCTCACGGGTGAGGCGCTCCCTCTCCTCGGCCGAGATCGGCTCCGGCGGGACGGCACCCTCCGCCTCGTCCTCCGGCACGACGTACCACCGGAAATCCTCGCGACCGCGCGCATTGTTGAGTCGCCAGAGAAGGAGGAGGGAGAGAAGGAAACCTGCTCCCCCCGTCGCGATCATCACCCACGCGAACCCGGGCGTCTCGTCCAGCATGCCGAAGCCGTACCAGAGGAGCAGCAACGCCGTCAGCGCCAGGGCCCCGGGGAAGACGATGCGGACGACGATCAGTCCGACGGTGTGCATCCAGGGGCTCATGCGGGAGACCGTTCGTGGGTGTTCGCGGGGAAACAGAAAGAGCCGGTCAGACTCTGACCGACTCTTTCATGAATGTCTCGCTGTGCGCGAGGGGGGACTTGAACCCCCACGTCCATAAGGACACTGGCACCTGAAGCCAGCGCGTCTACCATTCCGCCACTCGCGCGAGCGTCTCGTTCCGAAGAACTCAACTTTCCGAGGATATCACGCGTTTTCGACCGCGTTGCACACCCCGGCAGGGGCGTCGGCGGCGTTCCCCCAGGTCACCTGGCTACGATGTCCCTACCGGTCGGCATGCCAGAGGAGCCCAGTGGGACTACTTGACAGCTTTGAGAAGGGTCTCGAGCGCGCAGTGAACAGCGCGTTCGCGAAGACCTTCCGCAGCGGCATCCAGCCCGTGGAGATCGCTTCGGCGCTGCGACGCGAGGCGGATACCACTGCGGCCGTGGTGAGCCGCGACCGCATCATCACGCCCAACAACTACGTCGTGCGCCTCAGCCCCGACGACGCGGAGCGCATGCGCGGGCTCGGCGGCGCGCTGACGGACGAGCTGCACGCCCTCCTCACGAAGCACGCGAAGTCGCAGGGGTACAGCTTCGCCGGCCCTCTGTCCATCACGCTCGAAGCGGACGACAAGGTCGCCACCGGCACCGTCCGCGTCACCTCGGGCACCGTCGAGGGACGCGTGAGCTGGCAGGCCGTGGTCGACGTCGACGGGCGCCGGCACACCCTCACCCGTGCCCGCACGGTGATCGGCCGCGGCTCCGATGCCGACATCACCATCGCCGACGCGGGCTCGAGCCGTCGTCACGCCGAGATCCTCTGGGACGGCGAGCGCGCCATGCTCCGCGACATGGGGTCCACGAACGGCACGAAGGTGGACGGGCAGAAGCTCCGCGAAGCCGCCCTCCCCTCCGACACCACGATCACGATCGGTCGCACCGATCTCGTGTTCCGCATCGTCCCCGTCGCCACCCCGTCGCGGTCGTCCCGACCGGACGACGACGCGACCCGCGTGTTCGGAGCCCTCGGATGAGCGAACTGGTCCTGCTCCTGCTCCGCATCGGCTTCCTCGTGCTGATGTGGTTCTTCGTGTTCGGGGTCGTCTACTCCCTGCGCGCCGACCTGTTCGGAGTGCGCGCCCGCAAGCTCCCCGCCGAGGCGACCGCGGGAGCACCCGCCGCCGCTCCTGCCGCGGCCCCGGCCGCCCCGCCCCGTCCCTCGTCGGCGCGACCGTCGACCGGTCCCGCGACCGTGGCGACGGCGAAGCGCCTCGTGATCACCTCCGGACCGAAGGCGGGTCTCGAGCTCCCCCTCGGCTCCGACGCGATGACGATCGGCCGCTCCAGCGAATCCGCCCTCGTGATCCGGGACGACTACACCTCCAGTCACCACGCCCGACTCCTGCTCCGCGGTGACACCTGGGCGATCCAGGACCTCGACTCGACGAACGGCACGTTCGTCGCCGGCCAGCGGGTGACGGGCGGTCCGGTCTCCCTGAGCCTCGGCACCCCGGTCAAGGTCGGCGCGACGACGTTCGAGTTGAGGGCCTGACGCCGGCATGGTCTTCGAAGGCTCGAGCGCCGCGATCTCCCACACCGGGAAGGTCCGCTCCAACAACCAGGACTCCGGGTACTCCGGGGCGAACCTGTTCGTCGTCGCCGACGGCATGGGCGGACACGCGGGCGGCGACGTCGCCTCCAGCATCGCCATCCAGCGCATGGAGCCGCTGGACCAGCCGTACTCCTCCACGGAGGACGCGCAGGCCGCCCTGCAGGCCGCGGCCACGACCGCCGCGGGAGACCTCATCCGCGCGGCAAAGGACCGCCCGGAGCTCGCCGGACTCGGCACCACGCTCAGCGCCATCATCATGGTCGACGAGTACGCCGTCATCGGCCACATCGGCGACTCCCGCATCTATCTCTACCGCGACGATGCGCTGACGCAGATCACCGCCGACCACACCTTCGTGCAGCGCCTCGTCGACTCCGGCCGCATCACCCCGGAAGAGGCCAGGTACCACCCGCGGCGCTCCGTCCTCATGCGGGTGCTCAGCGACATGGACGCCGACCCCGAGCTCGACATGTTCGTCATGCACGCGCAGCCCGGCGACCGCTGGCTGCTGTGCTCCGACGGTCTCTCGGGAGTGGTGGACGAGGCCCGCATCCTCAAGGCCATGCAGCTCGGGCTCGCGCCGGGGCGCACGGCCGACAACCTCCTCAAGCAGGCCCTCGACGGCGGGGCCCCCGACAACGTCACGATCGTGATCGTCGATGTGGGCGGACAGCACCCCGTCCATTCCGGCACCGCCACGATCGTCGGCGCGGCATCGAACCCGTCGGGTGTCTACGTGCCGCCGGTGCGGGCCCCGCGGAGCAACTGGCTGCACCCGGTCCGCCAGGCTGCGAACGAACCGAGCCACTTCGAGCCGGCACCCGAGTACCTCGAGGAGCTGATCGAGGAGGACCGCCGTCGCGCCAAGCGCCGCCGGCTGGGCTGGATCGCCGGAACGCTCGTGGTGCTGGCCATGCTGGGCTTCGCCGCGTTCGCCGCCTACAGCTGGACGCAGACGCGCTACTTCATCGGCGCGGATGAGGACAGCGTCGTGATCTTCCAGGGTGTGCAGCAGAACATCGGTCCGATCACGCTGTCGACACCGGTCGAGGACACCGAGATCCTCCTCGCCGACCTACCCCCGTACCAGCGGGCCTCGGTCGAGCGCACCATCAGCGCGCGCTCGCTCTCGGACGCCATGGCCATCGTGGACCGTCTCCGCACGGGCGCCGAGGCGAACATCATCGAGCAGACCCCGTTGCCCACGCCGCTCCCCTCCCCGAGCGCGACGCCCTCGGGAGGTGCGGGGTGAGCACCGACGTCCAGGCCGACACCACGGTCATCAAGGCTCTGCGCCGCCTGCGCATGCCGCAGACGCAGCGCAACCGCGAGTTCTGGCTGCTCCTCTTCGCCTGTGCGATCAGCGGCGCCGCCCTCACCCTCGTCCAGCTCGGCGCTCTCGGCACCATCGACCCGATGATCCTGGCGATCGGCGGCGGGCTGGCGGCCCTGGCCTTCGCCCTGCACATCGTGCTGCGCTTCGTGGCAGCCGACGCCGATCCCTTCGTCGTCCCGATCGCGACGCTGCTCACCGGACTCGGCGTCGCGATGATCTACCGGATCGACATCGCCTTCGCGAACACCGGGTGGAACGCCTACTCCACCAAACAGCTCGCCTGGACCGCCATCTCCCTCGCCGGAGCGATCACGGTGGTCATCCTGCTGCGCAACTACCGGATCCTGTTCCGGTACACCTACATCTTCGGCCTCGCCGGAATCCTCCTGCTGCTCCTGCCGTTCGTCCCCGGCCTGCGGATCCCCGATGCGAACGCGCAGGTGTGGGTCTCGCTCGGCGGCATGTTCGCCTTCCAGCCCGGAGAGCTCGCCAAGATCTGCCTGGCGATCTTCTTCGCCGGCTACCTCGTGCGGACGCGGGAGAGCCTGACGTCGGTGGGCAAGCGCGTGCTCGGGATCACCTGGCCGCGCATGCGCGAGCTCGGACCCGTGCTCGTCGTCTGGCTCGTCTCCCTCGGCATCATCGTCGTCCAGCGCGACCTCGGCACCGGAACGCTCATCTTCGGCATGTTCGTGGCCATGCTCTACGTCGCCACCGGCAAGACGAGCTGGGTGCTCATCGGTCTCGGCCTCGTGGTCGCGGGCGTCGCCGTCGCGTCCCAGATCCTCAGCTACGTGCAGGGTCGTTTCATCAACTGGCTGTTCCTGTTCGACTCCTCCAAGGTCGACCCCGACGTCGCCGGCTACCAGCCCATGCAGGGGCTGTTCGGTCTCGCCCGCGGCGGCCTCATCGGCACCGGATGGGGGCAGGGTCGCCCGGAGATCACGCCGCTCGCGCACAGCGACTACATCATCACGAGCCTGGGCGAGGAGCTCGGCCTCATCGGGCTCTTCGCGATCCTCTGCCTCTACATGGTGTTCGTGAGCCGCGGCGTGCGCATCGGGCTCGCCGGTCAGGACGACTTCGGCAAGCTGCTCGCCACGGGCCTGTCGTTCACCATCGCGCTGCAGGTGTTCATCATGGTCGGCGGTGTCACGCGGGTCATCCCGCTGACCGGCCTGACCACCCCGTTCCTGGCCGCCGGCGGCTCGTCGCTCGTCGCGAACTGGCTCATCGTGGCGCTCCTCCTCCGCATCTCCGACGGCGTCCGCCGTCAGCCCCGGGTGGTGATCGGCTGACATGACCAAAGAGCTCCGCAGACTCAGCATCGTCATGCTGTTCATGTTCATCGCGCTGTTCGCCGCGACGAGCTGGATCCAGGTCGTCGAGACGGACGGCCTGTCGCAGAACCCGCACAACAAGCGCACCCGGCTGGACAGCTACGAGATCCAGCGCGGCGCGATCATCGTCGACGGCACCGCGATCGCCAACTCGGTCCCCAGCGACGACCAGTACCGATTCCAGCGCGTGTACACCGACGCCGAGATGTGGGAGCCCGTCACCGGCTACTTCAACCCCGCTCTGGGCTCGGCCACCGGCATCGAGGAGGCGATGAACGCCGACCTCTCCGGCACCGGCTCGAACGCCTTCTTCGCGGAGATCGAGCGCATCCTCTCCGGCCAGCCTCAGCGCGGATTCAGCGTCGAGCTCTCGTTGAACACGGCAGCGCAGCGCGCCGCCACCGAGGCCCTGGACGGCCTGCAGGGCGCCGTCGTGGCGATGGACCCGAAGACCGGGCGCATCCTCGCGCTGGCGTCCACTCCCGGCTTCGACACCAACAGCATGGCGACCCACGACGCGAACGCCGCCAACGCCACCTACGACCAGCTCGTGGCCGACCCCGGCAAGCCGCTGTCGAACCGCGCGATCGCCGGTGACCTCAATCCCCCGGGCTCGACGTTCAAGATCGTCGTGGCGGCGGCCGCCTACGCCAGTGGCGAGTGGACGCCGGAGTCGACCCTCCCCAACCCCGCCTCGTACACGCTGCCGGGCTCGAACAGTCGTGTCTCCAACGCATGGGGCGGCACCTGCGGCTCCGGTGCGACGGTCACGATCGCCGAGGCGATCCGTCTCAGCTGCAACATCCCCATGGCCGAGCTCGCCGTCGAACTCGGCGACGACACGATCCGGGAGATGGCGGAGAAGTTCGGGTTCAACCGCAGCTTCGACATCCCGCTCACCTCGACGCCCTCGAGCTACCCCCAGGGACTCGACGACGCGCAGACCGCCCTCACCGGATTCGGTCAGGGACAGGTGACCGCGACGCCCCTGCAGATCGCCATGGTCTCGGCCGGCATCGCCAACGACGGCGTCGTGATGAACCCGCAGATGGTCGACGCCGTGATCGGCAACGACCTCTCGGTGATCCGGTCGTTCGACAGCACCGAGTTCGGTCGCGCCATGGAGCCGGACGTGGCGGACGAGGTGACCTCCGCCATGGTCGCCAGCGTCTCAAACGGCGCGGCGCAGGGTGCAAGAATAGACGGGGTCGACGTGGCCGGTAAGACCGGAACGGCGGAGAACGGAAACAGGCCGCACACGCTGTGGTTCACGGGGTTCGCCCCCGCGGACGACCCCGCGGTCGCGGTAGCGGTCGTCGTCGAGAACGGCGGCGGACAGGGTCAATCAGGAAGCGGGGACACCATCGCCGCTCCGATTGCGAAGAAGGTCATAGAGGCGGTGCTGGGCAGATGAGGCCGACGCAGGGTGTGTCGTTCGGTGGTCGCTACGAGCTGCAGTCGCGGATTGCGATCGGTGGCATGGGCGAGGTGTGGGAGGCGACGGATCACGTCATCGGACGCACCGTCGCCATCAAGATCCTCAAGGACGAATACATGGGGGACCCCGGGTTCCTCGAGCGGTTCCGCGCGGAGGCGCGTCACGCCGCGCTCGTCAACCACGAGGGCATCGCCAGCGTGTTCGACTACGGCGAGGAGAACGGCAGCGCCTACCTCGTCATGGAGCTCGTTCCGGGTGAAGCCCTCTCGACGATCCTCGAGCGGGACGGCGCGCTGAGTGCCGACAAGACGCTCGACATCGTCGCGCAGACCGCTTCGGCCCTCCAAGCCGCGCACGCGGCGGGTCTCGTGCACCGCGACATCAAGCCCGGGAACCTCCTCATCACGCCGGACGGCCGCGTGAAGATCACCGACTTCGGTATCGCCCGCATCGCCGACCAGGTACCGCTCACGGCGACCGGGCAGGTCATGGGCACGGTGCAGTACCTGTCGCCGGAGCAGGCATCGGGTCACCCTGCCTCCCCCGCGACCGACACGTACTCGCTGGGCATCGTCGCGTACGAGTGCCTCGCCGGCAAGCGCCCCTTCACCGGCGAGTCGCAGGTCGCGATCGCCATGGCGCAGATCAACGAGCAGCCCCCGCCGCTTCCGCCGACGGTCCCGATCCCCGTGCAGAACCTGGTCATGGCGATGATCGCGAAGAAGCCGGCGGACCGCCCGTCCTCCTCGGCCACGGTCGCCCGCGCGGCCCAGGCCCTCCGCCGCGGAGACCTGAACTCCGCCGCCATCGCCGTGCCCGCCATCGCGACGGGCGGCATCGCCGGGGACGACGACGCCACGCGGATGCTGACCGCGACCGGCGACGACGGCACGACGCGAATCCTGCCCACCACCGCGCAGCTGCCCACCGACGAGGCCGCGGCGGAGGAGCAGGAGAAGAAAAAGAAGAAGAAGAGTGCGTGGACCTGGCCGCTGATCGCGCTCCTGGTCCTGCTGCTCATCGTCGTCGCCGGCACGCTGTGGGCGCTGTTCGGCAACCAGGGCAAGGACGCGGACCCCGACCCCACCGGGTCCGCGAGCCGCACCCCCACGCAGACCCAGACGCAGACGCCCTCGCAGGAGCCCACGCCCGACGAGACCCGGGTCGACGTGACCGCGCTCGGGCTCAACGGCATGGACTGCGGCACGGCGACCGCGACCCTCAAGGAGGCCGGGTTCTCCGACATCGCCTGCGGTGAGGGCGACCCCGCCCCGAGCGACGGCGACGTCGGCAAGGTCTACCGGGTGCAGCCGGAGGGGAACGTCGCGACGACGACCCCGATCGCTCTCACGGTCTACGCCGGCCGCACGCCGCTGCCGACGCCGACGGACGAGCCGACGATCACCGGCGACCCGATCGCCGGCAGCACCGTGACGATCTCCTGGGGCACCGGTTTCACCTGCCCCAGTGGCACCACGCTGTCCGGCTACGTCGTTTCCCTGCAGAACGGCACCTTCGCTTCGGGCGGGCCGAACTTCCAGCCGACGGAGCGCAACGCGCAGGTGACGGTCGGGGACGCCGTGGGGAAGCAGCTCATCGCGACGTATCAGGGCCTGTGCTCCGGGGGCGACCAGCGCACGTCGAACGCCTCCCCGCCGCTGTCCGTCACGATCGTGGCCCCGGAGGACGGCGAGGGTGACAGCGAGGACGGCGCCTAAGGGTAGCCTGAGTATCCAGTCCAGCCGCAGTCGTTTCCAGGGGGTCATCCGTGTCCACAGAGCCACAAGTCATCGCGGGCCGGTACCGCGTCGACGAGCTCATCGGGCACGGCGGGATGGCGAAGGTGTACCGCGGGTACGATCTGACGCTCGGCCGCGAGATCGCGATCAAGATCCTCGACCCTGAGCTCGCCCGCGACACCAGTTTCCGTACGCGGTTCCGTCTGGAGGCGCAGTCGGCGTCACGCATGTCGCACCCGTCGATCGTGCGGGTGTATGACGCCGGCGACCCCTCAACGGTCGACAGCTCCTCGGACGAGCCGCCGTACATCGTGATGGAGCTGGTCAAGGGCACCCTGCTCAAGAAGATCATCGCCGATGGCCCCGTGCCCGTCGAGGATGCGGTGCGCTACGTCGACGGGATCCTCGAGGCGCTGGACTACTCGCACCGCGCCGGCGTCGTTCACCGCGACATCAAACCGGGCAACGTCATGGTCACCGACAAGGGCCAGGTGAAGGTGATGGACTTCGGCATCGCCCGCGCGGTGTCCGACTCCTCCTCGACCGTGGCCGAGACCACCCAGATCATCGGCACCGCCGCCTACTTCTCGCCCGAGCAGGCCAAGGGCGAGCCGGTCGATGCTCGTGCCGACCTCTACTCCACAGGCGTGGTGCTCTACGAGCTGCTGACCGGACGGCAGCCGTTCCGCGGCGAGTCGCCGGTCGCCGTCGCCTACCAGCACGTCAGCGAGACACCGGTCCCGCCCTCCGAGGTCAACGAGGAGTCGCCCGCAGCCCTGGACCCGATCGTGCTGCGCGCCCTCGCGAAGGACCCGTATCAGCGGTATCCGGACGCCGCCCACTTCCGCGCCGCTCTGGACGCCGCGGTGACCGGCGCCGCCCCCACGCGCAAGCAGATCGGCGCCCTGACGAGCGAGCTCTACGGCCCGAGTCCGCGCCAGGCGCAGGAGACGGCGCGGTCGCTGCGTCAGCTCAGCACCGACACCACGATGGCCCGCACACAGTCGGGACCGCCCGTCGCGTGGATCTGGGCGGGAGTCGCGCTGCTGGCGGTGCTCCTGGCGTCCGTGCTGTTCTGGGTCTGGACCATCAGCATGCGCCCCGCCGACGTGCCCAGCACCTCGAGGCTCGTCCCTGATCTGACGAACGTCGCCTCCGAGCGCGCGCAGGACGACCTCGCGGAACTGGACCTCTCCTCGAAGATCGTCATCGAGTCGAGCCCGTCGATCGCCGAGGGCAACGTCATCCGCACCGATCCCGAGGGCGGCGTGTCCGTGGAGAAGGGCTCGACGGTCACCCTCTACGTGTCGTCCGGCGAGGAGACGGTGGTCGTGCCGAAGCTCGAGGGGATGTCCCTCGATGCCGCGACGAAGGCGCTGAAGGCCGCCGGCCTCGAACTCGGCACGGTGACGCAGCGCAATGACAAGGGTCTCGCCGCCAACACGGTGATGACGGCGAGCGAGCAGCCGGAGGCCGAGGTGGCTCCGGGCACCGTCGTGAACCTCGAGGTCGCCAGCGGGAAGGTGACGCTGAACAACGTCGTCGGCTGGTCCATGGACTCGGCGACGCAGGCGCTCGACGACCTGGGACTCACGCCGGTGCCGACCGAGGCGCCGGAGTGCCCGGCGACGGATCCGGCGACGGTGCACTCGATGTCCATCGCTCCGGGCGATGTCCCCGTCGGGTCGTCGGTCGAACTCCGCTACTGCACCGGGTCCTGACGCGGGACGCGCCGCGGCTCAGCGCGTCAGCGGATCGAGGAGGGCGGAGCGGGCGACGGCCTCCTCGTCGCCGCAGAGGCGGAGCCAGTTGGCGAGGAGCCGGTAACCCCCTCGGGTGAGGACGCTCTCCGGATGGAACTGCACCCCGTGCAGCGGCAACGTCCGGTGCGCCAGCGCCATCACGGTGCCGTCGGGGGCGGTGGCGATGACCGCGAGGTCATCGGGGAGGTCTGCCGCGGACAGCGCGAGCGAGTGATAACGCCCGACGTCGAAAGGTGAGGGGATCCCCGCGAACAGGGCGGAGCCGTCGTGGCGGACCGCCGAGACCATGCCGTGCATGACCTCGGGAGCAGACCGGATGGCCGTGCCGAAAGCGGCCCCGATGACCTGATGCCCGAGACACACTCCAAGCGTGGGGATCCCCCGCCGCACCGCGATGCGAGCAGCGTCGATCGAGACGCCGGCATCGGCAGGAGCCCCGGGACCGGGGGAGAGCAGGAGCGCGTCATGCGCGCCGAGAAGCTCCTCGAGCTCGGCCGCGTCGGTCGCGTCGGACTCCACGAGCGTGGTGTCCGCACCGAGCTCGCGGAGATATCCCACGAGGGTGTGCACGAAGCTGTCATGGTTGTCGACCACCAGGACGCGCGTCATTCGACGTCGACCTCGCCGGGGGAGATGAGGGGGCTGACCCAGGGGAACACGTACCAGAACAGCGCGTAGAGCACCGCGGCGATCACCACGAGCAGGATGAGGACGCGCAGCCACCACGGACCGGGCAGCAGGCGCCAGAGTGCGGCGTACATGGGTCTTCTCTCTCCTGGAGGCGGGTCACACGGACGGTGCGGCCGGCGGGGGCGGCGGGTCGGTCAGAGCGGACGGGGGTCCCTCGGCTCGCGGCTGGAAGCTCTCGAACACCCCGTACGCGACGATGCGCTCGGCGAGCGAGTACAGCGGTGAGCAGGCCGTCAGGGTGATGTACTGCTCCCCCGTCTGCTGCTCCGGCATCTGCGGCACATCGGCGAGCACGTCGGTCTGCGTCGGCTTCACGTACTCCAGCGTGCGGAACCGATAGGTGTACCAGCCGTCAGGGGTCTCCACGACGATCGCGTCGCCGACGTGCAGCTTGTCGAGCTGGTTGAACGGCTTGCCCCAGGTCGTGCGGTGGCCGGCGAGCGAGAAGTTGCCGACCTCTCCAGGCATCTTCGACTGCGCGTAGACGCCGATGCCCTTCTGATCGAGGGTGCGCGCGCGACTCGTGCCGCCGTAGATGCCGAAGTTGTAGTCGGCGCCGAACCGGGGGATGTGCATCTGTCCGAACCACTCCCCGTCGGCCGGTGCCGCCGGGACGGGCGCCTCGTAGACCGTCTCACCGTCGTCCGTCTCGACCAGCGGCGGCAGTTCCGGTGCCTCCCCCGCGGCGAGCTGCTGCGAGATCGCGGCACCCTCCTCGTTCTTCTGCGCCGCGATGATGATGTCGCCGATCCACATCTGCCAGGCGACGAAGAGGAGCACGACGACGCCGGCGGTCAGGAGGAGTTCGCCGAGCACACTCGCGAACGTGGCGCGCGACCGGGGTCGCTGCCGCCGCTCGCGCCGCCCCCCAGGCACGACAGATGCAGTCACGGGCGTGATCATATCCGCCCGACCTGTGCAGCAGGAGTCGGGGCGCCGCCGATCGACGTCCTCACGTCTCGTCGGCGCCGAGGTCTCCCGGGTACAATGACGGCATGGCACGTGACCGCAAGACCGAAGAACCCGCCGTCGAGCGCGCCGAGGGCGACGCCGCTCCCAACGCCGTCTGGTTCAAGCCGGTGATGATCGGCTTCATGCTCCTCGGCCTCGCCTGGATCCTCGTCTTCTACATCTCGGGCATGCAGTTCCCCATCCCCGGCCTCGACAACTGGAATCTGGCCATCGGTCTGGGCATCGCCCTCATCGGATTCCTCATGACCACTCGCTGGCGCTGACCGCTCAGAACGAAAGGAACCCCTCGCCTCTTCGGCGGGGGGTTCCTTTCGTCTGTGCGGCAGGCGTCGAGTTATCCACAGGTTATCCCCACACTGGGGAGAATTACACCGATGTTATTCACAGGGGTTAACAACCCTGTTAACAACTCAGGATCAGGCCAAAAGGATGAGGGGCGGCACCACGGCGACCACGACGATCAACAGAACCACCAGGGCGGCGAGCGACACGATCTGCCATGTCCGCTGGTCACGGCGCTTCGTGCGGACGTAGATGAGGGCGACGAGCGCGCCCGTGATCGCGCCGCCGAGGTGCGCCTGCCAGGAGATGCCACCGGCGAAGAACCCGAAGGCGAAGTTGATGCCGAGGATCACGAGGATGCCGGTGACGTTGGCCCCGATGTGGCGTCCGATGATCAGGAGGGACGCCAGGAGCCCGAAGATCGCCCCGGAGGCGCCGACCGTCCACGTCTCCGGAGCGAGGACGGCCACCGCGACGGATCCGCCGAGACCGCTGATGAGGTACAGCGCGAGATAGCGGACACGACCGAGCATCGGTTCGAGATTCTGTCCGAGCATCCACAGGGCGAGCATGTTCAGCGCGAGATGCACGAAGCCCCCATGCACGAACAGCACGGTCAGCAATCGCCACGGCTCGAACGGCAGGAGGGAGAGGTTCGGGTAGAGGAACGGCGCGTAGAAGCCGAGAGCCTGGATGATCGGGGCGTTGAGCCCGGGGATCAGCTGCACCAGGCCGATGAACGACGTCACCGCCAGCAGGACGTACGTGACGACGGGCTTGCCGCTGCGCACGGCGCCCATGGTCGTGGCCCCACCACCACGCCACCGACGCGCGGCCTTCTTCTGAGCGGGGGTGCGGTTCTTGCGCTCCGCGTTCATGCACTCCGGGCAGATGACGCCGACCGGGGCGGGCGTCTGACACTCGGGGCAGATGGTGCGCAGGCACCGCTGGCAGAGCACGAAGGACTGCCGATCCGGATGCCGGTAGCAGAAGTTCTCACGGTTGTTCGTGAACTCGGGCGTCGTCATCCGGATCGGCCGTCGCTGTCGTCAGGCGGCGACGATGTCGATCGACTGCAGCACCACGGGCTCGATCGGGCGGTCGCCCGCCGCCGTCGGGACCGCGGAGATCGCGTCGACGACCTTGCGCGATGCGTCGTCGGCGACCTCCCCGAAGATCGTGTGCTTGCCCTGCAGCCACGGGGTCGGGTCGGTCGTGATGAAGAACTGCGAGCCGTTGGTGCCCTCGACCTTGCCGGTGATGGCGTTGCGGCGGAGGCCCGCGTTGGCCATCGCGAGGATGTAGGGCTCGTTGAAGTTGAGCTCGTTGTTGATCTCGTCGTCGAAGTTGTACCCCGGACCGCCGACGCCCTGGCCGAGCGGGTCGCCGCCCTGGATCATGAAGTTCGGGATGATGCGGTGGAAGATGACGTCCTTGTAGAGGGGACCCTCGCCCGGCTTGCCGGTGGCGGGGTGCGTCCACTCCTGGGAGCCGTCGGCGAGGCCGACGAAGTTCTTGACCGTCTTCGGGGCGTGGTCGCCGAAGAGGTTGATGACGATGTCACCGTGGTTGGTGTGCAGAGTTGCGACGTGGGAAGCGTGAACCATGCGTTCATTCTCGCAGAGCTTCCGGTGAGCGAGCCGGGCATGTACAACGCGGGAGCCGATGATGCAAGGGGCGGGCGATTCCCTCGCCGCATCCAGCCTCTCGTGGCAAGATGGGGAACCCGTACTCCAATGGACAGGAGAGCATCGTGAGCCTCAGCCGCAAGCGGAAGAAGCAGCTTCGTCGTCTTCAGAAGGACGCGAACCAGCTGTGGGAAGACCAGCAGGTGCTCGTCGGCCACGCTGCCGACGTCGCTCGTGAGGCGGGTCGCCAGCTCGGCAACTTCAATCGCGAGCAGATCGTCCCGGTGGTCCAGGACACCTACAACCGCCGCGTCGCCCCGGTCGTGGACCGCTCGGTCAAGGCCGGCAAGCACGTCGTGGACGACAAGGTCGTTCCGATCGTGGGCGGCGTCGTCGGTACGGCGCTGACCGCCTGGGACGTCGCGAACGCCAAGCGCCACGGCGTCGAATACAAGGCCCGCAAGGCCGTCTCGCAGAAGAAGGGTCCCGGTCTCGGATCCGTCATCGCCATCGTCCTGGGTGCTGCGGCCGCCGTCGGCGTGCTGTACGCCGCCTGGCAGGCGCTGCGGGCCGACGACGAGCTCTGGGTCGCCGACGACCCGCTGTCGGCTCCCGACGCGTGACCACTCCCGACCCGCACGCGCGGGTGAGGGATGCTGCGGCCGCCCGCGGACTCGACATCGAGATCCGCGAGCGGCCGCAGGCGCGTAGCCTCGTCGAAGCCGCCGAGATCCTCGGCATACCGCCGTCCGGCATCGTGAAGACCCTCGTGGTCAAGCGCTCGGACGACACCTATCTGTTCGCGCTCATCCCCGGTGGTCGGTCCATCTCCTGGCCGAAGCTGCGGGCCGTCGTCGGAGTGAACAAACTCCGCCTGCCCGAACCCGAGCTCGCTCTCGCGGCGACCGGTTACGAGCGCGGAACCATCGTCCCGATCGGCAGCACCACGGATTGGCCTGTCTACGCCGACGCGTCCATCGTCGGCGAGCGGGTCGCGATGGGCGCGGGCGCGCACGGATACAGCCTCTTCGTCGACGCCGACGCCCTCATCGCGGCGTACGGGGCGACCGTCGCCGACATCTCGGTGCCCGAAGAGCGCTGACCGTCGCCGGAGCCTCAGAGCAGGCCGGCCATCCGAAGGGCGATGTCCACCAGCCGTACACGCTGCAGTCCGGCGACAGCGGAGAGCGCGAACCACTCGGCGCGATCGGTGGAGCCGTCCGTCTCCCAGCGCAGCTTCCCCCCGGTGACCTCGGCCCGATAGACGATGCGCAGGGTATGCAGGGGGTCGGACGACTTCTGCACGCGCCGTCCGGCCGGGATGACACGGGAGTGGATGCCGAGGAGTTGCCCGACCCGGACCGTGTACCCGGTCTCCTCGCGGAGCTCCCGCCGCACCGCATCCTCCGGCGCCTCGCCCGGTTCCAGGCCGCCGCCCGGGAGCGTCCACGCCACGCGTCGGCCCTCCGTCCACCGCGCCAGCAGGAGGCGCCCACCCTCATCGGTGACGACCCCGTATGCGGCGACGCGCAGGTCCATGCGTCACACCTTATCCGGGTCTCGGGCCGTCCCTCGCCGCGTGACGATCGGGGTGATCGATCACGAATCGAGAAGCCCGACATCACGCGCCGTCCCTACGCTGGGAGCATCATCCGGCCCACGAGAGGAACATCATGGCTGACACCGAGAAGAACTTCACCGCCGAGGAGCGCGAGGCCATGCAGGCCGCCGCCAAGGAGGCCCGCACGCGACGCTCGCGAGCGAAGAAGTCGCCGGAGGAGCTGCGCGCGGCCGGAGAGGCCGACCTGAAGGAGGCCGTCGCCAAGCTCACCGATGAGGACAGGGCCCTTGCGGAGAAGCTGCACGCGCTGGTCTCCGAGGTGGCGCCGGACCTCGTGCCGCGCACGTACTACGGTATGCCCGCGTGGGGGCGCGACGGGAAGGTGCTGTGCTTCTTCCAGCCGGCCAGCAAGTTCAAGGTCCGCTACGGCACCTTCGGGTTCGAGCCGATCTCCAACCTCGATGACGGCACCGTCTGGCCGACCGCGTACGCGGTGACCGCGCTCACGGAGAAGGACCTCGAGTTCCTCGCCGGACGCATCCGCCAGGCGATCAGCTGATCCCGAAGTGGATCTGACGCAGCGGGGTCGCGCGCGTTAGCGTGGTGCCTGTGAGCACCCTTCCCTTCTCCGCCGCCGTCTACACCCGCCGTCTCGCACGCGCGCAGGAGCGCGCCCAGGAGGCTGGCCTCGACGCGATCATCGTCGGCCCCGGCCCCGACCTGCAGTACCTCCTCGGTGTCGAGGGTGACACCATCGAGCGGCTGACCGCCCTCGTCCTGCCGCCGCAGGGCGCGGCGACGGTCATCGTCCCGCGGATGGAGCTCGCCAAGGTGCGCAGCACGGCCGTCGGAGAACTCGGACTGACCGTCGCCGATTGGGTCGACGGCGACGATCCGTACGCCCTCGTCGCCGCGGCGACCGGTCCCGTCTCCCGCGTCGGGGTGTCGGATGCGCTTCCCGCGCTGCACGTCGTCCCGATCGGGGAACGGCTGGAGGCCCGGCTCGAACTCGCCACGCCGGTGCTCCGCGAGGGCCGGATGACCAAGGACGACGAGGAGATCGCCGAGCTGCGCCGAGCCGGCGCGGCGATCGATGCCGTGCACCGCCGCGTGCCCGGCTGGCTGCGCGCCGGCCGCACCGAGCGGGAGGTCGCCGCCGACATCGCCGCGGCGATCGTGGAGGAGGGGCATCGGACCGTCGAGTTCGTCATCGTCGGGTCGGGGCCCAACGGGGCCGACCCGCACCACGAGGTCTCCGACCGGGTCATCGAGGACGGCGATGTGGTGGTCGTCGACATCGGGGGTGCCGTTCCGAGCGGCTACAACTCGGACAGCACGAGGACCTACGTCGTCGGAACGCCCGATCCGGCAGCCGCGGACCGGATCGCCACTCTCGTCCGGGCGCAGCAGGCCGCCGTGGATGCGGTGCACCCCGGGGTCACCGCGGCGGAGGTCGACGCGGCCGCCCGCTCGGTTCTCGCGGAGGCGGGGCTCGGCGACGCGTTCCTGCATCGCACGGGTCACGGGATCGGCATCTCGGTGCACGAGGAGCCCTACATCGCGCCCGGCAACGACCTCGTGCTCCGCGAGGGCATGGCCTTCAGCATCGAGCCCGGCATCTACTTCGCCGGCGAGTGGGGAGCCCGCATCGAGGACATCGTGGTCGTGACGGCAGACGGGGCCGAGCGACTGAACACGGCGCCGCACGAACTCACGACGGCCGACCGGTGAGGGAGAGGATGGTGGAGCCTAGGAGATTCGAACTCCTGACATCCTGCTTGCAAAGCAGGCGCTCTACCAACTGAGCTAAGGCCCCGTGAGGGATTCTTGAATTGAAAGGGTGGGGCTACCAGGACTTGAACCTGGGACCTCTTCATTATCAGTGAAGCGCTCTAACCGCCTGAGCTATAGCCCCGTCAACCTCCAGAACTTTACCGGAGTTTCGGCGAAAATCCGAATCGAGGGCGAGGAACCCCTCCGGGATCCTCGCCCTCGGCCGGGTCACCGTCCCGGACTGACGTCCACGCTGCCGGCCGACACGGACACGTCGATCGTGCGGCGAGCGCTCGGGGACTCGTCGACCCGGGCATCGAACGAGCCCGCGTTGACGTCCTGACTGATCCGATACTCCACGTCGGGAAGGGTCAGATTCAGCGATCCGGCGCTCACGTCGATCGTGGTCGTCGTCGGCGCATCGCCGGTCAGCTCCACCGTCAGATCGCCTGCAGCGATGCCGAGATCCGCCTGGTCGACGCCGTCCAGGAGGACGTCCGCGCGTCCCGCGTTCATCTGCACATCGAAGGCCGAGGCCGCACCGGTGACGTCGAGGGATCCGGCGTTGATCTGGACCTCCAGCGTGCCGAACTCACCGGAGACGTCGAGAGCGCCGGCATCGAGCGTGAGACTCGCGTCGAGGTCGGAGCCGCTGAGCTCCTCCGGAAGGGTGAGGACGGCACGCTCGTCGTCGCCGAACCAGTTGCCGAACCACCAGCCGAAGGCCGGCCGAGGACTCCGGACGACGAGCTCGTCCGCCTCGCGCTCGAACGTCCACGAACCGCGGCCGTTGGTCACGGAGAGCTCCGCCGCGTCCACATCGCCGAAGTCGATGCGGACCATACTCGCGTCGGCGTCGAGATCGATCGCGGTGACGCCGTCGACGTCCACCGTCTGCACCGAATCCGGCCGGCTGGAGGAGAGGAGGGTGCCGGTCGCCGCGACGGCCGCCGTGCCTCCGGCTCCGAGCAGGGCGATCCCACCGACCACGGCGGTGACGATCATCACCGCCGTCGCTCCGGACGAGCGCTGGGGTCCGGGCGCGCCGGGCGCCGGCGTGGGTGAGGCCGCGGACGGCGGCGGGGGAGGAGTGATCGGGGTGTGTCCCCCCTGTGCTCCGGTGTTCTCGGTGGTCATCGTGTGACTCCTGTCTGGCCGTTCGGCGGCGTCGTGCCGCCCGTGTTCTCGAGGTGGGCGAGGGCGGCGAGCACGCGGCGGTTGCCCGACTCGTCCTGTTCGAAGCCCAGCTTCTGGAAGATGGAGGTGATGTGCTTCTCGACGCTCGCCGCCGAGAGGAAGAGGAGGCCGGCGATCGCCTGGTTCGACTTGCCCTCGGCGAGCAGGGCCAGCACGGTGCGCTCCCGCTCGGTGAGCCGCATCATGCGGTCGTCGCGGTTCCGCCGGGTCAGGAGCTGAGCCACCACTTCCGGGTCCAGCACCGTGGCGCCGTCGGCGATGCGCTGCACCGAATCGATGAACTCGGCGACGTCCGCCACCCGGTCCTTCAAGAGATAGCCGAGCGGACCGCCCTGCGCGGCGATGAGGTCGGACGCGTAGCGCTCCTCCACGTACTGCGAGAGCACGAGGATGGCGAGCGCCGGGTGCATGGCCCGCAGATCCAGGGCCGCGCGGATGCCCTCGTCCGTGAAGGTGGGCGGCAGCCGCACGTCCAGGATGCAGAGGTCGGGCGTGGTCGAGAGCACGGCCTCGCGAAGACCGGTCGTGTCGGTGAGCGCGGCGACCACCTCGTGGCCTGCGTCTTCGAGGAGCCGCACCAGGCCCTCGCGCAGGAGGACGGAATCCTCGCAGATCAGGATGCGCATGGCACGTTCACCTCCAGGCTGGTCGGACCGCCCTGGGGGCTGTCGAGTCGGAACGTTCCGCCCGCGGCGAGGATCCGGTTCGCGATGCCGTCGAGGCCCCCGCCCGGGATCACCTGGGCGCCGCCCATGCCGTTGTCCTCGACCCGCGCCCAAAGGGTGTTCCCCTCACGGAGCCGGACCGTGACGCGCGCTTCGCTCGCTCGGGAGTGCTTCGCCGCGTTGGTCAGCGACTCGGCGATGGAGAAATACACCGCCGCCTCCGCATCGCGCCCCGGCCGCGGGGTCCCTGAGCCGTACCCCTGGGTCCCTGAGCCGCCACCCTGGGTCCCTGAGCCGCGACCCTGGGTCCCTGAGCCGCGACCCTGGGTCCCTGAGCCGCGACCCTGGGTCCCTGAGCTTGTCGAAGGGTCCATCCGCACGTCCAACTGCACGGGGATGGGGGAGCGGCTGGCGAGCGCCGACAGTGCGGCGTCCAGGCCGCGGTCGTCGAGCACCGACGCGTGGATGCCTCGTGCGAGCTGCCGGAGCTCGGTGATCGCCGCCTTCGTCGACGTGTGCGCCTCGGAGATGAGCTCCTTCGCGGCGTCGGGGTCGGTGTCGATCTTCTGCTGGGCGAGCCCCAGCGTCATCCCGACCGAGACGAGCCGCGGCTGGACGCCGTCGTGCAGGTCGCGCTCGATCCGCGTCCGTTCCAGGTCGGCCGCGCGGACCGCTCCCTCCCGCTGGGCGGTGGATGCCCGCACACGCTCGGTGAGCTCGACCTCCCGGGCCCGGGCGACGATCGCCAGAGCGAGCGTGCGAGCCAGGAGCGCGAGGCCGATGATGCCGGCCGCCGAGGCGAGCGCGCCGAGGATGCCGATCAGGGGCGCCCAGGACACCGGGATCTGCCCGCCACCGAAGGGACCGATGATCGTCTCTACCGACGTCAGCGGGGCGAAGGCGATGAAGATCGACCAGAGGAAGGCCCAGAACAGCCGGAGCACCACGAACCCGAGGACGGCGGTGATGGCGAAGTTCGCGACCGCGCGCCACATCCGTCCGTCGATGGCCTGCCGCCCGAGGGAGCGGAGCCAGCCGCCGAAGCCGGGCCGGTCCCGGGGCTGGAGCCGCAGCGGGGCGTTCGGCACCCGGTACAGGCCGGCGACGCGGGCGATCTCGAACCAGCCGACGCCGAAGAGCGCGTACACGAGGCCTACGAGCACCACGATGCCGACGCCGAAGACGAAGAGGAGGCCGAGCCCGGTGCCGAGGAGCCCGCCGAGCATCCCGAAGATGGCGCCCCCGATCACCCCGACGCCGGCGAGATGCAGGATCGTGAGGGGGATGCGCAGCGGCGGCCTCCCGGTCGCAGCGGCCGCGGGGGTCGCAGTCTGTGTGGTCATGCTTCCACGGTAGGGCCGCCGCGCGCCCGCGCCCACCGAGTCAGCCGGACACTCCCGTTCGGGTTTTCCCTACTCTGCCGAAACCCCGTCCTATCGCCGAAACCCCGGCCTGCATCCGTGTGCAGGCCGGGGTCTCGGCGGGAAGACGGGGTCTCGGAGGCTCAGTTCGACATGAAGCCGACGAGCAGCCCGCCGGTGACCTTCACGGCCAGGTTGTAGATTCCGGCGACGACGGCGCCGAGCACCGTGAACACGATGAGGTTGAGGATCGCGACGACGGCGGCGAACGCCATGACCTGCGGCAGACCCACGAGCTCCGACAGCGGGATGGCGCCGTCGGTGAAGCTGCGCACGAACTCGTCCGCCGTGGACATGATGCCGGTGGCCTGGAGCACGAGGAAGATCAGGAAGAACGACACCATCGTGACCACGGCCAGTGCGACCGCTCCCAGGAACGAGAGCTTCACGGCGGACCAGAAGTCGACGTAGACGAGCCGCAGACGGACCTGCTTACCGCCGGTCTTCCGTGTCGACTTCTTCGCCAGCTTGTCGGCCACTGTGCTCATGCGTCTGTATCCTCGGGTGTCTCAGTCGTCTGGGGGGCCTCGGCATCGGCATCCGGCTCGGTCTCTTCTTCGGTGAGACCACGCTCACCGTTCCGGGCGATGGCGAGGATGCGGTCGGCCTCCGTCGTGCGGGCGAACACCACTCCCATGGTGTCGCGACCCTTGGCGGGGACCTCGGCCACGGCAGAGCGTACCACCTTGCCGCTGGACAGAACCACCAAGACCTCGTCGTCCTCGGACACGATCAGACCGCCCGCGAGAGTGCCCCGATCGTCGTTCAGCTTGGCGACCTTGATGCCGTATCCGCCGCGCCCCTGGACCCGGTATTCCTCGACGGCGGTGCGCTTGGCATAGCCGCCGTCGGTGACGACGAACACGTACTTCCCGAGTGCGGCGACCGAAGCGGACAGCAGGCTGTCGCCCTCGCGGAACTTCATGCCCTTCACGCCGGCGGTGGCGCGACCCATCGGGCGCAGGGCCTCGTCGGTCGCCTGGAACCGCACCGACATGCCCTTGCGGCTGATGAGGAGGATGTCGTCCTCGGCGTTGACGAGGAGGGCGCTGACCAGCTCGTCCTCGTCGTTCAGCCGGATCGCGATCACGCCGCCCTGGCGGTTGGTGTCGTAGTTGTCGAGGCGGGTCTTCTTGACCAGGCCTTCGCGCGTGGCGAGGACGAGGTAGTCGGCCACCGCGTAGTCGCGGATGTCGAGGACCTGCGCGATGCTCTCGTCCGGCTGCAGCGCGAGGAGGTTCGCGACGTGCGTGCCCTTCGCGTCACGCCCGGCCTCCGGCACCTCGTACGTCTTCGCGCGGTAGACCCGGCCCTTGTCGGTGAAGAACAGCAGCCAGTGATGGGTCGTCGTGACGAAGAAGTGCTCGACGATGTCGTCGGCGCGGAGCTGGGCGCCCTTGACGCCCTTGCCACCCCGGTGCTGCGAACGGTAGTTGTCGCTGCGCGTGCGCTTGATGTAGCCCTCGCGCGTGACGGTGACGACCATCTCCTCCTCGGCGATGAGGTCTTCCATCGAGACGTCGCCGTCGAAGCCGTGCAGGATGTGCGTGCGCCGCTCGTCCCCGAACCGGTCGACGATCGCGGTGAGCTCTTCGCGGATGATCGTCCGCTGCCGGCCCTCATCGGCGAGGATCGCCTTGTAGTCCGCGATGAGCGCCTCGAGCTCGTTCGCCTGGTCGATGATCTTCTGACGCTCCAGTGCGGCGAGGCGACGGAGCTGCATCTGCAGGATCGCATCGGCCTGGATCTCGTCGATGTCGAGGAGCTTCTGCAGACCCTCGTTCGCATCTTGGGTCGTCTGCGACCGGCGGATGAGCGCGATCACCTCATCGAGCGCGTCGAGCGCCTTCAGGTAGCCGCGCAGGATGTGCATGCGCTTCTCGGCCTCGTTCAGCCGGAACTGCGTCCGTCGCACGATGACGTCGATCTGGTGGGCGATCCAGTTCGAGATGAAGCCGTCGATCGCGAGCGTCCGGGGCACGCCGTCCACGATCGCGAGCATGTTCGCGCCGAAGTTCTCCTGCAGCTGCGTGTGCTTGTAGAGGTTGTTCAGCACCACCTTCGCCACGGCATCGCGCTTGAGCACGACGACGAGGCGCTGACCCGTGCGGTCCGAGGACTCGTCGCGGATGTCGGCGATGCCGGTGATCTTGCCGTCGCGCGCGAGGTCGCCGATCTTGACGGCCACGTTGTCGGGGTTCACCTGGTACGGCAGCTCGGTGATGACCAGGCAGGTCCGCCCCTGGATCTCCTCGACGTTGACGACCGCGCGCATCGTGATCGAGCCGCGGCCGGTGCGGTACGCCTCGTGGATGCCCTTCGTGCCGAGGATCTGCGCGCCGGTCGGGAAGTCCGGTCCGGGGATGCGCTGGATCAGCCCGTCCAGCAGCTGCTCCCGGGGGAGGTCCGGGTTGTCCAGCGCCCACAGCGCGGCATCGGATACCTCACGGAGGTTGTGCGGCGGGATGTTGGTCGCCATGCCGACCGCGATGCCGACCGAGCCGTTGACGAGGAGGTTCGGGAACCGGGACGGCAGAACCGTCGGCTCCTGGGTCTGGCCGTCGTAGTTGTCGGCGAAGTCGACGGTGTCCTCTTCGATGTCGCGCACCATCTCGAGCGCGAGCGGGGCCATCTTCGTCTCGGTGTATCGCGGTGCCGCCGCGCCCATGTTTCCGGGGGAGCCGAAGTTGCCCTGGCCGAGAGCGAGCGGGTACCGGAGCGACCACGGCTGCACCAGGCGGACGAGCGCGTCGTAGATCGCCGAGTCGCCGTGCGGGTGGTACTGACCCATGACCTCGCCGACGACGCGGGCGCACTTGGAGAACGACTTGTCGGGACGGAATCCGCCGTCGTACATGCCGTAGATCACGCGCCGGTGCACGGGCTTGAGACCGTCGCGCACATCGGGGAGAGCACGGCCGACGATGACCGCCATGGCGTAGTCGAGATAGCTGCGCTGCATCTCCGACTGCAGATCGACCTGGTCGATCTTGCCGTGCTCGTGGCCCTCGGTGATGTCGGGGCGTTCTTCGTCAGTCATGTGTCTTTCCTGGTTGGCTGAGCTTGTCGAGGCGTCGGATCCCCTGGCGCACGCTCGAGGACCCCGCGGTGATCAGATGTCGAGGAACCGGACGTCCTTGGCGTTGCGCTGGATGAAGCTCCGACGCGATTCCACGTCCTCGCCCATCAGCACGCTGAAGATCTCGTCCGCGGCGGCGGCGTCCTCGATGGTCACCTGGCGGAGCGTCCGGGTGGTGTGGTCCATCGTGGTCTCCCAGAGCTCCTTGGCGTTCATCTCGCCGAGACCCTTGTAGCGCTGGATGCCGGCGTCCTTCGGGATGCGCTTGCCGTTCTCGAGTCCGTAGGCCAGCAGCGCGTCGCGCTCGGCATCGCTGAACACGTACTCGTGCGCCGCGTTCGACCACTTCAGGCGGTAGAGCGGGGGCATCGCGAGGTACACGAAGCCGGCCTCGATGAGTCCGCGCATGTAGCGGAACAGCAGCGTGAGCAGCAGGGTGGTGATGTGCTGGCCGTCGACATCGGCATCGGCCATCAGCACGATCTTGTGGTACCGCGCCTTCTCGATGTCGAACTCCTCGCCGATGCCCGTGCCGAAGGCCTGGATCATCGCCTGGACTTCCTTGTTGCCGAGCGCCTTGTCGAGACGCGCGCGCTCGACGTTGAGGATCTTGCCGCGCAGCGCGAGGATCGCCTGCGTGTGCGGGTCGCGACCCTGGACCGCCGAGCCGCCTGCCGAGTCTCCCTCCACGAGGAAGATCTCGCTGATCGACGGGTCCTTGCTCGTGCAGTCCTTGAGCTTGTCGGGCATCGCGGCCGACTCGAAGACGCTCTTGCGGCGAGCCGTCTCGCGCGCCTTGCGGGCGGCGAGCCGCGCGGTCGCCGCGTCGATCGCCTTGCGGATGACGTTCTTCGCCTGGGTCGGGTTGCGGTCGAACCAGTCGCCGAGCTGATCGCCGACCACCTTCTGCACGAACGCCTTCGCCTCGGTGTTGCCGAGCTTGGTCTTGGTCTGGCCCTCGAACTGGGGCTCGCCGAGCTTGATCGAGATGACGGCGGTCAGCCCCTCGCGCACATCGTCGCCGGAGAGGTTGTCGTCCTTCTCCTTGAGGAGGTTGTTCGCACGGGCGTAGCGGTTGACGAGCGTGGTGAGCGCCGCCCGGAAGCCCTCCTCGTGCGTGCCGCCCTCGTGCGTGTTGATCGTGTTCGCGTAGGTGAACACGTTCTCCGTGTAGGACGTGGTCCACTGCATCGCGACCTCGAGCGAGATCTTGCGGGCCGTGTCCTCCGACTCGAAGGCGATGATCTCCTCGTTGACGACCTCGGCGTGGCGCACCTTGTTCAGGTACTCGACGTAGTCGACGAGACCGCGCTCGTAGAAGAAGACGTCGCTCGGCTGCTTCGTGACCGCCTGGCCGTCCTCCTCCGTCTCGTACGCCGACTCCGGCCGCTCGTCGGACAGCTCGATGCGCAGTCCCTTGTTGAGGAACGCCATCTGCTGGAAGCGGGTGCGGAGCGTGTCGTAATCGAACTCGACCGTCTCCTGGAAGATCTCCGCGTCCGGCCAGAACGTGATGCTCGTCCCGGTCTCCTCGGTGGCCTCGCCCTTCTCGAGCTTCTGCTGCGGGACGCCGCCGTCGGCGAAGCTGTGCCGCCAGACGAAGCCCTTCTGCTTGACCTCCACGTCGAAGCGGGTCGACAGGGCGTTCACCACCGAGGATCCGACGCCGTGCAGACCGCCGGAGACGGCGTAAGCGCCGCCGCCGAACTTGCCGCCGGCGTGCAGGATCGTCAGGACCACCTCGACGGTGGACTTCGACGGGTCGGAGGAGTGCGGATCGACGGGGATGCCGCGGCCGTTGTCGACCACGCGCACGCCGCCGTCGGCGAGAAGGGTGACGAAGATCGTGTCGGCGTAGCCGGCCAGCGCCTCATCGACAGAGTTGTCGACGATCTCGTAGACGAGGTGGTGCAGGCCGCGGGGTCCGGTCGAGCCGATGTACATGCCGGGGCGCTTGCGCACGGCCTCGAGTCCTTCGAGGATCTGGATCGAGTCGGCGCCGTATTCACCGGGCTGCTTCTTCGGTGCGGGTGCCGCCGATCCTCCGGCCTGTGAGCCCGACGAAGCGTCGTTGTTCGGTTCCGTCTCGTCAGCAGGGGATTCAGGCGTCATCAGAGGGCATTCTCCAGATCGATATCTCGAATTCCCATTCTAGCGGGGTTTCGAGTCGAAATGCCGCTCAACGGCCGCGTGTGGCCCTCTGAGCGTTTCGGACCCCTTGCATGGTGCCCTACCCGTAGGTATCGCGCGGGCCCCGCCCTGGAACGGCTCTGGGACCCCATTTCCACGAGGGGACGTCCGGTCCGATGAAGCGGAGGTTCTCCACCCCCGCCTCCGGATACCGTCGCCCGATCTCCGTGAGGATGGTCGCGCGCATGAACTGGAGGTTCTTCGCCCAGGCCGTCGAATCGCACTTCACGGTGAGCAGTCCGCGCTCGAGCGACACCGGCTCCGAGTGCTTCGCGGTGTCCGCCCCGGCGAGGTCGGCCCACTGGCGGACGAGGTCTTCCCGGGCGAGCGTCGTCTCCCACCCGGACTCGCGGCTGAGGATGTCGAGCACGGCACCGAGACTGCCCGGATCGCGCCCGGGGGTGAACGGCGCGTTGTCGTCGTCGACGGTGATCCGTCGCTTGCGCTTCCAGTTCTTGGCACTCGGCTGGAGTCCCCGCAGTCGCAGGTAGGTGGCGACGGTCTCGGGAGCCTCCGGCGCGGCCGCGCTGTCGGTGAGCACATCAGTCATTACTCGCACCCTCCTCTCCCTGCGATCGGTTCCGTTCGTCGCTGATGGTGCCCGCCGCGATACGGACCACGTGAGCATGGAGCACGTCGGGGATATCCTCCTCCACCGCCGCGGTGACCACCACCTGCTCGTAGCCGGCGGTGAGGGTGGCGAGTCGCTGGCGCCGATCCGCGTCGAGCTCGGCGAAGACGTCGTCGAGGATGAGCACCGGGTCGCCGGCGGGAGACTCGCTGCGCAGGAGTTCTGCGGAGGCGAGACGCAGAGCGAGTGCGACGGACCAGGACTCGCCATGCGAGGCGTAGCCCTTCACGGGGAGGTCGCGGACACGCAGCACCAGATCGTCGCGGTGCGGTCCGGTGAGGGTGAGGCCGCGGTCGAGCTCGTTCGATCGCTTCGCGGCGAGGGAGGCGCGGAACATCTCGGCGATGCGACGGGTGTCCCCGCGCACGTCGTCGGCGGGAGCGGTGCCCTCTGTGTCGTCCCGAACGTCGTCGTCCTCCGGATCGCCGCCGGCGACGGACAGGGCCCAGTCCAGCTGCGGCCGGTGGTCGGCGCCCGCGATCGCCGCGTAGGCGTCGGCCACCGGCTGCTGCAGGTCGGCGGCCAACCGCTGCCGCGCGGTGATGATCTCCGATCCGAGGGACACGAGCTTGTCGTCCCAGACGTCCAGCGTGCTCAAGGCCTCACCGCGGATGCCGCGCGCCCGCGCCGACTTGAGAAGGGCATTGCGCTGCTTGAGCACGCGATCGTAATCGGCCAGTACCGCGGCGAGACGCGGGGTGCGCTGGATGAGGAGCTGGTCGGCGAACCGGCGACGGGCCGACGGGTCTCCGCGGACGATCTGGAGGTCTTCCGGCGCGAACAGCACGACGTGCGCATAGCGGGGGAGCTCGTTGGTCTTCGACGGGGAGCCGTTGATGCGAGCCTTGTTCGATCCCTGCCGATTGAGCTGCACCTCGACCAGCACGCGCCGCTCGCCGTGGGAGAGCCGAGCCCGGATGACGGCGAAGTCCTGGCCGTCCCGCACCATCGGGGCATCGGACGACACCCGATGCGACCCGAGTGTCGCGAGGAAGACCACGGCCTCGGCGAGGTTCGTCTTGCCCTGGCCGTTCCGCCCGACGAGCACGTTCGGCCCTCGGTGCAGCGCGAGTTCCGCGGTCGCGTAATTGCGGAAATCGACCAGGCTGAGGTGCTCCACAATCACGGAGCCAGCCTACCTCCCGGGTCGGACACTCCCTCGGGGCGAGAGCTCGCGCTCAGCGCAGGAGCAGGTTGGGCTGCAGCAGGTACTTGAACGAGTCCAGACCGGCCTGGTCGACGGAGGTCTGGCTGGTGATGAGGACCGGGCTGAGCTTGTTGGCGTTGTCGCTGGAGGTGAACGTCACCCGCACGAACTCGCTCTTGACCGCGCCGAGCGCCTCGATGAGGTACTGCGGGTTGAGCCCCAGGGTCACCTCGTCGCCGCCGGAGAGGATCGCGTCGACCGACTCGGACGCGCGGGCGTGCTCGCTGCCGGACGCATCCATCGTGACGCTGTCGGTCGAGAACGTGAAGCGGAGCGGAGCGGCACGATCGAGCACGAGGGACACACGACGGACGGCTTCGATGAGATCGGCGGTGTTGACGACGGCGTAGTGGTCGGTCTGCTCCGGGAAGAGGCGTCGCACCGGGGGGAAGTTGCCCTTGATGAGCAGCGAGGTCACGGTCTTGTTGCCTGCGGTGAACGCGATGATCTCGCGGTCTCCGGCTCCCGAGAAGGCGATCTGGATCGTGCCGGCGTGACCGAAGGTCTTCCCGACCTCGACGAGCGTGCGAGCGGGGACCAGCGCGGTCGCCTCGACGGCCTCGCCGTCCCACGGCACGTCGCGGAGCGAGACCCGGTAGCGGTCGGTGGCGACGAGGCTGAGCGTGTGGCCGGTGACCTCGAGCTGGACACCCGTCAACACGGGAGTCACATCGTCGCGGGATGCGGCGAAGCCGACCTGCGCGATCGCGGTGCCGAACTCGTCGGCGGGGACGACGCCGGAGGATCCCGACACCTCGGGGATCGACGGGTATTCCTCGACCGGCATGGCGGCGAGCGTGAAGCGCGCCGAGCCGCAGGTGACGGCGATCCCGCCGTCATCCTCCACGGCGATCTCGATGGGAGCGTTCGGGAGTCGGCTCGCGATGTCCGAGAGCAGGCGGCCGTGGACGAGGATCGTGCCCGGGGTCTCGACCGTCGCCTCGATGGTCGTCCGTGCGGAGGCCTCGTAGTCGAAGGCCGAGAGCGTGAGCCCCGAACCGTCAGCCTCGATCAGGACTCCGGCGAGGATCGGCTGCGGATTGCGCTGGGGGAGCAGCTTGACGACGAAGGACACAGCCTCGCTGAAGACATCGCGGTTGACCTGAAACCTCACGGGTGCTCCCTTGTCGTCGAACATGACGGGTCGTCGTCGGGTCCTGCCAGTGCAGGGAATCCCATGCTAGCCCCACAGTCCTGCGCTTCCCTACGCCGGAGGACTTGTCATGCCTCGGACGGTTCTCCCCACCGTCTGGTGATCGGATCGCACCCTGAATGACTTAACTCCTTAACAGTGTTAACAGTTGTGGATACTGTGGATAACTCGGTGGAAAGCAGACGCGAGTAGGGAACTACAAGCCTGTCACTTGTGGAGACCCTGAGGAATCCGCGGGTGGAGAGGGGGCGGTCAGCGTTTCTTCTTCCCGGGGTTATCCACAGGTTTGCTGGATTGGCCCACATCCGGCACGGCGCGTTCCACGGTCATCCACAAGTTATCCACATGTGCATAGACGCATCTATCCGGCCATGCGGATGGTCGGGGAACGCCGAGAGGGACGCCGTCCGGGTATCGGATGCGGCGTCCCTCTCGTGAGTGCAGGTCGTCAGCGGCGGCCGAGCTGCGTGGTGATCTCGGTCACCTGGTTGTAGATGGAGCGACGCTCTTTCATGAGCTCGCTGATCTTCTTGTAGGCATACATGACCGTCGTGTGGTCGCGGTTGCCGAAGAGCTGGCCGATCTTCGGGAGGGAGAGGCTGGTCCGTTCACGACAGAGGTACATGGCGATCTGCCGGGCGGTGGCGATCTGCTGCGAACGGCTGGACCCGTAGAGGTCGTCGACGGTGAGCTTGAAGTACTGCGCGGTCGCCGTGATGATGTCGGTGGGCGAGATGATGTTGTCCTCGGCCGTGTCGATGATGTCCCGCAGCACGGTCTGGGCGAGGGAGATGTCGAGGGCCGAGCGGTTCAAGCTCGCGAACGCCGACACCCGGATGAGTGCTCCCTCCAGCTCGCGGATGTTCGAGGACACCACCGTGGCGATGTACTCGAGCACCTCGTCGGGGATGTGCAGGGCCTCGCTCTGCGCCTTCTTCCGCAGGATGGCGATACGGGTCTCGAGATCGGGCGCCTGCACGTCGGTGATGAGGCCCCACTCGAAACGGCTGCGCATGCGGTCCTCGAAGCCCGTGAGGTGCTTCGGCGCGACATCGCTGGTGATCACGACCTGCTTGTTGTGGTCGTGCAGCGTGTTGAACGTGTGGAAGAACGCCTCCTGCGTCTCCGCACGCCCCTGGAGGAACTGGATGTCGTCGATGAGGAGGATGTCCACCTCGCGGTACCGGGCTTGGAAGGCGGCGCCACGGTTGTTGGCGATGGAGTTGATGAAGTCGTTCGTGAACTCCTCGCTGGAGACGTAGCGCACCTTGACCCCGGCGTAGAGCGACTGCGCGTAGTCGCCGATGGCGTGCAGGAGGTGGGTCTTGCCCAGTCCGGAGTCGCCGTAGATGAAGAGCGGGTTGTAGGCCTTGGCGGGCGCCTCGGCGACGGCCACCGCGGCCGCGTGGGCGAAGCGGTTGGACTGGCCGATGACGAAGTTGTCGAAGGTGTACTTCGGGTTGAGGCGTGACTCGTGGCGTAGCGCCGTCGGCTGCTCCATCGGTGACTCGGCGCGCACCGGGTCCTGCCGACCATAGTCCGCCACGGCGATGGGAGCGGTGGGCTGATCGGCGAGCTCGTGGTTCACGACCACCCGATACGACGTCACTTCCTCGCCGACATGAGCGAGGGCCTCCATGATGGGCAGGCGCAGACGCTTGTTGATCTGTGCCGCGGTGAGGTCGTTCGGCACCTCCAGGTACAGCGTCGCCGACATCACGCCGGCCGGCACCGCGAGGCTCAGGAAGCCCTGGAGCTGCGGGGTGACCCGATCATCGGATTCCAGCAGCTCCTGCACCGTGGTCCAGATCGGGACATCGGGCTGGGCTGGTGAGGACATGGTGCTCCGGACGACGGATCGGGAAGGGGAGCGCGGGAGAGGCTGCCCTGTGGATAACTACGGATGCCCACGCTAGTCATCGGCGTCGGGAACGGCAACCTGCCGCAGAGAATCAGGTCGTGTGGCGGTTCGGTCGGTTGCTCGGGGTTGTGGATAGCTCCTGTGTGGAGGGGAGCCGCGCGCCGTCAGTCGGCGTCGTATTCGCAGCTGACCGTGCCCGAGTCCGAGGTCTTCTCGACGACCAGCTCATCGTTCCAGTAGATCCTGCAACCCACCGTCTGATCGTCGCTGTCGGTGGGTGCCGTGATCGTGATCCAGGCCGACGAGTCCGACGTGGTGTACTGCGCGTTCCCGACCGCCGGCCAGGGGAGAGTCCTGGTCTCGGTGTCGCTGCTGAAGGTGGCGGTGACGGATAGCATATCGACGGCCGGATGGCGCCCTCGCGCGCGGAGCGGCCGAGAACGGCCGTACGGTAGATTTGCCCTGCGCGCCGCCAAGACGTACCCTTAATCGGTTGACTTATGCCTGTATGGCAGTTCCCTATGTCTCCGGTCGAAGTGAATCCGGTGGCAGCATTCCCGGAGTGATCTCATGAGCAAGCGCACCTTCCAGCCCAACAACCGTCGTCGCGCCAAGAAGCACGGCTTCCGCGCCCGCATGCGCACCCGCGCCGGTCGTGCCATCCTCTCGGCACGCCGCGCGAAGGGCCGCACCGAGCTCTCCGCGTAAGCAGCTGTGCTCGCCCGCCCGTTCCGTTTGACCCGCGGGAGCGACTACCGACTGGTCGTTCGACGCGGATCACGTTGTGGCGGGGCCCGCGTCCTCACCTCCATGCTGGCGACGGGCGAGAGCAGGGCAGCGCGGTTCGGTTTCATCATCAGCAAGCAGGTGGGCACCGCAGTGGTGCGCAACACCGTGCGTCGGCGACTCAAAGCCGTCTGTGCGGAGGCGTTGCCGCGTGTTCCGCAGGGCACGGATGTCGTCATCCGTGCCCTTCCTGCGTCCGCGACCGCGTCGTACGCCGAACTCCGCAGCGACGTTCATCGCTGCCTGGCTCGGCTCACGCCGGCCGAGGCCGCATCATGACCGCCTTGCCGGCGTCCTCTGTGGGGTCCGGGGAGATGCGCGGGCGAGACGCGGTTCGGAGCATCCCGCTCCTGCCGCGCAACGCCGTGCTCGCGTTCCTCGCGGGGTACCGCAAGGTGGTCTCGCCGATGTACGGGGACGTGTGTGCGTACTACCCCTCCTGTTCCGCCTACGCTGTAGGTGCGGTGCAGCAGCACGGCGCCGTGCGGGGGGCTCTGCTCTCGGCGTGGCGCATCCTCCGCTGCAATCCCTGGTCTCGCGGAGGCGTCGACGACGTCACACCGCATCGACACTTCCGCTACGACCTGACCGCACACGGTTTCGTCGTCCCCTCCCGAAAGGACTGATCGGTGGGTCTTGACCTTCTGTTCGCCAGTGCCACCCCCAGCCCGGAACCGGCATCCGGCGGATTCGACCTGCTCGGCACGATCCTGTGGCCGCTGAAGTGGGTCGTCGAGCTCATCCTCGTCGCCTGGCACTGGCTGCTGACGGCCGTCGGTCTCCCTGCGGCCTCCGGAATCACCTGGGTCCTCTCGATCGTCGGCCTCGTGATCGTGGTCCGTGCAGCGCTCATCCCGCTGTTCGTGAAGCAGATCAAGAGCCAGCGGAAGATGATGGAAATTGCTCCTGAACTGAGGAAAGTCCAGGAGAAGTATCGCGGCAAGAAGGACCAGCTCTCTCGCGAGGCGATGAGCCGCGAGACGATGGCGCTGTACAAGAAGCACGGCACGACGCCGATGTCGAGCTGTCTGCCCCTGCTCGTGCAGATGCCGATCTTCTTCTCGCTCTACAGCGTGCTGAGCGACGTCAGCAAGCACGCGACGCAGGGCGTCGGCGGTGTCGGGCTGCTGAGCGCGGAGCTCACGCAGGAGTTCTACGACGCCAAGCTCTTCGGGGTCGCGTCCCTGCACGAGAACCTCGGCAACGCGATCGAGGCCCAGAACGTCACGGCGATCATCATCCTGATCACCCTGGTCGTCCTGATGATCGCGTCGCAGTTCTTCACGCAGCTGCAGATCATCTCGAAGAACCTCTCGCCGGAGGCCAAGACCGGCCAGGCGTACCAGATGCAGAAGATCATGCTCTACGTTCTGCCGCTGGGTTTCATCTTCTCCGGTGTCTTCTTCCCGCTCGGCGTGGTCGTGTACTGGTTCATCTCGAACCTCTGGACCATGGGGCAGCAGTTCCTCGTCATCCGTGAGATGCCGACTCCCGGCTCTGAAGCCGCCAAGGCTCGCGAGGAGCGGCTCGCCCGCAAGGGCAAGGCGATCGACTCCTCCGGCAAGGTCGTCCCGATGGCTGCCTACGAGGCCGAGCAGCAGCGCCTGCTCGAGGAGGCCGAGAAGGCGAAGGCGGCGGCGCCGAAGCGA
Organism: Microbacterium sp. GbtcB4; assembly: GCF_019091465.1. Lineage (NCBI taxonomy): Bacteria > Bacillati > Actinomycetota > Actinomycetes > Micrococcales > Microbacteriaceae > Microbacterium > Microbacterium sp. GbtcB4. Next base: position 474,561 of record NZ_JAGXJJ010000001.1, read on the forward strand.
CAGCAGCCGGTCGGCAAGAAGCGTGCGAAGAAGAAGGGGAACGCGTCATGAGCGAGGTCGTGACCGGGAGCACAGAGCCCACTGTGGCGCAGCTCGAGAACGAGGGGGACGTCGCGGCGGACTACCTCGAGGAGCTGCTCGATATCGCAGACATCGACGGTGATCTGAACCTCGACGTCCGTCAGGGTCGTGCCTACGTCTCGGTCGAGGCCGAGGGTGACGGACTCGCGCTGCTCTCCGCTCCCGATACGGTGCAGGCGTTGCAGGAGCTCACGCGTCTCGCCGTCCAGAACAAGACCGGCTCGTTCTCGCGCCTCATCCTCGACATCGGTGGATCCCGCGACGCGCGGCGCCGTCAGCTCGTGACCCTGGTCGAGGCGGCGGCTGCCAAGCTCGATGAGGGCTCGTCGCAGGCCTCGCTGCCGGCGATGTCGAGCTATGAGCGCAAGCTGGTCCACGACATCGCCGCCGAGCGCGGGCTCGTCTCCGAGTCGTACGGCGAGGGCGCGGACCGCCACACGGTCCTGCGGCGGCACTGACACACGGAAGGCGAGCTCTGGCACGTGTCCGAGACGCAGGATCCCGGCGAGAAGACCGTCGAGCAGGAGCCGGCAGTCGCTGCCCAGATCTTCGGGGAGCGCCTGCAGCTCGCTCGACGGTTCACAGAATCCCTTGCGCGTGAGGGGGAGGAGCGGGGCCTGATCGGACCGCTGGAACTGCCCCGGTTGTGGACCCGTCACATCCTGAACAGCGCGATCGCCGCGCCCCTGTTCCACGGCTCCGTCGCGGACATCGGGTCCGGAGCCGGACTTCCTGGTCTGGTACTCGCGATCGCGCGACCCGACGTGTCGTGGACCCTCGTGGAGCCGATGGAGCGCCGGATCAATTGGTTGACTGAGCAAGTGAATGACCTGGGACTCACCAACGTCACCATTCTCCGCGCGCGTGCCGAGGACGTGCGTGCGAAGGGCGCCTTCGATGTCGTCACGGCTCGTGCGGTGAGCGCATTGCGGACGTTGATCCCTCTGACAGCGCCCCTAGTCCGCGATGGTGGGGAGCTGGCCCTGTTGAAGGGGATGAACGCCGCGAACGAGATCGAAGCGGCACGGAAGCAGATCGCGAAGTTCAAGCTCGCGGATGTTCGGGTCGAGGTGCTGGGTGAGGGGTTGCTCCCGGAGACCACGCGGGTCGTTCGCGCCTCCGTGCGCTGAGGAGGTCGCCGCTTCCCGTGAAACGGGGGGCTGACCCGGGGTCCGAACGTGCACCCATGTTCCCGGCGCCGTCGATACGTCGCCGGGAAGGCAGTCTCTACGGCGAGATGTCGGGCGAGCACGTCACGGAGGCTGCTCAGCTGCGGCTGCGGCTGTGTTCGTCCGGATCGAAGTCGGAGCTGTCGTCGTTCCCGGCGCCCACCATGGTTCGTCCTGTCGTCGTATCGATGGACTCACACCGCGGGTCGACGCGCTGGGCTGGGATGCCCTGTGTCGGTGCGTCGCGCAAGGTGCCTTACTCCGATTCGGACTCCGAGCTGTTTCACGTGAAACAGCTTCCCGTCTGCACCCTTGTATCGCCTTGGGGATAGGAACGCGACGCAGGGGGAGTGGGCTATCGTCACACTGCCGTGCGCCGATGCTTCGACATTCGTCCTTCTCCGGGCTCGTCAGTGGGTGCCGTGAACGCGGATGGGCGAACGGGACGATGGCGAGGTGGAGGTGTGGCCGAGGCAGGGCGGGATGGCACCCGTGAGGTTGAGGGGTGGGCCGTGTCCGTCGACCGTTGGGATGGGGTGACGTCCGCGCGGTGACTGCCGTGATGCCCTGTCTTCCGAGCGCTACCAAGGCAAGGCTCCGGTGCCTGCATGAGTAGGGCCCGGCAGCGCCCAGGCGATATCCGCGAACCGGGGCGACTCCGCTCGTCACGAACGCCTAGCTCCATGTGCTGTGGGCCCCCCATCCGGATGGGCGCGCCCCGATGCGAGGTCGGGTGGCAACGCGAGCGCTGCCCCGCTCAGCGCGTACTCGCGATGGCGGGCGGACGACTGGCTGGGCTCGGCCGCTCGGATTCACTCAGGAGAGGGCCGCGGGCCGCTTCGGCTGCCACCTGTCGGCTTTGGTCCGTTTCACGTGAAACAACGGCGACGACGTGTAGCGACTGCGGCGGACCAAATGTCCGGGCGGCACGGTAGAGGCGTACGGAGACGCGTTATGGGTAGGCGCGACTTCTGGCGTCCGACCCCTTCGGTGCGCTGAGGAAGACGCCGCCGACGTACACGTGAAAGGTCAGCTGAATTCAGCTGGGGTTCAAGCGCTGGGGTTCCGGGGAGATCTCGGCTCACGGCCTGAGGGCGGTAGGTACGGCTGGGCGGCGATATTGGCTAAGAGGCTTGGCGCGCAGGGCCGAGCATCGGGAGCCGTGCGGCGGTTTCACTTGAAACGGTGGCGACAGTTACCCGGGCGAAGGACTCTCGGTGCGTAAGGCAATCGTCTTGCTGCTCGAGCCCAGTGTTCGATGCTGCTGGCGGAGTTGGCAGGGAGCGCAGCGCGCAGGGCAGAGCGTCGGGCTGGTACCGCTGTTTCACGTGAAACGTTGGCCGTCAGGCGCCGCGCGAGCACCGCCGGCAGGGCGACAGCCGTCTCCTTATCTAGAAGAGGGCCTGATGCTGCGCGGCAGCGCTGAACCAGGATCGCAGCGCGCAGAGCCGAGAGTTCGGCGTCTTTCCGTGGTTTCACGTGAAACGGTTGGATCCAGTCGCTGTGGAAGCACGTGGGCAGTGGGGGAGCAGCCGCGTCCCAATCCACGGTCGGTGTCCCATGCTCCCCGGCGACGACGGCCACGGATCGCAGCGCGCGGAGCCGAGCGTCGGGCTCCGTACCGCCGTCTCCCCTGAACGTCGTCCAGGGTGAGCCTGCGGCGGTCAGGGCGGTTGCGTGATCTGACGAAGCCCGGCCCAATGACAGTCAGGTGGTTTCTGGGCGTCAGTCTTGGTGATCGGTCGTGGGTTGCGTCGCACTCACGGTGGCGCTCTCCATCTATGCGGCGGCTGGAACGCGGTCGTTCGTGGGTGCGGGTGCCCCTGTAGTGAGGGGCTTGGCGTGGGCCGCCTGATTGTCTGGTTGCAGGCGACAGCGAGCATCCAGGCGACGGCCAATGAAGGAGGTGTGCTCTCAGGGATTGGCGGACCGCGTGGAGTTCTCGTGCGTGACCGAGCACCGACCGGAGGCAATGAGCTTGACGACGTGCGCACGGTCACCCGCGTATCGTTCTGGGGGTGTCGCGGAGGATCCCGGGCCGTGCCTGGCGAACACTGGTGCCGAGCTTCTCGATTGCGCCACGGCATGGAGGGCGCACTCCAGCGGGCGCCACCGCTCCCGGTCCCCAGAAAGTTCACACCAGGTCGGCCTACTGGACCACCTGCGGTATCCAGCGACACGGAGTTCGCGTTCGCCTGAAGATGGAGGACCGCGGGACGTTTCACGTGAAACAGGGCCGGCGTGTGGACTCATCGGCTCTCCTCACGCACGAAGAGCAGCGGACCGGAGGATCCCGCGTGCCGGGTGACCGGCGTGCGCCGCGTACGACTCCCTACGGCAGCGACGGGTGGAGGCAGGCGCGGACGGAGCACCACGGGGGACCCGGGCTACGCCGAGTGCCTAGGCCGACCAAGGGTCGTGCGGAGGTTCACACGACGATGGCATGGTGCAGGTGAGCTGGACCGGTGCAGGGGGCCGTTCAGACACGGACAAGGAAGCAGTCCTCGGAGGCGCTCCCGTCTGGCGGCGTGGCGCTCGTCGTGCCTGCCCCGTCTTGGGGGAGCGGCGCGCAAATGTCGAGCCTGCGCGTGCCGGAGTGCCCATCGCGGGTCCCCGAAGCCGGGGCTCTTATGGGTTCAGGGCTGTATGACGGCGTGGAAGGACGGCGGAACGGGGAGGAATGTCCTCGATCTGGCCGAGGCGGGCGTGCCACCCGACGTGACCCTGGGACACGGATGAAGACGAGGCCCCAATTCCGCCCGCTACCCCGGACGACACGCCAGAGAAGTGAGGCAAGGAGGCCAATCTGCAGGACGGGAGTGCAACCAGGCGTTCCACGTGAAACGTCCAGGTTCTGCGTCCTGCAGGCCATCCGGCGGACGAGGTACGCGAGGCACGTATCCTGCTGCCTGGTCGTGCCGGTGATGCGAGGTCCGGCCCTGCGATTAGAGTGGAACGCGGCCCCGAAAGGAGTGGATGTTTCACGTGAAACAGTCCGAGAAGGCATCGTCGAACGAGTCGTTCGGGATGGATACACCCCTCGCGCGAGAAATCGCGGATCTCTCCGCCCGGCGCCGCGCGCTGGAAGGGGTCTCCGTTGAGTTCAGTGGCGACACCCGCATCCTGACGGTGTCGAATCAGAAGGGCGGCGTGGGTAAGACCACCAGCGCCGTGAACATCGCATCCGCGCTGGCGGGACTGGGCGCGAAGGTCCTTGTCATCGACCTCGATCCGCAGGGGAACGCCTCCACGGCCCTCGGGGTGCCCCACAATGCCGACACCCCGAGCGTTTACGACGTCCTCATCGACGAGTTCCCCCTCGCGGAGATCGTGCAGCCGAGCCCGGAGAGTCCGAATCTCTTCTGTGCGCCGAGCACCATCCACCTCGCCGGCGCTGAGATCGAGCTCGTCGCGCAGGTGGCGCGAGAGCACCGCCTCCGTCGGGCTCTGGAGGACTACCTCGCGGACCATCCGGTGGACTTCGTCATCATCGACTGCCCTCCTTCCCTCGGGCTGCTCACGATCAACGCTTTCACCGCCGCGAACGAGGTCTTCATCCCGATCCAGTGCGAGTACTACGCGCTGGAGGGTCTGAGCCAGCTGCTCGGCAGCATCCAGATGATCCAGAAGCACCTCAACCCGGGTCTGCATCTGTCGACCATCCTCCTCACGATGTTCGACGGACGGACGCGGCTGGCCCAGCAGGTGGCGGAGGAAGTGCGGTCCCACTTCCCTTCGCAGGTGCTGGACACCGTGATTCCGCGCTCCGTCCGTGTGTCGGAAGCCCCCAGTTTCGGCCAGACGGTCATCGCCTACGACGGTCAGTCCGCCGGGGCGATCGCGTACCGCGAGGCCGCCGTCGAAATCGCGTCGCGACAGACGCAGAGCAAGGAGAGATAATGGCGAAGCGCACTGGACTCGGCCGCGGTATCGGCGCCCTCATCCCGACGGCGGACCAGACCGAACGTCCCGTCGACGTGTTCTTCCCCGGCGCGAAGATCGCTCCGACCCCCGAGGCTCCCTCCACGAGCGCCGACGCCGCGCCCGAGACCGAACTCGAGGCGGTGCCGGGGATCCACCTGATCCAGGTCGACCCGCAGGCGATCGTCCCCAACCCGCGGCAGCCCCGCACGCACTTCAACCCCGAGGACCTCGCGGAACTCGTGCACAGCGTCCGTGAGTTCGGCGTGCTGCAGCCGGTGGTCGTCCGGAAGAACAACGACGGCGAATACGAGCTCATCATGGGGGAGCGGCGTACGCGGGCTGCCCGCGAGGCCGGACTCGAGGCGATCCCCGCCATCGTCCGCGACACGGCCGACGAGGATCTCCTGCGTGACGCGCTGCTGGAGAACCTCCACCGCTCGGAGCTGAATCCCCTCGAAGAGGCGTCGGCCTACCAGCAGCTCCTCGACGACTTCGGCATCACCCAGGAGGAGCTGGCCACGCGCATCGGGCGCTCCCGTCCCCAGATCAGCAACACCATCCGCCTGCTCAAGCTGCCGGTGCCGGTGCAGCAGCGGGTGGCCGCCGGCGTGCTGACCGCCGGGCACGCCCGCGCGATCCTCAGCGTGGACTCGCCGGAGGCGATGCAGCGTCTGGCGGACAAGGTCGTCAACGAAGACCTGTCCGTTCGCGCGACGGAGGAAGCCGCCAAGTCGCAGCCGTCCGCAGGGAAGACTCCCAAGCCCACGCCGGGTGCGCGGCGGGCCTACCTGGACGAGGTCGCCGGCAAGCTCGGAGACCGGCTCAACACGCGCGTCCGGATCTCGCTCGGTGCCCGAAAAGGCCAGGTCACGATCGATTTTGCATCGATCCAGGATCTGAACCGCATTCTCGAGGAGCTGGGCGAAGAAGGGTACGGCTCCGCGCGGTGACCCCGCCCCTGGTCGGGGCTGGCATAGACTCGCGTCATCTTGACGATGCGAGGGGGATGCCATGTCCAGACCAGCTGATCCAGCCACCATCAAGCGTCGCGTGATCGCCGTCAGTATCGCGGCGGCTCTGGGTGGATTCCTCTTCGGATTCGACACCGCGGTGATCAACGGCGCCGTCGACGCTCTGGCCGGAGACGTCTCCGGATTCGATCTCGGCACGGGCCTCAAGGGCTTCGCGGTGTCGTCGGCCCTGATCGGCTGCGCCGTGGGCGCCTGGTTCGCAGGACCCGTCTCGAACAAGTTCGGTCGCATCCCCGTGATGGTGGTCGCCGCCGCCATGTTCTTCGTCTCGGCGATCGGCTCCGGCCTCGCCTTCAGCGTCGTCGATCTCATCATCTGGCGTGTGATCGGCGGCCTCGGTGTCGGTGCGGCTTCGGTGATCGCACCCGCGTACATCGCGGAGGTGTCGCCGGCAGCGATCCGAGGGCGCCTGGGATCGCTGCAGCAGCTCGCCATCGTCCTCGGCATCTTCGCCGCACTGCTGTCCGACGCCCTGCTCGCGGGCATCGCGGGGGAGGCCGACCAGCCGCTGTGGGGCCTGACCGCGTGGCGATGGATGTTCATGGTCGCGGCCATCCCCGCGCTCGTCTACGGGCTGATGTCGCTCCGGCTGCCAGAATCCCCGCGCTATCTGGTCCGCAAGGGCGAGGTGAAGCGCGCCGCGGAAGTGCTCCAGACCGTCACGGGGACGATCGACACCGAAGCGAAGATCAAGGAGATCACGGGCACGATCGACACGGAGCGCTCGGAGTCGCTGCGGGACCTGCGGGGAAGCCGGCTCGGACTCAAGCCGATCGTCTGGGTCGGCATCCTGCTGTCGGTGTTCCAGCAGTTCGTCGGCATCAATGTCATCTTCTACTACTCCACCACGCTGTGGCAGTCGGTGGGCTTCGACGAATCCAGTGCCCTCCTCACGTCCGTCATCACCTCCGTCACGAACATCGTCGTCACGATCGTCGCGATCCTCCTCGTCGACCGGGTCGGTCGTCGGATCATGCTCCTCGTCGGCTCGGTCGGCATGACGGTGACCCTCGGACTCATGGCGCTCGCCTTCTCGTTCGGCACGCTCGACGCCTCCGGAACCGCGACGCTCCCGGACCCCTGGGCCACCGTCGCCCTCATCTGCGCCAACGGCTTCGTCGTGTTCTTCGGTGCGAGCTGGGGCCCGCTGGTGTGGGTGCTCCTGGGCGAGATCTTCCCGAACTCGATCCGTGCCGGTGCTCTGGCCGTCGCCGCGGCGGCGCAGTGGGTGGCCAACTTCTTCATCTCGACGACGTTCCCCGCATTCGCCGAGATCGGCCTCACCTTCGCGTACGGGTTCTACGCGTTCTTCGCGTTGCTGTCGTTCTTCTTCGTGTTCTTCAAGGTGCCGGAGACCAAGGGCCGCGAGCTCGAAGACATGAGCGAGGATGCGAAGGTGGAGCGCCGACCCCGTCGCGCACGCGCGTAGGCTGGAGGGATGACCGAATCCGTCCCCCGTCGCGCCAGCCTGGAAGTGCTGCGCGCCGAGGCGTCGGACGAACTCGCCGTCCTCGTCCAGGAGCGCCTTCTGGGCGGTGAGGACCCCTGGGAGTTCATGGAGGAGCTGCCCAGCGTCGACGAACTCGTCGTGTACCTGCTCCGTGCGGACAACATCGCGGCGAACGACGGTGTGCGACCCAACGCCGCACGACACTACCGCGTGCTGCGGCAGATCGCCCTCGAGTACCCGGAGCTCACACCGGCCGTCTGGGGGCTTCTGGACGAGAAGCAGCGCCACCGCCGCTGGGATCCCCGCATCGCCGACGCGTCCTGACGACCGATGCTCCTCGTTCCGTATGATCCGTCGTGGCCGCAGCGGTTCGAGGAGTTCGCGACATCGATCCGCGCCGCCGGGGCCGAGGAATGGATCATCGAGCACATCGGCTCGACCGCGATTCCCGGGATGAGCGCGAAGCCGGTCATCGACCTCGCGGTGCGCGTGGAGACAGGGGAGCAGTTCGGCGTCCGGAGCTCCGCACTGGAGGAGGCCGGCTGGCGCATCGGCAGCGGGGTTCGCACGCATCCGGTGATGATCCGGGAGTCGGCGGGGGAGCGCCTCGCCATCGCGCATTTCTTCCCTGTCGCGGAGTGGCATCTCGCGCCCCAGCGTCTGCTGCAGGACTGGCTGCGCGCGCATCCGGCAGACGCGGAGCGATACGAGCGCGCCAAGCACGACGCAGCGCGGGCGGCGGCGGACGGGGTGTCCTCCTACAACGCGGGAAAGACGGCCGTCATCCAGGAGATCGTGAACAGCGCCCGGGCCGCGCGCGGTCTCGAGCCCGTGGACGTGTACGACAAGCGCTGACCGGGCGCAGGCGTCCCCGGGAATGCCAGAAGGACCGCACCCGGAGGTGCGGTCCTTCTCGTGGTCGTGGGGGATCAGCCGAGGAAAGCGGCGAGATCCTGCTCGAGGGCGAACTTCGGCTTGGCGCCGATGATCGTCGTCTTGACCTCTCCGCCCTGGAAGACCTTCATCGCCGGGATCGACGTGATCTGGTACTTCATGGCCAGCTCCGGGTTCTCGTCCACGTTGAGCTTGAGGATGGTGATCTTGTCGGGGTTGTCGGACTGGATCTCGTCCAGCACCGGCGCGACCATACGACACGGACCGCACCACTCGGCCCAGAAGTCCACCAGCACGGGACCATCGGCCTGCAGCACGTCCTGCTCCCAGGTCGCCTGGCTCGTTGCCTTTGCACTCATCAGAGTTCTCCTTGTTCGAGGTTCGCCTGTTGCAACAACGGGCGGGGGGAAAGTGTTCCCGGCCGTTGTCAGGCCGTGATGACCTCAGCGGCCTCGGCCGCAGGGACCTCGACGGAGGAGTCCTCGAGGTCGGCGAGGAAGTGCTCGGCGTCGAGGGCTGCGATCGTGCCCGTCCCGGCAGCCGTGATGGCCTGGCGGTAGGTGGGGTCGATCACGTCGCCGGCGGCGAAGACACCGGGGACCGACGTGCGCGAGGAGCGACCGTCGACCCAGATCGTTCCCTCGGGCGTGAGCTCGAGCTTCTCGTGGACGAGGTGGGTGCGCGGGTCGTTGCCGATGGCGATGAACAGGCCGTCGAGGGGCAGGTCGCGGAGCGAGCCGTCCTCCGTGGAACGCAGCTGCACGCCCGAGACGGCGTTGTCGCCGAGGATCTCCACGACCTCGCTGTTCCACACGAACTCGATCTTCTCGTTCGCGAAGGCACGCTCCTGCATGATCTTCGAGGCGCGGAGGGTGTCCTTGCGGTGGATGACGTACACCTTGTCCGCGAAGCGCGTGAGGAAGGTGGCCTCCTCCATCGCCGAGTCGCCGCCGCCGACGACGGCGATCGTCTTCTGACGGAAGAAGAAGCCGTCGCAGGTGGCGCACCAGGAGACACCGAAGCCGGAGAGACGCTCCTCGCCCTCGATGCCGAGCTTGCGGTAGGCGGAACCCGTCGCGTAGATGATGGTCTTCGCCTCGTGGGTGGCGCCCGAACCGAGGGTGACCTTCTTGACGGGACCGGCGACGTCGAGCTCGGTGACGTCGTCGTAGAGCACCTCGGTGCCGAACTTCTCGGCCTGCTCCTGGAACTTCGCCATGAGCTCGGGGCCCTGGATGCCCTCCGGGAAGCCGGGGTAGTTCTCCACCTCGGTCGTGTTCATGAGCTCTCCGCCGACCTCGACGGAGCTCGCGATGAGGAGCGGCTCCAGGTTCGCGCGCGCCGCGTAGATGGCAGCCGTGAATCCGGCGGGGCCGGAGCCGATGATGATGACCTGACGCATGTGATCTCCGTTAGAAAGGCGGTGCCGTCGAAAGACGTCCGACTGCTTCAACCCATGGTAACCGCGGGACATTCCCGCGTCAGCGGCCGGGCAGGAAGCGGCGGACGAGCCCGCCGGCGGCCTTCAGCTCCGGGGCGCGGAAGACCGCGAGGATCGCGACGTAGACGAGCACCACGACGAGTCCGATGACGGCGGTGCCGAGCGCACCGAGCATCGCGCTGCCCATCATCCAGCCGTCCGCTCCTCCGCTCAGCACGAACACGCCCCAGCCGGCGAGGCCCGCAGGCACCGCAGCCAGACCGAATCGCCCCACGGCGGCCAGCCAGGAGCGCACTCCCAGACCACCGATCTTCCGGTGCAGGAGCCAGACGGCCAGGACGGTCTGCAGGATGCTGGCCACGGACTGCCCCAGGGCGACGGCGGCGGCCAGCAGGGACAGCGGCAGCACCTCGGCCTCGAACAGCGCCCAGGCGAGGAGGGCGGTGGCCACGATGAGCGTGCACTGCACGATCGTGAACCAGAACGGGGTGCGGGTGTCGTCGTAGGCGTAGAAGGTGCGCTGGACGATGAAGAGAACGGTCAGAGGGATCAGGCCGAGCAGGTAGCAGAGCAGGACCAGGGCGGCGGACCTCGCCGCGTCCTCGGCGGTCACGAACTCGGTGTCCTTCGTGAAGACCCGCGAGGCCGGAACGGCGGCGGCGGCCACGGCGGCGACGGCGGCGGCGATGAAGAAGAGGAGCGTGCGGATGCTCCGGGAGATGTCGCTGCGGACCTCGTCGTCCCGGCCACTCGCGGCGTGCTCGCTGATCTGGGTGAAGTAGGGGGTACCGATCGACAGCACGATCACCGAGTAGGGGAGCATGAAGATCAGCCAGGCGTTGGTCGTGACCGTGGCCGAGGCCTCGAGTCCCGCCGCCTCGCTGACGATGAAGCCTTGCAGGGTCCCCGCAGCCAGGCTCACGAACGCCATCAGGAAGGTCCATCCGGCGAGGCGGCCGACCGTGCCGAGCCCGACGCCGCGCCAGCGGAAGTCCGGCTTCAGAGCCAGCCCCGTACGACGCCAGAAGACCAGCAGCACCACGGCCTGCAGGGCGATGCCGAGGGTCGCGGTCCCGCCGAGGAGCGAGATCATCGTCGGCGTCCACTCCGCCGCGCGCGTGGGCACGGGTCCGAAGAGGGCGCCGAGCGCCAGGAACCCGATGATCGAGACGACGTTGTTGACGACCGGCGCCCACGTGAAGGGCCCGAAGATGCGGCGGGCGTTGAGCGCCTCGCCGATCATCGCGTACAGGCCGTACAGCAGGATCTGCGGGAGGCACCAGTACGCCAGCGCCGTGGCGAGGGCCAGTAGCTCCGGGTTCGCACGACCGGCCACGATGTGCACGAGCCACGGTGCGCAGGCCGTGGCGATACCGGTGACCACGACGAGGACGACCGTACCGAGGGTGAAGAGCTTGGAGATGAACGCGTTGCCGCCGTCCGCATCCGCCGTGGCCTTGACGATCTGCGGCACGATGACGGCTGTGAGGATGCCCACCGAGATCAACGAGAAGACGCTGTTGGGCAACTGGTTCGCGTAGGTGAAGGCGTCAGCGGCCTCGGAGGCGACGGAGCCGAGCACACCGACGAGGACGATGCTGCGCAGCAGCCCGGTCACGCGGGAGACCAGGGTGCCCGCGCCGATGATGGCGCTGGCGCGCCCGAGACTAGTCACGCGACTCCTTCGCGGAAGGGGCCTCAGGGCCGTCGAGACGCTCTTGCACCGCGGCCTCCGCCTCCTTCTCCTCGATCAGTTCCTCGACGGCCGCCTCGACCGCCTGCTCCTCGATCGCCTCCCGGCGCTTCCGACGCACCGTGCGGACCACTCCGAGAGCGATGAGGAGCACCGCGAGTCCGCCGAAGACGACGAGGCCGATGGTCTCCCACTCCGCGCGCACCGCGACTCGGATGGTCTGCTCGGACTGGATCGGCACCCCGGTCGGGCTGGTGAGGCTGAGGCGCAGATCGAGTTCGCCGCTGCCGACACGGGCCGACACCGGCACCTTCGCCCGCGTGGTCGAGTTCGCCTGCACGGCGACGTCGATCACGGGCGTCACCTCGAGGCGCGGATCGGTGGGGGCGGCATACAACCGCACCGTCACCGGCCACGGGAGGTCGTTGCGCACGGCGATGGGGAGGTCGGCGTTGGCCGTGAGGAGCTGGATGGTGCTGGAGTCGGGGATGCTGACGGCGCCGAGCGTCTCGGTGGTGCGCGCACGATGTGCCGCTACCTTCTCGGCGAAGGCTTCCGCGGACGATCCGACCGCGATGGTCCGCAGGATCCGGATCCGCTCGGGGCTGAGCAGCACGAGGGGGTCGCTGAGGACGGTGGCGAAGGCTGTGAGGGAGCGCTCGTCGGCGAGGAGATTGGTGAGGTCGGACGCCCGGGTCGCCGCGGCCGTCTCGGGCAGCCTCACCGAGGCGGCGGGAGCCGCGCGCACCGTCGAGAGCTCGAAGCCGATCGAGTCGGCTGCCGAGATCGCGTCGCGGAGGGCGTCCGCGGAGCGGTTCTCGTCGCGCTCCAGGCCGATGAGGATCGGAGCGCCGGGGGCCCGGGCGCCGGCGAGGAAGAGCCGCGCGGCCGCTTCCGCCAACAGCCCCTGGCGGGGAACCGAGGCGGATTCTGTCGCCGCAGCAGACAGTGCGGCCGACGTGGCGGCGTCGGTGACGAGCAGGTCCTGACCGTCCGCTGTCGCATGCGCCGCACTCTTGTCGCCGACGGTCTCGGACGACACGATGGTCGTGGCGGGGCGGCCCAGATAGCCGGTGAACGCCGCGAGGTCGGCCTCTGTGAGGTCGCTCTCCGGCCAGACGATCCCCGGGATCGCGCCTTCGATCTCCGTGAGCTCCTCGTCGGTGGGAAGAGCCGGTCCGTCGGTCGGCGTCGCCGACGGTTCTGCGGTGGTGCCGGGAGTGCTCGTCGGTGTCACGGCTCGCTGCTGGGGGAACGCCGCGGGATCGAGCAGCGAGGTCAGCGGCAGCGGTGCCAGCGCCTCGGGCAGACCGGCCTGCGCCTGCACCGTGAGGTCGGCATCGCCGAACTGCAGGGCGAAACGGGCGTTGGGGAGTTCGTCGAGCCGCTGCAGCCAGTCGGTCGCCGCCGAGGGGGCGGCGGTGCCCAGCGCGCGGATCGACGTGAGGATGGCAGGGTCGACCGCGAGCACCGCCGTCGTCCCGGCCACGCCGTCGAGCTGCGCGGTGAGGTCGCCGTCCGGGGCGGTCAACTCCGTGAGCTCCTCGGCGCTCAGGAGGGCACCACCCGTCGGCGTGGCGGTGATGGGCACGATGACCCCGACGGGGCTCGTGGGGCCGGAGGTGACGACGAGGACGCTCGTCGCGGTGGTGTCCCAGGTCGTGGTGCGCTGCCCCTCACCATCCTTCGTGCCGGCTTCGCTCAGGGCAGCCCGCAGCGGGTACACCCCGGGTTTCAACGGCTTCAGGGTCTCCTGCGGCACGAACACGGTGGTGCCGACGGATCCGCCCGCCTCCGCCGGCTTCGTGGTCTCCTCTCCGAGGGGGAGGAAGGAGCCCGCGGCCTGGCCCTCGTCCAACCATTCGGTGACGGCGTCGTCGTCGGTCAGTGGCGTGCTGCCGAGCTCGATCTCGACGCGGCCCGCGGAGAGCTCCGCCTCGGTGCGGTTGTCGATCGTGACCACGGCCGACGTCGAGGTCCCCGGGGCGACGGTCCCGCGCAGGCCCGCCGTGACATGCAGTTCGACCCGTTGATCGTCGTCGGCGGCTGGCTGGTCGGCCGCCACAGCGGGACCGGCGACGCCGACGGCGAAGACGCCGGCGGCGACCACGAACGCCGCGAGCCGGCGCACGCGCGCGCGGAGGCCCGTCTCGGGAGTGATCGCGGTCATGAAGGTCTTCCTCGAACGCCGGGGAGAGGCGGATCGTGAGTACTGACTCTGCGATTCTAGGAGGCCGGACAGAGGAGAACCCTGAAGACGCGTAGAGTGACGGCCGTGTCCGACACCCCCGCCCCCCGCCCCGACCCGCTCCGCAGCGCCGCGCTCGCCGCTGATCTGGATGCTGCTGACCTCCGATCCGAGCCGCTGCGACAGCTCTGGGGCGAGGAGGCGGACGACGCACTGGGCCGTGGCCTGCGCGAACCCATCCTGCGGGCTATCGCCGGGGACGAGGGCGTGCTCGCGACCCTCGGGCGGCTCCTGGTGCTCGGGCTTCCCCAGCCCCGAGCGGCGGTGGAGCGCGCCCTGCCCACCCTCGGCGTGGACGGTCTGGAGGCGCTGGGCCTGGCGACGGTCGACGCCGACTCCGTGATCCCGGTCGCGCTGCTGCGCCCGCAGTCGTTCGTCGACGAGGACGGTGTCGGGGAGTGGTGGATCGCCAGCGATCTGGACGAGGTCGCCCTCGACGGTCCGCTGCCGGCCGATCACGTCCTCGGCGTGGGCGGGGCCTCGCGCACGCTCGCCGAGACGGTCGTGCCGCTCGCGGTGGATCGTGCGCTCGACCTCGGCACGGGCTGCGGCATCCAGGCGCTCCTCGTCGCGCGGCGGGCCGGCCGGGTCGTCGCCACCGATGTCTCCCACCGCGCGCTCGCCTACGCCGCGTTGAACGCGCAGCTCAACGGGGTCACGAACATCGAGTTCCGCCACGGGAGCATGTTCGAGCCCGTCGCCGGGGAGGCGTTCGACCTCATCGTCTCGAACCCGCCGTTCGTGATCACCCCCCGAACGGAGGGCGTCCCCGCCTACGAGTACCGCGACGGCGGTCTGGTCGGCGACGCGCTGGTCGAGCAGTTCGTGCGCACGGCACCGGCACACCTCACGCCGCGCGGCATCGCCCAGCTTCTCGGCAACTGGGAGTCCCGCACGGGGATCACCGGCCTCGCCCGGCTGGACGCGTGGGTGCCCGCCGACCTCGACCTGTGGGTGGTGGAGCGGGAGGAGCTGTCCCCCCTCGCGTACGCGGAGCTGTGGATCAGGGACGGCGGGATCACGCCGCGCGACGCCGCGTTCACCCCGCTGCTGACCGCGTGGCTCGACGACTTCGCGGCGCGGGGCGTGACCGCGATCGGCTTCGGCTACGTGCTGCTCCGCCGGGGGCAGGGGGAGCCGCTGCGGCGGTCGGAGCGGGTCTCGCAGCCCGTGGCGAACGTGGGGGCGGCGCTCGGTCTCGGCCTCGCGGCCCACGATGCGCTCGCCGGGGGACTGCCGGACACCCTCGTCGTGGCCGCCGACGTCACGGAGGCGCGCCACCTGCTTCCCGGCAACGACGACCCGAGCGTGATCGAGCTGCGTCAGGGCGGCGGATTCGCGCGGACGGTCGCAGTGGATCCTGCGCTCGCCGGATTCGTCGGCGCCTGCGACGGCGAGCTCCAGGTGCTGCAGATCGCCCCCGCCCTCGCCGACCTCTTCGAGGTGCCCTTCCCGCAACTGTGGGCGGAGCTCGAGCCGCGGATCCGGGGACTCGTGCTCGACGGCTTCCTCCTCCCGGGGGAATAGTCCCGGCTTCCATGCGTTCGAATACACCATGAAGGCTTTCGGATTCCTCTCGTTCGGTCACTATGCCGACGTGCCCGGCTCGGCGACCCGCACCGCGGGCGACATGCTGAAGCAGACCATCGAGATCGCGGAGGGCGCGGACGAGCTCGGCGTCAACGGCGCCTATGTCCGCGTGCACCACTGGGCCCGCCAGGCGGCGTCCCCGATGCCGCTGCTGACGGCCATGGCCGCGCGCACCGAGCGGATCGAGGTCGGCACCGGCGTGATCGACATGCGCTACGAGAACCCGTTCCAGTTCGCGGAGGAGGCCGCCGCGCTCGACCTCATCGCCGACGGCCGGATCGCGCTCGGCGTGAGCCGTGGGTCACCCGAGACGGCGCTGCGCGGCTACGAGACCTTCGGCTTCCGCGACGAGGAGGACCCGGAGCGCGGCAGCGTGCTCGCGCGGGAGAAGTTCGAGATCTTCCTGCGGGCCATCGACGGCGAGCGCCTCGCCCCCGGCGACCCCCGGATGGTGGGCGCGGGACAGTACCTCGCGATCGAGCCCCAGTCGCCCACGCTGCGCGACCACATCTGGTGGGGCTCGGGTTCGCGTGCCACGGCCGAGGAGACCGGACGCCAGGGGCTCAACATGATGAGCTCGACGCTCGTGACCGAGGCCACGGGGCAGCCGTTCCACGAGCTGCAGCGCGAGCAGATCGAGCTGTTCCGCTCCGCCTACCGCGAGGCCGGTCACACCGGGTCGCCGCGGGTCTCGGTCAGCCGCAGCGTGTTCCCGCTCGTGTCGGACATGGACCGCGCCTACTTCGGGCTGCGCAGCGAGGAGAACGCCGACCAGATCGGCATCATCGACGGGTTCCGCTCCACGTTCGGCAAGACCTACGCCGCGGAGCCCGATGTGCTCATCGAGCAGCTCCGACAGGACGAGGCGGTCATGGCCGCGGACACCCTCATGCTGACGATCCCGAACCAGCTCGGGCCGGAGTACAACCTCCATGTGCTCGAGGCGTTCGCGGAGCACGTGGCGCCGGCCCTCGGGTGGAAGCCCAACACGGAGGGTCCGGTCCAGGGCGACCCCGTGGCCTGATCCGGCACGGCGGTCCGGCGGATAGTGTCGGATCCATGTCCGCAGGAAGTGCCCCGCTCATCATTCGGCCGTGTCGAGGGGAAGAGGAGTACGCGGCACTCGTCGAGATCTGGCGCAGTGCCGTTCGTGCCACGCATGACTTCCTCGACGAGGCCGACTTCGCCCGGATCGAATCGCATCTCGCGTCCGACTACTTCCCCGCGGTGACCCTCACCGTGGCCGAACAGGACGGGATTCCCGTCGGGTTCGCGGGTGTCCACGACGGCGGGCTGGAGATGCTCTTCGTCTCCGATGCCCTCCGCGGCCGCGGTGTGGGCTCCGTGCTCCTCGCCGAGGTCGTCGCCCATCAGGCCGTGGTCAGGGTCGATGTGAACGAGGACAACCCGGGCGCGCGCGGGTTCTACCGCAGCCGGGGCTTCGTGGAGGTGGCTCGGAGCGCGCTCGACGGCGACGGTCGTCCCTACCCGACCATCCACATGGCGCTTCCGGGAGATCCCGGGGCCTCTTGACAGGGGCCGCGTGACGCCCGACGCTGGGGACGGCGCGCCGACCGGCGCCCGTCCCCACCGCTTCGGAGGCACCATGACCCGCGTGCGCGTCGACCTCAACATCACCCTCGACGGCTTCGCCACGACGACCGATCAGACCCCGGAGAACCCCTTCGGCGAGGACTGGGGACGCCTCACCGCGGCCTACACCGCGACCCGCACCTTCCAGGAGCGCGTCTTCCACGACACGAGCGGCGCGGGCACCACCGGGGTGGACGAGAAGTACGCGGCGCAGTACTTCCAGGGCATCGGCGCCGAGATCATGGGCGCCGGGATGTTCGGGCTCCACGCGAACCCGGACGACCCGGAGTGGCGCGGCTGGTGGGGCGAGGAGCCGCCGTTCGAGGTTCCGGTGTTCGTCCTCACGCACACCGCGCGGCCGCCGATCGAGTTCGCGAACGGCACGAGCTTCCGCTTCCTCTCCGCGACCCCGGAGGAGGCGTTGCGGGAAGCCGTGGCGGTGGCCGGAGGGCGTGACGTGCGCGTCGGCGGCGGGGCGACCACGGTCCGGGAGTTCCTGCGCGCCGGGCTCGTCGACGACCTGCACGTGGGCATCACCCCCATCCTCACCGGCAGCGGCATCCGGCTGTGGGACGACCTGCGTGGCCTCGAGGCCGGCTATCGCGTGACGTCCGAGGTCGCGGAGTCCGGGGTCACCCACGTCACGTTCTTCCGCGAGGGCTGAGTCACCGGCGCGGGGTCGCAGAATCGCACCGAGGTCGCGGGCATTCCCGGAGACTCTGCGACCTCGTGCGGAAGTGCGCTGTCAGAGCGGAGGGCCGAACAGCTCCTCGCCGTGCTCGTGGAGGAGCCGGTACGCGTCGGCGAAGGTCTCCGGTTCCTTCTCGCCCGCCGCGCCGTAGCGGGCGAGGAGGAGCCCGAGCAGCCCCCGGGCGGGAGGCGTGAGCGGCTTGAGGTGATCGGCCTCGTTCGGCTGCGGGGTGCCGTCTTCGGGATTCGGCGGCGTGTACGCGGGTGTGGTGACGGGCCAGTCGGCCGGGTGCCGCGGCTTGTCGAGGTTCACGACGTTGAGCAGCGTGTTGGCCGACTGATCGCGGTCGTTCAGCGGCTCCAGGCCGTGCAGGCGTGACAGCGTGGCCGTGACCGACCCGTGGTGCATCTCGTCGTGGACGATCGTGCCCCGCCGCGTGTACGCCGACACCGCGATCGCCGGGACGCGACAACCGAGCCGGTCGAATGTGAAGCCCATCTCCCCGGCACCGGTGTCCTTCGTGGGTTTCGTGGCCGCGGGCGGAGGCACGTGGTCGTAACAGCCCCCGTGCTCGTCGAAGGTGATGAGCAACAGGGTGTTCACGGCGTTCGAGCCGCCGGGCGTCGCGCTCGTGCGCACGGCCTCGTAGACGTCGTGGATGAGCCGGTCGCCCGCCCGCACATCGGAGATGGCGCTGTCGAACACGGGTTCGCCGTCGACCACGCTCTCCCGCGGCTTCCCGAACGGCGGATGGAAGTCGTTGTGGTCGTAGACCATCCGGGGCTCGATGAACGCGTAGGCCGGGAGGGTGCCGTTCTTCGCGTCGGCGTAGAAGTCCTCCATCGTGCCGAAATGATCCGTGCGCCAGTACTTCTCGAGCACCGCCGCATGCAGCATCCCCGTGAAGGAGACCAGCTGGAGCTCGTCGATGTAGATCCGCCAGCTCACCTTGCGGTCTTCCAGGCGGTTGAACACCGTCGGTGCGGCCGGGGCGTCGAGCCACTTCCGGTAGCCGCCGCCACCCTGATTCGTCACGAAGCCGTGCGAGGTCGAGGCGTGGAAGAAGGAGCGGTTGCAGAAGGTCTGGGAGGGCACTCCGGCGTACCAGTGGTCGAACACGGCGAACTCGGCGGCGAGGGTGGAGAGCACCGGGAGCATCTCCGGCGAGAACGAGCCCATGATGTGCCGCGCTTCGTCCAGGCTCGGCTCCTTCCCGTCGCGCAGTCGGCGGAAGTTGATGATGTAGTCCTCGAGGAAACCGGACATCGTCGCCTTCTCGCCGTGGGTGGGGGCGTTGAAGGGCGTGGTCATCTCGTCGACGAACAGGTCCGCGTTGGTCTTCGGATCGACGGTGCCGAAGATCTGCGTGTTGACGTGCGGGTACTCCTCACCCGGGTCCGGATCGGGGAGGCTCATGATGCGGTCCGTGTCGCCCCGGTAGACGTGCGCCTCCACCACCGTGCCGTCCGGGGCGGTGTTGCTGTGGGTGCCGAATGCGAGACCTTCGAAGGTCTCGCCCGCCGGCAGCGTCTCGGCCGTGTAGAGGTAGCCGAGGAGGTTGTCGAAGGAGCGGTTCTCGCCCATCACCACGACCATGTGATCGAAGCCGGGCTCCGAGCGGGGCGTGAGTGCGGCGAACGGATCCGGGTCATCGGCGAAGCCGTCCCGGCCACCGGCTCCGGCGACGGAGGCTCCGATCGCCGCCCCTCCCGCGCCCCCGATAACCGCTCCCGCCAGGGCGGCACCGCCCACGGCGAAGAATCCGCGCCGTGAGGGGTCGCGGGGAGAGGCATCGGAGGGGGTGTCGTCGTCGACCATGCCGCGATCCTACGGCCGGTCGAGCCCACTCAGCATTCCGGTATCCCAGGAATGTCGCGGAACGGGTCTGGAAGGATCGGGGAGTGCATTCCGCGGTCGTCCCCTCCGAAACCGTCCCGTTCCTGGCTCGCCGCCCCGTGGTGCTCGCCGCCTTCCTCCTCCCGCTGGCACTCGCGATCGTGCTGTTCACGATCGAAACCGGCCCCGTCTTCCTCCTGTGTCTCGCCGCCGTTCTGCCCGCGGCGGCCGTGACGATGTTCGCCGCCCGCTGGATCGCTCCGCGGCGTGCGCGGTCATGGGCGTCGTCCCTGCTCGCCGTGGCCTGGGGCGCCGGTGCCGCCGTGCTCCTCGCGGCCGCGATCGGCGCGTGGTCGTCCGAGCAGGCGATCTATGTCGACGACCAGGGCATCGTGCGTGAGGCGGTCCCCACGATGTGGGTGCTGACGCCCATCGTGGAGGAGATCGGAAAGGGTCTCGGCGTGCTGCTCGTCCTTCTGCTCGCACGACGCCTCGGCCTGCGCGGCGTGCTCTTCGGCGCGATGGTCGGCGCACTGGTCGGCGTGGGCTTCGCAGCCGTGGAGGACGCCTCCGCGATCGCGGCGGAGATCGCGGCGAACGATCCCGGCTCCGGCATCGCGACCTGGATCGTCCGCACCCTGACGTTCCCCACCCATGCCGCGCTCACCATCTGGACCGGGGCGGCGCTCGGTCTCGCTCTCGACGCCCGTCGCGCCTGGACGCGGCCGCTCCTCGCGGTCGCCGGGCTCCTGGTGGCGATCGGCGCCCACGGGGCGATCAACTACGGGAACGTGGCCGGCGCCACCGATCAGGCCTCGTTCTTCACGTCCCTGGGCACGGCCTTCGGCTGGATCGTGGTGTCGACGGTCCTCGCCGTGACCCTCCGTCTCGTGCTGACCCGTCGCCGGGTCTGAGCCGCCCGGACGGGGCACAGCTTCGGAGATCGCGGCCGACACGCGGTCGTGCGAGGCTGTCGCACGACGTGTCGGGGCTGGTCTCCGAAGCTGTGCGCGGGGTGGTTCAGGCGGCGGGGATCCAGAGGACGGCGCCGTCGCGCCAGCCGAGACCGGCCGCGCCCTCGGGGAGCGGGTCCTCGTGCCGCGGACGGACCACGCGGAGGCGGCGCCCGGCGAGCTCGACGATGTAGACGACGTCGGCGCCGCGGTAGACGTGCGCGATCACCTCGACCGGGACGGGGGCACCCGGACCCGCCGCGGGCGACAGATGCAGATCCTCCTGCCGGAGCACGACCTCGCCCGAGCCGTCCGGCCCGGCGCCCGTGAGCGGGACCTGCACGGCGGTGCCGTCGAGGGTCGCGATCGCGCCGGAGCGCGTGGCGGGAAGGAGGTTCGCGGCACCGATGAAGTCGGCGGCGAAGGTGGTGAGCGGGGCGCTGTACAGCTCCGCCGGCGCGCCCTCCTGTTCGATGATCCCGCCGTTCATGAGCACGATGCGGTCGGAGAGGCTCATCGCCTCCTCCTGGTCGTGCGTGACGAACACCGTCGTGAGACCGAGCGTGCGGTGCAGTTCCTTGAGCTCGACCTGCATGTCCTCGCGCAGACGCGCATCGAGGTTCGACAGCGGCTCGTCGAGCAGGAGCACGCGCGGCTCGAACGCGATGGCGCGGGCCAGGGCGACGCGCTGCTGCTGTCCGCCGGAGAGCTGCGCGGGCATGCGATCGGCGAGGTGGCCCATCTGCACACGCTCCAGCGCCCGGACGGCGAGCTCCTTCTGCTCGGCCTTCGACTTCTCGCCCGACATCCGCAGCCCGAAGCGCACGTTCTCGGCGACGCTCATGTGCGGGAAGAGCGCGTAGCTCTGGAACATCATGCCGAGGTGACGCTTCTCGGGCGGCAGCTTCGTGACGTCCTGCCCCGCGATCTCGATCGTGCCGCTCGTGGGCGACTCGAGCCCGGCGATGCAGCGGAGGAGCGTCGTCTTCCCGCAGCCCGACGGGCCCAGGAGCGAGACGAACTCGCCGGACCGCATCGAGAGGTCGATGCCCTTGAGCACCTTCGTCCCCTTGAAGTCCTTGGTGAGTGCAGTGATGGTGAGCGTTGTCATCAGACGAACAACCTTCCCAGGCCGATGATGCGTTCGAGGACGATCATGAGGACGACGGTGAGCAGGACCATCAGGGTCGAGACGGCGGCCACGGTGGGCGACGTGCTGAACTCCAGCTGGCCGTAGATGGCGATGGGCAGGGTCTCCAGCTGCGGGGTGCGCAGGAAGAGGGCGATGACCGCATCGTCGAACGAGATGTTGAAGGCGAAGAACGCTCCGGCCGCGATGCCGGGGCGGGCGATGGGCAGCACCACGAGGCGGTAGCGGTTCCAGGTGCCGGCGCCGAGGGTGCGCGCGGCCTCCTCGGTGAAGTGGTCGGCACGGGTCATCACGCCGGTCACGGTGCGCATGACGTAGGGGATCGCGATGACGACATGGATCGCGATGAGCACGCCCACATTCGGGGAGCCGATCGTGAGCGAGGCGATGGAGAGGGCGCCGATCGCGAGGATGATCGTGGGGATCGTCAGCGGCGACATCAGCAGCGCCTGGATCGCCGCGCCTCCCGGAACGCGGAACCGCGTCAGCGCGAGGGCGGCCGCGGTGCCGATGGAGGCGGCGAGGATCGCGACCGACACACCCACCACGAGGCTCAGGCGGAACGGCTCCAGGTAGGTGTCGGAGGTGAGGGCCTCCACGTACCAGTCGAGCGTGAAGCCCTGTCCGGGGAACGTGAGGAAGCGGTTCTCTCCCACCGAGGCACCGGCGACGACGAGCAACGGGACGAGCATGTAGAGCGTCACGATGATGCCGAGGAGGATGGCGAGGATACGGCCGAGGATCGGGACGGAACGGACCATGGTCACACCTTCTGCTTCCCGAGCCGGGACGTGGCCGCGAGCACGAGCATCACGCCCGCGAACAGCAGCACGGCCTGCGCCGCCGCGAACGCCCAGTCGAGGTTGGTGGTCGCGTCGACGTAGATCGTCTGCGCGAACACGGGGATCTGCGAGCCGCCGATGAAGCGGGGGGTGATGAAGGAGCTCACCGAGAGCACGAACACCAGGGAGGCGCCGGCGACGATGCCGGGCACCGACAGCGGCAGCACGACGTGCCGTAGCGTGCGCCAGAATCCGGCGCCGAGGGTGCGGGAGGCCTCCTCCAGCTGCGGACGGATGCCGGAGATGACGCCGAGGATGCTGAGCACGGCGAACGGCAGCAGCACCTGCACCATCGCGATCACGACGCCGGTCTCGGTACCGAGGAATCCCTGCGTGCCGCCGACGAGGAACTCTGCGCCGGGGATCTGCATCATCAGGCCGGACGGCCCCATGAGCACCACCCAGCCGAAGGTGCGGACGACGACGCTCGTCATCAGCGGCAGGATCACCACGATGAGGAGGAAGGAGCGCACCTTCGAGCCGGCGCGCGCCATGATGTACGACAGCGGGACGGCGATGACGAGGGTGATCACCGTCTGGATCACCCCCAGGCGGAGCGATCGCAGCGCCGCCTGGAGGTGATACTCGCTCGCGAACAAGCGAGTGAAGTTGTCGAGGGTGAACCCGCCTGCCGGCGATTGCACGCTCATGAGCAGCATGCCGGACACCGGGGTGACGAAGGCGAGCGCGAGCAGCACGATCGCCGGCAGGAGCAGGAGCCAGGGCTCCTTACGGGTTCGGACGCTCATTTGGTGATCAGCGCATTCCACTCATCGGTCCACGCCTGACGCGACGCGGCGATGTCTCCCGGGGCGTAGACCACGACGTCGTCGAGCTCGTCGCCGGTGAGCACGGCCTCGGCCGCCTCGTCCGACAGCTCGGCCTTCGTGTTGACGGGGGAGTAGCGCATGTTCTCCGCGAAGACGGCCTGCGCTTCGGGGCGCAGCTCGTAGTCGATGAAGAGCGTCGCCAGCTCGGGGTTGTCCCGGCCCTCGACGACGTTCGCCGTGATGAGCGACACGGTGGCGCCCTCCTCCGGGACGATGAACTCGACGGGGAGACCCGCGTCCTGCAGGGTGCCTGCGTAGTCCATCGCGTACGGGGCCAGCCAGGTGCCGCGCTGGGCGAAGGCGGTCTGCAGGTCCGGCGAGGTGGGGACGACGATCGCGTCGCCCGAGGACGCCAGCGCTCCGAGGTCGGCGATGGCCGCGGACGGGTCCTCGATGCCACCCCCGAGCGCATCGGCCACCCGGAGCATCGACAGCACCCCGTAGGTGTTCGAGAAGTCCGTCAGGGCGACGTGACCGGCGTAGGCGTCGTCGAAGAGGTCTTCCCAGGACGTCGGCGCCGGGGCGTCGGCCTCGGTGTTGTAGACGAGCCCGATGGGCGCGAGCTGGATGACCGGACCCTCGCCGCGCTCGAGGCCGGCGGTCGCGATGTCGATGAGGTCTCCCGACGCAGACAGGTCGTCGGCGGCGATCGGGGCGATGAGGCCCTGCTCCGCGGCGGTGAACTCCTGTCCGCCGGAGAAGTGCACGACATCGATCTGCGGGCTCGCCTTCTGGGCGGTGACCTGGGCGAGGGCATCGGCGCTGTACAGGGTGATCAGCTCGACCTTCGCTCCGGTCTCCTCCTCGAACGGGTCGACGACGGCCTCGATGAAGGCCTTCTCCCAGTCTCCGCCGAACGACGTGACGACCAGGGTCTCGCCGGCGAACTCCTTGTCACCACCGGACGAGGACTCGCCGTCGCCGGACGCGCAGCCGGCGAGGACGAGGGCACCGGTGGCGACGAGCGCGCCGGCGGTGAGGATTCTGCGGGTGTTCATGCACTGCTCCTTCGGGATGGGTCCAGCACGGGGGGTGGACGCCTAGACCAGGCGTCCGATGGTGAGCTGCTTCGCTCCGTCGATGCGGATCGCGGCGCTCTCCTGAGCGAACTCCGCGAGTCCTTCGGTGATGCCGGCCCAGATGTTGACGGGTGTCCATCCGAGGGGGCCGAGAATACGGGCACCACGATCGTAGAAGACTCCGATCTCGTACCACTCGAACGGCAGTCCGCCCATCTGCATGGGGCGCTGCCAGTACCACTGCAGGTCACCCGGTGCGGGCACGACCTGCTGGTTCTCCGCGGGCACGGCCTCGGGGTCGAAGTTCTGGGCCTCCTCGGGAAGGCCGACCATGACCTCGGGTCCGGCGTACATCGCGTGCATGGCCTGCATGGTGACCGGCTTCTCCAGCGCGCCCCACATCGCCTCGCACGTGCGAGGGGCGAGGTCCTCGAACAGGGTGGCGACGGCGCGGACGCCGTTCTCGTACTCGAGGAAGACCTGCTTGGTCATCGTGTTCCTTTCTGGCCAGCGGACGGTTCCGCTGCGCGTTCACGGGCGGCCGCGACGAACGCCGCGAACAGCGGGCGCTCCTCGGCGGCCTCTTCGGGGGCTGTCATCTTCTCGGGGTGCCACTGCACCGCCCAGAAGGCCCAGTCGTCGTCCGCCTCGACGGCTTCGACGATGCCGTCGGGAGCCCAGGCGACGGGGCGCAGCCCGGGGGCCGGGGTGTCGACGGACTGGTGATGGATGGTGTTGACGGTCCTCGTCGTCGTCCCGTAGAGCGCGGCGAGCCTGCTGTCCTCCGCGAACGCGACGGCGTGCCGGGCGGAGAGCTGCTCGTCTGCTCCTCGCACCGGGTGATGGTCGGCCGTGGCGGGGATGTCGACGATGAGGGAGCCGCCGAACGCGACGGTGCAGACCTGGAGCCCGCGGCAGATCGCCAGCACCGGCAGGCCTCGTTCCCGGGCGCCGAGGGCGAGCGCGATCTCGTAGCCGTCGCGGGCCGAGTCGTACGACTTCCCGTCCTGGGTCTCGGCGCCGTAGTGCGAGGGGTGCAGATCCTCCCCGCCGGAGAGCACCAGTCCGTCGAGCCGATCGAGGACCTCGTCGACACCGGCGGTCGGCGGCAGCAGCACGACGGCGCCGCCGGCGGCCTCGATCGGCGTGGCGTATTCGGTGCCGAGGCTGTGCGCGGGGCGGCCCGTGCCGAGGTCGGTGTCGATGGCGCGGCGCCAGGTGGTGATGCCGATGAGTGGGCGGGTCACGACAGCTCGATCCACGTGGTCTTCAGGTCGGTGAACTTCTCCATCGCGTGCAGACTCTTGTCGCGTCCGAAGCCGGAGCCCTTGACCCCGCCGAAGGGGATGGTCATGTCGCCCTCCTCGAAGCAGTTGACCCAGACGACACCCGCCCGCAGCCGCCGGGAGAGGGTGTGCACGGCGTTGAGGTCGGTGCTCCACAGCGCGGCGGCGAGGCCGTACTCGGTGCCGTTGGCGATGTCGAGGGCGTCGTCGACGTCGTCGTACGCGATGACCGACAGCACGGGGCCGAAGACCTCGCGTTGCGCCACCTCGTGCGCGGGGGTCACGCCGAGCACGACCGGGGCGAAGTAGCTGCCGCCGTCGACGGCGGAGAACCGCTCGGCGCTCCCGGCCGCGAGCTCGGCGCCCTCGGCCTCCGCGCGCTCGACGAACCCGGCGATCCCGGCGAGCTGCTTCTCGCTGACGATCGCCCCCATCGACGTGGACACGTCGAACGGGTCTGCGGGAAGGCTCGTGCGGGCGACCTCGGCGGCGATCTCCAGGGCCCTGTCGTACTGCGCGCGGGGGACGAGCAGCCGGGACGAGGCCGTGCACATCTGCCCCTGGTTGTAGAAGCAGCCGTCGGCCGTGGCCCGGACCGCCCGCTCCAGATCGGCGTCCGGCAGCACGAGGCTCGCCGTCTTGCCGCCGAGCTCCGGCCACACGCGCTTGCCGTTCGACGCGGCGGCGTAGCCGAGGAACCGGCGGCCGACCTCGGGCGAGCCGGTGAACGTGACGACGTCGACGTCAGGGTGCTCGCCGAGTGCGCGGCCGGCGACCTGGCCGGCGCCGGGGGTGACGTTCAGCACGCCGGCCGGGATGCCGGCCTCGTGGGCGAGCTCGGCCAGGCGCAGGGCCGAGAAGGTGGTGTGCTCGGCGGGTTTGAGGACGACGCTGTTGCCGACGGCGAGAGCGGGGGCGAGCTTCCAGGCCGTCATCGTGAGCGGGAAGTTCCACGGCACGACCGCGGCGACGACGCCGGCCGGCTCGCGGGTGACGAGCGCGAGGCTGTTCGGGGCGGTGACGGGGAGCTCGTCGAGCACCTTGTCTGCGGCCTCGCCGTACCACCGGAAGCAGTTCACGACCGCGCGGAGTTCGGTCTGCAGCGCCTCGCGCACGGGCTTGCCCATCTCGAGGGAGATGGTGAGGGCGAGTTCTTCGGCGTTGTCGTGGATCTTCTGCGCGAAGGCGATCAGCAGCTGGCCGCGTTCGCGGGGGGCGATGCGCGACCAGACGCCCGCGTCGAACGCGGCACGGGCGGAGCGGACCGCGCGGTCGATGTCGGCGGCGGAGGCGGCCGCGATCGGGGGCAGAGCCCGGCCGTCCCGGGGGCTGATCGGTGCGAGGGGCTCGGCGGTCCCGTCCTCCCAGGAGCCGTCGATGAACATGCGGGTGTGCAGCGACAGTGCCGCCGCGCGGTCCGCCCAGTCGTCTCCAGTTGCCGTGAACACGATCGTCCTCTCCAGGGGTGAAGGCCCTGGAAGGGATACTCGCTCTATTTCGCCATCACGTCAAGGCAATGCGAACGATCTCGCCATTTCTTTACACGTCCGTAACAGAATCGGCCTACAAGCGGATGGCTCCCGTCGGCATGTCCTGAGCCAGCGCCGCCGGCGCCTCGTCCACGATCAGCGACCCGCGCAGCACCGGAGTGATGACGACGAGCGACTCCACGACCTCCAGCCCGTCGTGGCCAGCGACCGCGGGACCGGTGAGGAACTCGTAGAACTCGTCCGCGTCGCGCACGAGCACGTTCATGAGGAGCTGCGACGTGCCCGTCGTCGCGACGATGAACTTCACCTCGGGGGCGGCGGCGAGGGCGGATCCCACCTTCTCCAGCCGACCCATCGGCACCCGCAGCCACACGAGTGCCTCCAGCCCGAGGCCGAAGAGGCTCGGGACGATCTCCGTGCGGGGGTGCATGAGCCCGCGGCGGTTGAGGGATTCCATCCGTCGACGCGTCGTGGTGACGTTCAGTCCGAGCGCGCGGGCGAGCTGCGCCACGGGCATCCGTCCGTCCTTCAGCAGGAGCCGGATCAGCGCTTCCTCGTCCTCGCTCAAGGCGTCCGCCGGGTCGACCTCGGATCCCGAGGACTCGTCCAGCATGCGCACCTGTTCGTCGGACAGCACCCCCACCCGCCAGTCGTGCCCGGAGCGGAAGAACTTCAGCACCGTGGTGACGTTGATCGACGCGATGCCCTCCACCTCGGGGAAGTCGGTGAAGAGCAGCTCGCGGATCGATGCGTCGTCGTGCGGGAGGAGCATGCCGGCGATGTCGCTGCTGCCCTCGAGGACCGACACGGACGACGCATCGGCACGACGGGCGAGGGTGCGGGCGACGTGCCAGAGCGCATGCGGTTCGGTCGTTATCCGGAACAGGACGGCGCGCGCATGGAGCACGCGCGCGGGGTCGACGTAGGTCGAGACGCGCACGAGCCCGCGGTCCAGGAGACGCTGTCCGCGGCGGGCGACCGTCCGCTCCGGAAGGTCGACCACGCGGGCGATCTCGCCCCAGGACGCGCGGCCGTTCACCTGCAGGGCCGCCGCGACGATCCGATCGGTCTCATCGGCCAGGGCATCGTTCGCGGGCACGGGTTCTCCTTCGCGGGTCGGGCACGTGAAGGTTATCCCAGACCCGGAAGGGACCGGTGCATGGTCCGAGGCGAGAGCCGGGGGAGACGGCACGGGCGCCGCCGGAGGACCGGTGGCGCCCGTGGAGGGACAGACGACCGGGTTACCCGGCTTCCGTCGTCTCGACCACCGCTGTCGCACGGCGGCGACGCAGGGCGAACAGGCCGAGGCCGGCGGCGAGCAGCACGATGGCCCCGATGACGAACGGCATGCTGTCGGCACCGGTCGTCGCGAGGTCGCCGTCGGTCGCGCCACCCGAGTCGCTCTCACCGGGGACGACCGCTCCGCCCCCGGCCGCCGCGGTCACGGTGAGGGAGGCCGTCACCTCCGTGCCGTCGGGGAGGATCACGGCGAGGGTGTGCGTGCCGGCCGGGGTGCCGGCGGGGATGGTGACGGTGCGCGAGAACGTGCCGTCGGTCGCGACCGTGACCGTACCGAGCGAGACCGGATCGGATCGCAGCTCGAGCGCGAGTTCGGCGCCGGCCGCGAAGCCGCTTCCCGACACCGCGAGCGTGCCGCCGGCCGCAACCGAGGACGCGCCCAGCTCGACCGTCGCGGGCTTCTCCGGCTCCGGCTCCTCCGTGACCGGCGGGGTGACACCGGCCTCGGTGACCCACTTCTCACCGGCGTCGGACTTCGTCACGGTGAACGTGTCGTAGACGGCGCCGACGGGGAGGTCGGTCGTGGCGTCCGGCTGCTTCTCGGCGAGGTACGACCGGTAGACGAGCTGGTTCTTCAGGACGTCGATCACCTGGTACGTCGTCACGCCCTGACCGCGCAGCACTTGGGTGGCGCCGTTGTTGGTCCAGACGTTCTTCTCCGGGGTCTCCAGGTCGTAATGCTTCGCGCCGGAGTTCGACACGACGTAGACCGGGCCCGTCGTGAGACCGGGGGTCTCGGTCGCATCCGTGTTCACGTAGCCGCGGGCGTACGTGTGGTCGTGGCCCATGAGCACGAGGTCGATGTCGTTGCGCTGGAAGACGGGCAGCCACTCGGCGCGGAGCACCGGCTCGTCACGACCGGCCGAGGCCGAGAAGACCGGCTGGTGGAACGTGACGACGTTCCACTTCGACGGGCTGTTCTGCAGCAGCAGGTCGAGCCAGGCGGCCTGGAAGCGCGTCCACAGGGTGCCGATCTGCGACGACGGGCACTCCGCGCCCGTGCAGGACGGGAGCCCCGCCGGGGTGAGGAAGGTCGTGTCGCGGGTTGCGTTCAGGGTGATGAAACGGACGCCCTGGTAGTCGGTGTAGTACGCGGTCTCGGCTGCGAACGAGCTCCAGTGGTCGAAGAACGCGCGGTACTGCTGCGCGACCTCGGAGTCGCCCTTCGCGAGGTTCGCGAGTTCGCCGATGGAGCTCGTCGACGGGTTGTTGTGCGGGTACTCGAACGCGGCCTTCCAGGCCGTGAGCAGCTTGTCGCCGGAGTACTCGTGGTTGCCGGGGGCGGCCATGACGTTGGTGCGGACCGCCGAGTCCTTCATGCCCTTGAACCAGTTGACCCACTCGTTCTCGTTGCTGGAGGTGTTGATCAGGTCGCCCGCGTGGACGGAGCCGATCGAGCGAGGAGCCTGCGCCTCGGCCTGCTTCACGACGCTCGGCCAGGTGGTGTCGAGACCGATCTGGGCGTCGCCGTAGTAGATGAACTGGAAGTCGCTCGCGTTCGGGTCCGCCGTGCGGAACTCGTACCAGTCGCTCCAGCTCCCGGGGAGACCCACCCGGTAGCGGTAGGCGGTGGCGGGGGCGAGGTCGGTGACCGTGACCGAGAAGTGCTTGTTCGGGTTGCCGTTCACCACACCGGCGTCGTATGCGTCGACCGTGCGGGTGGCACCACCGGTCGCGAGGCCGATCTCGACCTGGCCGACCGTGTGCGAGGCGTCGCCGGCGAGCCAGGAGAACGACTGCGACACCTCCGGCTTCTCGGTCGGGGTGAGGATGACGCGGGTCGGCGCGGCGACCACGGGCGTGCCGGGGTCGGAGGCCTTCACGAGGGTGAGCGATGACATGTCGAAGTAGATGTCGGAGCTCGACGCGCGGTCCTGGAACAGCGACACGGCGATCGTGTTCGTGCCGTCGCGGAGCAGGTCGCCCTCGGCGCTGAACGTGCTGGTGAGCGGGTCGCCGTTGGAGTCGCCGGCGTACTCGACGTTTGTCGTGTCGGTGATCCGGCCGTCGACGTAGCGGGCCACCTCTTCGCCGTTGATCCACACGATGAGCGCGTCGTCGAAGGTGACGGTGCTCTGCAGGGCGGCGACCTGGTCGGCGACCCCGGCCTCCAACTCGAATGTCGTGCGGAAGAAGTACGTCGGCACCGTCGGCGCCGCCGAGCCGTCGAGGTAGTGGTTGAGGAGCGTCTTCGGGGTGTGCGGCCCGACGGGGGCGAGCGCCCCGCTCTTGGCGCCGAACGAGCCGGGTGCGGTCTTCCACGCGCTGTCATCGTAGGCGGGCAGGGTCCAGTCGCGCAGCGCGGCCGGGGCGGGGGACGGGTCGGAGCCGTCGTCGAGGTAGTGCCAGGGCGTGTCGCCGGTGACGAGCGATCCGGTCGGCACCTCGGGGTCGGGCGCGGCGAGGGCCGCGGGGGCGACGACGGCGCCGCCGAGCACGGCGAGCAGCGCGACGGACGTCAGTCCGCGACGCCGCCACCGCACCGCAGGGGTGGGGGAGGTCATGTCTGTCCTTCGTGGGTGGGTGTCCGTGCTCAGCCGCACGGGGCGTCCCCAGCCCAGCGGAGCCGGATGACGGAGGTCTGACATCGAGGCGACGGGGAGGTGAACGGGGCGCAGGCGGGCACAGCTTCGGAGATCGCCCGTGACACGCCGGGGGTACCGGCTCGGAGCCGGCGCGTCGGCCGGAAGCTCCGAAGTCGTGCCCGGGCCGGGAGGGGTGGAAAGCGGGCCGGTACGCTGGAACCCATGCTCAACATGGCCGACGGCCTCGCGCGTCTCGGCGCGCTCGCCGAGAATCCCGTCGTCCGTACGCTCGCGGAGGCCTTCGACGAAGCCGGTTTCGAGCTCGCCGTCGTCGGCGGTCCGGTGCGCGATGCGCTGCTCGGCCGCGAGACGCACGACCTCGACTTCACGACGAGCGCCTCGCCGGACGAGATCCTCGCGATCGTGAAGCCGGTCGCCTCCGCGCACTGGGACATCGGCCGGGCCTTCGGGACCATCGGCGCCCGGGTGCGGGGCGAGCAGGTCGAGATCACGACCTATCGCGCCGACAGCTACGACGGCGTGACGCGCAAGCCCACGGTGGAGTTCGGCGACTCGATCGACGGCGACCTCGTCCGCCGCGACTTCACGGTCAACGCGATGGCCCTCCAGGTGCCCGCGGTGAAGCTCGTCGACCCGACCGGCGGGGTCGAGGACCTCGTGGCGGGCGTGCTGCGGACACCGACGGACCCCCGGGTGTCGTTCGGCGACGACCCGCTCCGGATGCTGCGTGCCGCCCGGTTCAGCGCGCAGCTCGGCTTCACGGTCGAGGAGGACACGGAGCGGGCGATCACCGAGCTCCGCGAGACCCTGAAGATCGTGAGCCCGGAGCGCGTGCAGTCCGAGCTCGTGCGCCTCATGCAGACCGACGACCCCGTCCGCGGCATCCGGGTGCTGGTCGAGACCGGACTCATCGAGGAGTTCCTCCCCGAGGTCAGCGCCCTCAAGCTCGAGGTCGACGAGCACCACCACCACAAGGACGTCTACGAGCACTCCCTCACGGTGCTCAGTCAGGCCATCGCGCTCGAGCACGCCAGGAACCCCGGGGCCGCGCCGGACGTGCCGCTGCGGATCGCGGCTCTGCTCCACGACATCGGCAAGCCCCGCACGCGCAAGCTCGAGCCTGGTGGCGCGGTCACGTTCCACCACCACGACGTCGTCGGCGCCCGGATGGCCCGCAAGCGGCTGCAGGCCCTGCGCTTCGACTCGGCGACCACGGATGCCGTCGCGACCCTGATCGAGCTGCATCTGCGGTTCTTCGGCTATGCGGAGGGGGCGTGGACGGATGCCGCCGTGCGCCGCTACGTCCGCGATGCCGGGGACCTGCTGGAGCGCCTGCACATCCTCACCCGCGCCGACGTCACCACGCGGAACAAGCGCAAGGCCGCCCGGCTCGCCGCCGCCTACGACGACATCGAGTCCCGGATCGCGGCGCTCCGCGAGCAGGAGGAGCTCGACGCGATCCGTCCGGAGCTCGACGGCAACCGCATCCAGGAGGTCCTCGGCATCTCTCCGGGCCGGGAGGTCGGCGAGGCGTACCGCTTCCTCCTCGATCTGCGCCTCGATGAGGGCGTGCTGGGTGAGGGCGTCGCGGAGCAGCGTCTCCGGGAGTGGTGGGCTTCGCGCGGCTGACTCCTGCCGACCCACCCCCTTCCGCGCACCCCGGCCCCTTACGCACGCACGCAGAGGGCCGGGAGGACCGCAGAGGGGTGGGTCGACCTCAGTTGATGATGGCGGCGGCGTCCGGGGGGAGAGTCAGGGACGTGAGGGTGCGCGACGGGGAGGCGAGCGGGAGGGTTGTGAGGAGGATCTCGGCCGTCGAGGGTACCGCGAACGAGGCGGGGGTGGGGGAGAGGTTCACGAGCACCGACACTCCACCGCGATCGATGCGGTAGACGCGGTGCTCGGGGCGGCCGTCCGTCTCCCGGACCTCGACCGTCGTGTGGGCGGAGTCCGGGTCGGTGAGCTCCGGTCGGGCTCGCCGCAGTCGTGCGAGGTCGCGGTACAGCGCCAGGAGCCGGGCGTGCACCGGGGCCTCGGCCTCCGCCCAGTCGAGGTGCGAGCGGCGGAACGTGTCGGGATCCTGGGGGTCGGGGACCGCATCCGGATCCCAGCCCATGCGGGCGAACTCCGCCGTGCGGCCCTCGGCGACCGCGCGGCCGAGCTCCGGCTCCGGGTGGGCGGTGAAGAACTGCCAGGGTGTCGTCGCGCCCCACTCCTCGCCCATGAAGAGCATCGGGGTGCCCGGGGCCGTCAGGGTGAGGACGGCGGCCACCGCGAGCCGATCGGGGGACAGGGTGGCGGAGAGCCGGTCCCCGGCCGCGCGGTTCCCGATCTGGTCGTGGTCCTGCGCGAAGGTCACCAGCCGCCAGCTCGGCACCTCGGCGGGGATCGGGGACCCGTGCGGACGATCGCGGAAGGACGAGAAGGTGCCGTCGTGGAAGAACCCGCCCTCCGTCACCTTGGCCACCGCCTCGGCCGCGGCGAAGTCGGCGTAGTACCCGGCGGTCTCCCCGGTGAGCGCGACGTGCACGGCGTGGTGCCAGTCGTCCGACCACTGCCCCGTGAGTCCGTAGCCCCCGGCTTCCCGCGGCAGGATGAGCGTCGGGTCATTGAGGTCGGACTCGGCGATGAGGGTCAGCGGCCGGTTCTGTTGCGCGGAGAGGGCGTCCACCCGTTCGGAAAGCTCTCGCAGCAGGTGCACGGGCCGCCGGTCGTGCAGGGCGTGCACGGCGTCGAGCCGGAGTCCGTCGACGTGGAAGTCGCGCAGCCACATCAGGGCGTTGTCGAGGATGTACTCCCGCACCGCGGGCTCGTCGAGGTTCACCGAGTCGCCCCAGGTGTTGGTCTCGCCCTCGCGCAGGTACGGACCGAAGAGGGGGAGGTAGTTGCCGCTCGGGCCGAGGTGGTTGTAGACGACGTCCTGCACGACGGCGAGCCCGTGCGCGTGGGCGGCATCGACGAAGCGCTGGTAGGCCGCGGGGCCGCCGTACTCTTCCTGCACCGCGTACCAGAGCACGCCGTCGTATCCCCAGTTCCAGGAGCCGTTGAAGGCGTTGACGGGCAGCAGCTCGACATGGGTGACGCCGAGCTCGACGAGATGCGCCAGGCGGCCGATCGCCGCGTCGAGCGTGCCCTCCGGCGTGAAGGTGCCGAGGTGCAGCTCGTAGATCAGCCCGCCTGCGAGCTGGCGTCCGGTCCAGGAGGCATCGGTCCAGGCGAAGGCCGCGGGGTCGAACGCCGCCGAGGCGCCGTGCACGCCGTCCGGCTGCCGCCGCGAGCGAGGGTCCGGGCGCAGGTCGTCGCCGTCGTCGAGCAGGAAGCCGTAGCGCTCACCGTCCGCGAGGGCGAAGTCGGCGGTCCAGTGCCCCTCCGTCGCGGCCGTGAGTTCGCGCTCCTCCACGGTCGTGCCCGCGTCGTCGAGGCGTCGCACCCGCACACGACTCGCCCGCGGCGCCCACACCGAGATCATCGGGCCAGCTCGATCAGGGCGACCGGATACGTGTCGAGCAGTTCCGCCAGCCGCACCGGTCCCGGCGGGATCCGCCGACCGGTGAGGAGGTCGGTCCCCGGCAGCTCCGGGCGC
The DNA here is from genome assembly GCF_019091465.1 of Microbacterium sp. GbtcB4. Classification (NCBI taxonomy): domain Bacteria; kingdom Bacillati; phylum Actinomycetota; class Actinomycetes; order Micrococcales; family Microbacteriaceae; genus Microbacterium; species Microbacterium sp. GbtcB4. Next base: position 509,200 of record NZ_JAGXJJ010000001.1, read on the forward strand.
ATCAGGACCGTGTCACCCCAGCCGCCGCGGCGCGCCAGCGTCACCGGCAGTCGCGTGGCCACGGCGGTCGCGCCCCCGCGGTGCACGGCGACGGCGTGGTCCGCGGCCGCACCCTCGACCACGGCCGGCCGGTAGAAGCGGAAGAGCTCCGGGTTGTCCCGCCGCAGTCGCAGGGCCCGCGAGGTCACCAGCAGCTTGGCGGCACCGGAGTCGTCGATCGGGGGGACCACACCGCGAGCGTGGTCCGCGTCGAGCTCCCGCAGCATCCGAGCGCGCAGAGCGAAGTCGACGGGTCGACGGTTGTCGGGGTCGACGAGCGAGAGGTCCCAGAGCTCGGTGCCCTGGTAGACGTCCGGCACGCCGGGACCGGTGAGCTGCAGCAGCTTGGCGGAGAGGGAGTTCGAACGGCCGGCATCGACGATCTCCGCCACGAACCGGTCGAGGATCGGCGCGGCGTCACCTTCCACGGATCGTGCGATCGCGGCCAGACCCTCCTCGAAGGCCGCGTCCGGATGCTGCCAGGTGGTCCGCTCGGCCGCCTCGCGCGCGGCCTTCGTGGCGTAGGCGAGGAGCCGGTCGGAGGGCAGCGGCCACGCGCCGACGGCAGCCTGCCAGATGAGCGCGTCGAGGGGGCCGTGTCCGGTGGTCGCGACGGCGCGCAGCTCCGCCAGCACCTCGCCCCACCGCTCCGGGATCTCCGAGAGCACGGACAGGCGCGCCCGCACGTCCTCCGAGCGCTTCGTGTCGTGCGTGGAGAGCGTCGTCATCGAGTACGGCCAGGCCGCCAGTCGTGCCCGCTGTGCGTCGTGGAACTCCTCGACCGACAGGGCGGGGATCGACGGGTCGGCGCCGACCTCGGTCAGCGTTCCGAGCCGGGTGAACCGGTAGAACGCGGTGTCCTCCACGCCCTTCGCCATCACGGCGCCGCTCACCTGGGGGAACCGCTGCGCGACCTCGAGGGTGGGGTCGACCAGGAGCGGTTCGAGCGCGGCGAAGGCGGCGGAGAGGTCGGGGCGTCGGCGACGGGCCTCCGCGAAGGCGGCGCGCAGGTGCTCGCGGCCCTCCGGGAGATAGGAGCGGTACACGGGGAAGCAGGCGAGGAGTTCCGCCAGTGCGTCGTCCGCGTGCACGATCCCGTGGGGAAGCGTGCGGACCAGCCGGCGCACCTCGGCGGCCAGGAGCGTGTCGGCGATCATCCGCTTCGTGTCGTGGATGAGGTCGTGCCAGGGGAGCGCGTCCGGGAGGCCGGTCTCCGCGCGGAGCCGGGCGTCCAGGCGGTCCAGTGCGGCCACCCCCTCCGCGTCGACGAACAGACGATCGAGCTCGGCCAGCGCGTCGTATCCGGTCGTGCCGTCGGTCCGCCACCAGGCGGGCAGGGCCTCGCCGGGCTCCAGGATCTTCTCCACGAGCGTGTACGCGCGCCCTGTCGCGTCGGCGAGCTGCTCCAGATACGCGCCGGGGTCGACGAGGCCGTCCGGATGATCCACCCGCAGCCCGTCCGCGAGTCCGGTCCGGAGCCAGCGGAGGATCTCCCGATGCGACTCCGCGAAGACGTCGGGGCGCTCCACCCGGATGCCGGCGAGTTCGGAGACCGCGAAGAATCGGCGGTACGTGAGATCGGTGTTCTGGTCCTCCCAGAATCGCAGCTCGTAGTTCTGGGCCGCCAGGAGTGCCGGGAGGTCGTCGGCCAGCGCCGCCGTGCCGGGGGCGAGCGGGAGTTCATGCTCGAAGTAGCGCAGCACCCCGTCCGGCGCATCGGCGGCCGGGGTGGTGTCGACGTCGAGCTCGCCGTTCGCGACGACCTCCTCCGGGCTCGCGCCCAGCAGCGGGAGCAGGAGGCGTCCGTCGCCCGCCGCCCAGTCGATGTCGAAGGCGGCGGCATGACGGGTCTTCCGGCCGAGTCGCAGCACCTCCCACCACCATCGATTCTGCCGCGGCACCGCGACGCCCACATGGTTGGGGACGATGTCGGCGAGGATGCCGAGGCCGGCCGTGCGCGCCGCCGAGGCGAACCGGATGAGACCGTCCTCGCCCCCTCGGTCCGGATCGATGCGCGCGTGGTCGACCACGTCGTAGCCGTGGTTCGAACCCGGCGTCGCCGCCAGCAGCGGCGACAGATACACCCAGGACGCGCCGAGCTCGGCGAGGTAGCCGACCACATCGGCCGCCGCTTCGAGGGGGAAGCTGCCGCTGATCTGGAGGCGATAGGTCGACAGCGGCCTGTCGGTCATGAGGCGGCCTGCTCGCTCTGCGCACGGAGCGAGGCGTCGACGGAGTCGTCGGTGTCGACGGGCTCGCCGTCGATCTCCTGCAGCACGAGCATGGCCTTGCCCTCGAGCGGCACGGTGTCGCGGGCGCGGAGGTTCCGGTCGCCCAGCTCGCCGGCGGTGTCCACGGCGACGAGCCATTCCGCACCGTGGCGATCGTCCGGCAGGGCGAGGTCGACGGGCTCGTCGCCGCTGTTGAAGTAGACGAGGAAGTTCACGTCCTCCACGGGTCGCCCTCGCCGGTCGTTCTCGCGGATCCCGCGGCCGTTGAGGAACATGCCGACAGAGCGCCCGAAGCCCGAGTCCCAGTCCTCCGGGGTCATGCGGGCGCCGTCCGGTCGCAGCCACACGACGTCGGGGATGCGCTCGCCGTCCTCGTCCGCGACCGGGCGTCCGTCGAAGAAGCGGCTGCGGCGGAAGGTCGGATGGTCGTGCCGGAGCCGTGCGACCGCCGCCGTGAACTCCACGAGCGGCAGGTCGGCCGCCTCCCAGTCGATCCAGGTGAGCTCGTTGTCCTGCGCATAGCCGTTGTTGTTGCCGTGCTGCGTGCGGCCGAGCTCGTCGCCGTGGGAGATCATCGGCACGCCCTGCGAGAGCAGCAGCGTCGCGAGGAAGTTCCGCTGCTGACGCGCGCGGCGGCGATTGATGTCGATGTCGTCGGTCGGTCCCTCCGCGCCCATGTTGTCGGAGCGGTTGTGGGATTCGCCGTCGTTGTTGTCCTCGCCGTTGTCCTCGTTGTGCTTCTCGTTGTAGGAGACGAGGTCGCGCAGCGTGAAGCCGTCGTGCGCGGTCACGAAGTTGATGGAGGCGACCGGGCGCCGGCCGGAGTGCTCGTACAGGTCGGCGGAGCCGGTGAGGCGGGAGGCGAACTCGCCGAGTGCCTGCGGCTCACCGCGCCAGAAGTCGCGCACGGTGTCGCGGTACTTGCCGTTCCACTCCGTCCATTGCGGCGGGAAGTTGCCCACCTGATAGCCGCCGGGTCCGATGTCCCACGGCTCGGCGATGAGCTTCACCTGGGAGACGATCGGATCCTGCTGCACGAGTTCGAAGAAGGCTGCCAGGCGGTCGACGTCGTAGAACTCGCGGGCGAGGGTCGCCGCGAGGTCGAAGCGGAAGCCGTCGACGTGCATCTCGGTCACCCAGTACCGCAGCGAGTCCATGAGCAGCTGCAGGGCGTGCGGGTTGCCCGCGTTCAGGCTGTTGCCCGTGCCGGTGTAGTCCGTGTAGTACCGCTTGTCCTCTTCGAGCCGGTAGTACGCCTCGTTGTCGATCCCGCGCATCGAGAGCGTCGGACCGAGGTGGTTGCCCTCCGCCGTGTGGTTGTAGACCACGTCGAGGATGACCTCGATCCCGGCCTCGTGGAGCCCGCGCACCATGGCGCGGAACTCCTGCACCTGCTGGCCGTCCTGACCACCGGCGGCATACGCGTTATGCGGGGCGAAGAAGCCGAGGGTGTTGTAGCCCCAGTAATTCGACAGGCCCTTGTCCTGCAGCACCGAGTCGTTAACGAACTGGTGCACGGGCATCAGCTCCAAGGCGGTGACGCCGAGGCGCTGGAGGTGCTCGACGACCGCCGGATGCGCGATGCCGGCGTAGGTCCCGCGGAGCTCCTCCGGCACCTCGGGATGCCGCTGGGTGAGCCCCTTCACGTGCGCCTCGTAGATCACCGTGTCGGCGTACGGCGTCTTCAGGGGCCGGTCGCCGCCCCACTCGAAGAACGGGCTGACGACGACGCCCTTCGCCATCGCGGCCGCGGAGTCGTCGTCGTTCCGGGAATCAGGGTCGCCGAAGTCGTAGCCGAACAGGGACTGACCCCAGTCGATCTCGCCGGCGACGGCCTTCGCGTACGGGTCGAGGAGCAGCTTGTTCGGGTTGAACCGCTGTCCCTGGGCAGGGTCGTAGGGGCCGTGCACCCGGTAGCCGTAGCGCTGTCCCGGCTGCACCGTGGGCAGGTAGCCGTGCCAGACGAACGCGTCGACCTCCGTGAGCGGCACCCGTGTCTCCGTGCCGTCCGCATCGAAGAGGCAGAGCTCCACGCGCTCCGCGCCCTCGCTGAAGAGGGCGAAGTTGGTGCCCTGACCATCGAAGGTGGCCCCCAGCGGGTACGCGGACCCGGGCCAGACCTCCCGGCTCATCCGGCGAGGGCGTGGTCGCGCGAACCCGCGGCCATGGCACTGACGATGCTGACGGCATGGTCGTAGTCGTACACCTGAGCGATCTCCACAGCCCGAGGATACGGGTGTCCGAGGTAGCAGACATAGAGCGGCGGCACGACCTCGATGTATCCGACGGGAGCGTCGTGCGCGACGACGTACCGGTCGAAGTCGATCCGCTCGCAGGCCGGCTCGGTCGCGGCGGGGTGGGCCGCGTCGGCGCGCTGCGAGGAGCCAGTGCTGGTGGGGGTGTGGACGTTCATGGCGCCTCCTGACTCGTGATGGGACCACGATAGGAACCGGGAACGGATTCGAGAACGGTATTGCCATCCGGGCCTCGACCGGCTACGCACCCGCTGACGGCAGGATCACTCCCCGCGCCGTCGCACGTACTCCGTCACCACGACGCCCGATTCATAGGGGGTCGTCTCCACGGCATCGAACCGTTCCGGACGATAGGGGCGGTCGCCGAAGAGCGGGATGCCGGATCCGAAGAGCAGCGGCTGCCGTTTCAGGATGAGCCGGTCGATCTCGTCGGCCAGCGTCGCCGCGAGAGAGCCGCCGCCGCACAGCCAGATCGCGCCGCCTTCCTCGCGCTTGAGGCGCCGCACGACGTCCACCGGGTCCTCCGCCGTCACCTCGAGATTCTCGGCCGCGGCGGTGCGGGTGCGGCTGAAGACGATCTGCCGCAGGTGCCGGTACGGGCTCGCGAGCCCGCCCACCTCGTAGGTGTTCCTGCCCATCAACACGGTGTCGAACACGTCGTTGCGCTGCGGGATACCGAGGGCTCCGGCGGCCACGGTCGGCAGGGTGTCGGCGAAGCGGGCATTGATGCCGTCCATGTGGTCGCCCTCGACGAGGAAGGCGTCGAACTCCCCGTCCGGCCCGGCGATGAACCCGTCCAGGGTCACCGCTGCGTAGTACACGAGCTCTCGCATCGTTCTCCAATCACTACATCTGTTGCGGTTGAGAGTACAACAGCCGTAGTGATTGCGCTAGGGTGGCGGCATGGCGAGGAATGAGCCGCGACGACGGCAGATCGCGGATGCGGGGCTGGCGGTGCTCGCCCGCGAGGGATCCCGGGGGCTCACACACCGCGCGGTCGACGCCGAGGCGGACGTCCCCGCGGGGACGACGTCGAACTACTTCCGCAGCAGGGAGGCGCTGATCGAGGGTCTCGTCGACCGCATCGGGGAACGCCTGGCTCCGACGCCCGAGGACCTGGAGCGGAGGGCCGAGATCACGCCGAGCCGGGAGCTCTTCGCCGACTACATCCGGGACATCGTGCGCCGCCTCACGGCTGATCGCGACGTGACCCTCGCCCTGTTCGCCTTGCGGCTCGAGAGCGCTCGTCGTCCCGAACTCGCCGCCGTGCTCGGGGCCTGGCAGCGTGCCGGCTTCGATGCGGACGTCGCCTTCAACGTCGCGGCGGGTCTCCCCGGGGGCCGGCGGGAGATCGCCCTGTTCCACTACGCGATCGATGGTCTGCTGCTCGACCGGCTCACCACCCCGATCGACCCGGAGACCTCGACCGACGACGTGATCGACGATCTCGTGGCCGGGCTGCTGCCCTGACCGCCGCCGCTGCGGTTCCGCCCGGTCGATCCTGCTCGTACACTGAGGGCACGCTCCCGGCTCCAGGAACGGAGAACGCGTGTCTGCGACGTGGCACGATCCGCGGGAGGCGTCGCCGACGGCGTCTCGCCTCCTCGTCGAGCGTGCGCACGAGGAGCTCATCGCCGGGAATCTCGACGATCACCGTCTCCGCGAGGTGCGTCCGCTCGTGCGTGAGTCGTGGGAGAGGTCCTGGCGTCGCCGCGTCGGCCCGGAGGGGCTGCCGCCGCTCGATCTGCATGAGGACGAGCTCGACGCCTATCGCCTGGACCATCCACTCGCCTCCGCGATGGAGATGATCCGCGCGCTGCTGCTTCCCGGCGACTCCGAGGACTCGGGGGTCGTGATCGCCGTCGGGGACCAGGCCGGTCGCCTGCTGTGGATCGAGGGCGACGCGCAGCTGCGGTCCCTCACCGAGGGCATGGGGTTCGTCGCCGGCGCGAACTGGGCGGAGGACGCCGTGGGCACGAGCGCCCCCGGCACCGCTCTCGCCCTGGAACGGTCGGTGCAGATCCGCGGGGCCGAGCACTACAACCGACTGGTGCACCCGTGGTCGTGCACCGCGGCGCCCGTGCGCGACCCGGAGACGCAGCGGGTCCTGGGCGTGATCGACATCACCGGGGGACCGGAGGTGGTGACCCCGCAGGCCCGGCTGCTCGTCGACGCGACGGCGCGAGCGGTCGAGTCCGAGCTCCTCGTGGCCCGGCTGCAGAGACGGGCGGAGCCTCCGGCTCGACGACTGCCCGGCAGGACGCCGCCGGAACCCCTCGCCCGCGCGCGACTGCACGTGCTCGGACGCGACCGCGCCCGGCTGGAGACCGTGTCGGCGCACGAGGAGGCGGTCACCGAGCTCAGCGCCCGGCACGCCGCCATCCTCCTGATGCTGGCCGTGCACCGCCAGGGACTCTCCGCCGACCGACTCGCCGAGCTCGTCTACGGCCCTGGGGTCTCGCCGGACACCTTGCGGCCGGAGATGGTGCGTCTGCGGAAGGTCCTGGAGCGGGCGGCCCCCGATCTCGTGCCGGAGTCCCGCCCCTATCGTCTTCCGGTGCCGCTGGAGACCGACGCCCACGACGTGCTCTCCCTCCTGGATCGCGGGGCGCACCGGGTCGCTCTGACGGCGTATCGGGGGCCGGTGCTGCCGGAGTCGGCCTCACCCGGCGTGGAGGAGTTCCGTGACTCGGTCCGGGCGGCGCTGCGGGAGGTGATGCTGTCGGGGGCGAGTCTCGACGTGCTGCTCGCCTACGCGGACACCCCCGAGGGCAGCGAGGACGCGGAGGTGCTGCGGCTCGCGTTGGAGATGCTGCCGGCGCGCTCGCCGCGTCGTGCCGGCCTCGTGACGCGGATCGAGCGCCTCACCTGATTCGAATCGCCCGATTGGCCCCATTTCGGCCGCGGATGCAGCACAGTGCGCGATTCGAACGGGGTGCAACCGGCTGCAACGTTGCGCACCGGGAGTGCAACGGGGAGCGGCCTAGCGTCGAGGGAACACCGCGGCATCGACGCCGCGGCGCCCCCGTCGAAGGAGACCCCCATGACCATCGTCGAAGAAGACGTGTCCCTCGCCTACGCGGCCCCCGGGCAGCCCGGAGCGGTCGCGAACTATCGGCCCCGCTACGGCCACTACATCGGCGGCGAGTTCGTCGAGCCCGCGAAGGGCCAGTACTTCGAGAACATCAGTCCCGTCAACGGCAAGCCCTTCACCGAGGTCGGCCGCGGCACCGTGGAGGACATCGACCGCGCCGTCGACGTCGCCTGGAAGGCCTTCACCGCCTGGGGCAAGACCAGCCCCGCGGAGCGCTCCGTGATCCTGAACCGCATCGCCGACCGGATGGAGCAGCACCTGGAGGAGATCGCGGTCGCCGAGACCTGGGAGAACGGCAAGCCCGTGCGGGAGACCCTCGCCGCCGACATCCCGCTCGCGATCGACCACTTCCGCTACTTCGCCGGGGTGCTCCGCGCGCAGGAGGGCGGCATCAGCCAGCTCGACGAGAACACCGTCGCGTACCACTTCCACGAACCGCTCGGCGTCGTCGGGCAGATCATCCCCTGGAACTTCCCGATCCTCATGGCCGTGTGGAAGCTGGCGCCGGCGCTCGCCGCGGGCAACTGCATCGTCATCAAGCCCGCGGAGCAGACGCCCGCGTCGATCCTGTTCCTGTTCGACATCATCGGCGACCTGCTGCCGGCCGGAGTCGTCAACATCGTGAACGGCTTCGGGATCGAGGCCGGCGCCCCGCTGGCCCAGCACAAGCGCATCCGCAAGGTCGCCTTCACCGGGGAGACCACGACCGGCCGCCTCATCATGCAGTACGCCTCGCAGAACCTCATCCCCGTCACCCTGGAACTCGGCGGCAAGAGCCCGAACGTGTTCTTCGAGGACGTGGCCCGCTCCACGAACGACCCGTTCTACGACAAGGCGCTCGAGGGCTTCACGATGTTCGCGCTCAACCAGGGCGAGGTCTGCACCTGCCCGTCACGCGCCCTCATCCAGCGCTCGATCTACGACGGATTCCTCGCCGACGGCCTCGAGCGGGTGAAGAAGGTCGTGCAGGGCAATCCGCTCGACCCCGCGACGATGATCGGCGCGCAGGCCTCGAACGATCAGCTGGAGAAGATCCTCAGCTACATCGACATCGGGAAGCAGGGCGGGGCCCGGCTGCTCACGGGAGGCGAGCGCGCCGACCTCGGCGGCGACCTCAGCGACGGCTTCTACGTGCAGCCGACCGTGTTCGAGGGGACGAACGACATGCGGATCTTCCAGGAGGAGATCTTCGGTCCGGTGCTGTCCGTGACGTCGTTCGACGACTTCGATGACGCGATCTCGATCGCGAACGACACTCTGTACGGCCTGGGTGCCGGGGTGTGGAGTCGCAGCGGCGACACCGCGTACCGCGCAGGCCGGGCGATCGAGGCGGGTCGCGTGTGGACGAACACCTACCACCAGTACCCGGCCCATGCCGCGTTCGGCGGGTACAAGCAGTCGGGGGTGGGGCGCGAGAACCACAAGATGATGCTCGACCACTACCAGCAGACGAAGAACCTCCTCGTCTCGTACGCGGAAGGCCCGATGGGCTTCTTCTGATCGTCGACGCTGGGGTGCGGGACGGCGGGCCGCAGCTGCCGTCCCGCACCCCGGCATTACGCAAGGAGTCTCATGGCCAGTCCGACCACGCCCGCCCGCGTCGCGGTGACCGACCCCGCCGCCGCGCTCGTCCGGCAGCTCACCGCGCAGCACGGGCCGCTCATGTTCCACCAGTCCGGCGGCTGCTGCGACGGCTCCGCGCCCATGTGCTACCCGGTGGGGATGTTCCTCACCGGCCCCGGCGACGTGCTCCTCGGTGCCCTTGACGTGGGACTCGATGGTCCCGTCGAGGTCTTCATGTCGGCCTCGCAGTTCGAGTACTGGAAGTTCACGCATCTGACGATCGATGTCGTGCCGGGACGCGGCGCCGGGTTCAGCGTCGAAGGTCCGACGGGGATGCGGTTCCTCATCCGCTCGCGCATGCTCGACCCCGTCGAGCTGGCGGGCCTCGGCCTGGCCTGACACGCCCCTGCCGGCCGGTTCGCCGGGGAGCGATGGGCGCGCGGTGTTGATCGGCGCCGATCCCGTTCCGTAGGCTCGGGGAGCCGTGCCGCGGAAGGCCGGCCACGACGCCGAGTCCGATCCGAGGTGCACATGAGCTCGTCCCGATCTCCCCGGAGACGTCTGCCGAGCGTCCTGGCCCCTGCCGTGGTTCTGGCCCTGGTGTTGGTCGGTTGCATGCCTGCCGCCCCGCCGTCTCCGACGCCCTCGTCGACCGATGTCGAGCTCTTCTCGGCAGAGGACGGCGTACGCTCCTCCGTCGATTTCGTCTTCGCGCTCCTCGCCGCCGGGGACGAGGAGAGCGCAGCCGAGAACCTCTACCCGGCGGTGGCTTTCGAGCAGCCGCTCGCTCTACTGCTCACCAGGAGCGGCGTCTACACGCAGATCGAGGACCGGCCGAAGATCCTCTCCGTCGACGACGTGACGGCGACGGAGGACGGGAAGAGCGGCACTGCGACCGTCACCTACGAGATGGCGGGCGCCGAGCACACGGACACGGTCGAGCTCCGACGGACGAGCGCGAACGAACGGGGTGCGGACGACTACGCCATCGTGACCTCCGAGGAGGACTTCGGGCTGGACGCGAGCGGCGTCGAGCTCCTCCCGGCCGACACGGTATACCGCATCCACGATGTGGACGTCAGCGCCGCGTTCCTCGCGGCCCGGGCTCTCGCGGATGGCGATGAGGTGCCGCGGATCCCCGCGTTCGGCGGTACGTATCCGCTGGAGATCACGGTGCCCGGCCCCGACGGCTTCACCGACACGGTGACCCTGCAGGCCTCGACCTTCCTCGGCGGCGACGGCACCGACGGCGTGCTGCGCGACTTCGCCGTCGAGCACGGGTACTGACTTCGAATCGCCCGATTGGTCCCATTTCGGCCGGAGATGCAGCCAATCAGGCGATTCGAACGGGATACGCTGGCCCCGTGAACGCACCGCACCGACCCTCCGTCCTCTTCGTCTGCGTCCACAACGCGGGGCGCTCGCAGATGGCCGCCGGCTTCCTCCGGCACCTCGCCGGCGACCGCATCGAGGTGCGCTCCGCCGGGTCGATGCCCGCTGCGGAGATCAACCCCGTCGCGGTGGCGGCGATGGCGGAGGTCGGCATCGACATCATGGCCGAGCAGCCGAAGGTGCTCACGACTGAGGCCGTGCAGGCGTCGGACGTCGTGATCACGATGGGCTGCGGTGACGCCTGCCCGTTCTTCCCCGGCACGCGCTACGAGGACTGGGTGCTCGACGACCCTGCCGGCCAGGGGATCGACGCCGTCCGGCCGATCCGCGACGACATCCGCGGCCGCATCGAAACCCTCGTGTCCGAGCTGCTCTGACCGGCGCTCAGCCGGCCCCGTCGAGCATCGCCTTCGCGGCACGCGTGCGGGCACGCAGGGCCTCGGCGAGCGCCGCGACCGCGGGGAGCCGCAGCGACTCGGGCCGCGCGACCATGTAGTACGGGAGCTTCTCGGCGAAGACCTCGGGCAGTAGGCGCACAAGATCCGGGTGCCGGTCCGCGGCGAAGCAGGGGAGCAGGCCGATCCCGGCTCCCGCGCGGGTGGCCTCGACGTGCACGAAGACGTTGGTCGAGGTGAGGCCGTCCTGCATGCCGGGGACGAGGCGGCGCGGAAGGTCGAGCGCATCCACCTGAAGCATCGAGTCGACGAAGTACACGAGTCGGTGCTGCTCCACCTCGGCGCGCGATGCCGGGGTGCCGGTCCGGTCGAGGTAGTCCCGCGAGGCGTACATACCGAGGGTGTACGTGCCGAGCTTCACGGCCTGCGCGCGGCGGGTCTGGGGCGCGCCCACGACCACCTCCAGGTCGAGCCCGGCGCGGTGCTCGGCGGCCCTCCGCGTGGCCGCGACGATCTCGACCGTCAGCCGTGGGTGTGCTCGGCGCAGCTCTGCGATCGCGGGGGCGGCGATGTAGGCGCTGAAGCCGTCGGTGGCGGACATGCGCACGACGCCGGCGATCGGGTCAGGAGTCTCGCCGGGGGCGGAGTCGAGTTGGGACAGCGCGGCCTCGATGCGTCCAGCGGTCTCGGCGGCGGTGCGCCCGAGGTCGGTGAGTTCCCACCCGGACGCGGATTGCGCGACGACCCGTCCGCCGAGCGCGTCCTCGAGGGCGGCGATGCGGCGCGCCACCGTCGTGTGATCGAGACCGAGGTGTGCGGCGGCGCTCGTGTACCGGCCGGTGCGGGCGACGGCGAGCAGCACGAGCAGATCGTCGGCACGAGGCCTCTTCGCCGCATCCATGCTGCAATTATGCACAGCCGCTGCGCGCCACTGGGCATTGCTGCAAGTCGAGCCGGTGCCGACACTGGAACGGATGTGTCACCGTCGACACCGAAGGAGAGAAATGACCGCCCCCACCCGCGCCTCCGGTCACCCCGCCGCCGCCCCGTCCTCCTCGAAGCTCAAGCGCGTCGTCGCCGCCTCCATGGCCGGCACCGTCGTCGAGTGGTACGAGTTCTTCCTCTATGCGACCGCCGCCAGCCTCGTCTTCGGCACCTACTTCTTCCCGGCCACCGGATCGCCGCTCGACGGCATCATCGCCGCTTTCGTGACGTATGCGGTCGGCTTCATCGCGCGGCCGCTCGGCGGCATCGTCTTCGGTCAGATCGGCGACCGTTTCGGCCGCAAGCCCACGCTGCAGGCCACGATCATCATCGTCGGCGCCGCGACCTTCCTCATGGGGTGCCTCCCCGGCTTCCAGAGCATCGGCTACTGGGCGCCCGCGATGCTCGTCGCGCTGCGCTTCATCCAGGGCTTCGCTGTCGGGGGCGAGTGGGGCGGGGCCGTCCTCCTGGTCGCGGAGCAGAGCCCCGACCGGTCGCGCGCGTTCTGGTCGAGCTGGCCCCAGGCCGCGGTTCCCGTCGGCAATCTGCTCGCCACGCTCGTGCTCCTCGTGAGCTCGTGGGCGATGAGCTCGGCGGCGTTCCTCGAGTGGGGCTGGCGCATCGCCTTCTGGCTCTCCGCGGTGATCGTGCTCGTCGGCTACTACATCCGCCGCAACGTCGAGGAGGCTCCGATCTTCCTGGAGGCGAAGGCGCAGGTCGAGGCGGAGAAGGCCACCTCCTACGGCGTCGTCGAGGTGCTGCGCCGGTATCCGATCGGGATCGTTCAGGCGATGGGCCTCCGTTTCGCCGAGAACATCGTCTACTACATCGTCGTCAGCTTCACGATCGTCTACCTGAAGACCGTCCACGAGTACGACACCAGTCAGCTGCTGCTCGCTCTGCTCATCGCGCATGTCGTGCACTTCGCGATCATCCCGCAGGCGGGGCGGCTCGCCGACCGCTGGGGCCGCAAGCCCGTGTACCTGACCGGCGCGATCCTCAGCGCGACCTGGGCCTTCTTCGCCTTCCCGATGTTCGACACCCTGAACCCCGGGCTCATCGTGCTCGCGGTCACCATCGGCCTCTGCTTCCACGCGTTCATGTACGCGCCGCAGCCGGCGGTCATGGCCGAACTGTTCCCGACGCGGATGCGGTACTCCGGCGTCTCGCTGGGGTCGCAGGTCACGGCGATCCTCGCCGGGTCGCTGGCGCCGATCCTGGCGATCCAGTGGCTCCGGGACTTCGGCTCCTGGCTGCCGATCGCGCTCTACATCGTGTTCGCCTGCATCGTCACGGCGATCGCGGTGCTCTCGCTGCGGGAGACGAAGGGCGTGTCCCTGCAGGCCATCGACGACGCGGATGCCGCCCGCACGAACGCACGCACCACGGCTGCGAGTGCCGCATGACGGATCTGCACGGACGTCGTGCTCTCGTCACCGGGGGAGCGAGCGGGATCGGTGCCGCCTGCGCGAGAGCCTTCGCGCAGGCGGGCGCCCGCGTGACGATCGCCGACATCGACGGTGACGCGGCCGAAGCCCTCGCCGACGAGATCGGCGGGCAGGCGTGGCAGGTCGACCTCACCGACCGCGATGCACTGGCCGCACTCCGCCTCGACACCGACATCCTCGTCAACAACGCGGGCGTGCAGCACGTCAGCCCGATCGAGGACTTCGACCCCGCCCGCTTCTCGCTTCTCCTGCAGCTGATGCTCGAGGCGCCGTTCCTGCTGACCCGGGCCGTACTCCCGGGGATGTACGAGCGGGGCTTCGGGCGGATCATCAACATGTCGAGCGTCCACGGTCTTCGCGCCTCGCCGTTCAAGGCGGCCTACGTGGCGGCCAAGCACGGCCTGGAAGGGCTGTCGAAGGTGACGGCGCTGGAGGGTGCCGCGCACGGCGTCACGAGCAACTGCATCAATCCCGGATACGTGCGCACGCCTCTCGTCGAGCGCCAGATCGCCGACCAGGCGCGGGTGCACGGCATTCCGGAGAGCGAGGTCCTGGAGAAGGTGCTCCTCACCGAAGCCGCGATCAAACGCCTCGTGGAGCCGGAGGAGGTTGCGGGCCTTGCCGTCTGGCTCGCCGCCGACGCCGCCGGGATGGTGACCGGCGCGAGCTACACGATGGACGGCGGCTGGTCCGCGCGGTGAGCCGTCACGCCGACGGAGAGGCCGCGGCGAGTACAGCGCCCCGCAGCCAGGAGCGATAGCGATCCGGCGACCACCCGGACTGCACGACGAGCTGCTGGTGGCTCTCCGGCGAGAGCAGGAACGACAGCACGTCGGCGAGGGCGTCGCCGTCGTGGTCCGGGTCGACGATGCCCCGGCGCTGAAGTTCCGCCGCGAACCCCCGGTAGTCCGCAGCCCGGTTCTCGAGGATGCGCTGGAGGGTGGCGTCGACGACCGGGTCGGAGAGCGCCGCGCCCAGGAGGACCGTCCAGAGCGCATGCCCCCGCTCGTTCGCGGCGGCGATCTGCGTGATGACGGCGTCGAGGAAGACGTCGTCGGGAAGGGTGGTCAGCCCGGAGCCGGCCTCGGTGTCGGCGAGGGTCTCGGCGGCCTCCGAGCCGGAGAAGGTGACCTCGAAGGCGGCGATGAGCAACTCCGCCTTCGCCGCCGTGGTCTTCACCGTCTCCGCGGAGACCCCGGCTTCCTTGGCGATCGCCGAGATCGTCGTCGCCTGGTATCCCTGCGCGGCGAACAGGCGGGCGGCTGCCGCGACGATGCGAGCACGGGTCTCCTCGGCCTGTCGGGTCCGCAGGGCGGAGCGGTAGGGGCGTGCACTCGACGTCATTGACTTTCCTCACGGGGTGATGAATACTTCAACGGTACAACCAACCCTATCGAGAGAGCCGCCATGTCCCGTTACCTCCTCACCTGCACCCCCGCCCACGGGCATGTGCTCCCGCTGCTGCAGGTCGCCAGGCACCTCGTCGCGGGCGGGCACGAGGTCCTCTTCCTCACGAGCACCCGTTACGAGGAGCAGGTGACCGCGGCGGGAGCGCGGTTCCGCCCGCTGCCGACGGGGGCCGACGTCGACCTCGACGACGCGAACGGCGCGTTCCCCGAGCGCGAAGGCCTCACCGGGGTGGCCGCCCTCCGCTTCGACATGAGCACTCTCTTCATCCGCCCGGGTCGGGCTCAGCTCGAGGCCGTGCGCGCCGAGCTGGCGCGGAACCGCATCGACGCCGTCCTCACCGAACCGCTGTTCGTCGGTGCGGCGCTGCTGCAACGGCTGCCGAAGGCCGAACGGCCCCCGGTCGTGGTCCTCGGGATCTTCCCGCTCGGCGCCCGCAGCGTCGACACGGCCCCGTTCGGGCTCGGAGTCACGCCGATGCGGGGGCCGTTCGGACGGGTGCGCAACGCCTTCCTGCGTCTGGTGGCGGAGCGCGTGATCTTCGGGGGCGTGCAGAAGGAGGCCGACGCCATGGCGCGCGAGGCGGTCGGCCGCGATCTCGGCGGATTCGTGCTCGACTGGGCGGGCCGCGCCGACGCGTACGTGCAGTTCTCGGTGCCGGCGTTCGAGTACCCGCGCTCCGACCTCCCGGCGTCCGTGCACTTCGCCGGACCCCTGCCCGCGGCGTCGTCGAGCGTGCCACTGCCCGAGTGGTGGTCCGACCTGGACGGACGGCGGCCCGTGATCCACGTCAGTCAGGGCACCATCGCCAACGCCGACTTCGGTCAGCTCGTGCTGCCGACCATCGCCGGGCTCGCCGCGACGGACGCGCTCGTGGTCGTCTCCACCGGTGGGCGCCCTGTCGACGCGCTCCCGGCGGAGCTGCCGGCCAACGTCCGCGTCGCCGAGTACCTGCCCTACGACCGGCTGCTGCCGGAGGTCGACGTGTTCGTCACCAACGGAGGCTTCGGCGGGGTGCAGCAGGCCCTGGCCCACGACGTCCCGCTGGTGGTCGCGGGGCAGACGGAGGACAAGGTCGAGGTCTCCGCCCGAGTCGGGTGGACCGGGGTGGGCATCAACCTGCGGACGAACGCGCCGAAGCCCGGGCAGGTGGCCGAAGCCGTGCGCCGGGTGCTGGCCGAGCCGACGTTCCGGGATCGCGCGCGGCAGGTCGGAGAGGCGATGCGCGCTGCGGACGCCTGGCAGACGCTCGACGCGGTCCTGGCCGCGGAGACCGCGAGCGGGGCCGCGGCCGACAGCTCGATGCACCGCTGAGCGCCGCGCGGGAAAGTGCATTCCCGCGCATGAACGCAACCGGGTGCAACGTCCGCCGGTATACCATCCGGGTATCGCCACGCAGCGTCAGTCCCCAGCTGACCACGGGCGGGACGGTCGAACCGTCAATGCGGAGGGAACGTCGAATTCCTTTCGATCCCGAGGGGGGATGGGGTGGGCGTCGGTTCCCCAGAACGGCACCCACCCCCACATCGGGGTCGTCGTCAGTTCCAGCGGCTGAGCATCCAGAAGACCGCGAATCCGATCACCACGAGGATCGGCACCCAGGTGCCCGTGCGCTTGAGGCGCCGACCCTGCGGCGCGACTCCCGGCGGTGGAGTGATCATCCCGGCCGGCGGAGCGAAGGGGAGAGCGTGGCCACCGAGCGTCGCGGTGGCGAGACGGTCGTCGCGCCACCGCGCCCACTGGTCGAGCTTGGTCAAGAGCGCCCCCACCGTCCCGAACAGCCACGCCCAGGTCGCCGGGTCGAGCGTCGAGGCGCGGCGGGGCGTGTAGAGGAACAGCCAGTCGTCGACGATCTCGACGTCGAGCTGGGCGGCGTTGTCGATGAAGCGCGCCATGATGTCGGGCGTGAAGAGGTAGAGCGCGTCCTGCTCGTAGCCGTCAGGGCAGTACAGGGTGAAGTGCTGGTCGAAGTCGCCCTCGAGCGACAGACGCTGCGCCCGCTGGAACGAGGCCGGCAGGTTGGAGCCGAAGCCGTTGTTGCCCTTCGCGTCGAGCACGATGTTCGGCAGGGGCACGTCGAGCTTCACGGCCACGTAGCCCCAGCGATACGTCGTCGAGTTCTTCCCGGACTGCACCGTGTACTGGTAGTTGCCGAACTCCACGAAGCGCGGGTTCGTCCCGCGGACCAGGTCGGTGGCCAGCCGCGAACGGCCGAGGTGGAAGATCATGCCGGGCAGCGGTGGATCGTCGACGCGCGGCTCGTAGGTCATGCCGTTGGCCTGGGCGAACCGGTGCAGGCGGTACCGGGCGGTGCGCGCGTTGCGGACGCCCATCCAGATGAGGACCCCCACTCCCGCGGCCACCAGCAAGAGGAGCACGAGCGGGATCGCCGCTGCGGCGGGAGAGCCGCTGCTCGCTGCCAGCGCCACCACCACGGAGGCGAGGATCGGGAGCAGCACGACCCCGGCGATCGCCACGGCCACGATGGCGATGATCGACGACACCGCCATGCCGGTCGTCCGCCGGGACCGGAGCTCCGCCGTGAAGGCGCGGACGGCGGCCGGGTCGACCGGGTCGGTGAGGGGCCGCGCATCGAACGACGCCGACGCCTGCGGAGACGTCATCGGTTGACCTCGTCGGCGTCCCACGTGAGGTCGGCGCCCTCGCGAAGTGCCTTCGCCTCCAGCCGCTCGTCCGTGCAGATCCCGCGGATGAGGTCGGGCGAGCCCGCCACGATGGTGGAGTCGTAGTCGATCTCCGAGACCATCACCCAGGCGCGATCGGCGGGCCACAGGATGTTCGGGCTCTGAGCGGCGGGCGGGAAGCCGTGCTCCTCGCCGACCCGGTCGCGCCACGGCACGCCGAGCACCCAGTCCGGATCCGCGAAGGCCTGGGCGCCCCCGGAGAACAGCACGTAGTCGCGCCCGGGGAGCTCCAATCGGGGCCCTTCGGAGATCTCGCGCGAGAGGATGCCGTCCTGCCAGGTGGGCTTCCGGAAGACGTTGTTGAAGGGGTCGTGCGTGCTGCGGTCGAGCATCGCCTGATGGTGCGGGTCTTCGCTGAACGTGAGGAAGACACGGGACGGCCCGTCTCCGAAGAAGCCGACCAGACCGCCGAACCCCTCCCAGAGTGCGACGACCCCGTCGTCCGGTGTCGCGGTGTGGGCGGCGAGGTGCCCGGCCAGGACCGTCACGAGGTCGCTGTCGAGCGCGCCCTCCATCGGCGCCGTGAACTCGCGGCCGTCCGGAGCGATGCGGGTCCGCCAGTCGGCGTCGACGGGAGTGCGCACGATCCGGTGCCACTGCGCCTCTGCGTGCATCGTCGTGCCGAAGGCGGCGGCGGTGTCCGCCCAGCTGACGCGCACGTCGGGATCCGCCGCCGTGGGACTCTCCCGCACCGTGGCGGGATGGAAGATCCGGGCGTACGCGGGGAAGCCGCGGGGGACGACCGCGTGCATGCTGCCCAGACCGTCGTCGAGGGTCTCCCGCAGCCACGCGCCGACGCCGGGGTCTGCGATCCACTCCATGCGACCACGGTACCGGCCGCGTCCGACGACGCGAGCCGCGGCCGTCGATCCCCCATAATCGAGGGGTGACTGCCACCGCCACTCTCCCCTCCCTCGACGGCCGACGCTTCCGCATGGTCTCGTCCACGACATCGGCCGTCGATCCCGATGCCCCCAGCGTCTTCGAGTACTTCGAACGCGACGGCGCGATCTGGGGCGGCTACGAGGGCGACACGGTCACCTTCGGGAAGTTCGTGGGTACGCGTACCGGCGACACGATCTGGGTCTCGTTCGTCCATGTGCTCAGGGCCGACGGCACCGTGGTCACCGGTGACGGCGAGAGCGAGCTGGAGCTGACCGAGGACGGCCGCATCCGCCTGGTGGAGCACTACGAGATGCACGGCCTCCCGCAGCTCAGCGTCGTCGAGGAGATCCCGGCCGCCTGACTCAGCGCGGCGGGAGCGCGTCCCGCCCCGGCGAGGCGGGCGTCCATCGCGTCATCCCGAGCGGAACCTCCGTCTGCCGCTCCGGCAGGTCGCCGGGAAGCAGGTAGGGCCGCCGGATGACCTCGTCGAGCACGACGACGCTGACCACCGTCCGCACCTCGGGAAGCTGCGCGATGACCCCCGTCGAGAACTCGTGCACACCGCTCACGTCGACCGCGCGGATGAGCAGCATCGCGTCGTGCTCCCCGGTCGTGATCGCGCACCACTCCACGTCCGGCATCTCGATGATCCGCTCCCGGAACGACGCCCAGGCCTGCGGCATGACCGTCACGAAGACGAGGGCCCCGATCGACAGCCCCGCCTTGGCCTGATCCACGCGTGCGCTGAATCCGGTGATGACGCCGTCGTGCACGAGCGACTCGACCCGCGTGTACGCGCTGGCCCGCGAGATGCCCACCTTCTCGGCCAGCGCGGCGATCGAGACGCGACCGTTATCGCGCAGCACATCGAGGATTCTGTACGCCGTCTCGTCCAAGGGGGCGGCACTTCGTCCAGATTGCTTCGACGGATCCGCGTCCTTGCTGGACATATTGCTCCTCACATCCGAGGTTCTCGACAATGCGTGCCTGTGTGACGCGCACTTGCTGGACACATCGTCGCATATGATGCGAATCTGATCCCCGGTCGTCCACATCGGTGGCGGCCGCACCCGAATGTACTCCTCGCCCTTGGAGGCCCTGATGTCGTCACGCCGTATCACGCCGGTCATCGCACTCGGAGCCGTCGCGCTCCTGGCGCTCGCAGGTTGCTCGGGGGGGAACTCCGCGAACAACTCCGAGTCGTCCCAGGGGTCCGACTCCCTCGTCATCGACACCGCGTTCTCCATCGAGACCACCGACCCGGGTCACACGTACGACCCGACCGGCAACATGATCGCGAAGGCGCTGTACGAGACCCTCGTCGACTTCGAGGGCTCCGACGTGTCCACTCCGGTCCCCGGCCTGGCGTCGTGGGAGCAGAACGACGAGGCGACCGAGTTCACCTTCACGCTCGAAGGCGACCGAGTGTTCTCCGACGGCTCGCCCATCGAGGCGAAGGACGTTGTGTTCTCGCTGCAGCGCATCCAGGGGATGGAAGACGCCAAGCCCAACTTCCTGCTCGGCGGCCTGAGGATCGAAGAGGTCGACGACAAGACCATCCGGTTCACCTCGGAGACGCCGCTGCTGCAGCTCCCCGCGATCCTCGCGAACCCGGCGCTCGGCATCGTCAATGCCGACGTCGTCATGGAGAACGGCGGGAGCACCGACGGCTCCGACAGCGCCCAGGGCTTCCTCGACGGCGAGTCCGCCGGATCCGGCCCGTTCGTGCTGGACACCCTCGACCTCAGCTCGCAGGTCGTGCTCGCCCGCAACGACGAGTACAACGGCGACGAGGAGTCGGCCTACAGCCGCGTCGTCGTGCGCAACGTCTCGGAGAGCGCGACCCAGCTCGCCAACCTCAAGGGCGGCGACTCGATGGTCGCGATGGACCTCAACGGCGACCAGGTCGCCGGTCTCGGCGACGACATCAGCGTCGACTCGGTGCCTTCCGGCCAGACCATCTTCCTGCTGCTCAACCAGGGCGAGGCCGGCGGCGACCTCGCGAACGTGAAGATCGCGGAGGCCATCCGCTACGCGCTCGACTACGACGCGCTGCTCGAGCTCGCCGGTGCCGGTGCGGTCCAGGCGACCGGCGTCATCCCGCCCGGCTTCGAGGGTGCCCTCGACAGCGGCGTGGAGCAGGACCTCGACAAGGCGAAGGCCGCGCTGAAGGAGGCCGGATACACCGGTCAGACCCTCAAGCTCCAGTTCCCGAACGACTACCCGGTCGGCGGCGTGGAGTTCACCCCGCTCGCCGAGCGCATCCAGGCGCAGCTCGAGGACGCCGGCATCGCGGTCGACCTCGCTCCGGCACCGTTCGCGACCGAGCTCGACGCGTACGTCAACGGCACCGAGGGCTTCGGCCTGTGGTTCTGGGGTCCGGACTACGCCGACTCCGCGAACTTCCTGCCCTTCGCCCCGGGTCTGAAGGTCGGCCTCCGCGCCGGCTGGGCGGCCGAGGCCAACCCGGAGATCGCGGGCATCGCCGCCGGTGCGGCCGCCGCGACCGACGCCGAGCAGCGCACCGAGGCCTTCACCGAGTTCGCCGAGGCCATGCAGGCCGAGGGCCCGTTCGTGCCGCTGATCGTCCCCGGTCGCAACATCTCCTCCGCCTCCAGCGTGTCCGGCGCCGTCTACAACTCCGTGTGGGAGATGGACATCGCCGAGATCCAGCCGGCCGGCTGAACGGATCGTCATGACGACAGTGGCCGTGCAGAGGCAGGCGCAGCGGCGCCGCTCGCCTCTCGTCGGATACCTGCTGCGGCGGGCCGGGACCTCTCTGCTCCTGTTGGTGGGCGTGACCATCGTCACGTTCGCGCTCACCAACCTGGTGCCGGGAGACCCGGTCTCGGCCGCGCTCGGTGAGGGCGCGTCGCAGAACCCCGCGACCCGCGAGGCGTTCATCAAGGCGAACGGACTCGACCAGCCACTGTTCGTGCAGTACTTCATCTATATGGGGAACCTGCTCCGCGGGGACCTCGGCACGTCGCTGGTGACCGGACGCCCGGTCACCAGCGACCTCGCCACCGCCGTGCCCGCGACGATCGAGATCGCCATCGGCGCGATCATCGTCAGCCTCGCGGTCAGCATCGTGCTCGGCACCCTCGCCGCGTACCGCCGCGGACTCGTCACCGACCAGGTCATCCGCGTCGTCACGCTCGTCGGGCTCAGCGTCCCGACCTTCTGGCTCGCGCTGGTCAGCTTCTACGTGTTCTTCCTGGAGCTGCGCATCGCCCCGGGCTCCGGACGCATCTCGCCGTCGATCACCCCGCCTCCCCGCGTGACCGGGCTCTACACGGTCGACTACCTCCTGAACGGCGACGCGGTGGGCTTCTTCGACGCCCTCGCGCACCTCGCGCTGCCGGTCATGGTGCTCTCGCTCGTGACCATCGGACTGCTCACCCGCTTCATCCGCACGTCGGTGCTCGAGGTCCTCGGCAGCGACTACGTGCGCGCGGCCCGTGCCAAGGGTCTGCCGGCGATGCGCGTCATCCTCGACTACGTGCTCCGGGGCGCCTCGCTGCCGATCCTCACCGTGGTGGGTGTCGCGTTCGGGGCCCTGCTCTCCGGAACGGTGCTCGTCGAGTCGGTGTTCGCCTGGCCGGGGCTGGGCACCTACGCTTACAACTCCGCCGCGAACCTCGACCTGCCCGGCATCATGGGCGTGGGTCTCGTGGTCGGTGTCATCTACCTCCTCATCAACTTCATCGTGGACCTGCTCTACGGCGTGCTCGACCCGAGAGTGAGGATCGCATGAGCCGCATCGCCGCAGTGACCCCCGCCGGACGCTTCCGCTTCCGCTGGCCGCGCGCCTGGCGCACCCCGCTCGGCATCATCGGTACCGTCATCGCCGGTGCGTGGATCATCGTCGCCTTCACCGCGCAGTGGTGGGTGCCCTACCCGCCGAACGCGCAGGTGCTGCCCCGTCTGCAGCCGCCGGGCATCGATACGATCCTCGGTACCGACGGCAACGGTCGCGACATCTTCTCCCGGCTGATGACCGGCGCGACGGTGAGTCTGCCGCTCGCGCTCATGCTCGTGATCGCCGCCCTTATCATCGGCACCCTCGTCGGTGCGGTCGCCGGCTACTTCGGTCGCGCCGTCGACGAGACGCTCATGCGCATCACTGACCTCTTCATGGCCTTCCCGACCGTGATCCTCGCCATGGTGGTCGCGGCGTCGCTCGGCCCCTCGCTGTTCAACGCCGTCATCGCCGCGATCGTGGTCTCGTGGCCGCAGTACGCCCGCGTCACCCGCAGCATCGTGCTCGGTCTCCGCGGGCAGAACTATGTGATCGCGGGCCGCCTGCTCGGCCACTCGCCGCTGCGCACGCTCTTCGTCGACATCCTGCCGAACATCGCCGGCCCGGTCCTCGTGCTCGCGACGCTCGACATCGGCGCGGCGATCCTGCTCCTCTCGGGACTCTCCTTCCTCGGTCTCGGCGCGCAGCCGCCGACGGCGGAGTGGGGGTCCATGATCTCCGGGGCGATGCAGAACTTCGACGCCTGGTGGCTCGGAGTATTCCCCGGCCTCGCGATCCTCACCGTGGTGCTCGCGTTCAACTTCCTCGGCGACGCGATGCGCGACGTGCTCGACCCAACCGCCGAGATCACACACGAGAAGCAGGCGGAGCACACCGCCTCCGCGACGGGGGTGCCCGCATGACCGCGCAGAGCACGGCGACGCTGAGCATCCGCGACCTCACGATCGACATCGGCCGTCCGCTCGTGAAGGGCGTGTCCCTGGAGCTCGAACCAGGGCGCATCCACGGCCTCGCGGGGGAGTCCGGCTCCGGCAAGACGCTCACCTCCCTGGCGGTGCTCGGCCTCCTGCCGCGACAGGCGAAGACCGGCGGCTCGATCCTGCTCGCGGGGGAGGAGCTCGTCGGTCGTAACCGACGCGGTCTCAACCGCGTCCGCGGGAAGCGCATCGCGATGGTCTTCCAGGACCCGTCGGCCTCGCTGCACCCGCAGCTGCCGGTCGGTCGGCAGCTCACCGATCACATGCGCGTGCACCTCGGCCTCAAAGGCGCCGCTGCGCGCGAGCGGGCGGTGGAACTGCTCCAGACCGTCCAGGTGCCGAACCCGGCCGAGGCGTTGAAGCGGTATCCGCACCAGTTCTCCGGCGGACAGCGGCAGCGCATCGCGATCGCGTGCGCCCTCGCGTGCGACCCGGAGGTGCTGCTCGCGGATGAGCCGACGACCGCCCTCGACGTGACGGTGCAGGCCGGCATCCTGAAGCTCCTGCGCGACCTCGCGATCGAGCGGAATCTCGCCGTCCTGCTCGTGACCCACGACCTGGGCGTGATGAGTGCGATCGCGGACACGGTCGCCGTCATGAAGGACGGCCGCATCGTCGAGCTCGCCGATCGGGAGACGCTCTTCCGCGCCCCGCAGCACGAGTACACCCGCATGCTGCTCGCGGCCCTCCCAGGGTCGCGCATCGACGAGAGCCCCGAGGAGGCCGCGGATGAGTGAGGTCAGCGTCCTCGACGCGCGTGACGTGGTGGTGCGGTACCCGGGCACCCCGCCCGTGATCGCGGTGAACGGCGTCTCGCTGAGTGTCGCGGCGGGAGAGACGGTCGCCCTCGTGGGCGAGTCCGGCAGTGGCAAGTCGAGCCTGGCCCGCGCCGTCGTGGGCATCGAGAAGGCCGCCGCCGGGACGGTGTCGTTCCGCGGCGCCCCCGTCGCGCCGCTGGGGATCCGTCGTCGTGACACGGCGCTCACGGGCATCCAGATGGTCTTCCAGGACCCGGCGACCTCGCTGAATCCGCGCCGGCGGATCGGCGACCAGATCTCCGACGGCATCGCGACCGCCCGTGCGCGCGGTGCCGCCGGTTCCACCGTGGAGGAGTGGCTGGAGCGGGTCGGACTGCCCGCCGAGGTGCGCACCCGCTTCCCGCATCAGTTCTCCGGCGGCCAGAAGCAGCGCATCGCGATCGCCCGAGCGCTCGCGGCGCGGCCGTCGCTGCTCGTCGCCGACGAGCCCATCTCCGCCCTCGACGCCTCCACCCAGACGAGTGTCGCGGGACTCATGCGGGATCTCGTGGCCGAGTCCGGCGCGGGGATGCTCTTCATCTCCCACGACCTCGCCGTCGTGCGCCGCATCGCCGACCGCACGTTCGTGATGTTCGGCGGGACGGTGCTCGAATCCGGGCCGACCGACGAGCTCTGGGCGGCGCCGCGGCACCCCTACACGCAGGCGCTGCTCGCCGCGATCCCGGAGCCCGACGGCACCGGCCGAATCCCCGATGCCCCCTCCGCCGACGACCGCGCGGTCTGGGCCGAGGTGCCTCCCGTCGCCTACTAGACGGGCACGACGAAGCCGATCCGGTGCTCCGTCAGTCGGAGTGCGTGCGTGACCGCGACCGCCGGTGGCGTCGGATCGACATCGCGATCCCGACGGCGATGGCGATCGCCAGCAGCGCCGCCATCAGTATCGAACTGGCGGTGTCGCTGATGAGACCCTGCATACGCAGGATGAGCACAGCGATGGCCACGATCAGCAGGGTCGCGGAGGCGATCCATCGTCCTGAGTGGAGCGTCATGATCCGGTCCTCTCGTTCATTGGGAGTAGCATCCGGTGATGATGCCGGCCCACTGGCGGAGCCGGACGCCCTTCCCGCTACGCGAGCAGCCGATCAACTGAGACTGGCTCCTCCCACGAGTACCCGCCGCATTCGTGCGCTGTAATGTTACATTGCGGTCGAGGGCGCGGCGATCTACACCGTGGTGCGTCGGGCCCGATCGAGGTCTTCGGCCCGGAGGAGCTTCGACGCCTGGAGGATCTCGACGCCGAGAAGATGCCCGTCGGCGTCGAAATCGAGGATGATCTCCCCTGCTCCGTGCGGGTTGCGTATCTCCGGTACCTGCGCGACGGATTCACCCGCGTGGAGCTCGCGCCCGACCGGGAGGTAGGCGGCATCCGCTTCTGGGTCATATCTGAGGTGCATCGACGGCCTCCGTTCGTTCCTCCGCCACCGTCGTGGTGACGGCGAAGGGCCGGAGCGTGCGCTCCGGCCCTTCGCGTGTCCCGTGCGATCAGAGCGGCGCGACGATGTCCTGCTTCACGTCCCACTCGGTGATCTCTAGGGCGACGTCGACCGACTGTCCCTGCACGGTCGCGGAGCTGGTCGAGGCGAGGTTGACGTAGTCGTCGGTGACCTCGAACACGACCTCGACCGGCGTGCCCGCCTGCTCGACGGTGCCGCTGACGAGGTAGACCTTCTGGCCGAGGCGCTCGCCGGTGCCGGTCACGGTGAACTCGCCCGTGATGGCCTTCGCCGTCTCGGCGGGGTCCATCGCGGTGACGTCCTTCGCGGTGGTGCTGAGGCCGGCGATGATGGGGTCGCTCGACGACGGGTCGGCGGTCTGCCAGTCGCTCGACGGCGACTTCACCCAGACGTCGTCGCCGATCGCGACGATCGAGCCCATCGGCGAGAGCGACTCCAGCGCCTTCTCGGACGGGTTGAAGCGCGTGGTGGACTCCATGCCCATCACGACGGTCTTGGCGGCATAGCCGGCGGTGTCGGTCATGGCCTCGGCGATGCAGGCGCCGAGGGCCGAGCCGTCGACGGTGGCGCCGTCGGCCAGTTCGGGGCAGTCGGAGGACGGCGCTTCGGCCTCCTGCGATGCGGCCCCGCTCGGCTTCGACTCGGCCGGCTTGTCCGACGCTCCCGCCGAGCATCCGGTGAGCATGACGGCGGCGGCGAGCACGACGCCGACCCCCCACTTGTTGACGCGCATGGCGCCCCCCTCCAGGTCAGTGCCGATGACCGTCATCAGGCACGCCCTCCAGCATGCCAAGGACGGAGCGGATGTGCGGGAGGCGGTTCCGAGGAAACTCCGCTAGACTGTCGAGGTTGTCTGCCTTGCGGCGTCCATTCGGGATTCCACGGGCGGGCACGTGCACACACCCTCCTGCTCCCGGGAAATCCCCGAGAGCCGTTCTAGTCCGAAGGAGGTGGGTAAGTGACGCACCAGTACGAACTCATGGTCATTCTGACCCCCGAGATCGACGAGCGCCAGGTCGCCCCGACGCTCGACAAGTTCCTGAAGGTCATCACCAACGATGGTGGCTCTATCGAGAACGTCGACATCTGGGGCAAGCGCCGTCTCGCCTACGAGATCCAGAAGAAGACCGAGGGCATCTACGCCGTCGTCAACTTCACCGCGACCAGCGCCGCCACGCAGGAGCTCGACCGTCAGCTCAAGCTGAACGAGCAGATCATGCGCACCAAGGTGCTCCGCGCCGAAGAGGCTCAGGCGATGATCGCTTCCGAGGCCAAGCGCTCCGAAGAGAAGGCTGCCCGCAAGGCCGCCAAGGCTGCGAAGGCCTAAGTCTCATGGCCGGCGAAACCGTCATCACCGTGGTGGGCAACCTCACCGCCGACCCCGAGCTGCGCTACACGCAGAACGGGCTGCCGGTGGCGAACTTCACCATCGCATCGACGCCTCGCAACTTCGACCGTGCCGCGAACGAGTGGAAGGACGGCGAAGCGCTGTTCCTCCGCGCCTCGGTGTGGCGTGAGTTCGCCGAGCACGTGGCGGGCTCGCTCACCAAGGGCATGCGCGTGATCGCGCAGGGTCGTCTGCGCCAGCGTTCCTACCAGGACCGCGAGGGCAACCAGCGCACCGCGATCGAGCTGGAGGTCGACGAGATCGGCCCCTCGCTCCGGTACGCGACCGCGCAGGTCACCCGTGCGGCCTCGGGCGGTGGCGGCGGGGGACAGTCCCGTCCCGCGCAGCAGCAGCAGGTGTCGGAGGAGCCGTGGTCCACTCCCGGCTCGTCGACCAGCGCCGATGCCTGGAGCACTCCGGGCAGCTTCGGCGACGACACCCCCTTCTGAAAACACTTCTTCACGGGTGGGTCCCTGAGCTTGTCGAAGGGCCGCACCCCGCTCATCACTAAGGAAAAGCAATGGCTGGAAAGTCGAGCGGCGACCGCCGCAAGCCGCGGAAGGGCGCGAAGAACGCCGCCCCCGCGAAGTCCATCCGGGTCGGCGTCATCGATTACAAGGATGTCGCCACCCTCCGCAAGTTCGTCTCGGAGCGTGGCAAGATCCGCGCCCGTCGCATCACCGGTGTGTCGGTGCAGGAGCAGCGTCTGATCGCCACCGCGATCAAGAACGCGCGCGAGATGGCGCTCCTGCCCTACGCTGGCGCCGGCCGGTAAGGGGTACTGAGATGGCAAAGCTGATTCTCACGAACGAGGTCGCCGGGCTGGGTAGCGCCGGTGACGTGGTCGAGGTCAAGAACGGGTACGCCCGCAACTACCTCATCCCCCAGGGCTTCGCTACGGCGTGGACCCGTGGTGGCGAAAAGCAGGTCGCTTCGATCCAGGCCGCGCGTCAGGCACGCGCGATCCACGACCGCGACGAGGCTGTGGCCCTGAAGAACACCCTCGAGGGCACCAAGGTGCGTCTCGCGGTGAAGGCCGGCAAGGAAGGCCGTCTGTTCGGCTCGGTGAAGACCGCCGACGTCGCAGAGGCCGTCACGGCTGCGGGCCTCGGCTCGATCGACAAGCGCAAGGTGCACATCACCTCGCCCATCAAGGCGACCGGTGAGCACGAGGCGACCGTGCGTCTGCACGAGGACGTCACTGCCGTCATCACGCTGCAGGTCGTCGCCGCGAAGTAAGGCACCCGACGGGCCACGCCTGTCGAACGGAACGCCCCCTGTCCTCCGGGACAGGGGGCGTTCGTGCATCCGGACGCGGTGAGGATCAGGCGACATTTCTCATACGCCGACGCAACATGCAGTGCTGTTGGCTCGATTCCATGGCGACACCACCCCCCTTCCCGACATCCAGAGCGCCCTGGGGCGATGCCGCGAAGGGGCTGCTGATCGTCCTCGTGGTGTTCTGGCACGTCGTGCTGAAGACCTACCTGCAGGTCGACTGGCGGCTCGGCATCCCCCTTCCCGGGGCCTGGGGCCTCGCGAGCGACCTCATCTGGCCGTTCCTCATGCCGCTGTTCCTGTTCCTGTCGGGGTACTTCGCCTCGGCAGCCTTGGCCCGGCCCTGGGCGGCCGTGTTCCGTCCCCGCGTGGTCCGCTTCCTGTATCTGTATCTGCTGTGGAGCCTCATCCACGCCGCCGCCATGCGGGCATTCCCGGACTTCCCGACGTTCGTGCCGCGGAGCGTCTCCGCGTTCGTGGAGGGGGTGACGATCAGCCCGCCGAACACCTGGTACCTCTACGCGCTCGCGCTGTACTTCGTCGTCGCGAAGGGCCTGCACCGACTGCCGCGCGGCGTCCTGTTGGTGGGCTCCGGCATGCTCTCGGTGGCGGTGGCCGCCGGACTGGTCGACGTGGTGAGCAACCGCGGATCGCTCCTCTACAACCTCTTCTTCTTCCTCGGAGGTGCGTACCTCGCGCCGCGCATCCGTCGCTTCACCGCGAAACCACGACCGGCCCCCGCCGGGGCGCTGACCCTCGGGTATCTCGCCGCCTACGCCGTCATGCGCGTGACGGGCACGGAGACCGTTCCGGGGGTGTGGCCGGCGGTGTCCGTCCTCGGGGTGGCGATGGGAATCGCGGTCGCTCCGATCCTCGCGGGCCTCCCTCTGGTGGGGCGGGGCCTGCAGGCGCTCGGCGTCCGGACACTGCCCATCTACCTCCTGCACATGCCGCTGCTGGCCCTTGCCGACGCCGCGCTCGTGGGGGTGCTGTCCGACGCGGGGCAGGCCGTGCAGCTGCTCGCGGCTGTCCTGCTCCCGGTCGTGCTCACGGCGGGTCTTGTCGCCGCGTGCATCGGCCTCGATCGCCTCACCGCTCGCGACGGACTCACCTGGCTGTGGGATCTGCCTCGTCGGCGGACCGCGGCCGGCGGTGCTCCTCGCAGAGTCCCCTGGCGGACACCGGTCGCGGTGCTGACCCTGGTGGGGGTCGGCCTCGCCGTCAGCGCGGCGGCGGCGATCCCCGCCCGCCCCGCCGCGATCGCCGACCGCGCCGGCACCCTCGCGGGAGAGGTCAGCATCGGCGCCGTGGGCGACATCCTGCTGTACGACGCGTCTCGCGGGATCCCGGCGGATCGCGGACGATCGACCTTCGACGAGGTGCGCCCCTGGTTCACCGAGGACATCGTCACCGGCAACCTGGAGCAGGTGATCGCGGCGGACACCGGCGTCGACAAGTGCGCCGGGAGCGACCACTGCCTCGCGTTCCGCAGCGAGCCGGATGCCGCTACGGCGCTGCGCGGCTTCGACGTGCTCAATCAGGCGAACAACCACAGTCACGACTTCGGCCGGGAGGGCGTCGACGAGACGAGGGCCGTTCTGCGCGCGGAGGGCATGGACGCCGTCGGGGACCGGAACGAGGTCGTCGTGACGAGGGTGGGGGAGACCACCGTGGCCCTGGTCGGCTTCGCGCCGTATGGGGGATTCAACCGGGTCACCGACCTCCGTCACGTCGGTCAGGTCGTGCGTGCGGCGGCGGAACAGGCCGACCTCGTCGTCGTCCACGCGCACATGGGCGCCGAGGGACCGGAGGCCGACGCGGTCACCGGGGGGACCGAGCTCAGCTTCGGGGAGAACCGGGGCGATCCGCAGGCGTTCGCGCACGCGGCCGTCGACGCCGGCGCCGATCTGGTGGTCGGGCACGGCCCGCACGTCGTCCGGGGTGCGGAGTTCTACCGCGGCCGCCTCATCGCGTACAGCCTGGGCAACTTCGCGGGAGGGGGCATCTTCGGGGCGGAGGAGGAGACCCGTTTCGGCGCCTACCTGTCGGTCCGTCTCGGTGCGGACGGCACCTTCCTCGGCGGACAGATCCGGTCCGTCCGTCTTGACGCAGAAGTCGGTGCCCCGGCGCCCGATCCGACCGGTCGCGCAGGCGCACTGATGGACGAGCGCGGGCGGCGGGACTTCCCGGGCAGTGCCGCCGTCATCGACGCCGACGGATCGATCGCCCCGGGCGGAGGATAGGCTGCTGGCCATGACGGACGACGTTCGCAATGTGCACGAGGCCCTGTCCACCATCCACGAGCATTGGCAGCCGCACCGGCTGACGAGCGTCAACGACTACGACGTCAAGGTCGTGAAGCTGCAGGGCGAGTTCGTCTGGCACACGCATCCCGAGACCGACGAGCTGTTCTTCGTGGTGAGCGGACGCCTGACGATCCAGCTCCGCGACCGCGACGTCATCCTGAACCCGAACGACGTGTTCGTGGTGCCCCGGGGCGTCGAGCACTGCCCGAAAGCCGAGGAAGAGGTGCACGCGATCCTCTTCGAGCCGAAGGGCACGGTCAACACCGGAGA
This sequence comes from Microbacterium sp. GbtcB4, assembly GCF_019091465.1. Taxonomy (NCBI): domain Bacteria; kingdom Bacillati; phylum Actinomycetota; class Actinomycetes; order Micrococcales; family Microbacteriaceae; genus Microbacterium; species Microbacterium sp. GbtcB4. Next base: position 539,851 of record NZ_JAGXJJ010000001.1, read on the forward strand.
CGCAGGCGGCGACATGACGGCAGATCTCCAGGAGCTCGGCTAAGCCCCCGCATCGCGTCCCGTGCGTCCGCAGAACGGGCGCACGGATGCCCCGCGGTGGGGGGACCACGGGGCATCCGCCGTTTGCGCGGCGGTCACGCTCGGCAGAGGAAGCGCAGCGAGGGCTGCACCGCACGTGCGGACGCTGCCGCGCACCGGCGGGGGCGAGGATCGTCCATTGAGTCAGTCCTCGACCACCAGGCGGCGATCCCGAGTATCGGTAGGGTCCCGGTTGGTGCCCCGGCGGCTCTGACTTGCAGCAACAGATCGCCTTGGACGTTGCGATTGATGGCATCCAGGGTTGCGCGGCCAGGCGGACCGACCCCCGCCGCGCGCCCGTGAGCAGTATCGCGAGCTCAAGGCTTATAGGTGACGTGTACGTCGATCTCGCGGCCGAGTTCGAGTTCGATGCGTTTGGCGAGGCTGCGGCCTTCTCTCTCCCACGCGTCGCGTTGTTTCTCCAACTCGTCTTCGGGCATGCTCGAGTACAGAAAATCTTCCCAACGGCTGTTCCATGCGAGGAGCTCCTGTACGAGACCGTCCGAGAGCCCTGAATCTTCGGGATCGAGGTCACCTGCCTCGAAACCTGGTGTCTCCTCCCAAACGGGGAGGATGTTTCCGTAATCCGGCGATAGGCGCAAAAGGCGTCGAGACATCATGGTGTCCTTCGTGGGCGGGCTGGCTAGCGGACCAAGTTGAGTCCTGAGCACTGTCGACCAGGGTAGGCGTTGATGATTCTCTGATCTGTTTTTCCGAGGAACAGCCGGACTCACGGCTTCCGGCACCACTCGGGAGGGCAGATGCAGCGGCTGCTGTCGGCGTTTCCATCGAGGACGACGTGACGAAGCTGCGCCTCGCCGAACGGGCGCACGGATGCCCCGCGGTGGGGGGACCACGGGGCATCCGCCGTTTGCGCGGCGGTCACGCTCGGCAGAG